>NZ_MRWE01000009.1:4399-134633 GCF_002093665.1 Rouxiella badensis | reverse complement strand
TCATATTAGTAATTATTAAAATATTTCGCCAGCTTATTTTTTATTTTAACCACGCCAATTATTATTAATAAAAGGTGATCTTATGTACGGAAAATTACGCAACTCTAAAACAGCCATCTTCGATGAAAAAGTAAAACCAGTATTCGAAGAGCTGATTGAATATGGCTTTGGCTATTCCGCCTTAGCCAACGCATTAAATACAAAAGGCATACCCACTCGTTGGGGACAGCACTGGACTATTGACAGCGTAAGGCAAACATTGAAACGCCTTGACCTTAAAACCCTTTAAAATAGTGACGGGGTAATAATGCAAAACTTTATCAACACTCCTGTCTCATATCATCCTGATAAAAAATATATCACTCCTAAGCATTTATTTACTAACACATGGCGTGAGGGGTACTATAACAAACTAATGAATTTAGAAATTTACGATATTGCTAAAACATTTCAATGGGGAACTAAATAATATGAGCATTAATGTACCAGAAGCTATCCAGCAATTAATAAATAAAGGCCATTCAGAAGACGAAGCTATTGAGCTAGTCACTCTCGCTATCCAGCGTATGAACGCACAGAAGCAAGCTGCTAAAGCTTACTCTCCCATGGCGCAGGGAGTAAATGATAAAAGCATGGCTGAATATTGGAAATCATTGCGTGAGCAAGCGCAAAAGGATGTCTACATTCCTCCGCATTTAAATCCTCCTTCAAACCAAGAAGCGGCTTATGAAGCTTTCAAACAGAATATGAAAAACCGTAATCCGAATTCAGAGTCCACCTTACGCAATACTCAACGCGCTGTGGAATGGTTTAAGAAGCAACGGGAAAGTGAATGATGCGTAAAGGCTACCCAGTTAAAACTTATTGTAAGGGTAACTCCAATTACTCACGCCTTTCACCGGAAGAGAGTGAAATTACCAAGCCCTTTAACACGCATGATGGGAGGATGTCTTTTGCTTATAAAGGACTAGTTATTGATAAACGTAACAGCCTATACAGCGTCAGGGATGTAAAGTTGGAAGGCTTCCCAGTTCATTTGGTTGAGGGCGTATTCAACGATTCAAGAATGTTACGCATAGCGATTGATGGTGGATTGCTTACAGCCTCACCTGAGAAGCTGGAACGTCTCAGAGAACGCAACAAAAATGTGAGTTGTGGCGGATGTGGTACACCGTTCCTCTTTCGTCGAAACATGCTTATCGATTATCTCGGTGGAAAAATCATCCAGTGTCCCTATTGTTACTTCGAAGAGTTTGAAGACCGTCTTAATTGGGGGACTGACGAGAGTTTTTACTAGAAATTTTCTTGGTGTATTAACCCCCTAAGCATTTTAGCCACGATATCCTCACACATCCCCCAGCCTCACCAATCCTGCTTCATAATGTCTTAAGGGCTTTCCTACGCTGTTATACGTGGCAGTGTGGGAGAGCCTTTCCCACCCTCTATAATCACCGTTCCTGAGATATCATAATTTTTATAAGATTTTGAAAAGTTGTCATGCATATAGCAGCAAGGTGGCGTACACCCCCGTTGTACGTCCCACGACCTATAGCCCCTCAAAATTCATGAGTTCTTTTCCCTCTTGAGTGAGAAAAGAATATTATCCGTGTCTAAGTTAGACTGGTTTAATATATTAATAATCAATTGTTTATCTTGCTGCGTTCACAATGCGTTAATGCACATGCATAACAGCGTCGGCATTTAGCGCAGCCTGAGTGAGCAGCGGAGGGAGTGAAGCGACCATAGCGTACTGGAAAGGAGAGCAAGAATTGCGATACCTGACCAACAGGCATGGGAGAATAAAAACGTGTGCAGCTGAGCATTGCACATGTGCAGTTTTACACATAAAGTAAAGGGGCTAACCTTTCGATTAACCCCTTGACCTATCTGGAATGTTTGGTCGGCATGAGAGGATTTGAACCTCCGACCCCCGACACCCCATGACGGTGCGCTACCAGGCTGCGCTACATGCCGACGCTGTACAAACAGTCTACTCATCCCGACTTTGAAATCAATATGCTACGCTCACGACTGCTTCAATTTTAAGCAGTTAGTTCGCCACGAAGCGTTTTTGATCGGTCAATACCTGAAGCAGAAGGCCCAGTTCCGGCTTCTGATCTTTAAGCTCGTTGCCTTGGCTGTCGTAGGCACGGTAATTACCGTTGTTATCGAGACGGATAGTCTGCGTCGGCGTGGTAATCACCAGTGCACCATCGCTGGTGCTTGATACCCAGTTGTTATTGCGTCGTGCAGCAAACAGGTCTTCGCCCTGTGAATAATCTGACGGCGAGGTGCTCACGTGCAGCAGGCGCTGCATCAACGTAGTCATCACGTCTTCGTGGGCGGTAAGCTTGCTGACTGTTTGAGCCGGAGTATTTGGCCAGTGGATCACCAGCGGAACCTGAATCTGCTCGGCGTCCATCTGATTTTGCTGACTGGTCAGATCCACGCCGCGTGAACCGGTAATAACAACCACGGTTTTATCCAGCACGCCTTTGTCCTGAAGACTCTTAAGGACCTCCGCTATCTGTCCGTCAACTTCTGCCGCACCCTGCTGATAACGACGATTGATAGTCGCGACGGTAGGTTGCTTGCCTTCTTTATTCGGCAGGTTTGCATCAGAGGTGCCATTAAAGCTCACATAGGAGAACCACGGACGTGCCCCGCGCGTCGCCAGCCACTGTTGCCACTGTTGGGTGGTCTGTGGATCGGTTTGACGCACCGCGGCTGGCAGCGAGAAGTCGGAGAGCAGTGCCTGACGGTATAACGGACTGTTGAAGTTATCAGAGGCAAACAGGCCAAACTCATAGTTCTGCTGGGTGAGGGCATTCATCAGCGCCGACGGTTTACGCGAGGTGATAATCCCTTCGAGATAGGTCGGCGAGATCCCATAAAACAGGCCAAACAGGCCGGTATCATCTTGACTGCCTGAGCTGAAATGATGCGTAAAGTTCACGTTCTGACTCGCAAATCGGTTCAGCTCTGGCATGTATTTGGCCGTTGTGTTGGCGTTTAAGCCGTTTACCACGATCATCAGCAGGTTATAGTTGCTGCCTTTATCGCGGAAACTGATGTTATTAAGCGGATATTCGACCGAGATAGCCTCGGGGTCACCCTGTTCGATAAGGCGCTGCTGGTACGCCTGAGCGTCAAGCAAACCGTGCTTTTCGAGGAACTTGCGCGCGGTCATTGGGTAGGACAGCGGCAGGTTTGAGCGCTGCATGGTAATCGGGCGATAGAAGTTGGCATCAGCCCAGATATACATTAGATGCGACGCAAAGAAGCAGCAGATAAACAGCACGACCAAAGGCTTGGCAAAGCTTCGTCGGTTAAGGCTGCGCAGCTTCTGCCAGGCCCAGGTACCAAATAACATCTCGACCAGGAAAATGACCGGTACGCAGATGAACATCAGCTGCCAGTCACGCGCCAGTTCAGCCTGGCCGGGGTTCACCACCAGTTCCCACACTACCGGATTGATATGCAGATGGAAACGGGTAAACACCTCGGTATCCACCAGCAGCAGGGTCAGCCCGGTCGTGGCGAGAATGGCGGAGAGGAAGCGCAGTAAACGCTGCGACATTACCACGAAGGTCAGTGGGAAAATAATCAGCAGGTAAACGGAGAAACCGACAAAGCTAAAATGACCTAGCCAACTGACCAGCGCATAAATCCTGCCTTCAAGTGAGGAGGGCCAGTCAGAAACAAATAGGTAGCGGCTACCGAGTCCGAGACTAAGCAGAATATTGAAGAGGGCGAACCAGTGTCCCCAGCTAACCATCTGGGATACTTTTTCGCGATAGCGCGGGCTATTTGTCACCATAAGAGGATTGGCTAACTTTTAAATGATGAATTAATGGGCTTTATCTTCTCTTATTGATGCCTGTAAGGCATCGGCAAACGAGCGTCCCAGAACTTTGCGCTGAGCGGGAGCGACGCTGGTATTGATAAGATTGGTCACCATGTTGCCCAGAACCATCAGAGACAGATCGGTTGGGGCGCGGTGTTTTTCCAGAACGGTGGCCAGCTCGGAAAGGAGCTGTTCAACTTGTTCGTCACTGTAGCGAGATGATTGTGGCATAGATAATTGTGCTCAAAGCTTTACAAAGTCCAATATCTTAACTTATCGCGCCACGAGTTTCCGCATTTTTATAATGCTAATAACGCTGGGTTATTGTTTGAGCATGTTAGCAGAGATTTCAGGGACGCGGGTTAACGCTTGCAGATAGCGGTCTTCGGTGTTGGAATACGCGGCGCAGGGGAACCCCCTAAACGAACAGGAGAAAGTCACATGAGTCTGGATATCGAGCAGATTGCTCTGCACCAGTTGAACAAACGCGACGAGCAAACGCTGGATGTTGTGCTGCGCGATACCCTTTTAACCCCGAATGCGGCGGTAGAGGAGATGATGGCCGAGCTGCATCGCGTTTACAGCGCCAAGAGCAAGGCTTATGGTCTGTTTAACGAAGAGAGCGAGCTGGCTGCCGCACTGCGCACATGCCGCAAGGGTGACGAAGACTTTCTGGGGTTCAGTCGTGCGGCAACCGGTCGTCTGCGCGACGAGCTGGCGAAGTATCCCTTTGCCGAAGGCGGCGTGGTGCTGTTTTGCCACTACCGTTTTCTGGCGGTCGAGTATCTGCTGGTCGCCGTATTGACCAGCCGCAGCAGCATGCGCGTGAACGAGCAGCTTGACGTCAGCAGCATTCATTATCTGGATATCAATCACGCCGACATTGTGGCGCGTATCGATTTGACCGAGTGGGAAACTAACCCGGAATCCACCCGTTATCTGACCTTCCTCAAAGGCAGAGTTGGACGCAAAGTCTCGGATTTCTTCATGGATTTCCTGGGCGCATCGGAAGGGCTGGACACTAAGGCACAGAACCGTGGGCTGTTGCAGGCGGTTGATGATTATTGTGCAGAAGCTCAGCTCGATAAAAACGAGCGTCAAAACTATCGCCAGCAGGTGTATACCTACTGCAACGACCAGCTGCAGGCGGGCGAAGAGATTGCCTTGCAGGAGCTGGCGCAGGAATTACCGCCTTTAGGCGATAAGGACTTCAAGCAGTTTTCGACCGAACAGGGTTACGAGCTGGAAGAGAGTTTTCCGGCGGACCGCAGCACGCTGCGTCAGTTAACGAAGTTTGCCGGCAGCGGTGGCGGGTTGAGCATCAACTTCGACGCGCTGCTGATGGGAGAACGTATTTTCTGGGATCCGGCAACCGATACGCTGACTATCAAAGGGACACCGCCAAATCTGCGCGACCAGCTGCAGCGCCGCTCAGGCAGCGGTAACAGCTAAACCCCCCAGATTTCAGCCAATAAAAAACGCCGCATAATGCGGCGTTTTTTATTGTTCTCGCTTAGGCGTCCCTATGCGCATCTACTCAGTTAGCGATTAAACGCGAACGAAGTCGATGTGAGCCAGTTTTGGCTTGAACGGGTGACGCTGTACAGCTTGAACTTTAACTTTGGTTTCTTTACCGTCGATAACCAGAGTAATTACTTCGCTGTAAAATTCCGCTTTCAGTTCCTGGTTCTTTACAGAGTCATGTTCCAACTCGATAGAGATAGGTTCAGCAGAGCCACCGTAAACGATAGCTGGGAATTTGTTTGCTGCGCGCAGGCGGCGGCTCGCACCCTTACCCTGCGCAGTACGTACTTGTGCATTAATAGTAGTCATGATTTTTCTCTTAAAAGAAAATTACTGTTACAGGCGACCCAGCAACAGGTGATAGATCTTCGCTTCGCGCATGGCGAAAGCGGGCGGTATGTTACCGAAGTATTGCCCGTACAGCAAATGATTAATCCCTGATCGTGCCTTAAACCGCTAGCCCCGCAGCTCGTAGGCGCGGCGGAAACGGCCCTGATAATCGAAGATTTTCTCGCGAATTTGCCAGAACCGGCCTTTCATCCTTGCGACAACAAAATCGGGATGCCGGAGCAGCGCCTGCTGGGCGATGATATCGGCGGCGGTGTGCCACACCAGCTCAATGCCCGGTGCGCGCTGATGCGGGCGCATAAAGTTGTGTAAAAAAGCCGTGCGCTGCGCCGGGGTTTGCAGGCGATAACGTTCGCTGGCGCTCGCGCCGTCCTCGTCGTAGTAGGTGATTTTCAGCCACTCGCCTTTATCGTCTTTACCGCTCTCCAGATTCATGCCGCCGCAGCGCAGCACCAGCGCATCTTTTAGCTTCTGCGCGGCCTTGAGCATGTCATCGGGATCGACCAGCACTTCCTGGCACTGATGACAGCGGCGGGCAGCAATATCGTTTTCTGCCCCGCAGTGCGGGCAGCTCTTAAAGCGAAAGCGGAAGTCGCACTGTTCGCGGTTGTCGTCATCGTCTTCGAGGATGCCCTGACAGCGGCGGCCAAAGTGCTCGATAATCGTGCCATCGGCGGTAGTTTTGCCCCAGAAGATATTGGCAAAGCCGCAGGCTGGGCAAAATACCTGCACCGGTTTGTTGTCACTGGCCGGTTTATGGCTGCCGACTTCGGGCGTGAACAGGTCGTGCGGATTACCGGCATAGTCGAGAATCAGGCAGTCGGTCTTGTCCGGCGCGAGTCGCAGGCCGCGTCCTACGATTTGCTGATACAGGCTCACGGACTCGGTCGGGCGCAAAATGGCAATCAAATCAACGTGCGGTGCGTCAAAACCGGTGGTCAGCACCGAAACGTTTACCAGGTAGCGCAACCGTTGCTGTTTGAAGTCATCGATCAACCGGTCTCGGTCCTGTGCCGTGGTTTGTGCGCTGACCAATGCCGCTTCACCGGCAGGGAGCAGTTTGAACACCTCGCCTGCGTGCTCTACCGTCGAGCAGAAAACCATTACGCCTCTTCTATCTTTGGCGAAGTCGATGATTTGATTGACGATGTGCGGCGTGATTCGCGCCTGTCGACGCAGCTCGTCATTGAGGTCTGCCTCGGCGAACAGCCCGCTACTGTTGGGCTGAAGACGGCTGAAGTCGTACTGTACCACCGGCATGTCGAGGCGCTCTGGCGGCACCAGGAACTGATTCTTTATCATGTAGCGCAGCGGCAGCTCATAGATACAGTCGCGGAACAGGCTTTTCTCATCGCCGCGCACCATGCCCTGATAGTGATACTGATAAATCCAGCCCTTACCCAGCCGATACGGGGTCGCGGTCAGGCCAAGAAGGCGCAGGCGCGGATTTTGGGTGCGCAGGTGGGCAATGATTTGCTGATACTGGCTGTTGTCATCGTCGCTGATACGGTGGCATTCGTCGATAATCAGCAGCGAAAACGCGTTGTCGAACTTGTCGAGGTTAGGTGCCACCGACTGAACGCTACCGAAGACCACCTTGCCCTGACTCTGCTTGATGTTAAGCCCTGCGGCGTAAATGTCGGCTTCAAGCCCGTACGAAAGGTATTTAGCGTGGTTCTGCGCGACCAGTTCCTTGACGTGCGCCAGTACTAGCACGCGGCCCCGCGCGACCCTGGCCAGTTCGGCAATCACCAGACTTTTTCCTGCGCCGGTTGGCAGGACGATCACCGCAGGCTCGTCGCGTTGGCGAAAATGCTGCAGCGTAGCGTCTACGGCTTCTTGCTGATAGGGGCGGAGGGTAAATGGGAGAGCTTGCATGACATTTCCGAAACGTTCTGTGGGGGAGAGGGACCTGATTTCAGTATGCCAACAATCGTCGCGGAAGGCGAACCGAGGGTCAATCACGTTGCGTTAAAATTTAGTCTGCTAACTTTTACAGATTGACGCGACAAGGCGGGAGAAGCCCCGCTATAATATCGTCTCTTAAAGGCGGCTCGGCTGCCGGTTTTACCTCCGCAAAGTAATAATAACCTTTAGAAATTATTACATATCACCATTTCATCACCCTGCTGTCGCAGAATTATGCGGTGGCGGGGTGTTGTGTTTTATCAAAGTGCGAGCAGAAAACGTTCGCCAGGAAAGGCTGAGTAGATTCAATGCGATTGGACAAGTTTTTATCACAACAGTTAGGTGTGAGCCGTGCGTTAGTGGCGCGCGAACTGCGTGCAAAGCGCGTTACCGTAGACGGTGAAGTGGTCAAGACCGGGGCATTTAAACTGACCCCGGAGATGTCCGTTGAGTTTGACGGCAACGTGCTGGAGCAGATCACCGGTCATCGTTACTTTATGCTCAACAAGCCACAGGGTTACGTCTGTTCGACCGACGACCCTGATCATCCAACCGTGCTTTACTTCCTCGAAGAACCGGTCGCCTACAAGCTGCACGCTGCGGGCCGTCTCGACATTGACACCACCGGTCTGGTGCTGATGACCGACGACGGACAGTGGTCGCACCGCATCACCTCGCCGAAGCATCACTGTGAGAAGACCTATCTGGTCACGCTGGAGCATCCGCTGGCCGACGATACCGCCGAGCAGTTTACCGCCGGTGTTCAACTGCATAACGAAGACTCACTGACCAAACCTGCGGTACTGGAACAGGTGAGCGATCGCGTGGTGCGTCTGACAATCAGTGAAGGCCGTTACCATCAGGTGAAGCGTATGTTCGCTGCGGTGGGCAACCGTGTGGTTGAGCTGCATCGTGAACGTATTGGCGAGATTGTGATGGACGAAGATTTAGAGCCTGGCGAATACCGTCCGCTCACCGAAGAAGAAATCGCTTCAGTTGTCGTGCCACGTTAAACCAAAAATTTTACTCGTCGTTTAATCAGGAGTTACAAAGAGTGCAAGAGACCCGGACATCCCATTTAGGTTTAATCTTGATATTGGGATTGTTGTCGATGTTGATGCCGTTGGCTATCGACATGTATCTACCCAGCATGCCGATGATCGCTCAAGAGTTTGGCGTTTCAGCGGGCAGCGTGCAGATGACGCTGAGTGCTTATGTATTAGGTTTTGCTATCGGTCAGCTGTTCTATGGACCGATGGCCGACAGTCTGGGTCGCAAGCCGGTTATCTTCTGGGGCGTGCTGGTATTTGCTATTGCCGCTGCCGCCTGCGCGTTATCTGATTCCGTTCATCAACTGGTGAACATGCGTTTCCTTCATGGCCTGTCGGCTGCGGCGGCGAGCGTAGTGATAAACGCATTGATGCGCGATATGTTCACGAAGGACGAATTCTCGCGAATGATGTCCTTCGTGGTGCTGGTGATGACGGTCGCGCCTTTGCTAGCACCAATGCTGGGTGGCGCGCTGATGCTGTGGTTCAGCTGGCATGCCATCTTCTGGGCGATGGCCATTGCTGCGCTGATCGCGGCGGTCCTGGTCGGGGTGTTTATTAAAGAAACGCTCCCCAAAGAGCGCAGGCAGCGTTTTCATATGCGCACCAGCCTGGGTAACTTTGCGTCGCTGTTCCGCCATAAGCGTGTGCTGAGCTACATGTTGGCGAGCGGATTTTCCTTCGCCGGGATGTTCTCGTTCCTCAGCGCCGGTCCGTTTGTTTATATCGAACTTAACGGCGTTTCGCCTCAGCATTTCGGCTTCTATTTTGCGCTGAACGTGGTGTTCCTGGTGATTCTGACCTTTTTCAACAGCCGCAACGTACGTCGTCTCGGGGCTATCAAAATGTTCCGTTTGGGCCTGATGATTCAGTTGGTGATGGGGCTATGGTTGTTGGTTGTGAGCGCCTTCGGACTGGGTTTCTGGGCACTGGTGCTCGGTGTGGCGGGTTACGTCGGCTGCATTGCGATGGTGACCTCGAACGCGATGGCAGTGATTATGGATGACTTCCCGCACATGGCCGGTACCGCAGCCTCGCTGGCGGGCACTATTCGTTTCGGTACCGGTGCGCTGGTCGGTTCGCTGTTGTCGATGTTCCCGGCGCACAGCGCCTGGCCGATGGTTGGGTCGATGGCGTTTTGTATTATTGCCTCGGTGTTGCTTTATCTTTATGCCAGCAGGCCGGCGAAGGTTGTTGCTGAATCGGTAGTAAACTCATAGAGAGTTATAGTGGGCGGGTGCCCTGAACCCGCCAATGGACTCTTAAGTAAAACCTTGTTCAGCCTTTGGGGTTGCCTGCCCGGAATAAGGGCGGTTTCTGACGGCGGGCATTTGAGATGCCGCATGTTTTCCTTTGATGTGAATCCGCCGTAGAGAAGACATCATCCCTGAGCAGTTGCCGAGGCAATAAAGAAAAACACAAGATTCCGCCGTTAGACCGTGCATGGATTGGACCCCAAGGTTGCCGATTTTTGTTTAGAAGCTGGTTGGCGGATTCGGGCCAGCGGCCAGCGTGCAAGGCACGTGCTTTTGACCCAGAAGCAGCCGCGCGCAGCGCAATAAAACAAAGCTTAAGCCGCTACCCCATTAGTTTTGTACTTAGCCCGCGTCCTCGCATAATGCTCCGCCAGCGCGATAGCCTTCGCCCCCGGCACCAGTGCAATATCACACTCTTTCGGCAGCAGGGCAGTGACCAGCGCGGCAATCAGCAACGAGGCAACCAGGGCATAAATCGCCGTGCTCTGGCCATACAGGCTTACCAGTACACCCACCAGATACGGGCCACAGAAGCCACCCAGATTACCCAATCCATTGATAACACCCCTTGCGCGGCCCGCAACTTCAGGGGTGGTGACTTTGCCTGGAATGGTCCAGAAGGCGCTGGTTGCGGCCTGCAGGAAGAAACCGGCACAAATCAGGAAGCAGTAAGAAGCGAAAACGTTGCCCTTAAACGCAACCGATAACGCCAGACTTGCGGCGAATCCCAGCAGCGGCAGGATGATGAACATTCTACGTTTACCGGTTTTATCTGACAGCAGCGACATCGCCAAAATACCCAGCATAGTGCCAACGTAAGGAATAATCGCCAGCATACCTACCGAGCTCATATTGCCGCCGGTCAGGGTTTTCAGAATCGTTGGCAGCCACAGCGTATAGCCGTAAATACCGGTCTGATAGAAGAAGTTAATCACAATCAGTTTAAGAATAGATTTATTACGGAATACCTCTTTCAGCGGCGCATTCTCAACCGGTGCCAGCTCTTTCAACGCCTCACGTTCGCGGGTTAGCTCGGTAATCAGATAATGACGTTCACGCTCAGACAGCCATTTGGCTTCTTCTGGACGATCGCTGATGGTGAACCACCAGAACAGCATCACGGCAACCGACAGCAGACCTTCAAGGATAAACAACCAGCGCCAGTCGAGGGTATTGAGGATAAAACCTGACAACGGTGCGGTAATCATTCCACCGATCGGGGCAAACATCAGCACATAGGCGTTGGCACGACCACGCTCTGCGTCAGGAAACCAGTTGCTGACCATGGTTAACACCACCGGCAGCATGCCCCCTTCGGCGACACCCAGGGCGAAGCGCAGGAACAGGAGCTGGTATTGATTGGTGACCAGTCCGGTTAGCACGGAAATAACGGCCCAGGCAACGAGCGAGCAGGCAATAAATTTTCTGCCGCTGCCGTGTACGGCGATGCTGCCGCCAGGAACCTGTAAGAACAGGTAACCTATAAAGAAAATACCCGCAGCCAGTCCGGCCATTGAGGACGAAATACCCAAGGCACTGTCCATTCCGCCTGGCATCGCAAAGCTGATATTGACTCGGTCCATGAAGGAAATAATGCAGGCGATTAATATTGGCGTAATAACGCGTAACCAACGGGCTTTAGGTATTTTTTTATCCATGGTGTACCTCGTTTATACACAGAAGCATTCCTGCGGAGGAATGAATTAATGCACGAATTCGGTTGGTTTATTAAATAAGTCATTGGAGAAAATGCTCTTATTAACCTGATCCGGCGATGCCTTAATAAAAGCATTTCCACCATTATATTTTGTGACTCATGTCACGTTAGATCATGTTAAAAAAGGATGTTACTGGTAACGTGATCCTGCCCCGTGCTGGCGGGACAAGAGTCTTGAGGAGAAAGGATTAAATAGTGCCGCCGAGAGAAATACGATAATGCAGGTCAACTCTTTCAATTGTAGGGGTTTTATTGATTTTCTTTAACATTATTTCCGCGGCCACTTTGCCTATTTCAAAGCGCGGGGTAATAACGCTGGCTAAGGCTGGCGTGGTTGCCAGGCCAATATCCAGTCCGTGGAAGCCGGAAATAGCCATCTGTTGGGGAACCTGAATACCCAGTCTAATACATTCTTGTAAAACGCCCACCGCAATATCGTCATTGGTGCAGAGCACGGCATTGACCTGCGGATTAAGCTGTCGTGCCATGGTCAGCATACCGGCACCGATAGAGACCGATGAGACCTTATTCGGGGTAATGTGTTGCGGCGTAAGCTGATTATTTTCCATGGCTTTACGATATCCCTCGTAGCGTTTCATATCGCGAGGGTCGGACATCGAACCAAAATAAACCACGTGCTGTTTGCCGCTGGCAATTAACGCCGACGCCATGTCAAATCCGGCCTGAAAATTATCAAAACCGACGGCGATGCGTCCGTGTGCGTCGTCGAGATCCATCACCTGCGCGACCGGGATATCGGCGGCATTGAGATATTTGTCGGCCTTGAGGGTATGCACGGAGTCGGTGAGGATCAGACCTGCGAGACGGTAGGTCAGCAGGTTAATGATGTGCTCTTCTTCCCGATCCTTGCTGTAGTCGTAGTTGACGACCAGCGTCTGGTAGCCCTGTGCCGAGGTCACGGACTCAATTCCTGCCAGGAGATCGGAGAAAATCTGGTTGTTAAAAGAGGGGACTAAAATTCCTATCTTTTTGCTTTTGCTCTTTTTTTCAGCCTCCTCCAACGGGAAGCCGACTTCCTGCATGACCTTGGTGATGCGCTCGCGGGTCTCAGGGGACACTTTTTCTGGCGTACGCAGAAAACGGCTGACGGTCATTTTCGTGACGTCGGCGAGTAACGCGATGTCCTGCAGTGTGACGCGCTGGTTTCTCATGCGGTGCCTGTGAGTCCAAAATGGGCGGGTAACATGGTGTTTATGTTACCAAATTGGCTAACTCTTAACAACGTGAGCAGCAGAAGCAAAAAACTTTCATTTTCATGATGATGTAACATCTTGTTGCCTTTCCCCAGGCCAATACCTAAGCAGAATTTCGCTTAAGAAGAACGGGGCGGATGACCCGGATCACGCTTGCGGTAACAGAGTTTCTTAACACCCTGTAGCGTGATCTGTATCACAGTTTGCGGGCGGGTAAACCGCTTTGATTGAATGACATAAATTTTTTCGCCTGGGTCGTGGGTCTCACGAACACTTTTATCGGTAACGTCAGGAAAATCGTAATGACAAACTTATTCTCGCTGGATAACAAAAAAATTCTGGTCACCGGGTCATCACGCGGACTGGGATACCTGTTGGCAAAAGGGCTGGCCGAACACGGCGCCGAAATCATTATCAACAGCACGACGCAGGAGTCGGCCAGCAAGGCCGCTGAGAGCCTGCGCGCAGCGGGATTCATTGCCCATCCTGTGGCGTTCGACGTGACAGATAGCAAAGCGGTGAACGACGCTATCGACAAGATTGAGCGTGAGATTGGTGCTATCGACGTGTTGGTCAACAACGCCGGTATTCAGCGTCGTCATAAATTCACAGAATTCCCGGAAAAAGACTGGGACGACATTGTCGCCGTCAACCAAAAGTCGGTATTCCTGGTTTCGCAGGCCGTCGCACGCTATATGGTTAAACGTGAACGCGGCAAAATCATCAACATCGGTTCCATTCAGAGCGAACTGGGGCGCGATACCATCACGCCTTACGCGGCCTCTAAAGGGGCGGTGAAAATGCTGACCCGCGGCATGTGCGTTGAACTGGCTCGCTATAATATTCAGGTGAACGGTATCGCACCGGGCTATTTCAAGACCGACATGACGCAGGCGTTGGTGGACAACAAAGAGTTCTCCGACTGGCTGTGCAAGCGAACCCCCGCAGCGCGCTGGGGCAACCCTGAAGAGCTTATCGGCGCCGCAGTTTACCTGTCTTCACGCGCCTCTGATTTTGTGAATGGTCACCTGCTGTTTGTTGACGGTGGCATGATGGCCGCGGTGTAACGCGTAGCCCAGACTGATTTTTGGAAAACCTATGAGCCATAACGGAAAGAAGATTGCCCTGATTACCGGAGCAGGCAGCGGGATCGGTCTGAGCGCCGCCAAGGCACTGGCCGCCAGCGGATTTGTGGTCATCCTGACCGGGCGTAACCAGGAAAAGCTCAGCCAGGCCGTCGCGCAGTTTGCGCCCGGCCAGGCGCACGCGTTGACCGTGGACGTTACGAGTCCTGATTCGGTGTCGGCGCTGTTTTCAACGGTTCAGGAAAACTTTGGCCGCCTCGACGTGCTGTTTAATAACGCCGGTACCAACGTCAAGGAACAGCCGATTGAGGACCAACCTTACGAGGACTGGTTGACGGTCATCAACACCAATCTGAACGGTGCCTACCTGTGTACGCAGGCGGCGTTCAAGCTGATGAAGCAGCAAACCCCGATGGGCGGCAGAATTATCAACAACGGTTCTATCTCGGCCCATACGCCGCGTCCTTTTTCGGCGGCGTATACCGCCAGCAAACACGCGATAACCGGCCTGACCAAGAGCACCTCGCTTGATGGTCGTCGCTATAATATTGCCTGTGGGCAAATCGACGTCGGCAACGCCGCGACTGATATGGGCAACAAGGCATTAAGCGGCAGGCTTCAGGCAGATTTCGAATTGGCGCAGGAACCTGTCATGCCGGCCGACAAGGTCGGCGAAGCGGTGGCGTTTATGGCGAACCAGCCTGACGGCACCAATATTCTGACCTTGACCGTGATGGCCACCGCGATGCCGTTTGTCGGACGCGGCTAGTTCTCCGGCATATACGGCACAAATAAAAAGGAGAGCGCCACTGGCGCTCTCCTTTTTTTACGTCTCAACCGGCCATCAGCGACGGCGGTTTTTACGCCTGCTGAACAGCCAGAAAATCAGCGCCAGCACGATAATCACACCCACTCCCATCGCCGGTGCCATAAACGGCTGTAGCTTAGCGAGCAGCGTAACTGGACCCCCGGCGCGCAGCACGGCCACGTCGTGTGAGGTCACCTGAATATCCGCATTGCCGAAGTTGGTCAGTACATAGTTGGAGATGTCGGCAATTTGTGCGTCGGTCAGTTGCCCAACGTACGAACCTTCGCCGAATTTCGGCATTAGCACGTGTTGATCTCCAACCTGTCGGTCAACGCCGTACAAGATCGCCGAGATCAAGTTGGACGCGTTGTTCAGGCCGGTCGCGGTATTGTTATACAAAGACGGATAAGCCTGATTTTTACTGCCGCCGCCGTCCGGCTGGTGACAGCTCGCGCAGTAGCCGCTGAACAGGGCCGCACCGCCGATAATGGTGTTATTAGCGTTGGATGGATGCGCACCGCGCAGACCCTCTTCTACGTTAACCTGTTTCGAACCAAAGCTGTCGGCCGCCTTTTGATCGGCAGGGTCACGCACCGGCGTGCTGTTTTTCAGATAGAAAGCGATCGCGTTGAGATCGGATTCCGGCAGGTATTGCAGGCTGTTTTGCACCGCCTCGGCCATCGGGCCAGCCGCCTGGTTTTTGCCCAAGGTGCGACCGGTTTTCATGTATTCAACCAGCTGTGCCTGCGTCCAGTTACCGATACCGCTTATCGGATCTGAACTGATGTTGGGTGCATACCATGGACCGACCATGCCACCAGCCAGCGGTTTGCTGGTCACTTCGCCCATCATCAGATTACGCGGTGTGTGGCAGGTGTCGCAGTGGCCTGCGCCGTTAACCAGATACGCGCCTCGGTTCCATTGCTCGCTCTTGGTTGGGTCAGGCTTGAACGCCGAGCTGTCCAGATACATCAGATTCCAGCCCGCCATCGCGATGCGCATATTGAACGGGAACGGCAATGCGGTTGGCTTGGTTGGCTGTTCAACCGGTTTTACCCCGAGCTGGAAATAGGCATACATTGCCTGAATATCTTCGTCGCTCATGTGGCTGTAAGAGGTATAGGGCATCGCCGGATAAAGATTTTCACCGTCCGGACGCACTCCTTCACGCACCGCGCGGCTAAACTGTTGTAGCGTATAGTTGCCGATACCAAACTGCTTCGACGGCGTAATGTTGGTGGTATAAATCGTGCCCATCGGCGAGTGAATCGCGTAATCGCCGCTAAAAGGCTTACCGCCTTCCGGATTGGTATGACAAGCCTGACAGTCGGCCGCCGTCGCGACCAGTTTCCCTTTGGCAATCAGGTCAAGCTGGCTGTCCTGTGCCGATGCCATGCCCGTAAAGCCGCTAAGCGCCGCGCCCAGCAGGCCTAAACTCAGTAATTTTTTCATGCCGTACCTGCCAGAGATTTCGCCATATCATCGGCCGCTTTCAACGCCAGTGCCGCCATTGTCAGGGTGCTGTTCACCACGCTCGAAGAAGGGATAGCCCCGCCGCCCGGTAGCCACAGGTTTTCGTGGTCGTGGGTACGACAGTCGCCGTTGACCACCGAATCTTTCGGGTCATTGCCCATGATGGTGCCACCCATGATGTGGTTATTGGCGTTCAGGCTGGTGGTGATGTTGAAATCTTCGGCCATGAACAGCTTGCCGATTTCTTCCAGCTGCTTGTGAGCCGCAACTGCACCTTCACGCACATAATCGCCCACGTCATAGTGGATATCCGGACAAGGCAGGCCGTGCGGATCCTTACGTGTCTTGCTGAGCGTCAGGCGGTTATTGGGATCCGGCAACGGTTCCAGGCTGATGGAGAGATCCACGCCATAAATCGAGCGACGGCGGATCTCGGCGTCCAGCTCTTCGCCCACCAGTCCCATCTCCAGCGCTTTGTTGGTGGCAGGGATCACCTGGCTGATGTTATTGACGATCATTTTGTTGGCAGAGTATTTGCTGCGGAATTCCCCGTCACGTGGGCCAACCAGGCAGCTGCTTTGGGCAGGACCACGGCCAATCCACAGCGGTTCTGAGGCGATAAAGGTACAGTGGAAGCCCGAGTGGTCCATCATGTTGCGACCAACGTGGTCGGAAGAGTTGGCGATACCGTTCGGGTTTTTCTCGTTGGCGGCGATCAGCAGCAGGCGCGGTGTTTCGATGCCGTTACAGGCCAGTGCGAAGACCTTACCGGTCGCTTTGTGTGACTGCTTTTTGTTGTCCAGCCAGTGTACGGCGGTAACGCGGTTGTGTTCGTCGGTATCAATCTTGTAAACCACGGACTCGGCCAGGACGACAGCGCCTTTATTCTCCGCACGCTCGACGTGGCTAATGCCGTTGTACATAGCGCCAATAGGGCAGATTGGCTGACAGTTGTTGTTGCCGCAGCAGGTTGGGCGACCGTTCCACGGGCGCGTACTGCGGCCCTGTGGGATAGGGACAGATTTGAAGCCGTGCGGATTGACCACTTCCGCGAAGCGGGTATCGCCATAGGCGTAAGGAACCTGCTCCATCGGATAAGGTTTACTGCGCTGGGAAGGGGACTGCAACGCTGGGTCACTTGGGCCCGCAACGCCAATCTCTTCTTCCGCGCGGCAGTAATAAGGTTCCAGCTCTTCATAGGAAATTGGCCAGTCACGGCCAACGCCGTACAGGGTTTTCATCTTGAAGTCGTTTGGCAGGTGACGCCAGCACGAGGCCGCCCAGTGCCAGGTTGTGCCGCCGACGGTACGCAGGTAGCCCTGCTGGAAGCTGCTGGCGCTTGGGCCGGTCAGATTCACATAGTTATTTTTCGGGAAATAGAGCGGAGCAGGCGCCAGCTCGGACTGCGGATACAGTCCCTGAAAGTCTGAGCCTGCACGGTTGGCAAACGGCATATTACGCCAGTTTTCAACGGCCTGTGCGCGCTCGATGCGCAGACCGGCTTCCAGCACCAGCACGGAATGCCCCAGGCTGACCATTTGGTCGGCAATCATGCCGCCAACAATCCCTGAACCAACAATAATAACGTCAGCAGACGCATCGCCGTCTGCGGTAAAAGTAGGTTTATTCATCATGCTTTGCTCGTATTAACAGTATCAGGCGTCGCTTTTAAGCGTTCTTCTTTCATATATTCCGGCATCGGGGCGGCCGGAGGTGGGGCGGTGAACCACAGCGGGCCATTGCCACAGTAGGTCGGCACAATCAGTCCATCGCTTACCGGGCGATACATCAGGGCATCTTTATAGGAAATAAGAATGGTATCGGTACCATTCTTAATCGTGCCTGTGTACCAGCCGGTGATGATGCTGGTCAGCACATCGCCAAGGCCATTTTGTTTCGCGACTTCCTGAAACTGTTTTGCACGCTGGTTAGGCTGCAGCAGACCATAAAGTTTGGTCACCTGCGTCGCAAACTGCGGATTGCCATGATAGAAGGCGTTGAAGATACGCGCAGACATGCCTGGACTGAGGTCCTGATGCTCGGTAATCGCCTGAGAAACAATAAAGAATTGGGTGAAGATAACCGGTGATCCGGTTGCGGTGTCTGTTTCTGCCTGGGTTAAAAACGGAAAGCCCAAAAGGGTAGCAGCAACCATCGCCGAACCCACGCCTTTTAGCATGTCGCGGCGACTGAAACCGGTACCATTTTCCTGGGTGTTTTCGTCAAAAAGTGAACGTTTTTTGTCCATCACATTTCTCTAAAGGAAGGGGGAATAAGCCTGCGGCTTGCCAAAAGTTATTATTTTTTATCAGGTTACGCAGAAGCTGGGGGCCTCTTTAAGAGGTTCTTTGCCTCATTGATAGAGTAATCCAGTAAAAACGGTGTGGATGATAATCCCTGATTTGCCAAAAAGCGCTAACAAATCGTGCTAAAAAATAACATTCTGTTTTCATTTGGATTTTGATTAACAATTTAGTAACACTTGGTAGGCTAAAAAGGGCGAAATGTCCAAATTGTAATGAACCTTTTGGTTCGTTTTTTATTAACCAAATGTAACACGTACAAGATATTGATAAGTATAATTTTAAATTTATTTACCACCTCGGTTTGTTTGTTTTTTGTGACATTATGGCGTCTAAAAGGTAACGGCGATGAATGAAATTGGTTGAGAAATGATTCGGAAAGGGTTACAAATGACTCGAAGTGAGATCGAGATCTCAAAAACACAAGCTGGTGGTCAAAAAAACGCCATAATGTACCGCTTATGTACTTAAATGGTTAATGTCATGTAAATAGTGGCTTCTTTTTTAACTATTTATCAGGCAAAACCACGGATTGTGCGTTATACCTTGGTTCATGAGTTGCAATTTTGTAAATTTATTGTTGAATATTTCTTGGGAGTATTGTGAATACCAATCATTTTTCCGTCGTCCACCGTTTGCCACAGAGTTACCGCTGGCTTTCTGGTTTTGCGGGCATCAAAGTGGAAGCTATTTCACTGCCGGCAGACGAAGAGGATAGCAACTTGGTCGGCCTGAAGCTGCTCAGCCCTGAAGGGGACAGCGCCCGCCAGGTGCTACAGAGCCTGAACCTCTCCTTACGCGAAATTCAGGTCGAGAGTAACATCGTCGAGTGCGAAGGCGAGCTGTGCCTGTTTGTTAAACGCGACGACGAGAGCGCCACCATGTGCCGCCTGAAAAACATCGGCACCGCCATCGCCGAATCGGTTTCCGTCTCCGCAATTTATCCCTTCTAATGGCCGTTGGCTAACGCTGCTGACCGTCATTTGCTTCTGCTAACGCCAATAATTCACGCGTATAGGCCTGTTCAGGCCGCGTAAACAGCTTTTCACAGTCCCCCTGTTCGACCACTTTCCCCTTTTGCAAGACAATCACCTGATGGCACAGGCTCCTCACCACGTGCAAATCATGGCTGATAAACAGATACGACAGGCCGTAGCGTTGTTGCAGGTTGTGTAACAGCTCGAGAATCTGGGCCTGCACGGATTTGTCCAGTGATGACGTGGGTTCGTCCAGGATAACCAGCTCCGGTTGCAGGATAAGCGCGCGAGCGATGGCAATGCGCTGCCGCTGACCGCCGGAAAACTCGGTGGGATAACGGTGACGCGCCTGAGGATCCAGCCCCACCTCGCGCATCGCGGCAATCACCTGCTCCTCACGCTGTTGTTCTGTTAGACGCTTATGCACCATAAGCCCTTCGGCGATAATCTGCATCACGTTCAAGCGGGGATTCAGCGCGGAATAGGGGTCCTGAAATACCACCTGGATTCGACTGCGAAACGGCAGCATGGCGCGGCGATTAAACCTATGTAACGGCTGACCGTCGAATTCGATTTTTCCTTCGCAATGGAGCAGACGCAACAGGGCAAGTCCGGTTGTGCTTTTACCCGAGCCTGATTCGCCAACCAGCCCGAGACTTTCCCCACGCCGCAGAGAGAAGCTGAGTTTGTCCAGCGCCAGCTTGACACTGACGGTGCGGCGGAGCAGGCCTCGACGTACCGGGAACCCAACGCTCAGGTTCTCCACGCGCAGCAGCAGTGGACTGTCAGGCTTGACCGGTAACGGGCTGCCCTTTGGCTCCGCCTGTAACAGTTGACGCGTGTAGGCGTGCTGAGGCGCGGCAAACAGCGCCGTCTTGCTGCTGTACTCGACGCATTCTCCGGCGCGCATCACTGCCACGTTATCGGCGATGGAGCGCACAATACGCAGGTTGTGGGTAATAAATAGCATCGCCATGCCCAGTTCCTGCTTAAGTTCGTGCAGTAGCTTGAGGATTTGCGCCTGCACCGAGACGTCCAGCGCGGTGGTCGGTTCATCGGCAATCAACAGCTTAGGCTGCGTGAGGATAGCCATGGCAATCATCACGCGCTGCCGCTCACCGCCCGAAAGCTGATGCGGGAAATCACCGAGCCGCGAGGCTGCCTGCGCGATGCCTACGCGGTCCAGACACTGCACTATCTCCGCGCGTGCAGCCTCGCGACGCAGGCCTCGGTGCAGTGTAATCACCTCGGCGAGCTGTTTTTCAATGGTATGCAGCGGATTCAGCGAAACCATCGGCTCCTGAAAAATCATCGCGATACGATTGCCACGAGTCTCACGCAGGTGCGCCTCGGTGGCATGCAGCAGGCTCTGGCCCTCGAAAAGGATATCGCCCTGCGGATAAACCACCGACTGGGTATGCAGCAGGCGCAGTATCGACAGCGCGGTGACGCTCTTTCCCGAACCCGACTCGCCGACTAATGCCAGTGTTTCCCCGGCGTTCATGCTCAAAGACAGATTACTGACGACCTGAGAAAGCCTGCCGTCCTGCCTGAAGGCGATATCCAGATTATCAATGCTTAGCAGCGGCGAATGTGGCATCTGTTGGCCTTCCTAACGGGTCTGGCTGGGGTCAAAGGCGTCGCGTACCGCTTCACCAATAAAAATCAGCAGCGACAGCAGGACGGCAAGCACCAAGAATGCGCTGATGCCGAGCCACGGTGCCTGAATATTGTTTTTGCCTTCTAACAGCAGTGATCCTAGCGACGGCGAGCCAATGGGCAGGCCAAAGCCAAGAAAGTCTAGCGAAGCCAGGGTAGTAATCGACCCGCAGAGAATAAACGGCATGTAGGTCAGCGTGGCGACCATCGCGTTGGGCAGCATGTGGCGCAGCATAATGGTCCGGTCTGCGACGCCCATTGCCTGTGCCGCGCGGATATAGTCAAAATTGCGTGTGCGCAGGAACTCAGCGCGCACGACGCCAACCAGCACCATCCATCCAGACAACACCGTTATCAGCAGCAGCCACCAGAAATTAGGCTGCACCACGCTTGAGAGCATGATGATAAGAAACAGCGTCGGCATGCCGGACCAGACCTCAATAAAGCGCTGCCCCCACAGGTCGATTTTGCCGCCGTAATAGCCCTGCGTCGCCCCCATGACGATGCCGATAACCGACGATAGCAGAGTGAGCATGGCACCAAACAGCAGCGAGATACGCAGCCCGTAGAGGATCTCGGCCAGCACGTCGTGCCCGTTGCTGTCGGTACCGAGCAGATTTTGCGTGGACGGTGGCGACGGGAACGGCTGTTGGGTCGAAAAGTTTATCGAGTTGTAGCTCTGGCGCAGCGGTGCCCAGATAACCCAGCCGTGGCTATCAAGCTGCTTCACCACGAAAGGGTCCTGATAATCAGTGGCGGTTTGCAGTTCGCCGCCAAAGGTCGATTCGCTGTAGTTCACCATAAAAGGGACATAGAAATGCCCCTGATAACGCACCAGCAGCGGCTTCTCGTTGGCCAGCACGTTTGACAGCATCGCCAGCAGCAGAATAAGCAGGAATATCCACAGCGACCAAAAACCGCGAGGGTTCTGGCGAAAACGAGCCCAACGCGCGCGGTTAATCGGGTTAAGCTTCATCACTGACGGCCCTCGAAGTCGATGCGCGGGTCAACCAGCGTGTAGGTGATGTCGCTGACGATGTTCAGCAGCAGGCCAATCAGGGTGAAGATATACAGCGTGCCAAACATGACCGGGAAGTCGCGTTGTAGCGTGGCATCGTATCCCAGCAGGCCAAGACCGTGCAGCGAGAACATCACTTCAATCAGCAGTGAACCGGTAAAGAACATGCTGATAAAGGTTGCCGGAAAACCGGCGATCACCAACAGCATCGCATTGCGAAACACGTGGCGGTAAAGGATTTTGCGCTCATCCAACCCCTTAGCGCGTGCGGTGACCACATACTGCTTCTGTACCTCATCAAGGAACGAGTTTTTGGTTAGCATGGTCAACGTCGCGAAGCCGCCAATCACCGTTGCCAGCACAGGCAGCGTGATGTGCCACAGATAGTCGGAGATTTTGCCATACCATGGCAGCGAGTCAAAGTTGGCCGAGGTCAGGCCGCGCAGCGGGAACCAGTCCAGATAGTTGCCGCCAGTAAAGAACACGATCAGCATAATGGCGAACAGGAACGACGGCACCGCGTAGCCGATGATGATGACCGTACTGCTCCAGATATCGAAGGCGCTGCCGTTTTTGACCGCTTTGCGGATGCCGAGCGGGATGGACACCAGGTAGATAATCAGCGTGCTCCACAGGCCCAGACTGACCGAGACCGGCAGGCTGGATTTTACCAACTGCATCACCGATGCCCCTTGAAAAAGGCTATCGCCAAAGTCGAAGCGCGCGTAGCGCCACAGCATGTCGAAATAGCGTTCATGCAGCGGTTTGTCGAAACCGTAGCGGCGGGTAATTTCGGCGATCACCTCCGGGTCAAGGCCACGAGAGCCGCGGTACTGGCTGTCGCCGACCTGACCGACGCCTGCGTTGGCATGGCCGGTTCCACTGCCGCCGTTGCTGCCCGGCAGACCGCTGTTCTGGCCCATCTCGATGGCCGCGATAGCCTGATCGACCGGGCCGCCCGGCGCTATCTGCACGATGAAAAAGTTGATTGTAATAATCGCCCATAGCGTCGGAATAACCAGAAGCAGGCGGCGAAGCAGATAAGCAGTCAAGTGAGTCTCCTTACTGTCTGGCCGATTGCAGGCGCGAGGCTTTGTTCACGTCATACCACCAGGTGTCCAGCTCTAGCGAGTAGGGCGGGCGAATTTCCGGCATCGAGAACTTGTCCCAATAAGCGTAACGGTCGCGATTGGTGTACCACATCGGAATCATGTACATGTGCCAGGTCAGCACCCGGTCAAGCGCGCGGCCAAGCGAGAGCAGGGCATCTGGCTGACCCTGATGTGCCACAATCTCGTTGGTCAACTGGTCAATCGCAGGGTCGGACACCCCCGGCGTGTTATAGGTGGAATTGAGATATTTCGAGTTCCACATGATCTGCAGGTCGGTGCCCGGATAAGGCTGTGCGCGATAAACGGTCGGTATCATGTCGTAATCCCGGTTGCGCAGGCGGCTGATAAACTGCGAGTTATCGACCTGACGAATGTTCATTGTAATGCCGAGCCGCTGTAAATTGTGCTGGAAAGGCAGCACGTACTGCGTATTGCCGCTGCTCGGGAGCAACAGTTCAAAAGTGAACGGCGTGCCGGTTTGATTGTTCACCAACTGCTGGTTTTTGACCGTCCAGCCCGCTTCTTTGAGCAGAGCCGTTGCCTTAAGCAGATTTGTGCGGTCATTGCCGCTGCCGTCCGTGGACGGCGGGTGATACAGCTCGCTGAAGACCTCATCGGGCACCTTGCCCTTCAGCGGCGCGAGCCAGGCCAGTTCGGCGGCGTCAGGGTAGTTCTTTGCCGCATAGTCGGTGTTCTGGAAATAGCTGTCGGTTCGCTGATAGGCACCGTAGAACAGCGCCTTATTGATCCAGTTGAAATCAAACGCCAGCGTCAACGCCTCTCTGACCTTGCGGTCCTTGAAAATGGGGCGCTGAATATTGAATGCGAGCCAGCGCGTGTCCTGCGCCGCCTTATTCTCATCATCCTGCCGAATGATTAAATTCCGTGAGAAGTTGCTGCCCTGATATTGTGTTGCCCAGTTTTTGGGCGAGGGTTCGCTGCGAAAATCAAAGGCACCCGACTTAAAGGCCTGAAGCGCCACGTTATCGTCGAGGTAATAGTCGTAGCGGATGGTGTTGAAGTTATAGCGTCCACGGTTTACCGGCAGGTTAGCCGCCCAGTAGTTCGGGACTCGCGAATAGATGATGTATTGGCCTAGCTTATAGTCGGTGATGCGATAGGGGCCGCTGCCGAGCGGTGGCGTCGCCAGTGGCTCATTGAATTTTCGATGCTCCCAGAACGTCTTCGGAATAACCGGCAGGCCTAAAAGGCCCAGCATCTGCTCTTTATTCGGCTGCGGGAACTCGAAGCGCACCGTCAGCGGCGCAATGGCTTTCACCACCACGCCCTTATAGACCACCCTAAATTGCGGTACGCCCTCGGTCATGAACTTATGGAAGGTGAACTCGACGTCACCGGCGGTAATCGGGCTGCCGTCCTGAAACACCGCGTGGGGGTTTATCTCGACCTCAACCCAGCGGAAGTCGCTGTCATAGCGTGCAGAATCGGCGATAAGCGGATAGTAACTGCCTATTTCATCGCTTGAGGGAGTAAACAGGCTGTCATAGAGCGTGTCGCTGCGGATGGCGGCATTTCCGCGAGAGGCGAAGCGGTTGAAATTGTCGAAGGTGCCGATGGCTGACAGGGTAATGCTACCGCCTTTCGGCGCGGCGGGGTTTACGTAGTCAAAATGACTGAAGTTATAAATGTATTTTGGCGAACCAAGAATGGCAAAGGCGTAGCCATCATCGATAGATTCGGCGTGCGCAGTAAATCCTGTGAGCGACAGAAACAGAGCTATGAGTGCGCGAGGAAACATCCTGAAAATTAACTCCTGAATTGGCGCCGCTGACGCTGTGATGACTCAATAATAGATTGAAAATCTGTAAACGACCATTTTGGTTGTTTTATCACAAGTTTAGGCAAGGACCTAAGAGAAAGCGTCTGGGCGGGGTAGGCGTTCAGGCAGTGTGGAACAGCCATAAAAAAAGACCCTCGCGGAGGGCCCTTTTTTATTTGCTTGGCTTGAACAACAAGAGGAGATTCTTTTACTGCAACATCGCCGTCGTGAGTGTACCTGTATTGCTGCTCGGTCTAGCACCGGTCAATACACGTCTTGCTTCACGATAACGCTTGGTCCAGTAGGCTTCGCTCAGGCTTGAAATCATCACGCCGTTGCTGGTAGAAGCATGGACGAACTGATCGTTGCCAAGGTAAATGCCCACGTGGCGGCCGGTAGAGCCTGCACGGAACAGCACTAAGTCGCCTGGACGCAGCTTGTTACGCTGTATCTTCTTGCCCATGTCTTCCTGTTCGTAGGTTGAACGAGGTAGGTCCATGCCAAATTGTTCGCGGAATGTTAACTGTACGAAGGCTGAGCAATCAATACCACGCTTGCTGTCACCGCCTAACCGATAACGAACGCCTTTCCAGTCTGCATATTGATCCATGATTTTGGATTTAATATCGACGTTACGAACCATTGCTTCGAATTCATCCTGAGAGGCTTGAAGTAAAAGACCATCTTTGTCTTTAACTGCATGCATCTCAGTTTGTGCGTTTTCTGTGTTCGAAGAATGTATACCACTACACGCGGAGAGAAGAATTGCCGCGCCAATCGCGGGGATAGCCCGCATTACATATCTCAGAAACGGTTGAGACTTGACCATTATTGTTGTTTTCCCTTGCTGTCCTTAACGAAACAAAACGTTCGTTATCAATTTGCCAAAACCAAGCGAGATTACCCGTCGCTACAGTCTCGGGCAAAGGCTTAGCCAGCAAATTGTGCGGAACAGCACACTATTAATTGGAATCAAGCCAGTCATGCCACATTTCTGTGCAACGTGGTCGAGATTACCGTAATGATCGGGGGAATGCGAGAGGTTTTAACGCTTTTTTAATAAGAAATAATGATGTAAAGCAATGTAACTATTAATTTAAAAATCGCTGATTGAGTTTTGTGCTCATTTGGCCTAAAACCGCAGCAGGACGGGGTCTGCGAGCATTTTTCGCTTTCCGCCTATTTACATTGGCAACAAATTAAATGGCCCGAAAACATGTCAATGTTGTTCGAGCCATAATAAAAAACGATGTCTTTCAGAATGAGTTTTTTCTTAAAGAGTGATTATTTTAGCGCTTTTTTGGGAAGCTTTTTATCAAGCCAGTTGACCAAAAAATCACTCGCAGGGGTCATTAACCACCAGCTTGCACCCACCAGCACTACCGACAATGAACCTACCATGATATCGGTGAACCAGTGTGCGCCAATCATCAGACGTGGCATCGAGAACAGCACGGTTATCAGAACGGCTATCGCGAAGGCGCGTTTACCGAGGTAGCGAAGCATGAAGACGGTGAACACCATCAGCATCATTCCATGGTCGCCAGGGAAGCTGTCACCGGACGAGTCTTTGGTCGGAATACCGGTCAGTTCGCTAACACGGTTAACGTGCGGAAAACTCAGTGAAGGACTCTTGTGCGCGACCGGCAGTTGATGGCCCAACTGGTTAAGTACCACCGCCGTCAACAGCATCACAACGCCGATAATAATCATGCGTCGACGCCCCGTGCGGTCTTCTTTAATGAAATAAGAGAAATAGAGCAGCCCCATCGCCAGCAGGGAGCAGACGTCGAACGCGCGGTTATTGGTGACGGCCACAAAGTGCAGAAACGTCTCGTTGGTGGCCAGATGACGATTAAAATAAAAGAACACCGACGTATCGATAGGCGCCCAAAAACCGTGGTTTGCTGGCAGATAATAAGAGAGGAAAAGCGCGATACCCAATACGTTTAGTAGCAGGATCACGGGAAGATTGCGGCGAAACATAAATCAAAACCTGTTTTAAGTAATAAAAATATCATAACTAGCGATACGGTAAGCCTGCTAACTTAAACGAATCCTCAACAAGATGGATTGAAGAGCGTTCCAGTCGGTCTTGCCGTGGGATATTAATTCAATTCTGTTGTCTAAGGGCGCCGTCGAAAGCGTGTCGATGTGAAGGTCATTACCCTGACGGTTCACCCGCAATGTGCCTTCCTTTATACGTATCACCGCTTTCAGGCGATCGACCGGTGCCTGCCGCGCCCAATCGAGGAACCCGGCGGTGTCGAACAGCGTCTCGCCATCAAAAATCCATCCGCAGCTGGAATAGTCCCCGGCCTCGTTCAATGCACGTCGCCAACGCTGATGGCCCGGCAGGCTAAGCGCCGCCAGTCCCTGCTTTGACTGATGGGCGTGGTGATGCTTGCCCTCTGGCAGTTCGCGCTCGTTTCTGCGCGGCTGGTTCAGCAATTCAGCGCTAATTTTCCCCTGCGAGACGCGCTCTATCTGCAAAGAGGCATCCTGCGTGCTCAACCACTGTGCCAACATCAGGTCATCGTGTTCTGTATAGGTATCCGTTTTGTTGGCGATGATGATGTCTGCCGCGGCCAGCTGGTCGCGAAAGTTTTCGTTGGCAACAACCCGTGGGTCGCTTAGTTGACGTGCATCCAGCAGGCAAAGCGAGGCGTTTAACGTCAGCCAGCCGCTGTAAACGTCTGAAGTCAGAAGGGAAAGGATTTGTTTTGGGTGACCCAGACCGGTGGGTTCAATAAGCAGGCGGTCTGGTTTTGCCTGTTTCAGCAGCATGTTGAGGCCAATCTGCATCGGCAGGCCGTTGACACAACACATACATCCACCAGGGATCTCCTTGAGCACCGCGCCGCTGTCTGCCAGCAGTGCACCGTCGATGCCGATTTCACCAAACTCGTTGACCAGCACCGCCCATTTTTCGTTTTCCGGCTTTTGTGCCAGCAGGTGGCGGATGGTGGTGGTTTTGCCGCTACCGAGGAATCCGGTTATCAGGTTTGTTTGCGTCATGTTTAATCCTTATAGCGCCCGAAGGCTCCTTATTCCCTGGGGTTTTCCTTCGGGCCATTCATCAAATATGCGCAATAAGATGCCCCTCCAGCAAGATAAAATCCAGCCTGTTAAAGCTCTATGACCACCGGAAAGCTCTTTTAACTACAAAACGACTCATTATGCTGATAACGAAACTCCTGCGTCACTCCGCCATAGCCGTAAGCGCCCGCACGGCAATCGATGATATGAATATTCGAATGCTCATGCAGTTCGCCCAACGTTTCTGCCAGCAGGGCATAGACCTCTTGGTGATACTGCGCCTTTTGTGCACGGGTATTGGTCTCGTCGGTGACGGTTACCTCCAGCCTAAAGGAGTGACGCGCTAGCGCCTGCAATGACTGACCGTTAATAAACCAAAGTTCGGCAGGCACAAAGCGCACAATAACCATCGTCTGCTCCGGGCGTTTATCGAGTATCCGGCAGGTTAATTTTGTTAGCGCGTTGGCCAGACGGTGGGCGAGTTGAGGGTCTTCATGACCCGAAAGTTGCAGCGTGATCCCAGGCATAGCGTTCTCCGATAGGTTGATGGGGTGATGGGGTGATGCAGAAGAGGATATTCGTTGCTGATTGCCCGGAAAAGCAGGAACATCTGGTGATATCCATCAATAAAGCCGAGGGATGCCCATGCGACCTTTCAATCTCGATCATCTACGGTCTTTCATTACCGTCGTTGAGGCTGGCAGCATCTCTGCCGCCGCACCGCGTCTGAATCTCTCTTCCTCTGCGGTCAGCGAACAGTTGAGCAAGCTGGAAGATTTCACCGGCCAAAGCTTGCTGCTGCGTGGCAAAAAGGGCGTGACGCCGACTCCCAGCGGCGAACGTCTAGGGGTCTTTGCCCGTGAGATGCTGGTACTGAGCGCGCGCGCATTAGATGAGGTACGAGGCGTGTCCTTTTCCGGCGAACTGCGTTTGGCGATTACCGATTACTTTCGTCCCAACGAGATACCGCCCATGCTGGTGAAACTGCGCGAGCGTTATCCAGACCTGCGGCTGAACGTCAGAGTGCAAAAAAGTGTTGATATCCGCGCCCAGCGTGACGAAGACCCTTTTGATATTGGTCTTTCAATGCAGATTCTTTCTCCGGCACATGCGCATGAAGGCACGCAGGTCTGTCGCGAACCCTTACACTGGGTCGCAGCTGAAGGGTTCAACTGGGATCCCGCCAGGCCACTGTCGCTGCTCGCCCTCCCCGCAGGCTGCGCCATGCAGGGGTTTACCCGTCAGTTGCTTGAGGAGAACGGCGTCAGTTTCGCGATTACGCATTCGGCGTCAGGCGTGGCGGGTCTTCAGTCTGCGCTGCTGGCGGGACTCGGGGTTGCCTGCCTCAATGCCTCATCGATACCCTCGGGGCTTAAGCCGTGGCGAGATGCGACGCGGCTACCCGCGCTTCCTGACGTCAGCTTTGTACTTTTACCGCCACGCGACGGTGAAAAGCCTCTGGTGAGCGACGTTCGCCAGCGGCTGCTACAGCATTGGACGATGCAGCAAGCCGATGATTTCGCGATAGGTTCACAGATTTTCACATAACTGCAACGCCTTCAGGCCGCGTGATATACTGTTGAGCAATATTTTCAGAAAAGTGGGGGGTAACATGCGGCTTTATCAGGAAGTGGGGCATCAGCTGCGTGACGCAATCGCATCCGGCCAGCATCTGCCCGGCGACCGGCTTCCCCCCGAACGTGACATTGCCGAACTTTTTTCCGTCAGCCGCAGCGTCGTGCGTGAGGCACTGATTATGCTCGAGCTGGAGAAAGTGGTTGAGGTGCGCAAAGGGTCCGGCGTTTACGTGCTCGAACAGGCAGAAGGTGTCCAGCCGCCTCGTGCTGACAGCGGTTACGGTCCGTTCGAGCTGTTACAGGCGCGCCAACTGCTCGAGAGTGAGGTCGCGGCATTTGCAGCGGTGCAGGCCACCAAGGCGGATATCCTGAAGATGCGTGACGCCATCGAGCTTGAGAAAAGCTTTGTGGCACAGGGTATCATCGACGAGAGCGCCGACGAGCTGTTTCATACGCTGCTGGCCCAGGCCTCACAGAATAGCGTGCTGGCGAATATGGTCTATGAGCTGTGGCAGGTGCGTAAGCACAGCCCGATGTGGCAGGGGCTGCATCAGCATATTGGGGAGAGTAACTACAGTGAACTGTGGCTTAACGATCATCAGCAGATCCTGCAAGCAGTGCTGCGCCGCGAGCCAAAGGCGGCGAAGCAGGCGATGTGGCAGCATCTTGAGAATGTGAAAAGCAAACTGCTGGAGATTTCCGACGCCGAAGATCCGACGTTCGACGGCTATCTTTTCCGGTCAGTCCCCGCCAGCCTTAACGACTAGCGGGGCAAAGCGCGTTACTTCACCAGATTCGCGACGGTGGCTTTAGCCCCCAAACGTTGCAGACTGAGATAGGCCGCCGTTATCGCCTCAATTGCCGACGTATCGCGCGCAAGCGGCTCTCCAAAAACACTCTTCAGCGCCAGCAGAGCACGGACTCTTTCTTCACCGTCCTGACTGCCTGCCACAATCTCGCGCAGCTTTTCCGCCATCGGATCCTTGATATCAATCGGTTGCCCGGCGTCGTCAACACCGCTGACGTAGCGCATCCAGCCGGCGACACCCAGCGCCAGACAGGCGTATTCGCCGCCGTGTTGCAGATTCCAGCGCAGCGAGTCCAGCATGCGCTGCGGCAGTTTTTGCGTGCCGTCCATCGCGATTTGCCAGGTGCGGTGTTTGAGTGACGGGTTACTGTAGCGTTCGATCAGGCTATCGGCATAGGCCGTGAGGTCGATTCCACTCACGCTGAGCGTAGGTGCCTGCTCTTTCAGCATCAGTCGATAAGCCGCGCGGCGGTAGTTTTCATCCTCCATGCAGCTGTTAATATATTGATATCCCGCCAGATAACCAAGATAAGCGAGGAACGAGTGACTGCCGTTAAGCATGCGCAGCTTCATCTGCTCAAACGGCAGTACGTCGTCAACCAGCTGTGCACCGACTTTTTCCCACGCCGGACGGCCCGCCACAAAGTTGTCTTCGATGACCCATTGAATGAAGGGTTCACTGGCGATACCGCATGGATCGCCGATGCCGCCCAGCGACTGGCTGATTTCGGCTTCAAACTCTTCGGTAAGCGCGGGCACGATGCGGTCTACCATGGTGCTTGGGAAGGTGACAGACTCGTGGATCCACCTTGCCAGCGCCGGATCCTTCTCCTGCGCCAGGCCAAGAATCGCGTTTTTCACCACATGGCCGTTTTCAGGAATGTTATCGCAGGAGAGAATGCTGAACCCTGGCAGCCCGCGCAGATGACGCAGGCGCAGCGCCTCAACCAGCAGGCCAGGCGCGGTGGCGGGGGAGTGTCCGCCCTGTAAATCTTTGACGATCTCCGGATGCTGAAGGTCGAGCTTGCCGCTGACCGGTTCGATACAATAGCCTTTTTCGGTAATGGTCAATGACACGATAGCCACCTGCGGCTCTGCCAGTTTCTCGACGATCGCGTCGATCCCTTCAATCCTGCCGTGCATCGACTCGTGAACCGCGCCAACGACGATCGGCTGATTTCCCTGTGCCCCCTTCTCCAGCACGGTGAACAGGTGGTCTTGTTCACGCAGTGCCTTGATCAGGTTATCGCGGCCAAACAGCGATATCTCACAGATGCCCCAGTCACCGCCTTGCTGGTTCAGCACGCGGTCGGTCATCAGCGCCTGATGCGCGCGGTGAAAAGCACCGAAGCCGATGTGCACAATACGGGTCTTGAGCGCCCGACGGTCATACTGCGGCTGTTGAACATTGGCAGGCAACGGGCTAGTGGAAATCTTGTTCATTTTGACTCCATCACATTCGGGCATAGGTTAAATTGGTCAGGCCAAAAGCGCGCGGGGGAAGATTTAATAGGCAATCAAGGTCTGATTTGGGCGTTAATGAGTACTGGCAGTGTAAAGTGATATGACAGGAATGAAAATTGGTAAGTCCAAATATTAAGCCGCATTTGTGAGATCGATCATAACTTTGCGCGTGGGACATCGTTCCATTGTCGTCGCATACCGGCATAAAAAAAGAGCGCCGCAGCGCTCTCTTTTATAAGACGGGGAGAAACCCAATCCTTATGCACGACCCATATAGCGATGTTCGGCGATGTGAATCTGAATACGGTCGCCGGTGCTCAGATATTCTGGTACCTGAATAACCAGACCGGTGCTCATGGTCGCTGGTTTGTTGCGGGCGCTGGCTGAAGCGCCTTTGATGCCAGGCGCGGTTTCGATGATTTCCAGCTCAACGGTCTGCGGCATTTCGAGCGCCAGCAGCTGGCTGTCCAACGTTAGAACCTGCATACCTGCCAGTCCACCTTCAGGAATGAACAGCAGCTCTTCTTCAATCTGTGATTTGTTGAAGGTGTAAGGCGTGTAGTCTTCGTCATCCATAAAGATGTATTCGTCGCCGTCGACGTAGGAGAAGTTCACTTTACGACGGGTGAGGGTAACGGTATCAAGGATGTCATCACCCTTGAAACGTTCTTCAACCTTCATGCCGGTACGCACGTCGGAGAAACGCATTTTATACAGCGTGCTTGCGCCACGCGCGCTAGGACTTTGTACATCAATATCTTTAACCAGCAGCAGTTTGCCGTCGTAATTTACAACGAAGCCGCGTTTAATTTCGTTAGCACGTGCCATAAAAATAACCTGTTTGCAAAAAGTTTGGATAATGGGCGACACGTTACTCGTGCGCGTGATTTCAGGCAAGTAGGTAGCTCAAAAAGAGTGATGAAATGGCCGCCTGAAGGGGTTTTTGACGATTTATGTGGTGGGAATTTCACCGTGCTGTTATTGTCTGCCGATATTAGGTTTCAACCTACATCGCATTCAATCTGCAGCCCAGAGGAGAGCTACCGATGGACTGTCGTTCAGACTGCGGCGCTTGCTGTATCGCGCCGTCAATTTCCAGCCCGATCCCAGGCATGCCTAACGGTAAACCCGCCAATACGCGCTGCGTTCAGCTCGATGAAACGATGCGCTGCAAGATTTTTACTTCACCGCTGCGGCCCAAGGTTTGTGGGGCATTACAGGCACGTCGCGACATGTGTTTTACCCATCGCGACGACGCCTTCACGTATCTGCTACAGCTCGAGCTCGACACCGCGCCTTAATGGCCGTCAGGCTTCCCTGACCCGCCAGATGCAGAAGACCGACACCACCACCATTGCCAGCGCCGCGTAAAACACCGCGTAATAGCTGGCGAACTGCGCCACTAATCCCGCCAGCGACCCGGCCAGGATCCAGCCCGCACGCGTCGAGTTGGTGAACAGCGTGGTAGCTGCACCCGCCTGTCCCGGCATCAAATCCTGGAAGTAAAGCATGCCGATACCGGCCAAAATCCCGATAAACAGCGCATTGAGCAGCTGGATGGCAATCAGCGTGGCGGGACCGGTGAAGAACATCAGGCTGCCGTAAAACAGTACGCCGCAGATTACCGCAAAGCGCATCAACAAACGCTTACCCAGCTGTCTGGCGAGATAACCGGCAACCAACATGGTTGGGATCTCGAGGCATGCGGCGATGCCCATCAGCATACCGGCGAGTTTTGAAGACAGATGCAGCTCTTTCACCACGTACAGCGGCATATTGATCAGATAAATACTGTTGGCCGCCCACATCAGCGAGCAGGCGATAAACAGCATCAGCGTATCGCGACGGTTGTTGCGCGGTGCCTCAAGTGGACCGGCGGTAGTCAGCATCGCTTTCGGCATTGAGGGCAGGAACGCTCGGACCATGATCCCGCACAGAATAAAGGCCACCGCGGCGGCGCAATACATAAAGGTGAACCCGAAGCCCAGCGCCAGCGCAAACGCCAGCGGAGGCCCCACGACCCAGGCGAGGGAAACCTGCGCACGGAGAATCGAGCTGAACATCACCGCTTCACGCCCGGTTTTGTCGGCGTGCTCGCGGGCAAGCGCAAACATCTGCGGGTTGGCGGTGGAACCAAAACTGGTCAGCAGTACGCCCACCAGCAGCAGAATGAAGTAGCTGCGGTTGAAGGCAAACAGTACGCAGCCCAGTGCGCCAAGCAGGCAGCAGAACAGAATTAGCGTTTTGCGATCGCCTTTTTTATCCGACCAGCCGCCGAGAAACTGACTGACGAAAATCCCCATCACCGCACTACCGGTAAAAAATAGCCCAACCATAAACGGCGAAACCTTGACCTCGGTGGTCAGAAACAGGCTCAGCGTCGGGGTTTGCAGTGCACCGGCGATACCGGTCAGAAAGGCAATAATCAGGAACGCGCTGGAGGTCATGTCCGGCAGGCGGAGACGACGCGCGGTAGTGGTTGAAACTGTCATTTTTTAGGTTTGCACCAAAACAATAATAAGGAAGGGGATAAGGCGAATCGCGCGGATTTTACGCCTGTTTTTTACAATAGACACGGCTTTTAATCAGCAAATAAGAGGCCGCGTCGGCTAACCAGCACAGGATGCTAAAAAGCCGCCACGTTGTCTTTAATGCCAGCAAGCTTCAGCACCCTGAGGCATAGAGGTCAGCTATACTTCAGCTTTTCGATGCGTCGCTAAAGAATTTAAAACTTAAAAAAGGAAAATTGTGCGTAGCATCATAAAAATGCAACGCCAAAACGCGTAATGCTTGCAAAATAAGCGCCGCAGAATGAGACTGCACGAAACGTTTCAGCGTTGTCCGGTTAGTCAAAATAACCTGCCAGCGCTCCTTTTTTCTCAATAAAGCTGAAACGATTCAATTTCGGCAGGAGAGGAGAATTATGTTCCAGTTGTCACAGCAAGACATCCACCTGGGCGCTGCCGCAGGCACAAAAGAAGACGCTATCCGTCAGGTTGCCGCTGCGCTCACCGCCGCGGGTCGCGTTAGCGAAGGTTACGTTGACGGAATGTTGGCCCGAGAGCTGCAAACTTCAACCTATTTGGGTAACGGTATCGCCATTCCTCATGGAACGACCGACACGCGCGACCTGGTCCAGAACACCGGCGTACAGGTGTTCCAGTTCCCTCAGGGGATTGAGTGGGGCGAAGGACAGAAGGCGTTTGTGGTCATCGGTATCGCCGCCCGTTCTGACGAACACCTTGCCTTGCTGCGTCAGCTGACCCACGTGCTCAGCGATGACAGTGTCGCCGAGCAAATGGCAAAAACCGACTCCGCCGAAGAGCTGCGTAGCCTGCTGATGGGCGAAAAAACCGCGGCCGAATTCCGTTTCGATACTCAACTTATTGCCGTAGACGTTGCCGCCGACAGCCTTATCACGCTGCAGGCGCTGAACGCAGGACGTCTTCAGCAAATTGGCGCGGTTGACACCTCTTTCGTCAGCGACGTTATCAGCCGTAAGCCGCTGAATCTCGGACAGGGCATCTGGCTGAGTGACAGCGTTGTCGGCAACCTCGGCAGTGCTGCGGCGGTGAGCCGTCCTGCTACAGCATTTGAAAGCGACGGCGAAAAGGTGGCCCTGCTGCTGACGCTGGCCGTCGCCGACGACAAGCCTTTAGATTTGCTGAACTACCTGGGCGATCTGCTTCGAGCCGGTAAGGCCGAGCGCCTGTTAGAGGCCGATGCCGTGGGCGTGCTGGCGCTGCTGACCAGCGAAGTGGAAGAGCAGAGCCAGGTGTTGACTGCCGAATACGTTATCCGCAACGAACACGGACTGCACGCGCGTCCGGGGACGGCGCTGGTCAACTGCATCAAGAAATTTAACAGCGAGATTACCGTCACCAACCTCGACGGTAGCGGCAAACCTGCCAATGGTCGCAGCCTGATGAAGGTCGTTGCTCTGGGCGTTAAAAAAGGGCACCACCTGCGCTTTACCGCCAGCGGTGAAGACGCCGAAGTGGCATTGAAATCCATCGGTGAAGCGATTTCCGAAGGTCTTGGGGAGGGCGCATGAGCCGTCGCGTAGCAACTATTACCTTAAATCCGGCCTACGATCTGGTGGGTTACACCCCTGAAATAGAACGCGGTGAAGTCAATCTGGTGCAGACCGCCGGCCTGCACGCTGCGGGTAAGGGCATCAACGTTGCCAAAGTTTTGAAAGACTTAGGGATCGACGTCACCGTAGGCGGGTTCCTGGGTAAAGAGAATCAGGACGGTTTTCAGCATCTGTTTAGCAGCCTGGGCATCGCCAACCGTTTTCAGGTGGTCGAAGGCCGCACGCGTATTAACGTCAAACTGACCGAAAAAGACTCCGAAGTGACCGACTTTAACTTCTCGGGCTTCGAGGTTACGCCACAGGACTGGGAGCGTTTTGTTAACGACTCACTGAGCTGGCTGGGGCAGTTCGACATGGTCGCCGTGTGCGGCAGCCTGCCTGCGGGTGTCGACCCGCAGGCGTTCACCGACTGGATGGCTCGTCTGCGCACCCAGTGCCCGTGCATTATTTTCGACAGCAGTCGTGAAGCGCTGGTCGCCGGACTGAAGGCGGCCCCTTGGCTGGTTAAGCCTAACCGCCGCGAGCTAGAAATCTGGGCTGGCCGCAAGCTCAACGACTTAAGCGACGTGGTCGAAGCCGCTCACGCGCTGCGCGATCAGGGTATCGCTCACGTTGTTATCTCCCTTGGCGCAGAAGGCGCGCTGTGGGTCAACGCCTCGGGTGCATGGATTGCCAAACCGCCTTCCTGCGAAGTCGTTAGTACCGTAGGGGCCGGTGACTCAATGGTCGGTGGACTGATTTACGGCCTACTGATGCGTGAGTCCAGCGAACATACCCTGCGTCTGGCTACTGCCGTCGCGGCGTTGGCCGTTAGCCAAAGCAATGTTGGTGTCAGCTCCCGTCCACAGTTGGCGGCGATGATGGCACGTGTTGATCTGAAACCTTTTAATTGACAGCAGGAGAGAAAGAATGAAAACGCTGCTGATAGTAGACAAAGAGATTGGACAGGCAAGTGCGCAGATTGCAAAAAATATGCTTGCTGCCGCCGTGCAAAAGTCAGGGCATCAGCTTGTCACTCGCGCCGCTGAAGCCGAATGGGTTCTCGCCGTGGGCGATGCCGTGCCAGCAGAAGCCGGACTGAACGGTAAGAATCTGTATCTGGGATCGCTGGCCGATGCGGTGCGTGAGCCGGATGCCTTCGTGCAGCGCGCTTCCACCGAAGCTAAAGCCTATCATGCGCCGGTGCAAACCGCGGCCTCTGCGGCACCTGCTGCTGCCGGTCCTAAACGTATCGTCGCGGTGACCGCTTGCCCGACCGGCGTGGCGCACACCTTTATGGCGGCCGAAGCCATTGAAAGTGAAGCGAAAAAACGTGGCTGGTGGGTGAAGGTTGAAACGCGCGGCTCCGTCGGTGCCGGTAATGCCATCACCCCTGAAGAAGTTGCCGCCGCAGACTTGGTTATCGTTGCCGCCGACATCGAGGTTGACCTCGAGAAGTTCGCCGGTAAGCAGATGTACCGTACCTCGACCGGCCTGGCGCTGAAAAAGACCAAGCAGGAATTAGACAAGGCACTGGTCGAAGCCGAGCTGTTTGAGCCTAAGAAGCAGGGGCAGGCGTCTTCCGGCAAGAAAAAAGAGACTGGCAGCGGTCCGTATCGTCACTTGTTGACCGGTGTGTCCTACATGCTGCCGATGGTGGTGGCGGGAGGGCTGTGTATCGCTCTGTCATTCATCTTTGGTATCAAGGCCTTTGAAGTTAAAGGCACGCTGGCCGCTGCGCTCATGCAGATTGGTGGTGCATCGGCCTTCGCGCTGATGGTGCCGGTTCTGGCAGGTTTTATCGCTTTCTCGATTGCTGACCGTCCGGGTCTGACTCCGGGTCTTATCGGCGGTATGTTGGCGGTGAGCACGGGTGCAGGGTTCATCGGCGGTATCATTGCCGGTTTCCTCGCGGGTTATGTGGCGAAATTTATCAGCAACAAGCTGCGTCTGCCGCAGAGTATGGAAGCGCTTAAGCCGATACTGATCATTCCGCTGGTGGCGAGCCTGATAACCGGTCTAATCATGATCTACGTGGTGGGTACGCCGGTCGCGAAAATCATGGCGGGTCTGACTGCATGGTTGCAGTCTCTGGGCACCGCCAATGCGGTCCTGTTGGGCGCAATCCTCGGCGCGATGATGTGTACCGACATGGGTGGGCCAGTTAACAAAGCGGCCTATGCGTTTGGTGTCGCTCTGCTGAGTTCCTCGGTCTATGCCCCAATGGCGGCCATTATGGCGGCAGGTATGGTGCCACCGCTGGCGATGGGTCTGGCGACCTTGCTGGCGCGTCATAAGTTCGAACAGGGTGAGCGCGAGGGCGGTAAGGCGGCGCTGGTGCTGGGCCTGTGCTTCATCTCTGAAGGGGCAATTCCTTTCGCTGCTCGTGACCCGATGCGCGTTCTGCCTTGCTGTATCGCTGGGGGAGCGCTGACGGGGGCACTGTCGATGGCCTTCGGTGCAAAATTGATGGCACCGCACGGTGGTCTGTTCGTGCTGCTCATCCCTGGCGCTATCACACCGGTTCTGCTGTACCTGGTGGCCATTCTGGCCGGTACCGTGCTGGCGGGTGTGGCCTACGCCATCCTTAAACGTTCTGATGCTGCGATTGCCGCGAAAGTCGTTGCAAACAGCTAAGCTTTCAAACGTTTATAATGATAAGCGCTGCTCTCGGGCAGCGCTTTTTTTTGCCGCTATTTTTATGAGTAGCAGGATGATGTCATCTATTTATGGATAAATATCCTCCTAGTTATTGAAATTTTATAACTTAATATTTTTCCCCTTAACGATAATAATCGTCCTATTGCTGTTTTTGTCATGAGGTGAATTTTGCTTCGCCGTAATAAAGACAAATATTTACAATACTTTTAATAAATAGGCTATTTGAGGTATTTGGTTATATATACTGATTAAATAACAGTTAAACGAGGTTGCCATCATGTTGAATATGTTGATAAAACGAAAGGGTGGCAGGACGCACACCGAAGACCGTCATCTGGCTCTTTTGCTGGCAACGACGGCCGGTATTCTCAATGCCATGGCATTGGGCGCATTCGGTTTTTTTCCCTCGCATATGTCTGGAAATACCTCTCAACTTTCTTCAGAAGTATCGAATACTGATTTAAGCGACGTACTGTTTCTGTCGGCTATTATTGGCGCCTTCGTGATTGGCGCAATGCTTTCTCGGCTGATTGCGATCGGCGGAATAAAGAACAATATCCGCACAATATTCAGCATAATTCTTCTAATCGAGGGCGTTATGTTAATTTTGACCTCGTTGTTTGAAATATTATTTTTCTCGTCGAAGAACAATCACGAAATTATCGTTTTTCTGAGCTTCCTGATGGGGATCCATAATTCCACCTCAACCCAGCTCTCCAACGGGCGCGTGCGTTCGACGCATATTACCGGAACCCTGACCGATGCCGGCATCGCCCTGGGCGCGGTAATAGCTACGCTGATGCGCCGCGACCCTTCGAAACAAATCAAGGCACAGCGCAGCCAGTTTATTACCCATGCGGTGACTATAATGTCTTTTCTTATTGGCGGTATATCGGGGTTGTTGCTCTACAAACAGTTTGGTTTCAACTCGATGGCCGCGGTAGGTGGTTTTATTGTGCTGATTGCCGTGGGGGGGATATTGGCAACCCTTCTTCGAGCCAATCGTCGTATCCTGAGACAGGGCGTGTCGTGACGCTGATTATATCGAAAGGACGACATTAAACCTGAAGACTTTTTTTCTGCACTCGGCGGCAAAAGAGAAGGGCGTATACGGCTACTTGCCCAACTGGGCCCCGTTGGGCCCGACAGGGTGCGCTACTTTGCCGAGCACTGCCTGCGGCCGAGTTGACGCGCAGGCTGGCCGAAAAACTTGCCGAAGATCGGCAGAAGAATTAGGCGGCGGCTTCGTCGTCTTCGGCTGTCTGTTCTGCTTTGAGCCAGGCAATTTCGGTGGCCCAAATTTCCGGGTCGACGGTTTCGAGGATCATTGGAATGTTGTCGAAACGCGAGTCACGCATGATATAGCTGAAGGCGGTCTTGCCGATATTGCCTTCGCCGAGGCTGTGGTGGCGGTCAACCCGGCTGTTGAACTCGCTTTTGGCGTCGTTCAGGTGCATGCCGCGCAGGTATTTGAACCCGACCACGTCGGCGAAGTTTTTAAAGGTATGCTCGCAGGCCTCGCGGGTGCGCAGGTCATAACCGGCAGCAAAAGCGTGGCAGGTGTCGATGCATACCCCAACGCGGCTTTTGTCTTCAACGCCGGCAATAATTTTCGCCAGATGCTCGAAACGGAAGCCGAGGTTGCTGCCCTGACCGGCGGTGTTTTCGATAACTGCCGTCACGCCTTCGGTTTTGTCCAAAGCAATATTGATAGACTCGGCGATGGTGGCAAGGCACTTGTCTTCATCAATCTGCATCAGATGGCTGCCAGGATGGAAGTTCAGCAATGACAGTCCCAGCTGTTCGCAACGCTGGAGTTCATCGATGAAGGCTTCGCGGGATTTCTCGAGCGCTTCCGTCACCGGATGGCCCAGGTTAATCAGATAGCTGTCGTGCGGGAGAATTTGGTTGCTGCTGTAATTGTACTTTTGGCAGGCTGCCTTAAAGCGTTCAATAACATCTTCAGCCAGGGGAGCCGCGCGCCATTGCCGTTGATTTTTGGTAAACAGCGCAAATGCAGTCGCTTCCAGCTCATGTGCCCGCAAGACTGCCTGATCGACTCCGCCTGCTGCACTAACGTGTGCCCCTACAAATTTCATGTTACCCCCTGTTTAGTTATGTCCTGTTGTTCTGAATGATAACCGCTTTATGCACAGGGGGGCAGGCAATAAATGTTAAAAGTCTTGCGAAAATGCCCGCTTTTTATTCATTAGAGCAGGTGTTGTACCAACAGGTTGATGCCTGCCCCGCCAACGATTAGCCAAATAAACAGCACAGCCGCCATCATTAGGGGTTTGACTCCGGCCTGACGCAGCGCGCTGAAATGAGTCGTTAACCCCAGCGCTGCCATCGCCATTGCCAGCAGAATCGTGTCCAGCGTCAGCAGAAAATGCACCCAGCTCTGCGGCAGCAGGCCGAAAGTGTTGAAGGCTGCCACGCCAATAAACCACAGCGCAAACCACGGTAGTGTGATGGCGGACCACAGACTTTTCCCCTCGGTAGCCGCGGCCGTTTGCGGCTGGCGACGACTCTTCCACAGGCTGACGAGCAGCAGGAAAGGCGCGAGCATCATGACACGGAGCATTTTGGCGATTACTGCCGCGTTTTCTGCGTCGGGGGAAACCCCGTGACCTGCTGCGACTACTTGCGCAACTTCATGGATAGTTGAGCCGGTATAGATGCCGAAGCGGCTTGCGGTTATCTCCAGCCAGTGATAGTGCAGGTTGAGCTGCCACAGCCACGGGTAGAGGAAAATTGCCGCGGTGCCAAAAATCACCACCGTCGCTACCGCCACTGTCACTTTGTCCGCATCGGCCTTCAGCACTGGCTCCGTTGCCATCACCGCCGCTGCGCCGCAGATGCTGCTGCCCGCGCCAATCAGCATCGCGGTGTCGTTGTCCAGGCCAAAAACCCGTTTTCCCAGCCAGCAGGCGAGTAAAAAGGTGCTGGAGAGGGTCAGCAAATCAATAACGACACCGGACGCGCCGACGTCGGCAATTTGGGTAAAGGTGAGTTTAAATCCATAGAGGATTATCCCGAGCCGCAGGAGCTTTTGCTTCGCCAGATTGACGCCTTCGGCGCAGCGTGGGCGGGCGAGTGGATAAACGGTATTGCCTATCAACATACCAATAACGATGGCCAACGTCAGGGCACTGAGGCCGAGCGAGTTGAGCAAATCAAAATGGCTTAACCACAATGCGAGGGCGGTAATCGCTGCGGTTAGAACTAAACCCGGTAAAACGCGTCCAAAAGGATAAGGCAGCATGAATTTGTGCTGTGCATTGCCGTGCGCCTGGTGTTGGCGATGATGTTCGGGTAAGACGTGGCTCATAATTTTATCCTGCATAGATGACCTGGGCATAAGCTTATCCAGTGCAGGCATAAATATGAAATTGATTATAATCCTATAACCAACCTGAAAAACTGGTATAGAATGATAACAATGGTCTGTCGCACACGGCGGTGCGGATGGAGCTATACTCTTTATTGGGAGGAGCGGATTCGGCCAAGGGGTGCAGATGCGACGCTGAGCACTTTTTACTTTTGAATCAATCAAATTATCGGGCAGCGGGCAGGCCGGATAATAGATAACGAGACTCTATGCATATTACACTGCGTCAACTGGAAGTTTTCTCCGAGGTGCTTAAGAGTGGCTCAACCACCCAGGCCTCTGTTGTTCTGTCTTTATCACAATCGGCGGTCAGTGCGGCGCTGGCGGACATAGAAGGGCAGTTGGGAGTGAAGCTTTTTGACCGCGTGGGTAAGCGTTTGGTTATCAACGAGCACGGACGTTTGCTGTATCCGAAAGCGTTGGCGCTGCTCGAGCAGGCCAGTGAAATCGAACGTTTATTCAGTCACGACAGCGGTTCCCTCAAAATTGGTGCCAGCAGCACCATCGGCAACTATATGTTGCCTGCCATGATTGCCGGTTATCGGCTGGACTTCCCTGAAACTCCCCTTGAATTAAACGTCGGTAATACAGACGACGTCATCAATGCGGTAGCCGATTTTCGCGTTGATCTCGGGCTTATTGAAGGTCCGTGCCGCATGCCGGAACTGATTACTCAGTCCTGGCTCGACGACGAGCTGGTGGTCTTCGGCGCGCCGGATAATCCACTGGCCGGTAAAAACGTGACGCTGGAGATGCTTGCTGCCGCGCCGTGGATCCTGCGTGAACGTGGGTCAGGCACGCGTGAAGTATTGGATCACCTGCTGTTGTCGCAGCTGCCGGATTTCAATCTGGTCATGGAGCTGGGTAATTCCGAAGCCATCAAGCACGCCGTACGTCACGGGATAGGCATTAGTTGTCTGTCGCGCCGCGTCATTTCTGAACAGCTGAGCAGCGGCTCGCTGGTCGAAATCAGGCTGCCTCTCCCGCCGTTGGTGCGTAAGCTTTATCTTATTCACCATCGACAAAAACACATCTCTAACGCCTTGTCGCGTTTCCTCACCTATTGCAAAGAATTGGTATAACACGGTCTTGCTAATAATCGGCGGCCGATTATGAAGCCTTCTTATGATGGGGTGTTCCTGCTATCTCGCTCGAGAGTTTTTGCTACAATCCGCGCCTAAAATTACTCATGACGAGCAGAAATAGGGCAAAGATGGCTCAACAGCATACAAAAAATCAGCAGGTGGCTCCCACTCTGCGTAGAGAGCTAAAAGCCCGTCACCTCACCATGATAGCCATTGGTGGCTCCATCGGTACGGGGCTATTCGTGGCTTCGGGTGCAACGGTTTCTCAGGCAGGTCCCGGCGGGGCGCTGCTCTCCTACATGTTAATTGGTCTGATGGTGTACTTCATCATGACCAGCCTCGGTGAACTGGCGGCCTTTATGCCGGTGGCAGGCTCATTCTCTACTTACGGCGCAAAATACGTCGAAGAAGGCTTTGGTTTCGCACTCGGCTGGAACTACTGGTACAACTGGGCGGTGACCATTGCCGTTGAACTGGTCGCGTCACAGCTGGTGATGAACTATTGGTTCCCTCATACCCCAGGTTGGATCTGGAGTGCGCTGTTCCTCGGCGTGATCTTCCTGCTCAACTATATTTCGGTGCGCGGTTTTGGTGAGGCCGAATACTGGTTCTCCCTGATTAAAGTGCTGACCGTTATCGTCTTTATCGCCGTTGGCGTGATGATGATCTTCGGTATTATGAAAGGTGGCGAGCACGCGGGCTGGCATAACTGGACTATCGGCGATGCGCCGTTTGCCGGTGGCTTTGCCTCGATGATTGGCGTGGCGATGATAGCGGGCTTCTCTTTCCAGGGAACCGAACTCATCGGCGTGGCAGCAGGTGAGTCTGAAGATCCGGGCAAGAACATCCCACGTGCGGTGCGTCAGGTATTCTGGCGTATCCTGCTGTTCTATGTGCTGGCAATTCTGGTTATCAGCCTGATCATTCCTTACACCGATCCGAGCCTGCTGCGTAACGACGTGAAGGATATCGGCGTGAGTCCGTTTACGCTGGTGTTCCGCAATGCCGGTCTGCTGTCTGCGGCGGCGGTGATGAACGCGGTTATCCTGACGGCGGTGCTGTCCGCAGGTAACTCGGGCATGTACGCGTCAACCCGTATGCTCTACAACCTGGCGACCGAAGGCAAGGCACCGCGCATGTTCGCCAAGCTGTCGAAGGGCGGCGTGCCGCGCAACGCACTGTATGCCACCACCGTGGTGGCGGCGCTGTGCTTCCTGAGTTCGATGTACGGCAATCAGTCGGTCTATATGTGGCTGCTGAACACCTCGGGCATGACCGGTTTTATCGCCTGGCTAGGTATCGCCATCAGCCATTATCGTTTCCGTCGCGGCTATGTGGCACAGGGGCGTGACCTCAATGCGCTGCCTTACCGGTCAGGCCTGTTCCCGCTGGGACCGATTTTTGCCTTCGTGCTGTGTCTTATCATCACGCTAGGTCAGAACTATCAGGCGTTCTTGCAGGCTAAAATTGACTGGTACGGCGTTGCGGCGACCTATATCGGAATCCCGCTGTTCCTGGTGATTTGGTTTGGTTACAAGCTGACCAGGGGCACTAAGTTCATCAAGTATCAGGACATGGAATTCCCTGAGACCGAGATTAAATAGTCGTTTTAACAGAGGCTGATTTGTCCACCGGCCTCTGTCTCTCTCCTCTTTCGCCAAACGCGCGGGAGAGGGGAGTCATTTCGGGTTACGCTTTGTTACCCCTAAGCCGCTAATTTTACCGTTTTTTGTTAAGCTACAGCGCATCGGCCGCTTTATACTGGATTGATAATAGTTATCGTTTATATTACTGTTACCTATTGTACCTGCGTTATCTAGCCCTTTTAGCCACGCAGTGCCAAGCGAGAATGAGTGTAAACATGAGTGCTTCAACCGATCCTCTCCTCAATGTAGCCAGCCACCGTGACGAGCCAACGTTAGACGGCAGCGTGATGGGACGCTACAAAACCATTCTACGTCGTCGTCTTTCCCTGATGTTGGTTCTGGTGATCGCTATCTTCGCCTCACTGGTGCTCGACTTTGTGATGGGGCCAGCAGGGCTGTCGCTCGATACGCTGTGGCAAACTATTTTCCATGCTCAGGCGGCAGACGCGGGGACTCGCGTTATCGTCTGGGATATTCGCATGCCTTACGCCTTGATGGCGGTGGTGGTCGGCATGTCTTTGGGCCTGGCGGGCGCAGAGATGCAGACTATCCTCAATAACCCGCTGGCAAGCCCCTTCACTCTGGGCGTCTCTTCCGCCGCGGCCTTCGGGGCTGCGCTGGCTATCGTCCTGAATATCGGTATTCCTGGTATTCCCGACCAGTGGTTTATCTCGGCCAACGCCTTTATCTTTGCGCTGCTCGCCGCGCTGATGCTTGACGGTATCACCCGCTGGACGCAGGTTGCCAGCTCAGGCGTGGTGCTGTTTGGTATCGCGCTGGTGTTTACCTTTAACGCACTGGTCTCGCTGATGCAGTTTATCGCCTCCGAAGATACCTTGCAGGGATTGGTGTTCTGGACCATGGGCAGTCTGGCGCGCGCGACTTGGATAAAACTGGCGGTCATGGCGGGGGCTTTCGTGATTCTGCTGCCGCTGTCGATGAAAAGTTCCTGGAAACTGACCGCGCTGCGTCTGGGTGAAGACCGCGCCGTAAGCTTCGGTATTGACGTGCGTCGTCTGCGTCTCGGCACGCTGCTGCGCATCAGCATTCTCTCTGCGCTGGCGGTGGCGTTCGTCGGGCCTATCGGCTTTATCGGCCTGGTCGCGCCACACATTGCGCGCATGATGTTCGGCGAAGACCATCGTTTTTATCTGCCTGCCAGCGCGCTGATTGGCGCACTGGTACTGTCTCTGGCCTCTGTCGCCTCTAAAAATCTGGTGCCGGGCGTGATTATTCCGGTGGGGATTGTGACCTCGCTGGTCGGTGTACCTTTCTTCCTGAGCATTATTCTGCGCCATAGAGGGACGGTATGAGCCTTGCAATAGATGACAATGTGATTTCTCTGCAACCTCGCAAAGGTCAAGATGCCGCGCAGGGCCTGCAAATCCGTAACTTTACCGCCGGTTACCCTAAACGCGCGGTGATAAGCAGTCTCAACGTGCCCAAGCTTCCGCGTGGACAAATCACCGTGCTGCTTGGCCCCAACGGCAGCGGTAAATCCACGCTGCTGCGCTCGCTCGCCGGTCTGAACCGTGCGCAGGGTGAGATGATTCTCGACGGTCACGACCTGATGAAAATGCCGTTTGCCAAGCGCGCCGAGCAGGTGGTGTATCTGCCTCAGTCGCTGCCGGCGGGTGTGCATCTGCACGTTTTAGAGTCGATCATTGTGGCTCAACGCGCATCGGGTGGCTTTGCACATCAGGCGCAGACCACCTCGCAGGTGATGGAGTTGCTGAAACTGCTGGGTATTGAACATCTGGCGCTGAGATATCTGGATCAGCTTTCCGGCGGTCAAAAGCAGCTGGTGGGGCTGGCGCAGTCGCTGATTCGTCAACCTTCGCTGCTGTTGCTCGATGAACCCCTGAGCGCGTTGGATTTGAATTACCAGTTCCACGTGATGGACCTGGTGCGCCGCGAGACGCGTAAAAGAAACATTATTACCGTGGTTGTGGTGCATGATATCAACATCGCGCTGCGTCACGGCGACAACGTACTGATGCTCAAAGACGGTCAACTGATTGCCGACGGCAAGCCCGAAGAGGTGATTACCGCCGAGAGTCTGGCGAAGGTCTATGGCGTGAGAGGGCGTATCGAACGCTGCTCGCAGGGTACGCCGCAAATTCTGATCGACGGTCTGGTGGCTACGCCAACTATCTGATTGCAAAAGGCTCCTCGCCGTGAGGAGCCTTTTTATTGACTATCTTTTCTGAATATAGGTCAGCGCGAGCGCAATCGCCAGCACCAGTCCCTTAATGATATCCATCGCGTAGTAAGGCACCGAGAGCATCACCAGTCCGTTTTGCAGCACGCCGAGGATAACCGCGCCGAGCAGGGTACCCAGAGCATTTGGCTTGCCTGAACCGGCCAACGAGAAGCCGATATAGGCTGCCGCGACTGCGTCCATCAGATAGCCGCCACCGGCGTTAACCTGTGATGAGCCGATGCGCGAAGCGAGCAAAATCCCCCCGGCCCCGGCCAGCACGGACGACATTAGATAGGCAATCACGCGATAGCGAGCGGTGCGGATCCCGGCCAGACGTGCGGCCAGCGGGTTGCCGCCGATGGCGTACATACGTCGGCCGTGCTTGGTCAGCGACATAAACAGCTGAACGGCGACGGTCACCACCAGCATCACGATGACAATAACCGGCACCTGACCTAGCAGGCTGAAGACCGCCGGCACCGTGCCTTCGGCCATGTCGCCGCTCGGCATCAGCATGTTTTCGGTGATTGACCCGCCGAAGCTGTAGGTCATCGCCGCACCCTGAATCACGAACAGACTGGCGAGCGTGGCCAGCATGTCAGGGATTTTGAGGATAACAATCAGGAAGGCGTTGAACAGCCCTACCAGCAGGCACAGCGACAGCGTAATGGCGATCGCCTCAACGGTGCCGAAGCCGTGCCAGACGAACATCGAGATCACCAGCGCGTTGGCCAGCGACGCGGTCGATCCGACCGAAAGGTCGAAGCCGCCCACTGACAGCGACAGCGATACGCCGATGGCGATCACCGTCACTATTGCGATGGATCGCATGATGTTGATGATGTTCGACATCTCGAGGAAGTTGCTGGAAGAAAGACCAAACAGTGCGATCAGCGCCACCACGGTGAGCAACATTCCCCACTTATAAAGAAATTCGAAAATATGATGACGCCAGGGTTGCGGCGCGTTCAAGGGGTGTTCGTTGCTCACGCGGGGGTTCCTCCGGTTGAATAATCTAAAAGGGTCTGTTCGTCGACGTCGGCGGCGTTAAGCTCGGCGACGATGCGACCATCCCAAAGTACTAAAATTCGGTCACACAGTCCGACCAGTTCGGCGAACTCGCCCGAAGCATAAATGATGCCTTTTCCCTGTTGTGCCAGTCCATCAATCAGCCTGAAGACGTCCTGCTTGGCGCGAATGTCGACGCCTTTGGTCGGTTCATCGAAGATAAGGATCTGGCTCTCGCTGCGCAGCCATTTACCGATTGCGACCTTCTGCTGATTCCCCCCCGAGAGGCGAGCCAGCTTCTGCAACGGTCCTGAGGCGCGGATCCCCAGACGGGTGATTATCTCTTTGGCCCAGCTCAGTGAGGCCGCGCGGTTGAATATGCCCAGCGTCGAGAAGCTGTTGTCGGCGGCAACGCTGAGGTTCATGGGGATATCTTCATCGATAAAGACGCCTTCTTTACGGCGCTCCTCCGGCACCAGCGCGATGCCTTGCTCCACCGACAGATACGGTTCGCTCGGTTTCCACGCCTTGCCGTAGAGCTCGCCGTGGTCAACCCGGCTTGGTGACGCTCCGAACAGCGCCTTACAGAGTTCGGTTTTACCGGCCCCCGCCAGACCGGCTATACCGAGGATTTCGCCGCGATGCAGCGTGAGGCTGATGTCGCGCAGCTTGTGTTTATCGTGCAGTCCTTTGATTTTAAGCAGCGTTTCACCGCCGTGCGCGGGGCGGCGAGCGGGGTAGATATCGTTAATCTGGTGACCAATCATCTTTTCGATGATGTGCTCATTGGTGAGGCCCCGCATGCTGTCATCGCTCACCAGACGCCCGTCGCGCAGCACGGTCATGCGGTCGCAGATATCCCGCAGTTCATGAATGCGATGGGAGATAAACACCACCGCCATTCCTTCGTCACGCAGGCGACGCACCAGTGCAAACAGGCGCTCGCTCTCGGCGTGGTCGAGCGGGGCGGTCGGTTCATCGAGGATCAGAAAACGGCATTGATGCGACAGCGCGCGCGCCAGTAAAATCAGCTGTTTCTCGGCCAGCGTGCAGTTTTCGATGCGCTCACGAAGGTTAATCTTGAGACCCAGCTGCTGAGTAAGCTCTTGCGCACTTTGGTAAATTTTCGACCAGTGATGCAGATGCCCGGCTTCTGAAAGCTCGTCGAGCATGATGTTTTCCGCCACGTTGAGCGTGGGGATCAGCGCAATGTCGACCTCCTGCTGCACCAGATGAATCCCTTGTTCACGCGCGTGATGCGGCTGCGAAATCGTGACCGGTTTTCCGTCAATGATTATCTGGCCGCTGTAGTGACTGTAAGCCCCTGAAAGTACGGCCATCAGGGTAGATTTGCCAGCACCGTTGGCGCCCACCAGCGCATGCACCGCGCCCCCTTCGAGCGTGAAGTCCACCTGATGCAGCGCAGAAAAGCCGCCAAATGAAATTGAGATATTACGCATCTCCAGGCGTGAAGAAAGCGGTGGCGAACTCACGGTGAGAAACCCTTATTAGAATTGATAGCGGTGAAAATAGTTAGCCGGTGAAACCGTCACTAAAAAAAATTAAGCAGAAATTTGTATCACAGACAGGGATTTAAGCAACGAACTTAAGGATATAAGGTGGGAGGAATCATTATAAGGTAGGGCTTTTAAGAGGCTTTTAATTGCAAATAAGTTCTTTGGGATCAATAGCAGACGCTTCGCTTATAAAGCGGCTGCCCTTGACCTAAAAAACCTTAAGTCAGGTCAAGGGCAGCCGCCCTGTAATTATGAAAATTCTAAATTTTCAAAAGCTCATGCCTCTCCCGACATGCCGCAATAAAGGCTTCAAAAAGCTTTTTGGATACCGGATCCGTCAGGCTATGCCACTCCGGGTGCCACTGCACACCGAGCGCAAAGGGGTGGTGGCGCACGCTGACCGCCTCAACCAGATTGTCCGGCGCCACGGCCTCAATGGTAAGGCTTGCGCCCAAGCGTTTTGCCCCCTGACCGTGCAGCGAGTTAACCTCGAAACGTTGATAATCAGGCAAAAGCTCCGAAAGCAGGCCACCGGGTTTGATTTCAACCGGGTGCACCAGATCATACTGGTTGTCGTGAGGAAGATGAGTGTCTTCGCGGTGATCCATATAGCCCGGCTGTTCGTGAACTTTACGGTACAACGTGCCACCTGTGGCAACCACCAGCTCCTGCATGCCGCGACAGGCGGCGAAAAGAGGGATTTTTTTCTCCAGCGTGGCTTTTATCAGCGCGATGCTCAGCTTGTCGCGTCCGGGGTCAGCCAGCGCCTCGACGCCTTCTTCCCCATAAAGATGAGGTTCAATATTGCTCGGGCTGCCGGTAAGAAAAATACCGTCAACGCGCGAAAGAATACTTTCGAGGGCGCCTTCACGCGAGGCCAGTTCGTGGGGAAGAGCGATAGGGAATCCGTCGGCATTAAAGATTGCGTCGAGATATTTCTCATGGACCGTCAGCGCCGGGTTTTCATCGATAGTGTTTTCACACATTACGACGCCGATAACCGGACGATAGGCCGCCTCAGACGTGCTCAGCGCTTCTTTGCTTTCTAAAGTGAAAGAAATATTGTCCATTTTACCGCCCCTGTGAGTTGATTAAAATGCTGATAGCCTTCCTATTGTTCCGCTTTCGCCCAACAAAAGTGACTTTTTTTTATCCGTTTATTTTAAAACTTAGCAGCCTGAAGAAGCATGATCAAACGGAAGTGTTAATAGGATGTTGCAGTTGCAAGGGCTGTATGCAGAGGTTAAGGTTTTTAAGTCGGCAATCTTAAGGTCGCCTACATAGTCTATATTTATAGTGCATTTACATTATTAAGATCGGTTTAAACGGATTTTTTATCTTCTCTTTGGCACCTTTAATCGCGGGAATACAGCAATTGAACAGAGCGAATTAACGTTGGCGTACATTACCATGAGGGTAATGTGTTAGACGCCAGTCACATGCAAACGGCGGAAATCCTATGCAAGCAATTGACCTGATTACTCAAAACATCGAAGTTGAAGACTTCGCGATTCAAGGCGAAGAGAAGCGAAGCAGCGCGTTCCAGGATGAAGTGTCTCAGTACCTGGAGCGTCACCCACTAACTCAGCACGTTGATGTTCTCCTCACTGATTTAAATGGTACTTTTCGCGGTAAACGCATCCCTCTCTCTGCGCTTCGAAAAATCGAAAAAGGCTGTTATTTCCCGGCTTCCGTCTTCGCGATGGACATTTTAGGAAACGTAGTGGAAGAAGCGGGTCTCGGCCAAGAGCTGGGTGAACCCGACCGCATCTGCCTGCCTATCCCCGGCACGCTGACACCTTCCGCCTCCGACCCCGAACATATCGGGCAGTTGCTGTTGACCATGCTTGACGAAGATGGCACTCCCTTTGACGTTGAACCCCGCAATGTGTTGAACCATATCTGGCAAACATTGCGCCAACGGGGCCTGTTCCCGGTGGTAGCGGTAGAGTTGGAGTTCTATCTGCTCGACAGGCAGCGCGATGCAGAGGGCGCATTGCAGCCACCCTGCACCCCCGGAACGCAGGACCGCAACATACAGAATCAGGTTTATTCTTTGGATAATCTTGACCATTTCGCTGCAGTCTTGAGCGACATTGACCGGCTGGCGCACATTCAGGGGCTCCCGGCCGATGGCGCCGTGGCAGAGTCCTCCCCGGGTCAATTTGAGGTCAATCTGCATCATACAGAAAATATTCTTAGCGCCTGCGATCACGCGCTGGCGCTGAAAAGACTGGTGCGCCTGGTGGCCGAAAATCACGAGATGGACGCCACCTTTATGGCCAAACCTTATGACGAGTACGCCGGTAGCGGCATGCATATTCACCTCAGTATTCTGGACGACAACGGCAAAAACCTGTTCTCCAACGAAGAAGAGGGTAAGGACTCGGCGCTGATGAAACGAGCGCTGGCAGGAATGATTGCCATGATGCCCGCTTCGATGGCGGTATTGGCTCCCAATATCAACGCCTTCCGCCGCTTCCAGCCCGGTATGTATGTACCTACCCAAGCCTCGTGGGGCCACAATAATCGTACCGTTGCGCTACGAGTGCCGTGCAGCGATGCCAAAAATCACCGCGTGGAGTATCGCGTAGCAGGCGCTGACGCCAACCCGTATCTGGTGGTCGCCACGGTGCTGGCCGGTGTTCTGTACGGATTAGACAACATTTTGCCGCTGCCTGAGCCGGTGACCGGCAACGGTCTGGAGCAGGAAGGGTTCCCGTTGCCTATCCGCCAAAGTGACGCGCTGCAAGAATTTGACCAACAAACCGAACTCAAACGTTATTTGGGCGAGCGATTCAGCCATGTTTATCACCGCTGCAAATCTGATGAATTACTTCAGTTTGAACGCCGTGTAACAGAAACAGAAATTGATTGGATGCTAAAAAATGCCTGATTTATTAGATGATTGCCTCAGCTTTTCGTCGACATGATGTTCATTTTTACCTTACTGTCCGTTGGGTCAGTCGGGAAATTAAGAAAATAAATTGTCGAGTTAAGCCCGCAATATCTTGAAATAAGGCCGAGTCTTGGTGCAAAATAGCGGCCATGCAAAATAACCGACGCCTAAACGCGCCGGTTATTTTTTTTGCATGGTTTTTTACACTAATCCAACAGAGGCCGGACCCAGATCCGGATAGATAACCAGATTTCGTGCGCGACCCCCAATTAATAAACGGTCGGCACTATGAGGAAATGTAAGATGGGGCAATTTTTCAAACCTGTACCGGTTCCTTCCGGTGTTGCTTTCCACCGTGCACAACAGCACGCCGCCTTCTCGCCATGCGTCAGCAACGTGAGGATGAATCCCCCATTTTTATCATCGAGCAGTATCCCCAGTACCTTGCTGAATCAGGCCGTAGCACGCCAGAATGTTGCAGGTAAGGGGAGGCTGAACCATGTCGCATAATCACACCGCTACTGTTGCTGCTGCACCTCGCGTGAAGCTTCGTCGTACCCTGACCTTAATGCAGGTCGTGATGATGGGCCTGGCCTATCTGCAGCCGATGACCATTTTCGACACCTTCGGCATTGTTACCAGCATGACCGACGGTCACGTCGCGACCGCGTACCTGTTCGCGCTCGTTGCCGTGCTTTTTACCGCCGTGAGCTACGGCAAGCTGGTTCAGCGTTTCCCGTCAGCGGGCTCTGCCTACACCTATGCGCAGAAGGCGATTAGCCCGCACGTGGGCTTCATGGTGGGCTGGTCGTCGCTGCTGGATTACCTGTTCATGCCGATGATCAACATCCTGTTGGCCAAAATCTATCTTGAGGCGATTTTCCCGGGCTTCCCTTCGTGGATCTGGGTTGTGGCGCTGGTAGGCCTGATGACGGCCTTTAACCTGCGCGGCATTAAGCTGGTTGCCAATATGAACAGCATCGTGGTGGTGGTTCAGGTGGCTATCATGGCGCTTATCGTTGGCTTGCTGATTTATGGCGTGTTCCATGGTCAAGGCACTGGCACGCTGGTGAGCAGCAAACCGTTCTGGTCCGAGAATGCGCATACCGTGCCGATGATTACCGGGGCGACGATTCTGTGCTTCTCGTTCCTGGGCTTCGACGGCATCAGTTCACTGTCTGAAGAAACGCCAAACGCGGCTAAAGTTATCCCACGCGCGATCTTTTTGACCGCGCTTATCGGCGGCATTATCTTCGTGGTGGTGTCTTACTTCCTGCAGCTGTATTTCCCGGATATCTCTCGCTTCCACGATCCGGACGCGTCTCAGCCGGAGATCATGCTGTTTGTTGGCGGTAAGGTATTCCAGTTCGTTATCCTGTGCTTCTCCTGCGTGACCGTACTGGCATCAGGCATGGCGGCGCATGCCGGTGTTTCGCGTCTGCTGTACGTGATGGGCCGTGACGGCGTATTCCCAGAGAAAATCTTCGGTTTCGTTCACCCTACGTGGCGTACCCCGGCGTTTAACGTGGTGTTGGTTGGCCTGGTGGCGATGTCGGCGATTAGCTTTGATCTGGTGACCGCCACCGCGCTGATTAACTTTGGTGCGCTGGTGGCCTTTACCTTCGTTAACCTGTCGGTAATTTCCCAGTTCTACATTCGTGAAAAACGTAACCGCACGCTGCGTGACCACATTCACTATCTGATTCTGCCGGTGATTGGTGCGCTGACCGTGGGTGCGCTGTGGTTGAACCTGGAAGCCAGCTCAATGACGCTGGGTCTGGTATGGGGCGCGATTGGCCTGTCTTATTTGGCCTTTATCACTCGCCGCTTCCGTCAGCCACCGCCGCAGATGAGCGAAGAAGTTGAAGTAATCTAATCTGTTTAGCGGTTTATGCGTAAAGAAAAAGGGACTCGATTGAGTCCCTTTTTGCGTTGGTAAGCGCGTTAGCCGACCAGTTTTTTACCGTAGTCGAACAGCTGTTTGAGCAGGGCGGTTTTCTCCGCATCTTCTTCATGCAGGTTATACAGTGACTCGAGCTGGAGGATATAATCCTGAACGCGCTCGGCGCTCAGCGCCTCCTGACGATGGGTAAGCCAACGACGCTGCTCGTCGTCATTCAGCGTGTGTGGATAGTTGCGCGCCCGGAAACGGAACAACAGCTTTTCGAGACGGGAGTCCTGGAACTTAAGGTCAAGCGCAGGCAGGTTTTCCGCTGCGGTCTGCTGGATTATGCGCATCGTTGCGCGATCGGCATCACCAAAGAAGCCGTCATAGAGCCGTGCATCGACATCCTGTGAAGGAGTAAATGGCTCAGCTTCGGCGTACAGCGCCACCACTTTTTCACGTACTTGACTGTTCTGGCGCAGCAGCTGCAAGTTTTGCAGACAGCGGTCCCGGTCAATATCCAAACGCTCGGCGTTTTCGGGCAACAAGGTCTTGGCAGGGGCCAGAATCGGGCATTTATTGGTGTGCAGCAGCTTAATAGGCAGCGGAGACTGACCCGGCAGCAGGTCACCGCGACGGCTATACAGACGTTCGCGCATCTGGTCAGAGTCCAGTTCGAGCAGAGGCGTCATATCCCCCGCCAAATCACAGACAATCACCGCATTTTTATTTTCCGGATGCCACGCCAGCGGCGCAACCCAGCTGGTATTACCGCGTGCAGCACCAAACATACCGGAGACGTGGACCAGTGGCGTCATGGTCGGAATATCGATTAACGCGTTGATTTTGTGTTTATTGCGATGTTCAAGCAGGTAGTCGAACAGTCGCGGCTGAGCCTGTTTCACCAGACGCGCCATGGCAATGGTGGCGTAGACGTCAGACATCGCGTCGTGGGCGTTCTCGTGCTCAACGCCGTTGGCGCGGGTGAGATGCTCAAGGCGGAAGCTTGGGAACCCTTCCTCGTTCTCCGGCCAGTTAATGCCGTCGGGACGCAGCGCATAGCAGGCGCGCATTACGTCGAGAAGATCCCAGCGAGAATTTCCATTTTGCCAGCTATAGGCGTAAGGATCGTAGAAGTTACGGTAAAAAATATTACGGCTGACTTCATCATCAAAGCGAATATTGTTATAACCCACGATGCAGGTGCCGGGCACGCTGAAGGCCTGATGGATCTGCGCGGTAAAATCGGCCTCGTTCAGCCCTTTGGCCTGCGCGAGCTGCGGGGTAATGCCGGTGATCATCACCGCTTCAGGCTGCGGCAGATAGTCGTCAGAAGGGCGACAGTAGATAACCAGAGGTTCTTCGATAATATTGAAATCAGCGTCAGTACGTATGCCAGCGAACTGCGCAGGGCGGTCCAGCGCCGGGTGGGTGCCGAAAGTCTCATAGTCGTGAAAGTAGAAAGTGGGCTGAACGCTTTTGTCTCGCATTGCGGGTTAAGGCCTTAATCTGAATTTAATTGTCTTGTAAAACATGCCGTTAAAAAATCACCTGGTTGGCGTATTTCTCAGCCATTGTGATCAATAATCAGAGAAAACAGGCTGGGCTGAGAGTGACGGTCTGGAGGTAAGGATACCACCTCTGGGCGGGTTGGCCTTCTAATTTCGTTTTCGCTGCGATGTCCATAGCACTGCTATTTTTAGCCGATATCCAGGTTCCTGACACCGGCTCGATAGAATATCGACGAACGATGTCAGGCTTTTTTCTGTTGCAATGTGTCATGTTGCTCGAGTTCATAATCGATAAACGCGCCTACCATGGTGCGATAGACCTTCTCGATAATGACTTCGGGAAGCCCTGCTTCGGTGGCCTGTTTACGCACTTTATCGATAACCTGCTGGACCCGGTCAGGAGCACGAACGGACGCGTGGTCGGTTTTAAAAGCGGCAGCGGCTTTGACGCACTCGCTGCGTTGGGCGATCAATTTAACCAATTCACTATCAATTTGATCGATGCGATTTCTAACGTCATCTATTGACGAAAAATTCATTTTTAATCCATCTAACTAGTACATGAGTTCGTTAGATTACCTAAAATTTCGATTAAATCCAGTGTTGAACCAAAAAGGGAGCAGGGGAGAGTTCGGGGATACCGGCTATATTAAGCCGGTCATTTAACAGGTTTTCAGCTTCAGCGAGACGGTTGAGGCGTTTAAACCGCTTTCACGTGGTGCATTAGGTAAAATCGTTATCAAGATTGACAGCGAGTGAAGCGTAAACGCTCAGTCCGGTGAAGGATTTTGGATACGGTGCGATTAATCACATCGCGCCAACCGGACTGAGCTTTTTTAAAATGAGCTACTTTTTGGCAAGCTTATTTGTTCGAAAGTTCTTTTCGAACAATATGTGCGCCTAAACTTAACGCATTCAGCTTGCCTCTTGCGACTCGACGCGGTAACGGGGTCATGCCACAGTTGGTGCTAGGGTAGAGCTTGTCTGCATCAACAAACTGTAGCGCTTTGCGCAGAGTATCGGCGACTTCTTCTGGTGTCTCAATGTTATGGGTTGCCACATCGATAGCCCCAACCATAACTTTTTTGCCTCGAATCAGCTCAATCAGATCCATTGGCACGCGAGAGTTTTGACACTCTAGTGAAATGATATCGATGCTAGATTTTTGCAGTTTAGGGAAGATTTCTTCGTACTGTCTCCATTCTGTCCCCAGTGTCTTTTTCCAATCGGTATTGGCCTTGATGCCGTAGCCATAGCAAATATGCACAGCGGTTTCGCATTTAAGACCTTCAACTGCTCGTTCTAACGCGGCAATGCCCCAATCATTCACCTCGTCAAAGAACACATTAAACGCTGGCTCATCAAATTGGATGATATCAACACCGGCAGCCTCGAGTTCTTTGGCTTCTTGATTAAGGATCTTGGCGAATTCCCAGGCCAGTTTTTCGCGACTTTTGTAGTGGCTATCATACAGGGTGTCGATCATGGTCATTGGACCTGGCAGAGCCCATTTAATCGGTTGCTTGGTTTGCTGACGTAAAAACTTGGCATCTTCCACAAAAACGGGCTTTTGGCGGCTCACTGCACCCACGACCGTCGGGACACTCGCATCGTAACGATTACGAATTCTTACCGTCTCACGTTTCTCAAAATCAACGCCGCTGAGGTGCTCAATAAATGTAGTCACAAAATGTTGACGCGTTTGCTCGCCATCGCTGACGATATCAATACCTGCCTGGAGCTGATCCTGTAGGCACAAACGCAGCGCATCCTGTTTGCCATCAATTAGTTCTTCATCTTGCAATTTCCAAGGTGACCAAAGTGTCTCAGGCTGTGCAAGCCATGAAGGTTTAGGCAAACTGCCCGCAGTCGAAGTAGGTAACAAAATTTTCATAATAAATGACCTTGTGTTTTTAGTTAATCAAAGAGCGTAATGAGCAGACCATTGTTCAAGAATAGTTTGGTACGGTTTGATGAAGTATTCTTCAGTAAACTTTCCCTGCTCAATGGCTAAGCGGCTACGTTCTTCTCGATCATAAACAATTTCAGTTAATGTATGATCCTGGTTATTCAAATTTGGCTGGTATTCTTTTCCTGCCGGGGAATTGGCATTATAGATCTCAGGTCGGTAAATCCTTTGGAAAGTTTCCATCGTACTGATAGTACCGAGAAGTTCAAGATCGGTGTAATCACTAATGAGATCACCAGAAAAATAAAACGCTAAAGGTGCTACGCTATTGGAAGGCATAAAATAGCGCGCCTGCAACCCCATTTTATTGAAATATTGGTCAGTCAAGGACAGTTCATTTTGCTGATATTCAACGCCCAATACAGGGTGCTGATAGTCAGTCTGATGATAGGTGTTTTTACTTGAAACACTCAGGCATATAACCGGTTGCTTACTAAAGTGCTTTTTGTAAGCCTCTGAATTGACGAAACATTTAAATATATTTCCGTGCAGGTCGCCAAAGTTCTCTGGAATGTTAAACGTCGACTGATTCTTGTTATGCTCAGAGAGTAATACACTAAAATCATAATCTCGCACATAAGAGGAGAAATTATTCCCTACAATCCCTTCGGTACGTTGATGCGTTTTTTTATCAACAATATTCGTTTTCAATATTTCGATAGCTGGGAAAGTCTTCCTTTTGCCTTCAATATCAATATTCAGCTCAACGGAAATAATTTCAAGTTCGACAGAATAACGATCGCCATTAGGGTTATTTTCATGCGCCAGGGAATTGAAACGATTATCAATCATCGTTAAGGCGTTACGCAGATTCTCTTGACGTTTCTCCCCTCTGGCTAAATTAGCAAAGTTGGTCGTGAGACGCGTATTTTCAGATGGGTTATAATTCTCATCGAAAGAAATGCTCTTAATCGTAAATGTAAAATCGTTATTCATCGTGATCTGGTATCCTAATTTCTGATATGAAACCTGAATTTACGTCTTGCTTTTTCAGGATTTCCAATTTTTTGTTTTATGGCTTTCTTATTCAGTGGACTAGCTATTGTCTACAGCCAATAATAATGTGTATTTTATGCCAGAGTCGTTGATTGAGGAAAAGTGATTTAATTTCATTGAAACATGAGGCATGTTCATGATCTGCTGTAAAGGCAGGACTGACGTTGTTACAGGAGGGTCTCTCCCACGGGATCCACGTGGAACCCATGGGGTCAAGAGCGGCTAACTGGCTGGATGTACTACTTTTTATTCAACATCGATTTTAAATCGGCAAAGGGATTATAGGTTGCCGCGGCAACATCTTTTTGCGCGTCCTCTCCCGCAACGACGTTTGTACCATACTGGTCAGCTTCGGTGTACTTCGAGTGTTCGTGATCGTGACAATACAGACACAATAATTCCCAGTTGCTGCCATCCTCCGGGTTATTGGTATGATCGTGATCGATGTGGTGAACCGTTAATTCACGCAGGTTTGAATACACAAACTCTCGCGAGCAGCGTCCACACACCCACGGATAGAGTTTTAATGCTTTCTCACGGTAGCCGCTTTCCATCCGTGCGTAATTTCTTGGGATCAATGCCATTGCCGATATCACCTGTCATAGAGAGATTTCTTACCTTTGATATAAGCAGGCTAGCCTGCTTAACAGGGGACTTCAAGTGGCAGAATAAGTCCCCTGGCACCGAAGTCGACCATAAGCTGGAGGTTTTCCTACTCATTGAACGCCTTCAGCCGCTACGGGGGTCGGAACAGTAAATAATTTATTGCTTATAGGGACGGGGCTTGAGATGTGCTATACCTCGATGAATCAGTTTGTTATCGCAGTCACAGTATAAATGGAAGTCATACCTCTATAAACTTAAGCCAACAGACCCGCCTTACAATCGCCGGTTAACCTAGTGTGACACTCTGTATGCCTACACAATAGGAAGATTATTATGGCGCAGCAACTTCCAGAACCCTGCTATGACATTGCACATCTGGCCCACGTTGAAATGTACACGGACAAATTTGAAGAGAGCCTCGATTTCTTCGTCAATGTATATGGCCTTACCGTTTCGGCTCAGGATGAGAATCATGCATGGTTGCGAGCCTGGGATGACTACGAATTCCATTCCTTGAAACTCACGCGCCACCACACCACCGGCGTTGGACATATCGCATATCGTGCCTCCTCGGAAGCGGCGTTGATGCGCCGTGTTGCAGCTGTCGAAGCCAGCAAATATGAAGTGATTGGATGGGTGGACGACGACCAGGGGCACGGTCGGGCCTTCCGCTTTGCGGACCCTTTCGGCCACGTATTCGAGATTTACTATGACACCGTGCGCTATGTGGCCGAGGGGAGTGAACGCCCGGCGCTTAAAAACCTGGCGCAGCGCTATCATGGACGTGGAGCCTCTCCTCGCCGTTTAGATCACCTTAATCTGCTGGCGGCAGACGTAAGCGAATTCAAAAACTTTATGGAGCTTTGCCTCGGCTCGCGAGTAACCGAGATGATTCAGCTGGACAACGGCCGCATCGGCGGCTGCTGGTTTACCATCAATAATAAAACCTACGATTTGGCCTGTACCGAAGAGCATGGTGGCGGCAATGCTCGTCTTCATCACGTCACCTACGCGACAGACACCCGTGAAGACATTCTTCGTGCTGCCGATATCTTTTTAGAAAATGGCGTACACATTGAGACCGGCCCACATAAGCATGCAATTCAGGGCACGTTCTTCCTTTATGTCTGGGAGCCCGCGGGCAACCGCGTGGAGCTGGCAAACTCAGGCGCTCGCCTGATTCTGGCACCCGATTGGCAAACCGTGGTATGGACAGAAGCCGAGCGTAAGAAAGGGCAGGCATGGGGGCTCAAGACCATCGAAACCTTCCATACCCACGGTACGCCGCCAGTGCCAAAGCACTTAAAAGAGTAATCGACGCTTGTTGAATTCTGCCCTGCACAGCAGGGCAGAGCCTCTTCCCCCATTACGCAGCGTTAACCCGCCAGGACCCTGGTGCATTTTCATCGCGACTCCAATTTCTTTCCCCTGCCGTAGGCAATCGCCGGTCAAACGAACTACCGCCAAGAGATTATTAATCTTATTTAAATATCCCCCCTATAAGCGAAAGTTCTTAGTTAGAACGCCAAAGTTCTCTAGGATTTGTTTGCTATTGTTCGCCGGTCAATAATTTTAGGAAAATAACCGACGATGAAAAAATTAACACTATCCCTTATTATCAGTGCTTCATTATTTGCCGCTTCTTCGCATGCTGCCGATAACCAGCGTACTATAAGCTACCTGACTTCATGGGGCGCCGCTAATATGACGCCGGAGCTGATTAAAAAGAGTGAAGTAGATACCCTTCTGCTCGCTTTTGGTTCCTGGGATGCCCAAGGTAATATCTCAGGTTCTGACAACATGTTTAATTCCGGAAGCGATACCTATTGGAAACCGATGGAATATCTCAACTGGACCCAGGCTAAATTTGATAATCCAAATTTAAAACTCATGCTGGCCTTTGGGGGTGAAAAAGGCGAAGGTCTGTGGGCAGATCTTCACAATGAGAACAGCCGCGAAAAGATCGCGCAAGGTCTGGTGAAACTCCTGAAAAAGGATTTTCCAGTTTACAAAAAAAATGGTCAATATCAGCAGGTTGGAACAATCCGCCTGGATGGTGTAGATTTTGATTATGAAAAACAGGCTCGTCTGACAGAAGAAGAAAATCATAATCTGTTGAAACTGGCAACACGCGTACGTGCGTTGTTAGGGGCAAACAGCGGTAAGTTGCTAAGTCTGACGACTTATCACGTGGGTGCCGATCCGGTCAGTTGTCTTGATAATCTCACTGCAGAATGTTCCTATAACGGCAAAACCGATCACTCGGGTGAAGTATTAACTCTCCTTAAAGAAGGTAAAAGTCTTTTCGATTTCTTTAACGTAATGACCTATGATGCAGGCCCTGATTTTAAATATAAAGTCGCCATGGAAAATTATAGTAAAGTGCTGGGTGATAAATCGAAAATTATTCTAGGTAATACTATTAACGATCAGTGGGGTCCTAATGGACGCTTTGTTGAACCTCGTGCAAATAATATTTATCGTGCTGGCTGGCAGGCGGAAAATAATTTTGGCGGATTCTTCGTATGGGCGCTCGGTGCTTCACCAACGTTGAATATGCAAGCCGATAAGCAGGTTGATTATGTATTAGAGATGAAAGACGCCGCTGAAAATGCGTCACCTGGCGACGTTAATCAGGCTCCTGTGGCAAAGGTAAGCTTCCCGCAAGTGATTGTTGGCGCAGCTAGTCACGTAGAGCTAGACGGTTCAGCTTCATCAGATCCAGAACAACAGCCATTAACTTTCCACTGGAAGCAAATTAGCGGTTCAAAAGTCAAACTAACCTCCCAGCATGACAAGGCCTTTTTCTCTCTTCCTGCTCCAGGCAAGACAGAAACGCTGCATTTCCAACTGACGGTTAACGATGGAGAACGCAATTCAACGCCGTTTGATATCATCATCAAACATCAGGCAGAGCAGGCTGGCAACAATGCACCGGTAGCGGATGCAGGCTCGGCGCAAACAGTAGAGAGCAACCAGAAGGTTACGCTCAATGGCTCCGCTTCACACGATCCTGATAACGATACTCTGACCTATAGCTGGGCGCAGAAATCAGGCAAAAAAGTCACCTTAAGCCATCCTAACAGCGTGAAAACAACCTTTACGACGCCTGATGTGCAAAAAGATGAAACCTTAGTCTTTACCCTGAAGGTAAGTGATGGACAGTTGCAGAGCCATGCTGATGTCTCTGTCGTAGTAAAAGCTAAATCAGTACCCGACGTTGGTGGTGACAGCTGGGTGTCAAATAAGCAGTACAAACCGGGGGATATGGTGACTGATAACGGTGCCGTTTATCGTTGTTTGCAAGGTCACCTGTCAGCAAGCCATTGGGCACCGCATATGCCAGGCCTGGCTTCTCTGTGGCAGAAACAATAACCTTAACAGACTGCTGCCAATATCGCTGTCCGGTTAAACGGCAGAGAGGCTATCCAGCTTAATAAATTAGGGTGTTCGACGGCGTAACACCCCAGACGGGGGCATTTAATATGCCCCCGTTTTCTGCATGGACATTGGGTTACTAACGTCACATCCCAGGGTAAAAGATGCTCGAATGAACTATCCGCAAACAACTTGGGTTAACCAGCAAACATCGGCGTCGGCTAATCAGCCATAGCCACACACCTTTTCAGAAACACTTCGCACAGCATGCAACGCGCGCCGCCGCTGGCGCTCAACCAGTGAAGGCAGGGCATCGAGACAGACAATCGCAAGACGACTGCCGACCCTGTGCCCTCAAGGGAGTGCCCCTTAAGCTCGTGAGCAGAGAGGTAAACGCGGTTGTTCACCACAAAATCAGTGACTAGCCGGTTGATAATCTCCTGTCGACGCTCACGGCGGCGATTGGAAGCCTCCATTGGAAAGGGATAAAGCGTTCCATCTTCCAACGTGGCAATCCAGTTATTTGGAAAGAGCGAGTCCGGTGTGCCGTGCTCGGCGACGTCATCAACGATATGCACATCGATATCGACGCTTCTCAATGCCCTGACATAGCTGTCGAAGGCAATCTGCGCCTGAATCTGCACGTCTCTGATACCGGTCAGCCGTTTCTGAAAGGCGTTGCTTGCCTGTGTCTCCTGATTACTCATAAACGCAGCATGCCTTACCATCAATACCGTATTCGTCTGCATGAACGTGGCGGTTGAGGGAGCGAAAGCGTCGGTGATTATTCAGCAGTTGAGGGGAGAACCGGCGGTGCATACTCTGCATACCACCAATGGAAAATGGGACTTGCTGGTGGAATTAGGGGCAGATAATTTGGAAATTTTCGATCAAATTCTCGGGCGTATTCGGCGAATTGAAGGGATTTTTATAATACGGAAACCAGCATTCTTCTCTCGACACGCAAGGCGTGAAATAGGAATGGTGGTTCCCTAGCTCTTCGCGACCTACGCGCCTTAAAGCGCGTTGAGTGATTTGGCAATCACGTCCTGGTAAGCGCCCGTCGCATGGCCCAGTAAACGGCTCAGAGTCTGGCTGTCATTATACAGTGCACCTTGACTTGCCCCAATGTCTGAGTCCGCGAGAACATCAGCCAGACCCTCTGGTAAACCTGCTCCTTTCAGTGCAGCGGCAAAGTCCGCCTGCGGCAGATTGACGTAATTCACTTCTTTGCCAGACTGGCGAGCGATTTCAGCGGCAAATTCCGCCAGCGTATAACTTTGATCGCCGGCCAGTTCGTAGATTTTTCCTTCCTGCGCCTCAGAAAGTAGTACTTTTGCCGCCGCACGCGCGTAATCGGCACGTGGAGCGGAAGAAATACGTCCGTCGCTGGCAGAGCCGATAAAGGCATTATGGGCCAGTGAGGGTGCAATGCTTGCGGCATAGTTTTCTGTATACCAGCCGTTACGCAGCAGCACGTAAGGTACGCCAGACGACTTCAATGCGGCTTCGGTATCGCGATGTTCTTTGGCAAGCAATAACGGAGACGAGTCAAGATTGAGCAGGCTGGTATAAGCGATGAGTTTAACGCCGGCCTGTTTGGCGGCATCGATGACGGCCTGATGCTGTGCGGTACGTTGGCCCACCTCGCTTGACGAAATCAGCAGCAGTTTATCGACGCCGCTAAAAGCGGTTTTTAATGTTTCAGGCTTGCTGTAGTCAGCCTGGCGAACATCCACGCCCAACGCGTTGAGATCTTCGGCTTTCGCGGGGTTGCGCACTGCCGCAACGATTTCATTCGCAGGCGTATTTTTCAGTAATTCTTCGACTACCAGACGACCTAACTGACCTGTTGCACCCGTAACTGCAATCATAATGTTCTCCATTTTCCGAAGATAGCCTGCCGAACAGCAGGCGTATATAAAAGTATAGCCATCGAAACTCTGTACGGAGAGCACTATAGAATATACACTATATAAAGGTAAGTACTTACCATTTGGTTAGTATTGATTTTATTGAGAGGAAAATGGCGATGAGCGAAAAGGGTGTTTTGAATCATCCATTTAGGAAAGGTGAGCTACTTGATTTAAATTGTCCTTCTCGCGAAATACTCCAGCATATTGCCAGCCGATGGGGGATCCTGGTGCTTATTGCTCTTGATAGAGAGACGCTGCGCTTTAGTGAACTTAGAAAGAAAATCAGCGGTATTAGCGAAAAAATGCTTTCGCAAACGTTACAGACTTTTGAAAAGGACGGCTTCATTCATCGCACCATGCTGCCCGTGATGCCCCCGCACACCGAGTACCGGTTAACCCCGCTTGGGCTGGAAGTCTACGAGCAGGTCATTCACCTGAGTGATTGGATTGAACTCAACCTGCCGCGCGTATTGAATGCGGGAAAGGAAGCTTAACGGCAAGCTTGGGGCCTGATTCAGAACTGACGCCAGAAGTTACCTCGCTGGCGTCAGTCGAAGGGCGCTGCGGCCCTGGGAAAAAGAACAGAGAAAAACTCAGTTTAGTTCGGCAACAGGCTCCGAGCGGATTTTACTGGTGTGAACAATTTCCAGAACGCTTTGGCACATTTCTTCCGGTGTGGCTGCCCTAAAACAGTTATCGCCATCTTTCAGGCTAGCATTGTTATAGTATTCAGCCAGAACGCACCAGCGTACTCCGCCTCGGCTCCAGACATCTCTGTCGGCAGTCCCGTCCCCAATAATCATTGCCGGGCTAGTGATTATTTTCTTTTTACGTAACTCTTCAACGATGAAGGACTTACTTTTCTTTGAAGACCAGAGCGGAGAAGGGCGCAGGCCAATGACGCTATTACGCCACCAGAGGAATCGATTACCGACAACATTCTCGGGCGCAATGCCCCATTCAGTTGCCAGCGGTTTAATCCATTCCTCATAACCCCCTGAAATAATATGGATAGTGGCATTCGCTTGTTTGAGCTTGCTAAACAATTCGTGAAAAACAGCCGGCAAACGATCTCGGCTGTTCTCAACATACTGTTTGATGTGGCTTCTTTTGATTCTCCTTGCCATTTGTAGCATGAAGAGGTTTTCCGCCAAACTCGCTTTGCCTGCCAGGGCCCTAGGTGCGATGTCAGCAAGTCTCTGCATCAGGGCTGCACGCTGTGCATCGGCTGCAAGGGCAAGCTTCAACACTTCGACGGTACTTTCCTCAGGCATGAGCGTGAAGTCAAAATCGAAGATGACATCCATTATTTTTTTCTCCCTGCGCGATATTGATGTTTTTCTTCACGAGTAACATGGGTGGCGGGGATACCTAAATGCTGGGCGATGCTTTGTTGAATCCGGTCGGCGTATTCCTGGGGGGTGCCCGATTCGGCTTCTGAAACATAAGCCGGTATCGTGTCAAGATAGTCCAAATTGAAATGAAGCGTCGGACTGGTCAATAAACGAAGAAATTTTGCTATGCCCGAGGAGTCTATCGGGTTTGGCGACAGTCCAAAAGGCAGTCGAAGAGTCATCGCCATTGGAACAACCGGGCGACCTCTTACCAGGAAATCATGACGAAAACGAAAAAGCCCCCGCCTATTGTTAATGGTGGCTTCGGGGGTTACATACAGCGCAACGCCATCGGGCGACTTTTTCCATTCTCGGAATTTCTTTACCATTTGTTTGAGATCGGTAACTTGCCAGTATGCTGAACCCGAGCCTTTAAACAGCAAGAATCCCATTACCTTGCCAGCAATGCTGTCAACATGATGGACCATCAGCGTGCTCAAAGGCATAGCCAGCGCGGGGAAGTGGTCGAAAACACTGATGTGATTCGCCGCGACCACGCAACCGTTTGTGTGTTTTTTAACTGTGTCATAATCCAGGTTCGAGGTAACTTTGATACCTATTAAACGAAGTAGTCTGATATAACTTTTTTTCTTTGTTTCAACGGAACAGGCTTGAATCAGTACTGTGTAAATCACTAGCAGGGTTACCCTGCATAACGCAACCAAAATGCCCAAGGGGAACCAAAGAGCCCATAAAATCGGGTTCTTTTTTTCCCCCTGGAACACGGCGTGGTCGCAAAGAAGGATCACATCATCATTTTTCATTACAAGAAAGCCTTCAATTTATTCTGTTTTCGCTATAACGCTTGGATCCCACTAATTTGATGATTTTTCCTTCGTTCATTTCACGCACTGACTGGAAGAGTTTCTGTGTGAGGATAATGCGTTGATGGGGACCAAATTCAGTCTCAAAAATTCCGTCATCGAGTGTTTTAAGGCCAAGGTATTTCATATTCATATTGATGGCTTTGACGTTCTTGATATTGGTCAGGGTATAAACTTCTTCAAGACCCAATTTATCAAAGGCATAGCTTAAAGCCAGATGACCAGCAATAAACGGCCAAGGCGTTCCCCACCACTGTGAGTCGTAACGCATACCAAAATTAATGCCGTACTCTTTTTTCTCGAAGCCTGCAAAGCCCATAAAGCGATGTTCTTCGCCTAAGGTCGCTGCCCAACGTGAAAAACCATACTGTTCCTGAGAAGCACGGAATCGCGCAATCTCTTGCTCGATAGTCTCTTTGGTACGGGGTTTTCCTGATGAGATAAACTTCATGACTTCTTGGTTTGATGCCATTTCTGAATAGCCTTTAACGTCTTCAGGCTCCCATGTTCTCAAGGTAACATTATAGTCTTGGCTAATGTTCATCTTTAACTCCTTATTTGGGTAACAACTAGTGACAGTAACTTCAGGTAACAATAACTTCTTTAATTAAGTACACATCCGATTAACTACAGACTCAGAAGGATATTGTTGGATCCGGATAGTGAACAATCCTTATCAACTGATTCCAGGATTCAAGAAAAGACTTTGACGACGTTTCCTGTCACCTAAGGGACAGCTATTTCCCTGTTTCCCTTTATCTCCATTTTGCTGAATGGAATAAGGCATTTCTAAAATAAGCAGTTAGCGCTGACTTCAAAATTTTTTAAATTTTTTTTCGTCAAGCAATATTTTGTCGAAAGATAGTTATTTTCCTGCAAAACAAATTAATTACTGGTGAAAGAACTTTGCAGGCGTTCTGCTGTATAAAATACATCCTTCCCGATGAGCGTAAATGCACAAGCTTTACGCCACAGCACAGCGTCTGTTTAACCCTATCTCATGATCCTAATTGTCTAACATTCAAACAACATGCCGAAAGTTGCCTCCAGGCGCGTCAGTGGCGAAATTTTGATAGTTAACTTTCGTTACACTGTTACGGCGGTTGGAGCGGCGGTTGCTTAAGGTTTGTTAAACGAATTCTAGTTGATATGTTGTTTTTTTTCACACATTCATCTTTGTTAGTAAAGGGGGGCACTTGTAATTTAATGTAAAATTATGACTAAAAATTGATTTAAATCATTGACTTGTATCGTATATAAATTTTTTTTATTTTTTATGATAAAGTTAGTTTCGCCATCCCTGCAAGCCCATCACATCTCATATGTTTATGATTCTCTAGTATAAAACCCTATATCCTTCAGGCTTACTTCACTTTTGTTAATGTTCTGTGATTTATACGCTTGACTTCTTAATGTTTTAAGAGGCTATTTTTGACTGAAATCCTGACGTTTTTTTGAGCATAAGAGAAGCTTATGGATATAGTCATTTACCTGCGAAAATTCAGCAGGAAACCGCGCTTTAATCTCTTTCTCCGTAATGAACTTTGGTGAGCTCACGGTGGCCTGTAATGACGTGGGCCAGGTGATATTTATTGCTATTGGTGACCTCAACCTGAAATAGCCTTTTGCGGTAGCGGACGCAGTAGGTAAAAGGAGGGTATTTATTCCCAGTCCCGTATTTCTTTTTATGCTCATCAATTGCTTTGCTGGCGGCAACAAGGTGGGCGTGTTCGGTATCACCCTCAATCATTATTTTCATGCGCTTCTCTTCTTATCTATTTTATGAACCTTGCTGCCGCAGACATAAAAAAAGGTCGCCATTGGCGACCTCTTGTTTTCATGTTTTTAACGAGGTGGCGTAATTAAGAGGACACGGTGAGTGAAGTGAATACTTCACTTCGGTCTGGATAACGCCATATCTTGTTCCGCCTGTAAGGCGAATGATAGTGTAATCCTCGCCAGATGGTTGTGAGAGTCTTACTATGCGTTCTGTGTTAATAATGACCACACAGGGTGTTCACATTTGCATTAATCCGTGGCCGTTAATATTTTCAACGGTTACGGTGAACTTTATAAACATGGATTATTCCTTGGTTCTATTATTTGTTATTAACAGTGTCGATTATATTCAATTTATTTAAAGTTTTTATCATGGATCTCCTTTTTGTCTCAAGGTTTTACCGATCCAGATAAATGATTCAATAATTCTATTACGCGTAGGTTTATCTTTCAGAGAGTGAATAACAGGTCGATAAGTAATTTATACATTCATTTGCAGTACGCCTGCAGCGTGTATTTACCTTGCGGTTAATGTTCTGGAGGGATAAATGCCAATCGGACGAGAGTAAAATTCCTGTGAGTCAGAAGGTGAGTCACTGCGAACAGATAAAGGAAGCGTTGCCTTATAAACGCGTTCATTGCAGCCGGCTAATTTAGCGCCGATGTATCGTGTAAACTTATTTTCTGCCGCGCATTTAGCTCGGTATCTGGCCGTAAGGCGTTCTTTGCTGTTCATCTAATGTTCTCCCTGGGGCTTTTCCGTTATGCATCGCGGATGCTATTCTCTGAGCATATGAATCGTAAGGGGGTGGTATGCTAAAAAAATCCATATTATCAATTGTTCTCATACTTTCGGCACCGTTCACCGCTTCGGCTGCTCAGGTTCTGCTTTGCACTGAAACTCACAGCACAGAAGCCGCAGGCGGAGATGTACAGTCCGAGCATATTGCCAACAACGCTCAGGTTATTGATAACGGCAATAGTTTCACCTTTAGCCCCAATGGCGCGTCGGTGACCAGCCCGATGCTGAAAGGAATTAAGACGCCCGATGGCGGGCAGATTTTCTCTGCAAGAACGCTTGATGGGATGGTATTTGCCAAATTTAGCGACAGCTACGTGATGCGAAATACCAAAGAAGGCTACGTATATTCTGATTGCAAGCCTGCTTCGGCCGCGCAGTAAGTTTTAAAACGATAAAACCCGCCTTAGCGGGTTTAATTTAGCCTCGAATCCTGGTCGTCAGGATGTAAATTTCAACGTTTTCTTGGCGCTTCTGGCAGCTTCAATCGGGTGTTCGGCCTTTAGCCATTCGTCGAATTTCAAATAGGCCTCAAGAAATCGAACAAAATAGTTAATTTCCCCCATTTTCTCGACGTGATGTTCCATAAACTTGGTTGCCAGGTTGAAAGCATCTTCGTTGTCAAACTTCATAGTACACCTCGACACGATCCGAATAGCCAAAATGCGAACCTTTCAGGAGGAGTCAGATACCTGAACAGGATCAGTGGTTACAGATGACAGCTTAATAATAACCAAAACAGATAAAGTTACTGCAAACAGCATCACAGAAAACTAACACTTCTGCGAAAAATCTACTTATTCAACCGGTTGTAGGAATTTGCTTAGAGGGTTCACTCATGGCGTCCTCGCAACGGGTACGAAACTCGATCGCGAACAATTTATCTAAAAACCCGGCATTTCCCTGAGAAAAGCAGAGGATTCCTTGATAAAAGCCGGGTGATCGCCGGAGGTAACTCAGATAAAATGACGCAATATTATTATCCGGCTTGAACCAGGCGGTACCGGTCGTGCGTCTAGACAAGAAAATCTCTTCACTTGATAACCTCATTTACACCAACTATCGCGTCACGCACGGTCTGCGGATGGGGTTGGCGTTTGTTCTCACCTTTATGTTTGTTCGACTCACCCATCTTCCTGAGGCGACGTGGCCGTTAATTACGCTGGTGGTGGTCATGGGGCCAATTTCGTTTTGGGGAAACGTCGTTCAGCGCGTTTCGGAAAGGATTATCGGCACTATCGGCGGTTCTATTGCCGGGATGATTGCGCTGTGGCTCGAACTCTATTCTCTGCCCGTCATGCTGGCATGGTGTGGACTGGTGGTCTTCGCCAGCGGTTATCTGGCTCTGGGTAAACGCGCTTATGCCGGTCTTTTGCTTGGCGTGACGCTCGCCGTGATTATCGGTGCAGGGCCGGGCGATATGGAAACCGCGCTGTGGCGAAGCGGTGACGTACTGATCGGTTCATTGTTGGCACTGCTGTTCTCGAGCATTTATCCGCAGCGGGCCTTTATCCATTGGCGGATGCAGATGTCGGACTATCTGATGTCGCTGAACAAGCTGCACAGCGCCTGGCTGTCGCCCAATATGCTCGAGCGTCCGCGTTTGCAGAAAAAGCTCAAGCAGGCGATGACGCAGATGATCAAGATGCGTGCCTTGCACGCCGCCTCGAGCAAAGAGTCGCACATCCCGCGTGAAGTCTTTGATGCTACCCAGACGCTGTGCCGCAATCTGCTCTGCACCCTCGAGCTATTGGCCGACGCCTACTGGAGCTCGCGAGAAAGCCATTTTATTATGCTGAATGCTCGCACGCTGCGTCATACCCAGCGCTCGATTCTGGATGCGTTGGAAAAACTGAGCTATCTGTTGCGCAATGGTTCGATTGGCGATGAGCTTAAAATCAGCATTCAGCTGAACGAATCGGCGGTGGAATTACAGGAGCTGATGCAGTCGATGAACCGCGGTAAGAACCAAGAGGCGCAGATTTATGGCTACGTTTGGCTCAGCATGCAGGTTACCGATCAGCTTAAATCTCTGGGGGATTTGATGGCGATGGCGATGGATAAGAATGAGCCGGTTGTGGCTGCGCAGCCCGAATCCTGATAGGCTGTTCGCGATTGCGGGCAGTCAGTAAATGAATCTGTGTAACTTAATCGAAGGTGTGAAAATGGATAATACTACTAAGCCGAGTTTCCAGGACGTACTGGAGTTTGTGCGTATTTTTCGTCGTAAAAACAAACTACAGCGTGAAATTGTCGATAACGAAAAGAAAATCCGCGATAACCAGAAACGTGTTCTGCTGCTCGACAACCTGAGTGACTACATCAAGCAAGGAATGAGCATTGATGACGTGCAGGCCATCATCGCCAACATGCGCAGCGACTATGAAGATCGTGTCGATGAATACATCATTAAAAACGCTGACCTGTCTAAAGAACGTCGTGAAATGTCGAAAACGCTGAAGGCGATGGGCGAAGTCAAAGCCACCGACGCCAAGTAATACGACTCTCCTTCCTCCGCCCGCAGGAGGAAGGCCAGAACAGGGGAGCTGCGTTTTATTTCTATAGGCTCCCCAACATCCTTGCTGTAAAACCCTGTGACTCTCTCTTTAATTCCTCAAGTATCTCTGTGGCGTTTCGCCCAACGACTTCTTAAACGTTGAAATAAATGCGCTTGGACTCTGGTAGCCCAGCTGTTCAGCAATCGTGTTCACGCTAGACCCTCGAGCTTCGCGTTATTCTGCACAGAAATCAGCATCATCTCGCAAATATTGCACAGTCGGCGGTCCGCTGGCGCAGCGGGTTAATGGCTACCCTGCTGGGCGGCCCATGGCTGGCGATATTACTGTATAAAAAGCAGCATTAGGCGGGCTGAGCGGCGCGCCTGACCTTATTCAGCCATGCGTCTAACAATGCCTGGCGACCGGCCCACAGTAACTCAGCCTTATCGACGCTGACGGTCTCAAAGCGGAGCCGATCACCGGGTTTAGCCTGACCCAGGCGTGCCAGATCGGCGCGCACCACGGTGGCAATCTTCGGATAGCCGCCGGTGGTTTGCCTGTCGTTCATGGCGACGATCGGCTGGCCGTTACCAGGTATTTGAATGCTGCCGCGTGAGATAGCGTCGGAAACAATATTGAAGCCTTTGCTGTGTGCAATCGGCGGACCGCTAAGCCGATAACCCATACGATCGCTCTGCTCGCTGACACGATACTCATTGCTCAAAAATTCACGCAGCGCCTGTGCGTCAAAATGATCGTCCTGAGGCCCGGCGATGACGCGAATAGGACGGCGTTCGCGCTGCGGCATGAGCCGCTGTTCCGGTTCTCCCGTATCGAGAATAGTGCGGTGTGGGGCAGGGGCGAGCGGTAGCCAATCGCCTTTTTGCAGCTGTCGGCCGTTGAAGCCGCCCAACCCTGCGCGCATCAGGGTCGAGACGCTGCCCATAACCGGCTTGACGTCGAAGCCACCGGCCACCGCGAGATACCCGCGTGCGCCGCTGAGTGTGCGGGTAATGCGCAGCTGGTTGCCGGGCAAGAGCGTCAGGCGACGATAGGGCGCGACCGCCACGCCGTCGAGGGTCATCGCCACATCGCCGGTGACCGCAAAAGAACACGGCTGACTGCCCGTCAGTCGCAGCGTTGCACCGGTCAGCGTAAACTCCAGCGCGCCGGTAGCCGGGTCATTGCCGACCAGCGCGTTGGCGATGGCAAAGCTCATCTCGTCCATCGCGCCCGAAGGCGGCACGCCACAGTCCTCAAAACCAAAACGCCCCAGGTCTTGCAGGGTGGTGTACAAACCGGGAGATAACACCTCGAAGCCGTTGATCATTGCCACCTCCACTCGGGTAAAAAGTCAGCCTGTGCCAGGAGATGCACGTATTCCTCAACGCAGATGGGAGCGAAGCGAATGCGGTCACCGGCTCGAAACAGGAAAGGCTCGGCGCGTTCAGGATCGAAGCTGCGTACCGGCGTTCGGCCGATCAGATGCCAACCGCTGGGTGCCTCAACCGAGCCTACCGCCGTCTGCATGCCGCCGATGCTGATACTGCCCGCCGGAACTTTTAAACGCGGAGACTCGCGGCGCGAGGTATGCAGGAGAGGATCCAGGCCGCCGAGGTAGGCGAATCCTGGCATAAACCCCATCATGTATACGCGATATGACACCGCGACGTGGCGTTCAATCACCTCTTCCTGGCTCAGCCCATGCGACTGCGCCAGCCACGCCAGGTCGATACCCTGTTCACCGCCATAGTTGACCGGAATGGTCCACAGCCTTACCGGCTCTGCTTCGTCGTCCGGCTGAGACAGTAGCTCGGTCAACGTCGCTATCAGTCTGGTCTGCTGCGTTTTGGTCGAATCGTAGCCGACCGTCAGCGCGCGATAGGTCGGTACCAGCGAGGTCACGCCCACGATATTGCCGTGTCGAACGCGAGACGCCAGGGCGGTCACGCGCGCATTAATGCTCTCATCAATGACGTCGCCAAAATCGACGTACACCGCCTGGTCGGCGATCGGTAGGATCCGCCACGGGATCTGCGTTTCATTCACTTGTTTTTCCCCGATCAAAAATCTTCTTAAATTATTTTTATTGTGGAATACTTTTGGCATACCAAAAAAGTACTGTCAAGACACCGGCTCAAAACTGGCCGTACTCTTGCATAGATTTTCTAACTCATCGCCTTGCTGACTAAACGTAGGAACGGTGACGCAAGAACGGTGCCAATGATGCATTCATCAGGAGACGTGAAAAATGTTGATCGACCTTAACAGCGATATGGGCGAGAGTTTCGGTGCCTGGAAGATGGGCGAAGACGACGAGATGCTCGAGATAGTGACCTCCGCCAATATTGCCTGTGGATTTCACGCCGGAGACCCTGACGTGATGTTCAAGACGCTGAGCGCTGCTAAAGCCAACGGCGTTGGCGCGGGCGCGCATCCAAGCTTTATGGATATTCAGGGCTTTGGTCGCCGTCAGATCCTCGGTGAGTCTCCGGCACAGATTGAGCGACAGATTGTCTATCAGATTGGTGCCCTGAAAGCGTTGGCAGAGAGTATGGGGTATCCGCTCCAGCACGTGAAAACCCACGGCGCGATGGGCAACATGGCGGCGGAAGATCCCCAGCTGGCTATGGCGGTAGCGAAGGCGATTCACAGCGTCGATCCCTCGCTTATCATGGTGGTGATGCCAGGCATGGAAACCGAGAAGGCCGCCGAGAAAATCGGTCTGCGTTTGGTGCGCGAGATCTACGCCGATCGCGCCTATACCGAGACGGGGGCGCTGGTGTCACGCAAACTGCCGGGGGCGGTGATTCATGACCCACAGCAGGCCGCTACCCGCGTGATGCAAATGCTCGAGAGCCGGGCGATTATCACGCTCGATGGCAAAAAATTGCCGACGCGTATCGACAGTATCTGCGTACATGGCGATACGCCCGGTGCGGTCGAGATGGCACGCCAGCTGCGAACGCTGCTCGAAGGCAATGGTCTGACGCTGGCGTCGATGTCAAAAGTGATTGCCTGACGCAAGCTCTTAGCGGCGGCGCGTCTCCCAGATTTGCGGGTTAATTAATGAGGCTGGCGCGCGATCGTCGAGAATATCGAGCACGCCGCTGACCGCCGCGCTCGCCATACGCATCAACGCCTGTTCGGCCGACGCGGCGGCGTGCGGGGTTAAAATCACGTTCGATAGCTGCGTCAGCGGGCTGGAGGCGGGCAGGGGTTCAACCGCGAAGACATCGAGACCGGCCCCGGCGATTTGTCCCGTTTGCAACGCGGTAATGAGCGCGGCTTCATCGACCAACGCCCCGCGGCTGGTGTTAATCAGAAAGGCCGACGGCTTCATTGTCTTTAACTGTTCGGCGCCAATCATATGCTGGGTTTCAGGTAACGACGGAGCGTGCAGAGACACCACATCGCTTGTGGCAAGCAGACTCTCGAGGCTGTGCGCCTTCTGCAGGCCCAGCGCTGCCAACTCTTCCTCGCTGCGGCGGGATAATATCTGTACCTGCATGCCCATGCCAAGCGCCAGTTTGGCCGTCAACTGACCAATCGCGCCGAAGCCAATGACGCCCAGCCTGGCACCCAACAACTCACGCAGTCCGCCCTCAAATCTAAATGAAAAATTGCCTTCACGGACGGCACGATCCGACTCTGGGATCCGCTTGGTCAAGGCAAACATTAGCGCAATCGCGTGCTCGGCGACCGAACGGTTGTTAGCCCCTGGCGTATTAAATACCGCAATGCCTAATTCATTGGCCCCTGGCAAATCGATACCGTCGATGCCGACGCCGTGGACCGCGATTGCCCGTAAATTAGGCAATTGCACCATCCTGGTGCGTGAAAATTGACCGCTGCGGTAGATGGCCGCCACCACGTCTTCGATCGGTGCGCTCTCGCAGGCCGCTTCGCCTACCAAAGGTTCGATCCCGTTTTCCCTGAGTTGCCTGACGCCGCTTTCATGGATCGGCTGGGGGATGAGGCAAAATCGTCTGCTCATTATTTCACTCTTTTTTGATGAATAAGTCGGCTTGGCATTTTAATTGCATTTCTTGTGTATACCAAAAGAATTCCAATTTGGAATACCAAAAATAGCAGCAGTCATTTTTTATAGCGAGAGGAATTGTATGACCGCCAAAAACGACTCATCTCTGTCCAGTTTTGTATTGGATGCCACGCGAGGGACCGCTGTAGCCTTACAGAAAGGTCAGCGGCTGAGCATTACCAATCTCCAGGGAAATCAAGTTGTTGATACTTGGGCTGTGATGCAGTCTGACCCCTTTGAATATTCATCTATGGAACATACACGTTCGGTTAACAGCAACCTGTTTTACGCGCTGAACATGCCGGTGGTGAGCATCTATCGTCGTCCTATGTTTACCCTGACCGCTGATACCACCCCGGGGCGTCACGACACACTGCTCTGCCCCTGTAATGCCGCAATTTATCGCGAGTTGGGTTGTGAGACGTATCACCGCAGCTGCACCGATAATTTCCATGAGGCGCTGAGCGAGAAGGGCATCACGCTGCCTTTTACTCCAGCCTCGCTCAACCTGTTTATGAACGTGCCGATTACCGAAGCGGGCGAACTAGACCGCGTGCCGCCGCGCTCCGTCGCCGGTGACGTGCTGCAACTGCGCGCCGAGGCCGATATCTACGTGGTGCTCTCCGCGTGCCCACAGGACATTACGCCAATTAACGGCGCATCGCGCCAGCCGGCCGATATTGGGCTCGACGTCTCTGACGACAATGCGAAAAGCGTGCCGGAGGAGGCCAAATGAGTGAAGCATCTGCCCCTTTATTGACGATTAAAGAGTTAAACAAGAGCTACGGTGACCTGCACGTGCTCAAAAACGTGGCGCTGGACGTTCACAAGGGCGAAGTGGTGTCGATTATCGGTGCCAGTGGTTCGGGTAAAAGTACCTTCTTGCGTTGCCTCAACGTGATGGAAATGCCGCAGAGCGGCTTCATGAACTTTGACGAATTCGCCTTCGATTTTCGAGACGGTGCTCGCGCTCAGCCGACCGAAGAGCAGCTGCGCCTGCTGCGCGCACGCATCGGGATGGTGTTTCAGAGCTACAACCTGTGGCCACACATGACGGTGCTCGAAAATGTCATTGAAGCCCCGCTGCGGGTAAAAAAAATGCCGCGTAAACAGGCTATCGAGCTGGCCGAAAGTCTGCTCAGCCGCGTCGGGTTGTATGAGAAGCGTCATCAGTATCCGGCGAAGCTCTCCGGCGGCCAGCAGCAGCGTGTGGCCATCGCCCGCGCGCTGGCAATGAAGCCGCAGCTGATGCTGTTTGATGAAGTCACCTCGGCGCTCGACCCCGAGCTGGTGGGCGAGGTGCTGTCTCTGATGGCATCATTGGCCGAAGAAGGGATGACCATGCTGCTGGTGACCCACGAAATCGCCTTTGCCCGCGACGTCTCCTCCCGCGTGGTGTTTTTCGATCAAGGGGTAATGGCGGAAGACGGCGCACCGAGCAAGGTTTTACACCATCCTGAGAGCCCGCGTTTGCGCCAGTTCCTCAGCCGTATTTTGCATGATGATTTTAAAAGCAAGCAGGAGAATCACCCATGAACCAACTTTGGGATGACATCAACACCTACGGCATGGGATTTCTCGAAGCATCGTGGACCGTTCTGCTGATCACCATTTCGACCATCATTCTGAGCTGGGTGTTTGGCTTTATGGCCGTGAGCGCCAAGACCTCCAAAGTGAGGCTGTTTCGCGGTATGGGGCGTTTCTATATCTGGTTTATTCGCGGTACGCCTGCGCTTATTCAGGTGTTTGTGGTCTATTTCGGTTTCCCGCAAATTGGCATCCATCTGTCGCCGTTTGTCGCCGGAGTGCTGGCATTGGCATTGAACAGCGGGGCCTACGTGGCCGAAATCATCCGCTCTGGCCTAAAGGCGATTCCGCGCAGCCAGATGGAGTCCGCCTCGGCGCTCGGCATGAGCAAGGGTGAAATCATGCGCCGCATTGTCCTGCCGCAGGTGTTTCGCGTCGTGCTGCCTCCGCTGACCAACGAGGCGATTTCGACGCTGAAGAACACCTCGCTGCTGTCAACCATCACGGTGGTGGATATCACGCTGTACGCACAGACCATTATTTCCGCCACCTTTCGACCGTTCCAGTTCTATATCGCAGCAGCGCTGATTTACCTGCTGCTCACCACGCTGCTTACCGAGCTTTCCGACTGGCTTGAACGTCGCCAGGCCCGTTTTAGCTAATTCATACGGAGTGATTTATGAGTGTTTTACCCACCGACTCGCTGGAAACTCCGCGCTTTTGCGGCGTGCCGACCTTTATGCGCCTGCCGATGGCGACCGATTTGAGCCAGCTTGATGCGGCGATTATTGGTCTGCCGTCAGACTCGGGCGCACCGTTTCGCACCGGGGCGCGTTTCGGGCCCAATGCGGTCAGGGCGATGTCTACCATGCTGCGGCCGATCAACCCTTATCGTAATGATATCAACGTGTTCGATACCCTTCGCTGCGCCGATGCGGGCGATGCGCCGGTGGTGCCGGGCTACGAGGAGGAGTGCCTGGCGCGCATTGAGCAAGCGGTGTATGCCCTGTCGAGCGCGGGGGTCGTGCCGTGCGGTATCGGCGGTGACCACTCGATTACCCTGGCCGAGCTGCGCGCCGTCGCCAAAGTCCATGGGCCGCTGGCCCTGGTGCAGTTCGATTCGCACAGCGATACCTGGGACAAATATTTCGCCGATAAACGCTACAGCGCAGGCACGCCGTTTCGCCGTGCGGTGGAAGAGGACATCGTCGATCCTGCGTATTCCATTCAGGTTGGGCTTCGTGGATCGCTGTTCCGCACCTCCGACATTACCCAGTCGCTCGACCTGGGTTACGAGGTGTTTACCACCGACCAGATGTTCGAATTAGGGATTAAACAGATGGCGCAGCGCATCGCCGAGCGCACAGCCGGTCGCCCGACCTTTATCACCTTTGATATGGACTTTGTCGATCCTGCTTTCGCACCGGGTGTGCAGACGCCGGAGGCCGGGGGGCCGAGCGCTCGCGAGGCACTGCTGTTACTGCGTGCCCTGAAGGGCATCAACATGGTGGGCTGTGACGTGACCGAAATCAGCCCAATGTATGACGGGCCAGGCCAAATTACCTCGTTGCTCGGGGCAACGGTAATGGCCGAGCTTTTAGCCTTGCTGGCCAGTGAACGCGCGGTATAAGTGCGCGCGTTACAGCATGACGATTTTTGCAACACACAGGGTATTCCTTCATCTATTACCAGAGAGTGACATCATGAAAATTAAGCATTTTCTAAGTATTGCCACCGTTCTTGCTGCCATGGCGACGCCTTTCTTAGCTACGGCAGCCGATGCTGACGGGAAACTTGAGCTGCTCACTCCGGGCAAACTGAGCGTGGCAACCGAAGGCACGGATCCGCCGTTCAGCATGCGTAGCGCTAACGGCCAGCTCGACGGTCTGGAGATCCGCGTGATGAAAGAGGTTGCGCGCCGTTTGCATCTCGAATACGTGCCGGTTATCACCAAATGGGACTCTATTCTGGTCGGCCTGCAGGCCAATCAGTTTGATATGAGCAGTGCGGCGATGGACATCACACCCGCACGTCAGAAGGCTATCGTCTTCTCCGACGGTTGGATAGAGTCCGGTGGCCGCATCATTATTCCACCAAAATCAGACATCAAGTCGGCCAAAGACCTGAAAGGCAAACGCATCGGTGCGCAGGTTTCTTCAACTTATGCCCAGTTGGCTATCGACCACGGCGCGACGCTCAAGAACTATATCGACGTGACGGCGGCGGTGCAGGATCTGGCGAACGGCAATATCGATGGCGTGATCAACGACTCGATCGGCAACGCTTATCTGATCAAGGATATGCATCTGCCGTTAACGCAAACGCCTGACTATGTGAGCGTTATTCAGAAAGGTTTCGCCTTCAAAAAAGGAAAACCAAACCTGGTCGCTGCGGTAAACAAGGCGCTGGCGGATATGAAGGCCGATGGCACCTATGCTAAACTCGTGACCCCGATTGTGGGCTTCGATCCGGCGCCGAAAGACCCGGTACGCACGCTGCCTCAGTAACGCCAGAAGCGTGAGTTAAAGCATGGCAGGCCTCCGTGCCTGCCTTTTTTATCAGTCTTGTTAATGTGAAATGACACCATGGATTCCATCAAAAGACCTGCTGATTTGATTGGTGAACGCGAGCAGAATCTCAGCACCAAGGCCTATGAAGTGCTGCTGAATATGCTGATAAACCGGGAGCTGCCGGTAAATACGGTGCTGCAGGAAAGGCGATTGGCGGAACTGCTGAATATTTCACGCACGCCGGTGCGCGATGCGCTTAACCGACTGGAAAACGAAGGTTTTATTATTCGCGCCGGGGGACGAACGCCGGTGGTAAAAGAGTTTTCAATTCGTGAGCTAATAGAGACGCTGCACGTCAGGCGCACGCTGGAGTCAGAGGCGGCCAGTCTCGCGGCAGGGCGCGTACCGGTGTCCGAGCTCGACGCCATTGAAGCGGGGATCAACAAGCTGTTGGCCGACGAAACGCCTAGCCCCCAGGAGGACTGGGAGATTGACAGTCGTCTGCATAACGCGCTGGCGCACTACAGCGGCAACCAGCTTCTGACGCAGTACATTGAGAGCCTGCGCCTGAAAACCCGGATGTTTAACCTGCGTCAGGTGCCCGAGCGCTTTGTCAGCGGCCATCATGAGCATCTCGAGATTATCGCCGCCCTGCGCAGCGGTGATGCCGACGGCGCAAGGGCCGCGGCGGCCAGACACATCGACAACGTGCGTGAGAGCATTGTGCGTCGATTGAGCCAGCTGTAAACACTTCACCTTTCGACGGCGGTGAGGCTGCGGTTGCGTAACGCTTCGTCCAGCACGCGTACGGCGGCGGCAAAGTCGTCGAGCGCCATGCTTTCGTCGGGATTGTGGCTCCCGTTGGCGTTGCGAACAAACACCATCGCGCTCGGCACGCCCTGGGTCGAAAACAGTGCGGCGTCGTGCCCGGCTCCGCTTTGCAGTGTCATGGCCGGGATTGACAGCGCGCGAGCCGCGTTATGCAGCAGCCGTTGCAGCTTGGTGTCCATCTTGGCCGGTGCGCTGCGCGTTTGCTCACCCAATTCGAAGCTCACGCCGTGACGTGCCGTTATCTGCGCTATCCTTTGGTGAAGATGCTGGTCGATGAGTGCCAGCGTTTCCACACTGCTTGAGCGAAAATCAACGCAAAACTTCACATCGCCGCTTATCTTGCTGAAATCTGCCTGCTGTGCGTCCGTTGATAACTGGCCGCTGGTGACTGTAAGCTGGTGGCCTTGCTCCTCGAGTATGGCCCAGTCCTGATACAACCCGGTTATCAGCTCGGCCACTGCGACGACGGCATCGTGACGATGTAGGCGCGGCGTGGCTCCTGAGTGTGCATACTGACCATAAACGCGGGCCTGACGATAGCGCAGGCTACCGCAAATGCCGGTCACAATTCCCAGCGGCTGACCGGCATCCTCAAGAATCGGACCCTGTTCGATGTGTAGTTCGATAAAGCTGTTCACGTTGGCGGCGCTGAGCCTCGGTTCACTGACCAGCAAGCGTTGGCCGTCGCCGCCCAAGTCCTGAAGGTGTTCTGCCAGGGTTCGGGCGTTGTCGGCGCGTCGGGTCTCGAGATTGCCGGCGTTTATCAGTCCAAATGCCGCTTTACTGCCGAGATAGGAGAGGGGAAACCAGGCGCTCTCTTCGGCGCGGATGGCCATCACCGTCACGCTCACGTCGGGCTGAAAACCGGCTCGCACCCAACCTGCAAGCACCGCAATACCGGCCAGGACACCGGCTGCACCGTCGAAATTTCCGCCGCGCGGGACCGAGTCGAGGTGCGATCCGGTGATAACCGGCGGTGCGTGAGGATTGCGCCCCGGCAGGGTCATATATAGGTTCAGCGCCGCGTCGCGCGAGAGGCTGAGACCCAATGTTTCGGCGGTGTGAGCCAGCAGGTCGTGCGCCCGCTGCTCGCCCTTGCCGTATGAGTCACGGGTTATGCCCACGCCGTCAAAGCTTGAGCGACGCAGTTTTTCAAACAGCTCTGCCGCCAGGGCGAAATCCGGTTCAATGCTGTTCATCAAAGCAGGGCCTCACAGGCGTTGACCATCAACTGACAGGCGCGATTAACGTCTTCATCGGCGATGCTGTAGGCCAGACGAAAATACGGCGCCATGCCGAATGCCGTGCCGGGAACGACGGCAACGCCCCCGTGTTCGAGAAAATATTCCGCTACGTCGAGGTCACTGTTCAGTGTCTTGCCCGTCGGCGTCGTCTTGCCGAGCAGCTTTTCACAGCCGACAAACAGGTAGAAGGCTGAAGGGGGCGTCTCGACCGACAGGTCAGGCGACTGGCGCAAAATGTTCAGCGCGCTGTCGCGACGGCGGCGTAAACGGTGGCACCATTCGGCGAGCAAATGCTGTGGGCCATCAAGTGCGGCAATGGCCGCAGCCTGAGCAATCGCATTAGGGCAGGAGGTGCTTTGAGACTGCAACATCGCCAGTGCGGCGATAAGCCACTCGGGGCCGCCTGCGAAACCGAGACGCCAGCCGGTCATGGCGTAAGTTTTGGATACGCCGTTGACGGTCAGGGTGCGATCGGCCATCTCGGGGACGGCAGTGGCGAAGGAGACAAACTCCCCTTCATAGACAATGTGTTCATAAATGTCGTCGGACATCACCAGCACACGCGGATAATCTTTCAGCACCTCGGCCAGCGCACGCAGCTCATCGGTGGAATAAAGTGCCCCGCTCGGGTTACCCGGCGAGTTGAGCAGCAGCCAGCGCGTATGAGGCGTTAATGCTGCGGCAAGGCTCGCAGGCGTCAGCTTGAAACCTTCATGCGGTGCGGGGACTACAGCGACCGGCTCGGCACCGGTCAGACGTATCATGTCAGGATAAGACACCCAGTAGGGCGCATTTAGGATGACCTCGTCGCCAGCGTCGAGCGTTGCCAAAAAGGCGTTGAAGATTATCTGTTTTGCACCGGTGCTGGCGATGATTTGTTTGGCGGAGTAAGCGAGGTGATTGTCTCGCGCAAACTTTTCGATAATCGAGGCCTTGAGCTCTGCGGTGCCGCCTACGTCGGTATAGCGCGTCTGACCAACCTGCATCGCCGTGAAAGCGCTGTCCTGAATATGCTGCGGAGTATCAAAATCCAGCTCACCTGAACTCATATTGATGATGTCACGCCCTTGCGAAGCCAGGCGACGCGCCAGCTGCGAAATCACCAGCGTGACGGAGGGGGTGACTGACGACAGGCGTGCCGCCAGTTTTTGTTCAGGATGAGCAGGGTTCATCGGCGTCTCATGGGTGAGTGATGGAGTTCACAGAACTCAATCTTCACCCATCAAAACGTTGATGAAAAGCGAATAATATTTGTGTCGAGCTCAAATATTTTTGATGAGTTGAGGCAGTTTTACTTAACCCAAAACTCTGACCGGTTGCCCGGCAATAAACGCCTGAATGTCCTCAACGGCCTCGTTAAAGTAAATTTTATAGTTGTCGTCGGAGACATAACCCAGATGCGGTGTCGCCAGCACGTTAGGCAGGTGACGATAAGGATGATTGTCCGGTAGCGGCTCCTGGCTAAACACGTCGAGCCCAGCCCCGGCTATCCGCTGGGTGTTTAGCGCGTCGAGCAACGCATCCTGATCCACCAATCCAGCACGCGAGGTATTAACAAGGAAAGCACTGCGCTTCATCGCAGCGAAATCTTCAGCGCCAAGGATCCCTCTGCTGCGATCGCTGAGCACCAGATGCAGAGAAACGAAATCGCTATTTTCCAGCAGTACCCGTTTCGATTCGGCTAATTCAACGTTGAACTCTGCTGCACGTTCGGCGGTAAGATTTTGGCTCCAGGCGATAACCTTCATGCCAAAAGCCTGTGCAATAACCGCCATTTTCTGCCCAATCTTGCCGAGGCCGATCAATCCCAATGTTTTGCCGTGCAGTCCGACGCCCAGCGTGCTTTGCCAGGGGCCGCTATTGCGTATTGAGCGGTTTTCGACGCTGACATGGCGCGCCAATCCAAGGATCAATGCCCAGGTGAGCTCCATGGGAGCCGTCGACCCGCTGCCGGTACCGCAAACCGTGACGCCTTGCGCCGTGGCGGCGGCCAAATCGATGGCAGCATTGCGCATGCCGGAGGTGACCAGCAGCTTTAAGTTTGGCAGCTTAGCCAACAGTTCTGCTGTAAAGGGCGTACGTTCACGCATGATCACGACAATATCTGCATCAAACAGCGCCTCGACCTGCTTTTCAATCCCGTGAAGGGGATTATGCAACGCCAGCGTTTCAACCTTGGGGCTGAGCGCTGACCAGTCGGCCTGAGATAACGCAACATTTTGGTAATCGTCAAGAATAACGCAGCGCAGGGTCATGATATTTTCTCTGAGATAGGGGGAATGGATTTCCTAAAAGTTATAGCAGTACGGTGATAAGCTGGAAAGGCACAAGCCTGGCGAAAACTGTCAGATTGTATGACAATAAATGTTCGTCGTATTTACCCCCCCCGATTTTACCGAAAAGTTAATATCAATCTATTTTCGCTGATTGCTGAAAATAATAAAGGGATATTGATTATTTTTTCGGCTTAATTATAAATTATTAATTTTTACTATCACTTTTTACGTTATTTATTTGTTAATTTTTAATGTTAATGAAATAACTTTCCTTGGCGTGAACTATTAAGCATTATGCTGCCGTGTGCATTTTTTTCTGACGCGCACTCTATTTTTTTTGATTTAGGTAAAGTAAATAACATGGACTCGTTAATCTTTGGCTTATTAATGATTTACGGATTTTCGAGCCTCAGATTAAATTAATAATAAAAATTAAAAGGACTTTTAATTTATGAAAGTAATCTTTCCAAAACGTCGAGCGTTTTTAGTTTGGTCGCAAATCTCTTTGCAGGTTATGTTGCCCTTGGCATTAAGCCAACAGGCGAATGCTTCAACCGATCGCGCCCAGGCCAGGGCCGGCGTAATAGACTCGGGCAGCAAACTGGTACATGGCTATAGGTTGCAGTCGGGGGAAACCACGGCTTCACTGCTTAAAAATAATAAACTGCAAATTGATCAGGTATGGGATATTAATTCCTTTGCCTTTAATTCCCGTAATGCATTGCTTGCTGCTCCCGTCGGTACCCTGATTTATTTGCCGGGTCCGGCTACTGGCGCGGTGCCTGCATCCTCTAATAATACCGCTAACCTTGCCGCAAAACATCTTACGGCGGCAGGTAGTCAGTTTGACGGACGTAATCCAATCTCGGCAGACAAAGTGGCGACCGGTTATGCTTCGAGCCTGGCAAGTCAGGCTGCCGGGCAGCAGGCAGAAAGCTGGCTAAATAAGCTGGGTGGTTCTTCACGCATAACGCTTGGAACGGGGTTAGGTTCATCGACATCTGAAATAGCGGGCGATGTTCTTGTCCCGCTGTATGACAATAAAGCGGAGAATCTATTTTTTACCCAGTTGGGCCTGCGTCGCATTGACTCGCGCCAGACGCTCAACCTCGGGCTCGGTACGCGCTATTTTGCCGACGCCTGGATGTTGGGTTCCAACGTGTTTCTTGATAACGACATGACCGGCAAAAACCGCCGCTGGGGTATCGGTGCCGAGTGGTGGACCGACAACCTGCGTCTTTCTGCCAATGGCTATCTGCGACTCACCGAATGGCATCAGTCTCGCGACGGCACTGACCTCGAGGAGCGCCCTGCTAACGGCTGGGACATTGAGGCTCAGAGCTGGATCCCTGCCTATCCACAGATTGGCGGTAAGCTGAAATACGAACAATATTACGGTCAAAATGTGGCGTTAATTAATCACAGCGAGGTGCAGAGCGACCCCTCGGCGGTGAGTGCGTCAGTTAACTGGACCCCGATTCCGTTGGTCACCCTTGAAGGTGAACATCGCTCGATAACGAGTGGTAAGGCAGACAATATTGTCAGGCTAATGCTCAACTATGATTTCAGTCGTTCTCTGGCCGCAATGCTCGATCCGTCACAGGTAGCGGCTATGCGAAGCCTGCAGGGAGGCCGTTATGACCTCGTTTCACGTAATAATCGTATCGTGCTCGATTACCGTAAACAGACGCTGATTAAGCTGTCGATGGCGCGTTCCCTCGAAGGTAAAGCCGGTCAAGTCATACCTCTTGAGATAGAGGTTTCCTCAACGCACGGCTTTGAGAAGATGCGCATCGTTGCGGACGAACTGGTTAAGGCAGGAGGCACAATCATCAATCCGCTAACGAAGGACGCCGCGGTTCAACTGCCTGCTTATAATAGTGCGACCAATAATACCTACCTGCTTACCGCAACCGCAATTGACACCCGTGGCGGCGAGTCCAGCCCGATGCAGGCCAAGATAGTGGTTCATGAAGAGGCTGATATTGGCAATTCGTCAGCGGTTATGGCGGAATCGATATTGCCGGCAAACGGGACTTCTGCCACTAAAATCACGCTAATGCTGGCCGACAAAGACAAGAACCCGGTTAAAGGGGTGGCTGATAAACTTCAGCTGAAAATCAAATCCACTACCCGTGCGGGTGAGCTTGTGACTTTCACGAAGTTTACCGAGTCGTCAACAGCGGGAACTTATACGGCCGACGTTACGGCAGGTTCGACGGCTGGCGAGGTGGTGCTCGTTTCCTCACTGGGCGGCGCGACGTTATTTGAAACCCCGCTAACACTGCAGGCAGTCGTAGTCGAAGCTAACAACGTAGTGCAGCTTGATGCGAACGCAATAGGCACGTTAGTCGGCATGAACATTCAGCTGACCGCGACGGTTCACGATAAAAACGGCAAAGCAGTGGAAAATGCCACGGTCAGCTTCGGTGGTACGGGGCTTGATGGCGCTGGTGACAAAACAACCGATGCTAATGGGCAGGCTGTTGCACAGATGACCAGTCAAACCGCAGGTAAGTTTACGGCAACCGCACAAGTTGGCTCTGGCACCGTATTGAGTAAGGAACTTCGTTTCACCGAGGCTGGAGCTGCGGTTGCAGTGGTCGATTTAACAACGGATTTAACCCTCGTGGAGGTAGAGCAACCCATTGTCGCTTCGGTAACGGTTAGGGATGCCAACGGCTCGCCTCTGAAAGATGAAGTTGTTGACTTTACAGGCAATGAGCTTGATATAACTGATGTCACGCGCACCGATATCGACGGTATAGCGACCGCCACTATCACCAGCCAGAAGGTGGGAGATTTTATATTGCGCGCAAAATCGGGAAACAAATCTTCTAAGAATAAAACGCTTACCTTCACTGCCGCTACTGTGGCAGAGGCTGCTTCAATCGAGTTTACGTCTGACAAGGAAAATTACAAGGTAGGCGATAACATAACACTGACCGCTATAGTGAAAGACAAGACCGGTAAGGTGATTAAAAATAAGGAGGTAACTGTTAGGTATTCAATTCCTGTTATATCCCTCGATAAAAAAACGGTATTGACCAACTCTCAGGGCAGGGCGATATTTACAGGCCAGGTGATAATGTCAAGTTCCGCAGCTGTTCTTACCGCTACTGCTGGCAGAGTTGAAACTTTATTGGGTATTAGTACTAGTGACTAGACCGTAATCATGAAAACGCTGACCATCACTCACCGTGATTGATGGTGAAAGAGAGCGTTGATCAACAGCTAAATCATTATTCATACCCTCCGGAAGGAGGGTATTTTTTTTATTATATAATATTTCAATCTTTTAAACTAAATCCTTCCTCTGGCAACCTTTACCGGTCATCCTCAGGGGAATACCCTCTGCCTCTTCACGGTCGTTATTCCCTTCAAAAAATAACTCATTAATAACTTGCTGAAAGTAAATTATTAGTCTAGTGCATTGATTCCAATGTCATGTTTTATGGGGGTAAATACAAAGTTTTTCACATAATTTGGCTTTGTCAGTTAAAATCTTTACAACTATCATGCAAAGTTTTAGAGTGAATCGCCCTCGCGTTGAAAAACAAGAAAAAAAAGACGCCATGCATTCTTCCCACTATCAATCAAACAGGCAACAAATCCGGTGAAAATATGAAATATAGAGATAAAAGCATTGCTCTAGTCATACCATGTCATAATGAAGCTCAAACCATCGAGCAAGTCGTCACTGATTTTAAAAATGCCATGCCCGAGATTGCTATTTATGTCTTTGATAACTTATCGACAGATAAAACCAAAGAGGTGGCTCTTCAAGCGGGGGCAACGGTTATTTCTGTTAATGAAAAGGGTAAAGGAAACGTTGTAAGACGCATATTTGCCGACGTGAATGCCGATATTTACGTCATGGTTGACGGTGATGCCACCTATGAAGCGGCGGCAGTGCATAAGCTGGTTGATAAACTGATTGACGATCGTCTGGATATGGTTGTTGGCTGCCGCAAGGTCACTGCCGATATTGCCGATAAAGCTTATCGCCCTGGGCACCAGCTAGGTAATAAGGTTCTGACACAGAGCGTCACTAAAATCTTCGGCGGTAAATTTACCGACATGCTCTCCGGCTATCGCGCCTTTACCCGCCGTTACGCCAAATCCTTCCCGGCGCTTTCACAGGGCTTTGAAACCGAAACTGAACTTACCGTACATGCCCTTGAACTGCGCATGCCCTACGGTGAGGTGTCTACCGCCTACGGCGAGCGCCCTGAAGGTTCCGAGAGTAAGCTTTCGACCTATCGCGACGGTTTTAGAATACTTGGCACCATCGTCAGGCTGTTTATGCGCGAGAAGCCGCTTATCTTCTTCGGACTGATTGCAGCCTGCTTCTTTGTGGTTTCTATTCTGCTTTCTCTTCCCGTTTTCTACGTCTACATGCAGACAGGACTGGTACCAAGACTGCCTACCGCCTTGCTTTCTGCCATGCTGATGCTGGCCTCTTTCCTGTCGTTAGCCTGCGGCTTAATCCTTGATAACGTCACCATCGGAAGACAAGAGAGCAAGCGTCTGTTCTATTTATCCACCACTAATACCCATGAACCGCGATGAAAAGCACGATTTTAGAAATCTTTAAATTCGGGGTGATCGGCGGTATCGGGTTTCTCGTCGACGCCGGCGTGCTCTATTTGTTGAAGGACTCACTCGGTCTTTATTTTGCGCGGGTGATTTCTTTCATCTGTGCAGTGATTGCTACGTGGTTACTGAATAGAAGCATTACCTTCGCAAAATCAAAGGTCACCCACAGGAGAAGCAAAGAGTTTGCTCTCTATTTTCTGGTGATGCTGGTGGGGGGCTGTATCAATATTGGCTGTTATGTGCTGATGGTGAACTCGAGCATTCTTGTGCGCGAGTATCCTATTCTGGGCGTCGCTGTAGGAAGTTTGGCCGGGATGATTACCAACTTCACTTTTTCGAAAAAACTGATTTATAAGAAACAGCACTCTTAAGGTAAAGGATTGATAAATGAAGAGAGAAAGTAAGCTACTTATTTTTCCACTCGCGCTGCTGATTATATATTCATCATTTTTTTTGGTATTTAACAAAAAGCCGCCGCTGACCTCACCGGATGAGGTAAATCACTTCTCGCGCAGCGCCGCGCTGGCAAATGGATATTTCACTTTAGTCGGACAGCCTAATTCGGGCGGCGAGATAGATAATGCCATCATCGAGGCTGGTGCGGCTGAGAAAGCCATCGAAAACTCGTTTAATCCGCAAGACTTTTCAAACTACGTCAATAAGCTTCAGGATCTGACCTTTACGGGCAGCAACGCATTTTATGCAATGCCTAACGTTGCCTATTATTTCCCCGCGGTTTATACGCCGCAGGCGGTGACGATAGCGATTGCAGAAAAGGCCGGACTGACGTTTTATCAGACCTATTTCTTTGCCTCGACGGTGACCTTTACGGTTTCGTTGTTGATTATACTGTTGGCCTGGAGAATCTACCCAATACCGCCTTTGGCATTGGCAACGCTTATTTTGCCGATGTCGCTGTATCAACTTTTCTCGCCGACGATAGACGGACTTAGCATTAGCTTCGCTATCCTGGCGATGTCGATTTTCATGAATCTGGTGAAAAATCCTGTCTCGGAAAAATACAACTCGCTCGTGACGTTAATGAGCATTTTTATATTCTTCCTGGCGGGATCGCGCGCTAACCTGCTGCCATTTGTGCTGTTGCCGCTCTGGCTTTTCGGCCTCAACAAACGAAAAATCAATCTGGTCTGGTTTGTGGTTACCACGGTTGCGGTGTTGGGCTGGACGGTGTTTGCCTTAAAGACCACGCACAATACGGTGGTCACGCTGCATCCCGGCGTCGAGGCCACGGACGTTATCAAGTACTACATTTCTCATCCGCTGGAAGTGATTAAGGTATTAGTCCATACGCTGACCGATGCGAAGCTGGTCGCCACCTATTTCATCACCTTTATTGGTTTACTGGGGGTGCTGGACTCGACCATCAGAATTGAATTCACGGTTATTTTCGCCGTTTTCATTATTTTCATGATTCTGAAAACCTTCGTGAAGGACAGAGTGGTCAGCGAGAAATGGACGGCGTGGTTTATTATCCTGATCACCATCGCCGCCGTGTTCCTAATTTTCCTCGCACTGCTGGCACAGTGGTCACCGTTCCCGGCGGTTGAAGTTGCAGGCGTGCAGGGGCGTTACTTCCTTATCCCACTGGCGATGCTGGCCTACGCATTCAAATTTAACTATTCGAACCCTAAGGCCTATTTCTGGCCATTGGCGATTGCCTTTGTTCTTTCCGTTGCGGCGATTTATGTCTCAATGGCGGACAGATACGCGAGCAATATCACCGAGAGCAGCCGGATTATTTATCATTCGCAAAACCGCTATTTCCTTTGGTAAGGCGGGGGGGATAAACAGCTCGCGGTAAAAGCTGAGTTGATGTGACGGTTAATAAAAGGCATGAGACCCTTCCGGGCTCATGCCTTTATCATTTAGGCTTTGGGGAATATCCAGACATCGTTAGCCGGCAGGGTCAGGCGACAAAGCGCGGCTTCTCGGGTATCCGAACCATAGGCTCGAATGACAAAATCGTCGGCCTGGGTACGGAACAGATATTCCCAACGATCGCCAAGATACATGCTGGTCAGGAGAGCGAGCTCGAGCTGATTATCCTGCTGCTGGTCGGTTATTCGCACTCGCTCGACGCGGATAACCGCGGTTCCTTCCGCTCCCGCCTGGAGGCTCTGCGCCGCTTTACCCCATAATGTCCAGTCTTTGCCTTCAATCCTGGCCATGCCGTCGCGGATCTCGGTGACTTTACCGTGCAGCCGATTATTGCTGCCCATAAACTCGGCGGTAAACAGGGTAGCGGGGGAGCCATACATCTCCTGAGGCGTGCCCTCTTGCTCTATCTTGCCGTTGTTGAGCAGCAAAATGCGGTCGGAGATGGCCATCGCCTCATTCTGATCGTGCGTCACCATCAGCGCCGACAGGCCGAGTTTAATAATCAGTTCGCGCAGAAATACCCTGGCCTCCTCGCGTAGTTTGGCATCGAGATTCGACAGCGGTTCATCGAGCAGAATAACCGGCGGGTTATAGACCAGCGCGCGACCAATCGCTACCCGCTGTTGCTGCCCACCGGAAAGCTGATGCGGATGCCGATTGCCAAGATGACCGAGCCCAAGCTGGTCAAGCACCGCCTGCACCCGCTGTTTACACTCCGCCGACGCCGTATTGCGCAGTTTCAGCGGATAAGCAACATTCTCGAACACCGTCTTGTGCGGCCACAGCGCGTAGGACTGAAATACCAGACCGAGATTACGCTCCTCGGCCGGGATTTCGCTACGCGGCGTCCCGGCATAAACGGTATTCTGGCCAATGACTATTTTCCCCTGAGTCGGCTTTTCAAGTCCGGCGACGGCCCGCAGCAGCGTTGTTTTTCCGCTGCCGGAAGGGCCCAACAGGGAGACCACCTCACCGCGACGCAGCGTCATTGACACGCCTTTCAACACCGGATTGTCGCCATAGGTTAAATGCAGATCTTCGACCGTCAGTTCAATCATGTAATTTAACTCCAAATCGCAGGGCAATCCCCAAACCGAGCACCACCAGCAGAATATTGATAAAAGACAGCGCGGCAACAATATCGATTGCCCCCGCCGCCCACAGCGATACCAGCATCGAACCGATAGTCTCGGTACCCGGCGAAAGCAGGTAAACACCGGTGGAATATTCGCGTTCGAAAATCAGGAACATCAGTAGCCATGAACCGATCAACCCATAGCGTGAAAGGGGGATGGTCACGTGGCGGGTTATCTGTCCGCGCGTCGCGCCCGTGCTGCGTGCGGCCTCTTCCAGCTCCGGCGCAACCTGTAGCAGGGTGGAGGAGATTAACCGCAGTCCGTAGGCCATCCATACCACCGTGTAGGCTAACCACACGCTGAAGATGGTGCTGCGCAGTTGCCGCAGCCAGACAATGAAATGCTCGCGCAACCCATCGGCGAACGGCAAAACCGACAGCCAGCCGTCTTTAAGCGACCTGTCCAGCCACATCGGCAGGAACAGGAAGACCCACAGAAACGCTAACCCCGCCAGCAGCCCCGGCACCGCCCGTGGGACTAGCACGCTGTAGTCAAGAAAGCGGGTCGCCCCGTCCGGTTTACGGTGCATCGCAATTCCGATAAACAGATAACACACCACCGCCAGCGCGCCGCCGATAACGCCGATGGCCATCGAGTTGACAATCGCCCGCAGCAGGTTGGGCTGCTGCCAGATAGTGCGGAAGGTGTTGAGTGACATCTCGTCCCAAATCGACACGCCGACGCCCCAGTTGGAAATAAACGCGCGCAGCACCACGCCGACCAAAGGAACGCCGATGGTGATAGTGAGCCAGAAAACGACCACCGCGCCTGCGACCCAGCGCCATTTTCCCAGCGGCAGGGCGCGTGCCTGCGAGGCTTTGCCTTTCATGGTCACAAAGCGGTTAGCGGTGCGCATCAGGCGGCGTTGCAGCATCACCAGGGGAATCGTGATGCCAATAAGCACCACCGCGACGGCGGCCATCAGATGATACGAAGGCGTGCCCAGCTTATTGGTGAGCTGATACAGGTAGGTTGCCAGCACCAGATTACCCTCGGGGTCTCCCAGGACCAGCATCAGCCCAAAGACCTCCAGCCCGAGGAAAAATAGCAGCACGCAGGCGTAGAGAATTGACGGACGTACCATCGGCAGGCTTACAGCAGTCATGACCTGGAGCGGGGAAGCACCGGCGATCCGCGCTGCCTCCTCGACGTCAGACCCGACGCTGCGCAGCGCCGAGGAAATATAGAGGTAGGCGTGAGGAACGTGGGTGAGTCCGGCAATCACCACGATGCTCGACATCGCATAGATATTCCACGGTACGAAGCCAAACAGCGACTCGGCCCACAGCGAGAAGAATCCGACCGGGCCTGCCGCTACCACATACCCGAATCCCAGCACCATCGGTGAAACAAAGATAGGCACCAGAATCAGCGGCTCGATAAATCGTCGGCCCGGTAGGTCGGTTCTGACCATCAAAAACGCCAGGATCCCGCCGAGCGGGATGGCGATAACCACCAGGCCGAAGGCCAGAATAAATCCGCTTTTCAGCGCCTTGTAAAAATCGGGATCGGTAAAAATAAATTCGAACGATTCCAGGCTGAAGACTTTGGAGGGGGAGAAGAACGGTGCCGAGAGGAAACTCTGAATCACGATAAACGACAGCGGCACATAGATAACCAACGCGGTTATGACCACGACGACGCTGCGGGGCAGGCTCTGCCACTTCCGAAGATAACTACGCATGCAGGAGTCCCTATCATTTTTATAAGTCAGCGAGTTAAGGCTCTCTCCTGCTTGAGAAGAAAGCCTGGGTCATCGGTGTAAACGCCCTTATTTTGCCGCGGCTTCACGCCACTGTTTGATGTAGTCCAGACGTTTTTTCTGTTGCAGATATTCGAGCAGCGATTCATCGACGGGGATGGGTTTCAGGGCATTGCCCAGCATTTTGGTCATGCCATCGATGTCGTTTTTACCGTCGATATCGTGGCGAATGGACGGGATATCGGCCTGATTTGCCAAAATGTTCTGACCTTTCTCGGACAGCACGTAGTCGAGCCACAGTTTCGCCGCGTTGGCGTTGGCCGTGTCTTTGGTGATGAAACTCACCCTTGAGAGCACCAGGGTATAGTCTTTGGGATAGGCGATGCCGAGCGTAGGATCCGTTTTGGCGCGTGCTTCGGCGTAAGAACCGAGGATGTTAAAGCCAATCAGGTTTTCACCCGATGAGACCCTTTCCATCATAGTGCCGGTAGAGGACTGGACCGTCAGACCGCCTTTGGCAATGTCCGCCAGGCGTTTGAAATAGTCAGCGTCGGCCTTGAAGTCCTGCACCGAAAGCATAAAGCCCAGCCCCGATTTTTCGATGTCATAGGTGGTGACTTTCTTCTTGAATTTGTCGGGCTGGCCTGCAATCAGCTTCGCCAATGCAGCATGGGAATCGGGTACATCACCCGCTGGGATCAGCCGCTTGTTATAGATAAACACCACCGGTTCGTAGGTGGTGCCGTAGGCCTTATTCTTCCAGACCGCCCACTTTGGAAGCTGGCTTTGTTCCGGCGAAGCATATTCTGCAGCGTAGTCGGTGGCCAGCTTCAGCGCGGTGTCCATTGAGGAGCTCCACACCACGTCTCCGCTGGTGCCGCCCGCAGCCTGCTCGCTGATGTAGCGGTTATAGAGTTCGGTGCTGTTCATGTCGTTGTATTCGACTTTTACCCCCGGATAGGCGGCCTCAAAGCCTTGTATCAACGGCCCGGCCGCTTTGGTATCGGTGGTCGAATAGACCACCACTTTTCCCTCTTTCTTTGCTCCCTCTACCGTTTTCTGATAATCCGCAGGATAACCCTGCGGCAGGTCGGCCAAGGCCTGAGTTGAAACGATAACTAACAGCGCCACCAGAGATATTTTGAATTTAATTAACATAAGTTTTAACCCTTGGTTACATATCGGAAACATAAAGTTAAACTTATAGGGGATGTGCAGTAGGGCGCAACGATGTTGATTCTTTATCTTCTCGTTTTGTGAGGCTGGGCGATTTTCGTCTGTTTCAATCAGGCCAGATATTGCCTGAACCATTTAATCGTGCGGTCCCAGGCCAGATCGGCGGCGGTTTTGTCGTAGCGCGGCGTTGAATCATTGTGGAAACCGTGGTTCGCACCTTTATAAACGTAGCCTTTATAGGTTTTTCCCGCCGCCTTTAGCGCGGCCTCGTAGGCAGGCCATCCGTCGGTGATGCCTTTATCCCGTTCGGCGTAGTGCAGCAATAAAGGCGCATTGATGCGCGGAACGTCTTCGGCTTTGGGCTGCCGACCGTAGAAAGGCACTGCCGCGGCAAGCTCAGGAAAGGCCACTGCGGCCGCGTTCGCGACGCCGCCACCATAGCAAAAACCGGTAATACCGACTTTGCCGTTAGTCTGCTGGTGGTGCATCATAAAATCGACCGCGGCAAAGAAGTCGTTCATCAGCTTGGTGGGATCCACTGTCTGCTGAAGTTCTTTGCCTTTCTCGTCATTGCCCGGATAACCCCCAACCGACGTCAGCCCATCGGGGGCCAGCGCAATAAATCCGGCCTTCGCTACGCGCCGCGCCACGTCTTCAATGTAGGGATTCAATCCGCGGTTTTCATGCACCACCACCACGGCGGGTGTCTTACCGGTCGCCCCGGCGGGTTTAACCTGATAGGCCCGCACCTCGCCATTGCCCTGCGGCGATGAGTAGTGGATGTATTCCGGCACAATTGCCGGATCGGTGAATTCGACCTGCTGCGCCAGCGCATAGTCAGGGCTCATGGCGCTGAGCAACGTCATACCGGCCATGCCACCCATAGTGTATTTGGCCGCCATTGACAGAAATTCGCGTTTAGTGATTTTACCGTGGGCGTAGTAGTCATAGAGTTCAAGCAGTTCAGGGGGGAAATCTTTGGCGGTCAGACGTGTCATGGCAACTCCCGATGTTAAGAGGCAAGGATTAGCGCGCTGCTAAAAATATAGCCGCTGTATCAAAATTAGCCTCAGGCCGGTCGGGGAAGACTTAGTTCACTTTGCCTGCGGGGTGCGGTTGTCGGAAGAGAGTCAATGAGTAGAGGGGGTAAAAGAGCGGGGAGTAACAAGACCCTCGTCATTGGCGCTGACTTGCCGGTGACGAGGGACGTCGGACTTACTTGAAGGTGATACGCACCACTTCGTCAGGCGAGGTGGCTTCTTGCTGACGGGTAGACTGCTGTTTCACGCTGACGTAAAGCGTCTGACCGTCGGCTGATACGGCCAGGCTCTGCGGATGCGTTGGGACATCCAGCGTTTCAAGCACTTTATAGCTGTCGGCATCGATGATGCTGACCTTACCAGCGTCACGGTGGGTCACATAAACTTCATTACGCGCCGGGTTAAACAGCACGGCCAGCGAGGCTGGAACGGCAATCTTTTGCAGCACTTTGCCGTTCTCGGTGTCCAACACCAGCAGGCTGGCCTCTTTGGAATCAGTCACAAAGGCGCGATGCCTGGCGGTATCCAGGCTGATATTCAGGTAGAAATGCTCACCCGGATTATCGATTTTAACGCGCGACAGGATCTTGTCTGTTTTAGTATCGATGGTCAGGAATTCGTTATCACCGTTGGTGATGTAAAGGCGAGAGGCCTTGGCATCAATCGCCAGACCGGTCGCCATCTTACCCACGCCTTCAATGGTGTGGCGCAGCGTCAGGTTTGCGCCATCTAACACCCAAATCACACTCTCTTTGCCCAGACCGGCGACGTAAAGCGTATTGGTGGCTTCATCCACGGCCAGCTCGCGTGGCGCTAAGGGACGCTCTTTCTCGGTGCGCGGGCGGCTGTCCAACACCCGCTCTTTCAGCACTTTATTGGTTTTAGCGTCTACCGAGGTAATCGCGCTGCTGGTGGTATTGCCCAGGAATACGGTATCGGTCTTATTGTTAAAAGCCACGCCAAACGGCTTGAGATTAGTCATGATTGACTGGCTCACGGCAAGGCTGGTTGGGTCCAGACGATAAAGCACGCCGTTCTTTTCCTGACGTCCCTGTGAAGAGGCAACAAACAGCGCTTTCTGATCTGCGCTGTAAGCCAGCTCGTACACGCCTTTGCCGACCGCTTTTCTCTCCATCGACACGTGGGTGTCGGCGAACAGAGAAGAAGAGAACAGTACTGAGGTCAGCAGCAGCGCTGAGGTCATTGCAGATTTCGCCGGTGTAAAACGAGATGACATCATTTTCTCCATAAATTAATCATTGTCCCTTTCCTGCCGCGAGCCTCGCAGTGGGCGCATCGCGCTGTCCTGGTTATCTTTTAAAGAAAGAGAGGGAGGTTTTTTCGCGGGTAATAATTATCATTATCTGCTGCAAATGAAAAGCATTATCATTAATTTGTGGCGATATGTTACGGAGTTTGCCGCCTGATGCGGAGAATTTAACAACCAGATTTTTCAGGTTTTTTAACGATTTCTGGCCATCTTCTTTACTGCATTTAAAGGGCCGTAGCTGCGCTATTCTTTATATGCAAAAAGGATATAGATATCTAATTAAATAAATTATAAAGCTATATGCCCGTGAGTATACTTCCCCCATTCCGGCACAAAAAACCAACCGGATCCTCTCATTTATAAGGGTAGCTCATGCGCAAATTGCTCAATAAAACCAAAACTAACGTTAATGGCGCTTTCCTGCTGGCCGCCGTAGCCGCGACCATGTTGACCGGTGGTGTTCTGGCACCTCTTTCGGTGGCGCACGCGGCGGATAAGTCTTCCATTAAGGTCGGCATTATGAGCGGCGAAGATGAAGACGTATGGCGTGAAGTCGTCAAGCAGGCAGCGGCCAAGGGGCTGACAGTTAAAACTGTCGTATTTAACGACTACAACCAGCCCAACGAAGCATTGCAGGAAGGAGAGGTGGATGCCAATGCCTTCCAGCATCAGCCTTTCCTGAACAACCAAATCAAAGTGAATCACTACGATATCGTGCGCGTGGGTGACACGGCGGTATGGCCGATTGGCCTCTATTCAAAGAAAGTGAAATTAGTGAAGGACTTTAAAGACGGCGCGGTGATAGGGGTGCCAAATGACCCTTCTAACGAGGCGCGTGCGCTGGTGTTGCTACAGGAACAGGGGCTGCTTAAGCTCAAGCCGGGCGCAGGGATTGCCGCGACCACCGCCGACATTGTCGCCAATCCGAAGCATCTTAAAATCAAGGAGCTGGACTCCGGCGTTATTGGTCGTTCTGTGCCAGACCTCGACGCTGCCGTCGTCAACACCGACTGGGCGCTGAAAAGTGGGTTGACTCCCGAGGACCGCATCGCGCAGGAACCGATTAAAAATAACCCTTACACCAACTTTATTGCCGTAAAGAAAGAGAACGTCAACGCAACGTGGGTCAAGACGTTGGTGAGTTCTTATCAAAACGAACCGGTGAAAACGGTGTTTAACGAGGTTTATAAAGGGACAGGCGTAACAACCTGGTAAGGAATTGAAAGTATGACAGCAATCTCTGAGACCGAGGCACATTTTACCGCCAATACGCCGGACGGGAAACACGCCAAAGCGTCGGCGGTGAGTACTTCCTCGCAGACGGCACGCAACCCTTTCGCCGAAGATGTTGAAGACGTGGTGCGTCTGCATCGCGTTAATCGCCGATTCGGCAATACGCAGGCACTCAAGGATGTGTCATTAACCGTTAAACGTGGGGAGATCCTCGGGATCATCGGTCGCAGCGGGGCGGGCAAGTCGACCCTGATCCGCTGTCTTAACGGACTGGAGCAGCCCGACGACGGTACGATCGAAATCGAAGGCCATGCGATAACCGGCCTGAGTGAGAAACAGCTGCAATCGGTGCGAAGCCGCGTGGGCATGGTGTTTCAGCACTTTAATCTGCTGTCGGCCAAGACCGTCGAGCAAAACGTGGCGCTGCCGCTGAAGATTGCGGGTTACGACAAGGCCAAACGCCGTGAACGTGTGGCGGAACTGTTGGCGTTGGTGGGGCTGGAGGATAAAGCCAGGCAGTATCCGGCCGGACTTTCTGGTGGGCAAAAGCAGCGTGTGGGGATTGCCCGCGCGCTGGCCGCCAATCCGGCCCTCCTGCTTTGCGATGAGGCGACCTCTGCGCTGGATCCAGAAACCACGCGTTCGATTCTTGCGCTGCTGCAATCGTTGAATCAGAAACTCGGTATCACCGTGCTGCTGATTACCCACGAGATGGAGGTTATCAAGAAGGTTGCGCATCGGGTGGCGGTAATCAACGCCGGGGAGATAATCGAGCAGGGGCCGGTGTGGCAGGTGTTTGCGCATCCCAAGACTGCGCTAACGCGTACCTTGCTCAGCGGACTGCTGCCGCAGCTGCCCGAGGCGCTCAGCGAACGCTTGACGCAGACGCGGCAGGGCGAGGCGATTTACAGCGTGCACTATGCAGGACAGGACCGACAGGGCGAAATTCTTACCCTGATGTCCTCCGAGCTGGCGGGGCAGTTCCGCCTGATTCAGGGCGGCGTCGAGCACATTCAGCATTACGCCGTCGTCCGTTTCTTCTTCTCGGTACCGGTTGCCAATACCGACGCCGAACAGACAATTTTACACTGGCTGCAGCAGCACCAGGCACAAGTGGAGCTCGTTGGCTATGTCACCCGTGATGCTTGATTTACTGATCAACGCGATTGAAGACACGCTGTTGATGACCGCCATTTCTGGCCTTATCTCTCTGGTCGCCGGTCTGCCGCTGGGCCTGATTCTGGTGATGACCAGCCCCGGCGGCATCGCCGAGAATCGCTGGGTCAACCGTTCGCTGGGCCTGGTGATTAACGGTTTTCGTTCACTGCCGTTTATCATCCTGCTGGTGGCGCTTATTCCCGTGACCCGTTTTCTGATTGGCACCTCGCTCGGCGTATGGGCTGCGATGGTGCCGCTCTCGGTCACCGCAACGCCGTATTTTGCCCGCGTGGCAGAGGTTTCGCTACGTGACGTCGATCGCGGGCTGATCGATGCAGTGCGCGCGATGGGCGCCAGCAAGCTGCGCATCGTTTGGGACGTGCTGATTCCCGAGGCGCTGCCGGGCATTCTCTCCGGTTTCGTGGTTACGCTGGTGGCGCTGATTGGTGCGTCGGCGATGGCCGGGGCTATCGGTGCCGGTGGTCTGGGCGACCTCGCCATTCGCTATGGGTATCAACGGTTTGAAACCACCGTCATGGTTGAGGTGATTGTGGTGCTCATCGTGATGGTCTGCGGTATTCAGTGGCTCGGCGACCGTATTGTCGCTAAGGTTGATAAACGCCACTAGAGCCTGAGCGTTGCTTGCGTCAATCATTTGTGCCGCAGTCGGAATACTTAATTAATCCCGCCGACTGCGGTAAACTCCCCCTTTACGCCACACTTCAGAATCGATATCTATGACAACCGAACACAATCTCGCCGTTATGCACTGGGGCACCTATCGCGTCACGACCTCTGAAGGCACGCTGACGGCGATTGAACCGGTTGAATGGGACCGCAATCCCTCGGCCATTGGTCAATCGCTGGTCGATGCGGTTCACGGGCCAAGCCGTATTCGCCGTCCGGCGGTGCGCCTCGGTTACCTGAAGCAGGGGCGCGATTCTCGCCACGGGCGCGGCAAAGAGCCTTTTGTCGACGTCAGCTGGGAGACTGCGTTAGCGCTAGTGGCCGACGAGCTGAGCCGGGTAAAGAATACCTACGGCAACGGGGCGTTTTACGCCGGATCCTACGGCTGGTCAAGCGCAGGGCGTTTTCATCATGCCCAGAGTCAGCTGCATCGCTTTTTCAACCAGTTGGGCGGCTATACCGGCAGCACCAACACCTACAGTCTGGCGGCCGCAGAACGCCTTTTGCCGCACATTATCGGCGACCTCGACGTATTGCAGAAACAGCACACCCACTGGTCTTCGCTGGCGGAGCACTGCGAGATGTTTGTGGCGTTCGGTGGTCTGCCGCTGCGCAATGCACAGGTCAACGGCGGCGGAGCGAACGATCACTCCCTGAAGCACTGGCTCGGACAGATGCAGCAAAACGGCACCCATTTTATCAACGTCAGTCCGGTCAAAAATGACCTTTCCGGCGTCACCAACGCCGAGTGGCTGTCGTTGAAACCCGGCACTGATACGGCACTGTTGTTGGCGTTGACCCACGTCTTGATTGAAGAATCTCTGTATAACGCCGAGTTTGTCGCCAGCCACACGGTGGGCTTCGCACAGTATAAAGCCTATCTGCTGGGCGAAAAGGACGGGCAGGCCAAATCACCAGAATGGGCGGCACCGCTTACCGGAATTGCCGCAGAGAAAATCCGCAGTCTGGCGCGACAGATGGTGGCCAAACGCACGATGATTAATATCGCCTGGTCGTTGCAGCGCGCGCGTCAGGGCGAACAGACGTTCTGGGCTACGGTGGCGCTGGCCGCGCTCATCGGCCAAATAGGGACCCTTGGCGGCGGACTGGGCTTTGCTTATGCCAGTACTAATCTGGCCGGTGCCGATCGTCGTACCTTCTCTGGCCCGCGTTTCCCGGCGGGGCAGAATGCGGTGAGCGACAAGATACCGGTTGCGCGCCTCTCCGACATGTTGCTCAATCCTGGGGGCAACTACCAGTTCGACGGCAAAGACTGTCAATATCCCGATATTCGCGTGGTGTATTGGGCGGGTGGTAACGCCTTCCACCATCATCAGGACCTGAATCGACTGGTCGAGGCCTGGCGTCAGCCTGACACGGTGGTGGTGCACGAGCAGTACTGGACTGCGCAGGCCAAGTTCGCCGATATCGTCTTCCCGGCGACCACCTCTCTCGAACGCAGCGATATTGGCAGCTCGAGCAATGACGGATTTATGATTGCGATGCGCCAGCATATTCCTGCGCAGGGTGAAGCACGGGACGACTACGCGATTTTTCACGCGCTGGCCGAGCGTCTGGGCTTTGGCGAAAGCTTTAGCGAAGGGCGTGACGCCGAGGCGTGGATCCGCTTTATGTATGAAAGTTCGATCCCACGGGCACAGGCCGACGGCATTGAGTTACCGCCGTTCGACGAGTTTTGGCAGCGCGGGAAACTGGAATATGCGCGTCCTGACGCGCCGCAAATCTTCCTCAAAGCGTTTCGCGAAAACCCGCAGGCGTCGCCGCTGGAAACGCCGTCCGGTAAAATCGAACTGTTCTCCCAGACGGTGGCAGATTTTGGCTATGAAGAGTGTCCGGGACATCCGTTCTGGTATGAGCCGGACGCGCAGGCGCAGCGTGAAATGGCCGCCCGCTGGCCGCTGCATTTGTTGTCCAGCCAGCCGAGAACGCGTCTGCATAGCCAGTACGATCAGGGCAGCGAGAGTCGCCGTACCAAGGTTCAGGGGCGTGAACCGCTGTGGCTGCATCCTGAAGATGCCGCCGCGCGGGGCGTGACAGAGGGCAGCGTGGTGAAGGTATTCAACTCGCGCGGAGCCATCTTGGCCGGGGTACATCTGAGCGAAGACATTCGGCCCGGCGTGGTGCAGATGTCGACCGGCGCCTGGTACGACCCGCAGGACTCGAGCCAGCCAAACTCGCTCGACAAGCACGGGAATCCGAACGTACTTACCGAAGACATTGGCAGCTCGCGCCTGGGGCAGGGATGCAGTGCGCAGAGCTGCTGGGTTGAGATAGCGCCTTGGCAGGGGCAGCTGCCCGACGTGACGGCCTTCGAACCGCCGCCGTTTGTCCGCGCAGACTAAGAGACCGCTGAGATGATGACGCCGCAAAAGCACGCCACGCTTGATGATTTTATCGTTGAGACGGAATACGGCGTTATCGGTGATGATGCGGACGTGCGCTATCTCAAAGTGAGCTTCTGCACCGAGGCTTATCGCGAAGAGGATTTTGCCAGATACGCCATCAACAAGCCTGACAGCCTGACGCGCGCAGTGCCAAAACGTAAAGCGGAATACCTGGCGGGCCGTTACTGCTGCGCTGCGCTGTTGCGGGGGTTCTCGGTCTCCTCCGAGGTGACAACCCATCAAGACCGCTCACCTTGCTGGCCTCAGGGGATGCGTGGCACAATATCTCACGGCACGGTGTCGGACGGATACAGTCAGGCGATGGCTATCGTGACCTCTCGCCCACAGCTGTGTCTCGGGGCAGATATCGAGGTGCTTAACCGGGAGGTTTTACGCGAAATCTGTGAAACCTTTACCCAGCCTGCCGAGCGAGAGTATCTGCAAACGCTGGCGATAGATCTGGACTTTAGCCTGTTGCTGGCATTCTCGGCAAAAGAAAGTTTATTTAAGGCCTTATATCCTCAGGTAAAGACTTTCTTTGGATTTGAATATGCTTCTGTCGATTCAATTAATACGCTAAATAAAACCTTTGTCTTAAGATTTAACAGGGATTTAAATGAGGTATTTACAGCCGGTGTTAAAATAAAGGGAAGCTATGCGTTTGACGGTAAAATTATTATTACGATTGTGGTTATAGATTCGCTTTCGCCTTTCTAGGTTAAATCTTACTCGGCACCTTTTACCAGGCGCTAGCGCATTATTCATGGTAACATTATGTATTATTTTTTTACTTCTCTCATATAAGAAATTGGACCATAGTATTTGTTCCTTTACGACTCCCTTGCACAAATTCCCTTCAAAGAATGGGCTTCCCATTCAAATTGAAAGCAGAAAAAGTCTTTTATTATCAATTAGGTAATAAAATTCCCACGGTGACAAGAATTATAAAACCATAACAAAACGTTAGCCTCGATGTCAAAACAGGAGAGGAAATGGATAGCAATTTACTGTTTCAGGCACTGGATAATACTCTACAGAAAATTCAGCGTGCCGATAGCAAAGAAATGCTGCAAGCCATCTGCGGCAATTTTTTTAAACAGGCCGGGATCGACTATTTTATGTTCGCTCTCTGTCACTCAAGCTCTCTGGCTGACCCTGATATTCTGATCATCGAAAACCTGCCGGCAGACTGGTGCGATTTCTATTTTCGACGCGGGTTTCAGCGCATCGATCCGATAACCGCTTACTGTTTCTCTAACACGGTGCCTATCCACTGGCATAAGCTTATCCAGTTGCCTGAATACCGCGATTCGCAGTTTCAGGTCATGATGCATAACGCGAAAAGTTTTGGATTAACGTCGGGTCTGAGTATTCCACTGCGTACCGTCACCGGTGGGTCGGGAATGTTGAGTCTGATTAGCCGCCAGACGGCCGACAAGAGTGAAAACAGCTTCAATATCCTCACGCCTTACGCCATGCTGTTAACCAGCCATTTGCTCGAAAGCGTCAACCGCAATAACTGGATGAACAAAGAACAGTCGCTGGACAAGGTGAAACTGACGGGGCGGGAATATGACTGCCTGTTCTGGGCCTGTGAAGGAAAGACCTCATGGGAAATATCGAAGATATTATGTATCAGCGAAAGAACGGTGATGTTTCACCTTAATAATGCGACCGAGAAATTTGGCGCAAAAAATCGCCAGCACGCGGTTGCCAAGGGTATCCTCGGCAATATCATCCGGCCGAAAATTTATCCGGATGATACGCCGTAACGCATTTATTCAGAGAGAAGATGGGTCTTCTTGAAGCCCTGTGGACTCTTGAGGCCATAGCCCAGCGCGCGGTCAAAACCGATATGCACAATCCAGATTAACGCTAGCATTAACACCTGTGGGTAGAGGGGATAGAATGCTAACAATATAATCGGCAACACATAGTTATGCGTCAGATTATATAAAAATGCACCGGCGCGATTGTTAAATAAATAGCCCACCATTGCCAGGTCAGGCACCAGAATGAAATAACAGAAATAGAGCCAGCTGAAGTGAAAGTGCCAATACAACGTCAGGCCCGAGAGCAGTAAGAGCAGATTTTCACAGCGTACAATGACCAGATGCTGTAATTGCATGATAATTCCTCTTTTTATCGCGATAGCGGTAATTGTTCCAATACGGAACCTAGCTTTTTAAGAAAATCACTGGCATGAGTGCGAATAAAAAAATGTCCGCCTTCATGCAGTGATGTAGAAAATTGCCCCGTCGTACTGTTTTTCCACGGCCGCTGAGCTGAAATATCCACCAGCGGATCGGTGTCATTGGCAAATAAATGCACCGGGCAGGGCAGCGTTATCTCAGGCCTTACGGGGGCATGCGATTCGCACAGCGATAAATCGGCCCGCACTATTTCCAGCATCCAGCTCACCCAGGCTTTATTCGCCAGCAGCTCTGCGTCCAACCCCCCAAACGAGCTGATAAACTTCAGCAGCGTGCTGTCGTCCATCTCGCGGTTGGCGTTAAACGGATAGGCAAACTGCGGCGCACGCTGGCCACTGACCAGTAGCGCACGCGGTGCAAACCCACGCTGACTCGCCCGCAACGCCAAATCGTGTGCGAACCAGGCACCCATGCTGTGACCATAAATCGCAAAATTTACCTCAGGCAGCTGCGGTAACAAAGCCTCGGCGACCTTCTCCGCCAAGGTCCGAAAGTCGGTTTCCTTCGGCCGCCTGTGCTGTCCCTCGCGTCCTGGAAATACCAGCGGGCAGACGTTTATCCACGCTGGCAGCGCCAGCCGCCAGCGGGTGAAAATCGCACTGCTTCCCCCAGCGTAGGGGAAACAGAGCAGATTCAAGCGGCCGTCGTGCGCCAACGTATGCGCCAGCCAGTTATCCTGTTCGAGCGTTGCGGCATCGTTCATCAGTCGCTCCCGACTTTCCCGCTCAGCACCGGAGCAATAACCTCTGCTTTCTTCGGCGGAGCGATATTTCGGCGACGGCTCAGCAACGCTTTGGCTTTCCATAATGTTCTGAATATCAGCGCCTGCTTCTTACGCGACGGGAAGCTTGCCATGATGGACGCCAGCACCCACGGGGCGACCAGATGCATGTTATTGGGTGAGCCGTGCACGTCTGCCAGGCAATACACCCGTGCGTCCGCCGCAATCTTCTTCAGTGACTGAATTTCCGATGACGGGATGATTTCGTCATACTCGCTTTGCAAATAATGCACCGGGATAGCCAGCTTCGGCGCGTCGTTAAGGGTAATCTGCCAGTCGGGCATCTGGATGAACAGCGATTCCCGCGTCAAACCTGTTAGATGCGACAGGGTGCGACGGGTCGCCAGCGGTACCGCCGTCGAGTTGTATTGACGGAAGAAGCTGGCAACCGGTGCGCCGACCGTAGTAATGCCGCGAATGCGGCTGTCCTTTGCCGCGGCGAGCAGGGCAAGGTGACCGCTAAAGCTCAGCGCCATCAAATGACACTGCTGGGTATCGGCACGGCCCTGCAACGCGTCCAGAATCTGCGAGAAAAGCGTCCAGGTTTCCGGCGTATAGCGCAGGGTGTTTTCACCGACGCCCGGCATCTCGGTCACCACGACGCACAGCTTGAGCCGCTTAGCCATCAGCAGAAAGCGCGCCCACTGTTCCTTGATAGAGATTATGCCGCCGCACACCACCACCACCGGCCAGTTTTTGTCCAATCCGGTGGCGTAGGCCTTGAAGGCTCCTTCGGCGAGTACCAGCGTCTCAAACTTGACCTTGGCCTGCGCCATCGATTTCTCGAAGTTTTCGATGCAGGCGTCATGCGCCGTTTGCTGCATCTCGTTTTCGACAAACGGAAAACGTGCCAGGTTGTAAAGCTTGGCGGCATCAGACCAGTTTTGCAGCTGTTCCATCTGGAGCGCGACCCTGCACCATTCTGCGGTCCAGCTGCCCGCTTCGCTGCCTTCGGCGTGGGTTATCCGCTTAAGGATCTCCTTGACGCCGCCGGGTTTGAGCTGCTGAGCCTCACAGTGCAGCAGGACAAAATTTTTCAGTTCTTCGAGATATTCTGCTTCTTCTTGTCGATGCATGCTTAGCCTCCTTCCTGAAAGAGTTGCAGCTGGAGCTGTCTGCGGTAGGCGATACGGTTATTAATCTTGCGCTGTATGAAAGTGAATTGGTTAAGGGCGCAATAATTGACGCGCCTTAAAAACTGCTGCATTGGCGTATGTGCGCCGAGGAGTTTTTCCTGACGCTGCTGCAAATTGACCACGAAATCGACGTCGGCCTGGCGCTTGGCCTGAAACGCCTTGAACAGCGAGATATCGACACTGTTTTTCTCCAGCCCACTGACCAGCATCGGGGCCAGCGTGATGGCATCCTGAATCGCCAAATTAACGCCCTGACCGAGCAGCGGCGTCACGGTGTGCGCCGCATCGCCTATCAGCAACAGGCCTTCACGTCCCCACTGCGGCGCGGTAGTGGTAAAAATATCCAGCAGGTGAATGTCGTTCCAGTTGCGGACATGCTCGCGCACGTGCTTGCCAAAGCCCGCGTCGATGCCATCAACCAACTGATAAAATGACTCGATTCCCTCGCGACGCAGCGCCATAAACCCGCCTTTAGGTATATTGACACCGGCGCGGTAGTAGTCGGGGAAAGTGGGCAGCAGGATCAGGTGGTTAGCGCCATCTATCATAATGCGAGCGGTATTCTCGGGCGCATCGGCGGGCAGTGGCACCTTGAACCACAGTACGTCACGCGCCGCCTGATGCTTCTTCCATTCAATCTTGCCGAGGTCGCGAATCTTGCTGTAGCGACCGTCGGCACCGACCACAACGCGTGCCCGCAGGACGCGAGGTTCCTTCTCGTCGTGCAGACGATAGCTCACGCCGCTGACGGTGTTATCCGACCACAGCAGCTCGTCGCAGGTCGCGCCGCGAATAATTTTACAGTTGGCGTAGGTTTCCAGACGCTTAAGCAGCGCGCTCAGCAGCACCGGCTGCGGAATATCCATCACGTACTTGTGGCGGTAGGGAACCTTGGTGTAGTTAATGGTGAGCAGCGACTTTCCGCGCTCGGTCAGCATCATCCGGTGCGTCTCGAGACAGCCGTGCTCAAGCAGGTCATCTAGAATGCCCAGCTCTTTGAAAATACTTACGGTATCCGGCTGCATGGATTCACCACGAAACGAACGTTTGTAGCTCAGTGAACTCTCAAGCAGAGTGATATCCACTCCCGCTCTGGCCAGTTGTAAAGCCAGTACTAATCCTGCAGGCCCTGCGCCAACAATACAGATATCAGTCATCACTCATTCCTCTTTGGGAAACTTAGGCAGCGGGCAGTTGCGCCACGTTTTCATTGTTGTCGAAGGCGAACTTTTCCAGCTTGTTTTTGATTTTTGACAGGATCTCGGCGGAAACTGCGCCGTCGAGAATGCGGTGGTCAAACACCAGCGTCAGCGTAGTAGCATGGGCCACCGTCAGTTGGCTGTTCTTGACCCACGCACGTTCGGTGATATCGCCCACGCCCAGCGTCAGCGTCGATCCCGGCAGCGGGACAAAGCGCGTGACGGCGCGGCCGCCGAGCGAGGTCACCGTAAACGAACCCTGCACGCGGCTTTTTACCTCCGGGCGGCGCATGGCCAACCGAAACAGCAGCCTGCCGAGCAGAAGTGGCGCTTTCTGGATCTTACGGATTGGCGCGAAGACTTCGGCGCTGGCAATTTCCTGCGTCTTGAAGTAGTCGATACGCGCCTGAATGGCGGTAAGCGACAGCTGGTCGGCGCCCTCAACCACGGCAGAGGCAACGACGCGCTGTTCGTCAACGGTTTTATCCAACGTAAACTTGGCGTTCACCTCACCGAGCGTCACCAAGCGCGGAAACAGCTGGCCGATGAGCATGCTGTTCGCCGCCGGGTACTCCGCCACCACCTGCGCCATCGCCTGAATAAAGTAGGCGAGATAGCTGTAACGCTTGCCGCTCTGCTGGCGATGCCGCACCACTTCCGTCATTTCGACGTCGGTGTCGATAGACACGGGACGATAGGCATGCGACTGCTCCAGAAACAGCAGCGTATGCTGGCGCTGTTTCGGAAAAGGCTGCTGAGTGTGGCTCATGCTGCGCTCCTGCGGGTCAGGTCAAACAGCTGGCGCAGCGTGTTAGCCTGCAGATAATCCGCCACCGGCAGACGCACATTCAGCTCCTTCTCCAGGCGGCTCATCAGGCGGACGGCGTTGATAGAATCCCAGTTCTCCAGATTGACGAGCGGCACATCCAGCTCCTCTTCGGTTGCATCGGTCGCCATGTAGCCGTTAATGAAAGACAAAAATTCAGAGGGCGTATTCATAAAGGTGTCTCCTGATATGAGGCAATCAATTCAATGTGGTTAGGGACAACGGCAGGAGCCTCGAGCGCATGGCAGTATTCACTGAACTGCGCGTTGCCCTCGCTGAGCGTGAAGCCGTGCCGGGTATAAAAATCGGCAACCTGCTGGTTTTTCTGCGTCGGAAGATAGCGTGCACGGATCTCCTCGCAGCCCTGACGCTGCGCCCAGCTCAGGAAATGGTTGAGCGCGGCGGTTTCCAACTGTCGTGAGAACACGCGGCAGCTGAGCAAGAAGTTGTCTATCCACAGGCTGTTGTGCTCGCGGTGATAGAACAGGCAGCCGATGACGCCGTATTCGCCGAAACGATCGCTGCTTTGCAAAGCGATGATGCCGTGCTGCGGCTGGGCCAGATAAGCCTGAACCTCGCTTTCGCTCATGCGACGGGTGGTCATGTTGAACTGATTGGTGCGCAGGCTCAGTTGGGCGACGCGAGCCAGCTCTTGTCCCTGCGGCGTGAAGAGCCGCAGTTTGAGCTGTAACTCTGCGAGAAACGCCTCAAGCGAGGTGGACGCATTGCGCAGCGATTTGCGTTTGGCCTCGGTCTGATACAGCTTGCTGCGCTGGTAGTCTTCCGGATTCAGTTCCAGCTGGCAGAAGTGGTTGCCTATGACCAGCGCGGCGGCGTATTCGGCAGGGTCACTGCCGGGATCGACCACGCTAATCTGCGGATGCTGATTCCTGACCTCTTCGCGTTCGAACGCGCTGTCATCGACGAACACCAAACTGTCGCTGCCGATATTGAGCAGCTCGCTGATGGTTTGCAGGGCATCGCTTTTTGGCTGCCAGTTGGCGACGATGGCCGAGAAATCATCTATTTTCAGCACCATATCTTCACGTTGTTGCAGAAGGTTGATGACGTTTTCGCGTTCGTTTTTACTGCTGATTGCCAGCAGGACGCCCTGTGCTGAGAGGCGTTTGATCACCTGCTGGAAGCTCACGAACGCCTCGCCGGTGGCGCTGTTGCTGAGCTGAATACCCTCGATACCGTCATCGCCCAGAATGCCTCCCCACAGGGTGTTGTCGAGATCCAGCACCAGGCATTTCTTCGCCATGCCGCGGCTGGCAAACACCATGGCCGCGACTTCACCGGCGAGGGCGTCCAGCAGTTCGTTGCTCATCAGCGTGCGGGCATAGAATCCCAGGCGGTCATCGCGCAGCGGGAAGTCGGCGCTCAGCAGGCTTTGAGTATCGATGACGAAAACGTGGCGATAGGTTTCCGCCAGCGCCAGCAGGTCGGCGTTAAACTGGGCCCACCAACGGCTGATGCGCGCGCGTCCGCGATAGTCCAGGCACTGCTGTAGCGTCTTGCCGCTGAGCGGCAGCGTGTTGAAGACCAGTAGGCCGCTGGCCTGCTGGTGGTACTGTTCGGCAAACTGTGTCAGCTGGTGGAGCTTGTTGCGCAGCCCTTGTTCAATATCCTCTGGATGCCAGTTCGGGCCTAGCTCGTCCAGCACCGAGTGTCCGTCGAGCAGGCAAAGCGTCAGCTCGGGCGACGAACGATAGAGGCTGCTGTCGGCGTTGAGCAACTCATAGTGATACTGGTTGTAGTCCGACAGATAAAATTCAGGCAGCATGCCGCGCGCCAGCAGACGACTGCGCAGCGTATCGGCGATCGTCTGATAGGAGAAATTACTGACGACGGCGAGACGGAAGGTGCTGCCACCCTGCTCGCGATAGGCCTCTGCCGCTAGCGTGCGCAGGTTAACCCCGGCGTGTAATCGGTCATCGGCGCTGCTAATGGCCCCGAGATGGCGCTGGAGTGAGGGCAGCGCGTCGGTCGGAAATCCCGCCTTGCGCAGGGCGGTTATCGCGTTTAAAGGGGTTTGTGTCATCATTTCACTCCGTGATGCTGTAGCGCCAGACCGCCGCTCAGCCAGCGTGAAGACTCGACCGTCAGAGCAATCGCGCGCTGACCCGGCTGAAAGGTCTCCAGCAGGTGGCTGAGCTGGAACAGCAACAGGGCGTTGCCGTTGTTGCCGGTTTGCGCCACGCAGTTGATGGTTTTTTCCGTCGGCAAGCGTAGGGCGTCGATGAGCCGTGCGGTCATGCGGCCCGACAGCTGCGGCACCAGGAACCAGTCAATCTCGTCCGGCGTGGCCTCAAGCACTGACAGCATGCGCCCCAGCTGCTCTTCGGCGATGAGCGGCACGTGAGTTTCAATGTTCTTGTAATCTTCGCGCAGCATCTCCTGCTCGATGATGCGGCTGCCTTGCCAGTTGACGATTTGCCCGGCGGGCAGGGTAGATTCGGTCATCCGATACTGCAAATGGGTGATGGCGAGCGGGCTTTCGTCGGCGTTGGCGGTCAGCACCACCGCCCCGGCACCGTCACCGAACAACGCGAAGTTAATGATTTCCGAAGCCAGCGAATCGCTGTAATCCTTCAGGGGATCGATGAACTTGTTGCAGATGTCTGCGCCGATCACCAACCCGTAGCGATAACGACCGACGGACAGCAGATCGTTGGCCAGGTTGAGCGCCTGCATAGCTCCACAGCAGCCAGACTGCAGCTGATAGGTCGGAATATTGAACATTTCAAGGTCATGCGCGACCTCGTTGACCGTGGCCGGCATCAGCTTGTCCGGCGTTGCCGTCGCCAGAATAATGAAATCGATTTTGCTTTTATCGATCTGCGCGTTGTCGATGGCGGCAATTGCCGCCTGACGGGCGATATCCATCAGCGAATAGTGCTGAACGCCGCTGTTCAGGTCGGTGGCGAAATAGCGCGATTGATTGCCCAGATAGAGTGAAATCCACTCTTCATTGAGGGCAAAGCGCTGCGCCAGCGCTGCATTACTGACCGGTTTACCGGGTGTGCAGAGTCCGAGGCCCTTGATATACATGGTCATACTTTCTCCTCAGCAACGGCTTTGCCGTTTTCCATCAACGTGGTGACGCGATTGATTAAGTCATCGACGGTGACGATGGTCAGAGTGTCGGTAAACGCCAGTTTCTGTTTCTCTGGCAGGTCTTTATTCAGGATGTCGATCAGTTCGATGACGATGATGGAGTCCAGCCCAAGGTCTTCACTCAGACGCAGATTGCCCTTGATAGCCTGTTGCTCACAGGCGAGGATCCTCGCCAGCGTCGTCACCACAAACTCACCCCCAGCGTGGTCTTGCTGGCGTAGGGCAACGCTTTCGGGCGTTGAAGCGGGTGCGCGAGTCACGCTGGCCTGGGTGACCGGCTCCAGCCAGAAGCTGGAAGGCTGGAAGGCGTAGGCCGGTAGCCTGCTGCGGCACTGGCCTCGCTTGCCCCGATTCAGGTTGAGCAGGACGCCGTGGTCGTAAAGCTGAGCCACCGCCTGCAAATGCTGGCGCAGCGCGTCTTTCGCGGTGTCACTTTCACTTACCCACTGAATCTCGCCGCGTTCCGCCGGAGCTGCGACGGTGGAAAGCACCAGACGACTGCCGCAGGCCTGTAGCGCAGCCTGACGTCCTTCAGCGCCTGCGTGGCCTTCGTCGAACAGTTGCAGCCATTCGTTAAGCGGCGGCAGCAGCGAAACCGATTGACCCTGGTAGCAGGAGATAAACGGCGTGTGCGGCTCTCGCTCTGGAATGCGGTGAAAATACTGCTGATACTTTTCAAACGGCGCGGTGGATTCCAGCTGGAAGTCATCGCAGGTCAGCACTTGCTGCAAATGCAGTATTTCGGCGTGCTGTGCGACCAGATAGACCGCATCTTCCAGCGTGAGGAGCCCAGACAGGCAGGCCGCGACGTATTCGCCGACGCCTTCGCCAATCACGCTTACCGGTGCAATACCTTCGCTGGCCCACAGTTGGGACAACGCGTAGTTCCACGAGAACACCGCGGGGAGCCAATAGCTTTGCTGACCCGGAGAGAGCGGCGCATCGTTGGCGAACATTTGCGAGATAACCGAATGCCCCAGCAGCGGATAAAACAGGCTGTCGCAGCGCTCGATGGCTTGTCGAAACGACGGCGCATGATTAAACAACGACGGGCAGAAGGAGAGCGCTGCCGAAGACGGACTCGCGAGATACAGCGCCGTTAAGGCGTGCGGTTTTTTCGACGTATTCGGGCTGAGCGAGAACTGGCGCAGCTGTTTTTGCAGTTCGTCGGCGGTTGATGCCACCCAAGCCTTTTTCGCCCGTAACAGGCTTTTCACCTCACGCGACTCGGTCGCCAGCGCGGCAAGGTCACAGTCTGGATGCGTATCGAGATAGCTCGACAAGGCGCGTGCCTGATCCGCCAGCGTATCGGCAGTCGGCGCAGACAGGGTAAAAAGCTGCGGCTGGCGAGGCTCGGAACGCGGCTGAACGCGGGCGTCGGCGCGCTGCAGGACCAGGTGACCATTGGTGCCGCCAAGCCCGAAGCTGCTCAGACCGACCAGCGTGCGGCTGTCTTGCTCAAGCGTGAAGCCGAGCGGCGGCAGCTTGAGCGCTATGTTTTTCTCAAGAATGGCGTTCGGCGTGTCGGCATAGAGGCTGGCCGGAACATAGCCATGATGCAGCATCAGGGCGAGCTTGATGACGCCCGCGATACCCGCTGCCGCCTCGGTGTGGCCAATCAGACCTTTCACCGAGCCGATGTGGCAAGGACGCTGGCGCTCTGGGACATTAAGCACGTTGTTCAGTGCCTGAAGCTCAATTCTGTCGCCCAGCTCTGTGCCGGTACCGTGGCACTCGACGTAATCGATCTCTGCCGGGGAAATCCCCCATTGCTCATAGGTCTGCGACAGCAGCGCCTGCTGTGCAAAACGGTTCGGTGCCGACAGGCCGTTGCTTTGCCCGTTATGATTGACCGTGCAGCCCGCTAGCGTGGCGTAGGTGCCCGTGTCTTGCGCTACGCGCTGCAACAGCACCACGCCGACGCCTTCGCCGCGCACAATGCCGTCGCTGTAGCGGCTGAACGGGTGACATTCGCCTTTAACCGAGGCAATACCGGCGCGCTGATAAAACTTTTGCAGCATCGGTGTCGCAATCACGTTAACGCCTGCCACCAGCGCATACTCACAGTCGCCGTTGCGCAGGCTTTGTACGGCATAGTGCATCGCTAAAATCGAAGACGAGCAGGCGCTGTCCAGACTCAGGCTTGGCCCTTTAAAATCATAATGATACGACACGCGGTTGGCGATAATCGCCAGACCGTTGCCGGTAATCATATGGCTGTTGATGTTGTCGTCATCGGCAATCGAGCGCGCCGCCCAGTCGTTGGCCATCGCGCCGACGAAAACGCCGGTTTTACTGCCGCGCAGCGACTGTGGCGCGATCCCCGCATCCTCAATGGCGTGCCAGACGTTTTGCAACAACAGGCGCTGCTGCGGGTCCATCAGTTGGGCTTCGCGATTGGAAATTCCAAAAAATTCGGCGTCGAAATGATCCACGCCTCGGATAAATCCTCCCGCCAGCTGGCGGCGGCAATAGTCGGCAGGCTGGGCGTTGACCGAGCTACGGCGGGTCGAAATTTTGTTGTTTTTAACCACCTGCCAGTAAGCGTCCAGGTTCTCTGCACCGGGAAATTGACAGGCCATCCCGGTGATGGCGATTTTGTCGGCGTTCATTCCAGACTCTTTCATTCCAGCTTCTCCTCTCGGCATTAACGTGACGCGGCAGTAACCTCGGATTCGAGGAACTCCGCCATCTGCGCAATCGTCGGGTAGTCCCAGGCAATCGTGGGTTCGATTTCGATGTTCAGCCACTCTTCCAGCTCTGCGCACAGGCTTAAGGCGTGAATTGAATCGACGCCGTAATTTGCCAGCGGTAACTGGATGTCGATGTTCTCTTTAGGCTGGTGCGTCTGGGCCGAAAGGCGGTCTAAGATAAAGTCGGTGATACGCACTTGGGTCATTTTGTCTGACATGATCAATCCTGTTTAAAAGTTAAGAATTTGGAGTCGTACGGCGGTTAGCCGCCACGTGCTTCACTGCGCGATTGCAGGTAAGCAAGGATGTTGCCCTCAACCTTTGGGTCGGGATAAAAAGGACAGTGACGTAATTGTGAAAACACAAAATCCAGGCAGGTGACAAGGTAGTTAACGTCACCGGCAAACGGGCTCGTGGAGTCGAGACACCAGCGGCCCACGGTTGCCAGCGCGGACTGGATCCAGGCATAGCGCTGAACAGTCTCGAAGGCCTGATACTCGTCGGCGGCGAAGGTGGTTTCGCTCAACTGCACGCAGTGACTGTGCAGCATGCCGAGACGCTGAAGCAGCAGATCGCCGTCCGGCTGGCTGATGCTCTGCGAACGCATGAGCGCGCCTACGTGCTCCGGCCAGTAGTGAATGCTGTGCAACAGCAGGTCTTTGCCCGACGAAGTCAGCTTGAGTGCGCCCGTCGTGAAGGCGTGCTTGACCTGTGGGGAAAACAGCAGGATCAGGCTCTGCTGGAGATCTTCACGCGGCGTGTTGAAGCGTTTGAAGATCAGCGGCAACTGGGGAATAAGTGACGCCTGACAGGTAAAGCTGCTGGCATGCCCAAGACTGACCACCGGATAATCGCGCATAATTTTTTCAAACAGCGCCGCCTCGCCTTCGCGAAGGTAGTAGCGCGAGCCCAGCACCAGCGCGAGCTTTTTCAGCACCGTGCGCATGCGCAGCGGCACCTGCGCCTTGCACAGCGAACCCAGCACGCTCATCTCCGCCGGAACCGTATGCAGCCCGCGTGCGGCCACGTAACTGAGGTTGTCGCACAGCGCATAGTCGAGCCAGGCGAGCGTCAGTTCTGCACGAACGTTCGGGATGGTCAGCAGATTGTTGCCATACAGCGTGCGTTGGCTGGCATAACGCGCCGTGATAGCCAGCGCACTGTCGATAGTGCCAAGACTAATGCCGGGCAGCAGCGCGCGGGTAATCTGGAAGGCCGTGAGTGCATAGCTAAAGGCAAACCCCTCTTTGCCGAGCAGGCAGGCGTCGGGAATAAAGCACGCCTCAAATTCGATGCCGCTAATCTGGCAGCCGCGAACACCCTGAGTCGCAAAACGCGGCAGCTTATGATGCTGTTCACTGGCCAGCAGCTGGGTATCAACCAGAAACAGCGAGTGCGTGCGCATTCCCTGCTCGGGGCTGGTTCGCGCCTGCAACACCACGGCACCGGCACGGCCAATATTGTTGATAACCTGCTTGCGGCCCTGAAGCAGGTATCCGCCCGGCACGGGCTGCGCCGTCAACTCGTTTGCAGCAAAGTCATTGCCGTGTTCGAGCTCGTGATAGGCGATAGAAATTTTCTTTCCGGCCGCCAGCAGGGCGTTGCACTGGGCTTTTTGCTCGGACGAACCTGCAACCCAGACGTTAGTCGCGGCCATAAAGGTGGTCAGGATATAGCCCAACCCAAGCCCCAGGTCTCGTTCACACAGCGTGCGCAGCAGCCTCATCAGCTCCGGCATGGCAACGGCGGGTTGCCCACTTTCGTCGGTGGCCAGCAGTGAAGGAATGCCGATAGCGTCCAGTCCGGCTTCGGCCGCCTGATTAAGCTCTGCCGCCTCGTCGAGCGCCAGAATAAAGGCCGGACGCAGGCTAGGGGAGCGTGCCTGCAAATCACGGAGTTGATGCATTGCTTCAGTGATATTCATCCTGTAAGCCCTCTAGCCTGCCAACGGCAATGGAAAGAAAGAGATCAGCTGATGCTGCTCGATGCTGGTCTGTACTTGCTGCATCAGCGGCTCGGCATACTCGGCAGGCGTCCCTACTAGCCTGGCCAGGCAGGCACAGAGCGCCTTGCCGTCTTTCCAATGCGCGGCCAGATGCCGATGGGAGCTGATGAATGCCTGAATACAGCAGGCACCGGCAAAGATCCGGGTATAGTTTTCCGCCATCGCAAAGCTCTGCGCGCTGATTTGCTTGCTCGGCGTCTGAGACAGGAAGAAATCGTCAAGCAGTGCAAGCTGAATCAACAGTTCGCTCACCTGCGCGCTCAGTTTTTGCTGCACGGTCGCTGAGAGGCCTTCGACGTCGGTCAGCTGTCTTTGTACGTCAAACAGACCCTGCACAATGAAGTCATGACCTTTGCCGGAGAGTTTCAACTGCTCGGGCTTGAGCGCCTCCAGCGGGGCGTCAATGCTGAACAGCACATCGAGCAGAGCGGGCATTTCCTGCTGTGAGATAGGGCGACGACGCTGGCGCGCCAGCACCGGCAGCTGCACTACCAAAGCTTGCAGGTTGACGACCGTATTGCCGTCAAACAGGCTCACCAGACGACAGTCGCGCTGGAGTTTACTGAAGTGGCCGAATTCGCCGTCGTCTTCCAGATAGGCACGTGCACCGAGAACATCGACCAGCCCGTCAACCATGGTCTCGATGCTGGCAGGTACATAGGCCTTGGCGGCCGCCGAGATGGTGCTCATTTGCTGCGGCAAGACGTTGATGGCGCGGCTGCTGAACAGGCCGACCAGGTCGGCAATCAGCAGATCGGCGGCCGAATCACTGAGGCGGCGGCGAATATTGGCCAGCTGCGACAGCGAGGAATGATAAACGCGGCGCTGTTCGGCATAGCGATAGGCGAGGCGCAGCGCGCTTTCACCAGCACCGCATGAGAGGGCGGTGCACAGCGTGCGGCTGATTTGGAATCCGCAGAGCATGATTTCCAGACCCTGACCGATTTGGCCTACCAGCGAAGAGGCGGGGAGCGGGGCATTGTGAAAACGCACACCGCTGATGTCTGCGCCTTTGATGCCGTGAGTCAGCAGCTTGGGCTCATAGCTCAGCGCATTCTCCGGCAGGCCCGCCTTTTCGACCATAAACAGGCTAAAATCGCGGGCGTTATTTTTGGCCGAAGTACGGGCAAAAACCGTCAGTGACGCAGAGCGACGCGCGTTGTTAATCAGGTATTTCTCACCGTTGAGCAGATAACCGTCTTCGGTCTCGCTGCACAGCGTGTCGGTGGCAGAGATGTCGCTGCCGTGAGGGTGTTCGGTCAACGCCAGCGACACCTGATCCTGACGCAGGATGGACTCGGCCAGTCGTGCACGCTGGGTATCCGAACCGCCCACCCAGACGCAAATTGCGCCCAGCATGGTTTTACCGTGGCCGATGGCGGCCGTTAAATCTCGGCGTGAGGTCAGACGTATTAAATTAAAAAGTTCATCGTAGCCTTTTAAATTACCGCCGAACGCTTCAGGCACATAATATTCACTCAGGCCCCAGGCGTTTAGTTCGCGAATAAACTCTTCAGGAAATGTCGAGTTAATATCGTATTGCCTGGCTCGTTTAAAAGAGAATGTATTTTTCTCATCAGCGGGATCGCCGAAGAACCGCTCATAGTCGAGCGTTAAATCATAGAGAGATTTCATAATTATCCTTACTGCAAATAATAAAGTTATTTAGCTGGCGTTAATACTTACGCGACTTATCTGGCTTTATTCTTTGCTTGCGACAGGCAATTCATCGAATCCAAATACTGAAGGTAATTCGCCCTTGAGCCACATTTCTTTTGTACGTCGGCGTTGCACTTTTCCGCTGGTGGTGCGTGGCAGCGTGCCGCGGGCAATCAGCGTAATGACCGCAACCGGAACCTCGAAATAACGGCCGATTTCAAAGCGCAGTCGGGTGATGAGCTGCGTCAGCTGCTCCGGCTCCAGTCCGTGGCGTTTATCGATTTCCTGCACCACCACCACACGTTCGCCTCTTTCGCTTTCCAGCCCGAACGCCGCCGAGAGACCGCTGGCAAACAGCGGCTCAGACTCTTTGATGCGCTGCTCGATGTCCTGCGGATAGATATTGCGGCCATTGACGATCACCAGATCTTTCTGACGACCGGTGATGTAAAGCTCATTTTGCTGCTGGAATCCCATATCTCCGGTGCGCAAGTAGTGCTTGCCGTTGGAAGGAGACAGCTCGGCGTGGAAAATCTCCCGCGTCTGCTCGGGTTTACCCCAGTATCCCTGGGCGACACTCTCGCCGTGGATCCACACTTCACCCACTTCGCCGTCGGCGAGTCGTTGGTGAGAGACCGGGTCAACGATGACGACGTCGAGGTCGTAGGCCTGGCCCGAACTGACCAGTGTGACCGCTGAGCTGGAGTCAGGCGTCTGGAAGATAATCTTGTTGGCCGCCAACGCTTCGCGGTCAACGGTCAGGGTTTCATGTGCGACGTGCGGGGTGCCACCGGTAACAAATAGAGTGGTTTCCGCCATGCCGTAGCAGGGATAAAACAGGTTACGGCTAAAGCCAAAGCGGGCAAAACGTTCCGAGAAGGCGTCAATGGTCTGCGACTTAATCGGTTCTGAACCGTTGAAACAGGCGTGCCAGTGCGACAGATCAATCCCTTCCAGCTTCTGGTCATTGGCCTTTTCAATACTGTGCTCAAAGCAGAAATTCGGACCGCCTGAGGTGTTAATCTTGTAGTCGCTGATCGCTTTCAGCCAGTTCATCGGGTGTTTGACGAAGGCCACCGGTGACATCAAGACCAGCGTGGAGCCGAGATACAGCGACTGAAGAATTAACCCGATTAGGCCCATGTCGTGGTAGAACGGCAGCCAACCGCCCATGACAGTGTTGTTGTCATGCTGATATTTATGCTTGATTAACAAACTGTTGTGAATCAAATTGCCGTGGCTGACCATCACCCCTTTAGGGTTACCCGTCGAGCCGGAGGTATATTGCAGGAAGGCCAAATCCTCAGGCTGCACGTCAGCAGAGGTCCATGGGCGGTTGCCGACCAGTACGTCTGAAGGCAGGCACGGCGTGGCGGCATACGGGGTTTCGGCCAGCCATTCCAGGACTTCGCCATGCAGTTTTTCAGTGGTCAAAATTAAATTAACCGCGGCGTCCTGCATAATATGTTCGATGCGGTGAAAATGCGGCGACTTTTTGGCATATAAAGACATCGGTACGGCAATAATACCGCAAAATTCACAGGCCATAAAAGCGACAATAAATTCAACGCCGGTACGATAAAGTAATAAAGCGCGATCGCCTTTATTAAAGTTTTGCTGTAAATATCCCGCCAGTGTCAAAATTTTTTGGTTAATTTCGCTGTAGGTCAGGCGCTCAGCTTCTTCACCTTTGTCATTAAGCATAATAACGGCGTGTTTCTTTGCATAATGCTCGGCATTGTAATTAAGATAATCAACAATTGTTTTCATTCTTCTCAATCCCATAAGACATATTAAAATTATTTACCGTTGAAAGTGTGACGCAGGCTGGCTGTGGGGTCATGGTCGTTGAGTATAATGATGCGCAATTGCATGAAAAAGCACGTTGCTCGTTCACCCTGTCATATTCGACAGGTTATGAAGAGATTAAGAGTTGTAGTCTGTACGCATTCAATAAATAGCTGGTATGTTTGATGGTTACCGCAGGGTTCCCCTCTACGTTTTGGCGCTGGGGTCGAGGCGTGTAGGACGAAGTTTAGCTGTTGATGGGCGTCGTGAATCAAAGTTTTGAAAGAAAAGGCATTCCATGCAAAGTGAAGGGGTCAATGGTCATCGGGTCTGTAACGCGTTGAGCGCCGGATGCGGTGCACCGGCGCTCAAGCTGTGACGGGGGGGAGAGCGTCGTTTTACGAATAGGCGTGGCAGGGTTGAACGTTATTCAGCGTCGGGAAGGAGCCCTGGCCGCCGTAATTCTGTACCGAAAATGCGCTCACTTCGGAGGCAAAGCGAATTGAGTCCGCCAGCGGCAGCTGTTTGATGATGCCGTAAGACAGCGCGCCAATGTATGAGTCTCCCGCGCCGGTGGTATCGACCACCGTGTCACATTTCACCGCCGCGAAGTGGCCGTTTTCATCATCTGATACCACCACCGAACCTTTCTCACCCAGGGTGACAATCACCGCTTTTCTTACCTGCGTGCGCAGTACTCTTGCTGCTTTAAGGGCGTCTTCAGGGTGAGCAACCGGGTAACCGAGCATGAAGGCCGCCTCGGTTTCATTCACCACCAAATAATCGACCTTGCTCAGCGTTGCCCGGTCGATATCGCGCGCTGGAGCGTTGTTCAGAAGAACAGGGCAATGGAATTGACGCGCCTTTTCGATGGCCAGCGTGACGACCTCGGGGGCGATTTCAGACTGTAGGATAACCAACGGGGAATCCGCGAAGAAGCTGTCCTTAATATCACCGACCTCAAGCGCGTAGTTAGCGCCTTTGATAATTGTGCTGCAGTAGTCGCCGCTTTTGAGTATTTGTACCAGCCCAAGGCCTGAGGCGCCAAACTGTTTGATGTCCGAGCAGGCGACGTCATTATCCTTGAGCGATTTGATGAGCTCCTCGCCAAACAGGTCATCACCCACGCAGCCGACCATTTTTACCCTCAGACCAAGGCGCGCGCACTGGACGGCCTGATTACCGCCTTTTCCGCCCGGCATTTGCAGCAGGCCTTCGCCGGTAAAGGTTTCGCCGACCAAAGGGAGTCTTTCCTGTTTCACCAGAATGTCGAAGTTCAAACTCCCGATTACCAGAACGTCAGTTTTCATCAAATTTCCCCAATCAAAGGTTAAACGCGCTTCGCCAATACCGAATCACGTGTTTTATGTAAGTTGGTCTGGCTCTTTTGTCCGCGCTCATTGGCGAGGATAGTGAAGAGGGCATCCAGAATGTTCAGGTGCACGATGCGGGTTGAGGCGTTTTCACCGGTGATCGGATTATTTTTAACCGATGAGACAATCGCGTGATCGGACACCACCGTGACCGGACTGTTTAAATAGTTGGTAATCGATACCGTGCTCGCGCCGTTGGCTCGTGCGGTTTTCAGCATGTGGAATACGTCAGAGGTTTTCCCCGAATGCGAAATACCGATAGCGATGTCACCGGGCTGCATTAATGAAGCCGACATTTGCTGCATATGCGAGTCGTAATAAACGTTCGAGAAAATACCAATCTTGAGCAGCTTGTGGTGAAAGTCATAACAAAGGGCACTCGACCCGCCGCAGCCCACCAGAACCAGCTTCTTTTTCTCGTCAAAGTTGATTAACAGCTGCGCAACCTGATTGAAGACCGTGGAATTAATCAGGGTCAGGGATTCCTGCAACGCCAGAATGGAGTTCATCACCGTACGTTCCAATACCTCCTGATGACTTTCAGGATCGTAGACTTCCTGCTGGAGTTGCTCATCCTCAAGATAATTTATTTGGCTAATGGAATTTTTCAGTTCATGAAAACCATGACAGCCCAGTTTCTTGGAAACTTTAGTAATACTCGCAACGCTAACTTTAAGAAAAGTAGAGACGTCATTAATACGCATTGAGGAAATAACGTCAGGATTATTCTCTATAAATTGAGCAATAGATCTTTCTTTTTTACCTAACGTTGGGGCAAGCGTCTTAGCGTAAAGTAATATCTCTCTACCTTTTAATGTCTGTTGCATTGTAATTATTATCCTGTAGTGCTCAGCGCGTCTTTAACTGTTTGTATTTTACTCGGAGAGCGGCGCAGTAAGATAAGCAATAAGTTATCATGTTTATTGAGAGTAAAAGTGTTACCTAAATCACGCTTATGGTGTTTAAGGTGCGTTTTTTTACTCAATCATTTTACTAAGAGTGAAATTTTTACTGCTTAAAAACACTCGAAAAAAAACTTTAAGTGTTCAACGTTTTTCTATTTTGCGTTGAGGCTTCGTTGCTTTATAAGTAGCGGCGTTGTTTAAAATGCTTAAGGAGTTTTATTATGAAGTTCTCTTCACGAATTAATTCATTCAAATCCCGACCAGAACTATTTTTCGATAAAGATAAAATTGATACCGTTGATTTGATAACCCGTATGGCGTCGGTAAAAGGGCTGACTCACGTCGAACTGAATTACCCGGAACATTTCCAGCTTAATACCCTGGGTGAAATCAAAGATGCAATTGCCTCCTCTCCTCTGGCGTTAGGCGGGATTGCTCTGCGTTATCAGAAGCATTTCAACGAAGGCGAGTTCAGCAACCCAGACCCCAAAATTCGTGAAAAAGCCATCGAAATCACCATGGAAGCCGTTAACGTCTGCCGTGAGCTCGGCGGTAACACCGTGACCCTGTGGTTTGCCAACGACGGCTTTGATTATCCATTCCAGCTTGATTATGAACGTGCTTACAAAGACACCGTAGATGCTATCAAACAGGTGGTGTCTGCCAATCCGGATATTACGTTCAGCTTTGAATACAAACCTTACGAGCCACGCACCTTCTCCTTGATCGGTGACGTTTGCGCCACATTGATGTTAATTGATGATGTCGGTGAGGATAACCTGGGTATTACCCTCGATTTCTGCCACATGATTATGAAAAAAGAGAATCCGGCTTATTCACTGTTCCTGTCGGCACAGCGTAATCGTCTGGTGGGGTTCCATTTAAATGATGGCTACGGTCATTTTGACGATGGATTAATGTTAGGTACCGTTCACCTGCTTCAGACGCTCGAATATATCTATTACGCGAAAAAGTATAAGTTTGACGGTCTGGTCTATTTCGATACTTTCCCAAGCCGCGAAGACCCGGTCAGAGAATGTGAGCAGAATATCAAAATGTACAATGCATTGGCTGATTATATTGATTCGGTATCTCTGGAAGAGATAGATGCGATTATTAAATCCCAGGACGCGATTAAAATTCAAAGCCTGCTGCTGTCACTCATCACAAGAAACTAAGTTATAAATCTCGGTTTATAACAATAATAACGAGTGAATTAGCAGGTAATCCATATTTTTCATGTTCTCTTGTGAGGCATTACTGACGTAATGTCTGGAGGCCATATGTTAGATAGAATAGGTTTACCCTCAAATCTACTGTGGGGCTATATCGGCCTCACGCTTTTTATGGTGGGTGATGGATTAGAACAGGCGTGGATCTCTCTTTACCTGGTAGGGAGAGGTTTGCAGGTTTCTGATGCGTCATTCCTTCTGACCTTTTACGGTATCACGGTCACGCTGGCGGCGTGGCTTTCGGGCGTGCTGGTGCAGACGCTGGGGCCAAGAAAGGTGATGCTCTACGGGCTGCTGGCCTTTGTGGTGGGCAGTATCGGCTTCATCGGACTGGGCATGCCGACGCTGAACATGGAAGTGATGATCCCGTTCTATGCGATACGTGGATTGGGTTATCCGCTGTTTGCGTATTCGTTTCTGATCTGGATTAACTACAGTTCGCCGCTCGAGAAACGCGCCACCGCCGTCGGCTGGTTCTGGTTTACTTTCTCGCTCGGTCTGAGTGTGATGGGGCCGTATTTCTCCTCGCTGGCGCTGCCGGTGATGGGGCAGATAAACGTGCTGTGGATGGGCTGCGGGTTCGTGATTATCGGCTCGGTATTGGCCATCTATGTTAATAAAGACAAGGTGCCTGCCGATGAGATTCATCCGTTCTCTATGGCCGAGCTGCTGACCTGTATCACTATCCTTAAGCGCCCACGTATCGCCACCGGGCTGGTGGTTAAATCGATCAACGGTATTGCGCAGTACGGCCTGGCGGTGTTCCTGCCTATCTACCTGGCGAAGTTTGGTTACAGCCAGACCGAATGGCTGCACATGTGGTCGGCGGTGTTCGTGGTGGCCATTTTCGCCAACCTGTTCTTCGGTTTCTTTGGCGACAAGTTCGGCTGGCGCAACACCATCATGTGGATTGGCGGCGTCTGCTACGCGATTGTGCTGATGCTGGTTTGGCTCACGCCGCAGTACGCGGGACACAACGTCTATCTGATGACCTTTGTGCTTTGCCTGTGCGGTGTCACGATGGCGGGCTATGTGCCACTGTCCGCGCTGTTCCCTCTGCTGGCACCCGATAATAAAGGGGCAGCGATGTCGGTGCTAAATCTCGGCGCAGGTCTGGGCGCCTTCCTGGCACCTGCTATTGCTGGCCTGTTCTATGCTCCGCTCGGCGCGGGCGGCGTGCTGGCAATCTATGCCGGGCTCTATATTCTGAGCGCCATCCTTACCCCGTTCCTCAAAACCCCAGACGAGATAGAAGGGCAGGTGGTTCTGAAAGGCAAAACGGTTTAACCCAAAGCCATCATAAAAACCCTCAACGCCGGAGCAAGTTATGCTGCTCCGGCGTTTTTTTTCGCTCTTAGCTATCAGTGCCGCCAACCCGGCTTTGCTCGGCAACGCGCATTGTTAGCTACAATACTCTTCAAGGAGGAGCCGAGTCAGTTTGCCAGAGATGATTATTTCGAGCATTTGACGCGCCCGAAAAGCCCGTTGATTCATATCGCATACGCTAATGTGACCTTGTACAAAGTGGACGCAGAACGTTGCGAAGCGGGCGGCGTACCCTTTGTTGATTTCGCTGTTGATGCTGATTTCAATCATTGCAAAGGCCGAGCTCTGTGGGTCGATGTTAGCAGATTAAAAATTTCACGTTATAAACGTTATATAGAGGTCAACAAGAAGGAGTAAATGTTATATAACATTCGCCGTCATCATTAATTTAATGAGGTTTTCATGTCCCTAATAAAATCTAAACGTACCCTACTGGTTCATGCCTTAAAAATTGCCTTAATTCCCTTATTTTTCGGTGCCAATATGTCTTATGCAGATGAAAGCGCTCCATTAGCACCCGCGGCAAAAAATTTGCCGGCTCAAACATTACTGGTGGGATCGTGGACCGGCCAAACCACCGGTGAAGGCGTTCAGAAAGCTATTTATCCCAGTCAGGGGATTTATCGTCTGCGCCTAAACTCGGACGGCACTCTGCTGCCTCTGGACGTATTAAAGTTATCCAGCCCGTCGTGGATTGTCTTTAGCCATGACCATAAGTTTGCCTATACCACCAATGAAAACGAAACGGGTTCCGTGACGGCATTGAAAGTGGATAAAGACGGCAAGCTGCACATTATCAATGAGGTCGATAGCCAAGGCGCGCACCCAACGCATGCCACCATTACCACTGACGGAAAATATTTACTCGCCGCGAACTACTCGGTGAATCCGGGGCATGCAGGGGTGACGATTTTCCCTATCGAAAGCAATGGCGCCTTAGGTAAGGCGGTCCAGCACGTACCCTTTATCGAAGGATCTCACGCGGTTGCTGACCGACAGGCGAGCGGTCACGCACACTCTGTGAACATCAGCCCTGATGGAAAAATGTTATTCGTTGCTGACCTCGGCGCAGATACCGTGCATGCCTTCAGCTACCACGCCGGTAATAAAGAACCTTTTAGCGCCGAGCCTAAACTGGACCTGCACTTCAAACCGGGCGAAGGCCCACGCCACATGACCTTCTCCGCCGACGGCAAATTCGCCTACGTCAGCACCGAGATGTCGGCTCAGGTCCACGTTTACCGTATTGAGCAGGATAAACTGACCGAGATTCAGGTGATTAATCTCACCGATAGTCAGGACCCGAATAATAAGGGGGGAGCGGGTATTCTGTTCAGCCCTGACCACAAGTTCCTGTATGTTGGGAACCGCCGTCGCGACAACGTGATTGTGGTTTATAAAGCCGATGCGACGACCGGTAAGCTGACCCTGAGCAATCGTTTCTCAGCGGGGGGGATTGAACCGCGTGCTTTCGCATTCGACAAAACGGGGCAATATTTGCTGGTTGCCAACGTATTCTCAAACAACATCGTTGAACTGCATCGCGATGCCGAGACTGGCGCATTAACACCCACCGGCGTTACCGTTCAAATCGGCACGCCAACGGATATTAAATTCCTGCCCTAAAATCTCTAAACCCCGCCGTGGCGGGGTTTATTACAGCAAAAAGCCCGCTTAAGTTTCCTTAAGCGGGCTTCTCTAAATATGGCTCCTCTGACTGGACTTGAACCAGTGACATACGGATTAACAGTCCGCCGTTCTACCGACTGAACTACAGAGGAATCGTGTGAACGAGGCGAATAATAGTGACTCCCGCTCGGCATGTCAAAGGGTTAAAGCAAAATACGCGCCGCTTGCTGATATTATGCTCAAATTATTGATAATTCGAGCAATTAGAACGACTTTTAATCCATCACGCGTTGAGACTAAGAAAGCGGCTATCGCGGCGCGGCGCTCAAAGGCCGTGCCTCGGCGGCAAGCATCAGTTCATCGTGCAGCATGACAGTATCCTGCGTAGAAACGGCAATGCCCTCTCGTTTGGCCTTTTCAGCGCGTTGCGCCTCAGTTTCACCGGGCATCACGATGTTATCGAAGCCCTCTGCGCGCGGCGAAGCTTTGGCACGATCGACCAGCGAATCGGCACGTGCGAAATAGTCGGAAAGCGTCACGGCAATGTCGGGGCGGAAGGTGATAAACGCGTGGCCGACGTTCTGCGGGTGCTCAAAATTGCTGTTCTGATTTCGAACCTCGCCACCAAATGCGCTCCCGGACATCACCCCTGCAATCAGTTCCATCATCAGCCCAAGCCCGGAGCCTTTCGGACCGCCCATCGGTAACACCACGCCGTTGAGGGCTGCATCTGGACTGGTGGTGGACTGTCCCTGAGCATCAAGCGCCCAGTCGGCGGGAATAGACTCACCGCGCCGCGCGGCCTGACGAATCTTGCCAAACGCCACTACCGACGTCGCCATGTCGAGCATGACGGGCGTGTGCTGTGACGGTGCCGCGAAGGCGAAAGGGCTGGTGCCGAGAAAGGCGGAACGTCCACCCCAGACCGGCATCAGCGGCGGGGCGTTGGTCAGCACCAGTGCTGCAAGTCCGGCGTCGATGGCCTGTTGCAGATAGGTGGCCGCCATGCCGAAATGATTACTCTGCGAGGCCAGCACGAGACTGATACCGTGCTCCCGACCGCGCCTGATGGCTTCGTCCATCGCCTTTCTGGCGACCAGATAACCCATGCCGTTGTCACCCTCGACGTGCGCCGTAGCGCCGGATCCCGCGCTAATTTTAAACGTCGGTTTGGCATTGACCACCCCGAGCCGCAAACGTTGGGTATAAACCGGAATGCGGCCAATGCCGTGCGACTGCACGCCGCGCGCCTCGGCTTCGACCAGACAGCCCGCAACGTAATGCGCATCTTCGGCGGGCAGATACCCGGAGAAGATGCGGGTCACGGTATCCCACAACGCCTGAAACGAAAATACCTCGGGATTGGAATCCCTGGAATATGTCTGCATGGCGCATCTCCTTTGGATAGGCATTAGTGGCCATTCTGCTCACTTTGTGGTCTTGAAGTCTATGTGCTAATTTTCCCTCATTGATGAATTTCAGGAATAGATCAGACTATGGATTTTCGCGATCTGAAGTATTTCGAAACCGTGGCGGAGCTGGGGCACCTCGGTCATGCGGCTGAAAAGCTTTGCCGCACCCAGTCTGCGCTGTCGAAAAGTATCAAGCGGTTGGAGGATGAGCTTGAAACGGCGCTGTTTGAACGGGTCGGAAGGGGAATTGTGCTGACGCCGAGCGGAGCGCTGCTGCTGGAGCGGGCGCGGATTTTACGGCGCGGCGTCGAGGAGTCGAAGCGCCAGCTCAAGGACTTTGCGCGGGGAATTCGTGGGCATGTGCGGCTGGGCGTTTCGACCACCATGGCCGAGCTGCTGCTGCCCGCCGTGACCGAGGAGTTTTTGCGCAGTGCGCCTGATGTGACAATGGAGTTGACGCTGGGGATGAACGACCGGCTGCGTGACCTGTTGCAGGCGGGGCATATCGACCTGATGCTGGGGCCGCTGGACTCGGTGGACGGGGTTTTTGCCACCCATCCCATCGTCGATGACCAGGTGGTGGTGGTCGCAGGCCCCGCACACCCGATATTTTCACAACCTGGCAAGGTGTCGTCGCTGGCCGGGCAGCGATGGGTGCTGCCGTCGGCCAAGGTTTCGACGCGTCGCTGGCTTGACCAACTGCTCAACGAGAGCGGTTTGCCGTCCGCTCAGGTGCAGATTGAAACCAATTCAATTCTGCTGGTTCCGCAGTTGATCACCCGCAATGACTTACTCAGCCTGCTTTCGCGCCGCAATCTGGGGCCGGGACGGCCGGGGCATCCGCTGCGTGAGGTGCCGATTCCCGCCGCCGTGATGCGACGCACTTTCGGGGTGTTGTACCGCGATGAAGCCTATCTGACGCCGCCGGTGCTTTGCCTGCTGAACATTCTGCGCAAAGGTTCGTGGCTCGGCGGCTGACGTGGGCCGGTTATTCGAGTCGATACACCTTGCTCACCGTGCCGCGAAACAGCGCTTCGCGTTCGCTCTCGCTGGCGGTGGCCGTGAGTCGTTTGAAGGCATTCCAGCCGTTGCTAAACGGATAAGATCCCTTGTCCACTGGGAAGTTGCTTTCAAACATGCAGCGGCCTGCGCCAAATGCCTCGAGACAGGTCATCACCCAGGGGGCCCATGCCTCGGCAAGCTGCTCTGAGGTCGGTGGACGTTCGCCTTTCTCAAAATCAAACCCGTTGATTCTCATCCCTAATCCGCCCAGTTTGACATACACGTTCGGTAATTCAGCGAGCTGGCGCATAGACGCTGACCATGCGGCGAATACCGCCTGCGGATGCTGTGCATAGCTGGCTATCCGCACTACGCCGCCACAGTGATTGACGATGAACGGCGTATCGGGGAAACGCTTCGCCAAATCAAACAGTTCCGGCAGCTGCGGGAAGAACAGCCAGGCATCGCAAGAGAGCCCAAGCGGGGCAAGTTGAGCGACGCCTTCCCGGTAGGCGTTGTCCAGCAACAGCCCCTGCGGTGCGGCAGACAGCGGATTAACCAGCGAACGGTCCGCGTCCCAAGTCACGAGATGCCTGACCCCGGCCAATCGGCCTTGCCCGGCCGCTATCTCGGCTTCGAGTACCTCACGCACCGCGGCACCGAGACGTAAGTCGGCATAGCCAATCATGCGCTTCGCCACCTGCGGCCTGTGAGCCTGCTGATGCGCGGTCACTTCGGCGACATATTCAATCTCGCCAACGGGACGCAGTGACGCCTCGCCAGACTCGCGATAACGGGTCAAGGCCTGCATGTAAACCGAGGCTTGAATATTATGACCCGACTGCGCATCTTGCAGATATTCATCAAGTAGATAAGTCCAACCCGGACGGTCATAAAAATGGTGATGTGCATCGATAATAGGCCTGTCAGGTTCAAGCGCTATTTCAGTGCCTGAAGCGAGCCATTCATTTCGTATCGGAAGGTAATTATTTATCTGAGTCATACTTAATCTCTCCTATTCGTAACGTGGTCATAAAATAGATTTTTTTGGTTTGATTCATCGTTTTGGAATGCCTGGAATTACTTTTTCTCGAATGCTCATGAAAGGGTTTGTGAGAGCTAAATATAGGTAATAATTAAAGCGTCGGTAGGCTTTGTCGTGTGGATAATGTTTTTTATGGCTCGCCGCTTCAG
>NZ_MRWE01000009.1:0-4340 GCF_002093665.1 Rouxiella badensis | reverse complement strand
CTTCAGAGTTGAGTTATAAATTTCATGATTTTTTTCTTTAAAAATCATTATTTTAGTTGATTGTTTTGAAGGGGTTTTGAGGCCTGTTTTTTCTGTTTTGATAAAAATATATTGTGAGCTGCTTCTCAGGATATAACAGATTCTTTCCCGCGTCATTGACAGTTAAGCTGAATAAATCAACATTAAAAAAGAACGGAATTATTTATCACTGAACGGAATTAATAATTAATTTCAACATTTCACTCTGGCCTTTTAGCGCCTGAGGGGAAGGGTTTTGGCTATTTTACGCAAAGATACCGAGGTATTTATGTCCGTGACGATACAACCTGAAGAATCCATAAAAAATGAAATAAAACCACTGAATGAAATAAGACCGCTCAGCGAGGAAGAGCAGAAACTGTGCATGAAAGCCGCCTGGCGATTGATCCCTTTATTGGGCGTTGCCTACTTTTTTAATTATCTCGATCGCACCAGCGTCGGTTATGCCGCGCTGCAAATGAGTGCTCAGCTTGGGCTGGGTCCCGCACAGTTTGGTCTCGGCGCGGGGATCATGTTTTTTGGCTATTGCCTGTGTGAGGTTCCGAGCAACCTTGCCATGTATCGTTTCGGGGCTCGCCTCTGGCTGTCACGCATCATGATAACCTGGGGATGTGTCGCCGCAATGATGGTCTTTGTCGTCGGCCCATGGAGTTTTTATAGCATTCGCCTGCTGCTGGGTATTGCGGAGGCAGGATTCTTTCCCGGCGTGATTTATTTCCTCAGTATCTGGTTTCCCGTGCAGTTCCGTACGAGGGTTCTCGCCTGGTTTACCGTCGCGACGCCTATTTCTTTCCTGGTTGGCGGACCGCTCTCAACCAGTCTGTTGCAGCTGCACGGCTTTCTCGGCATGGACGGCTGGCAGTGGATGTTTCTCATCGAAGGCGTACCTGCCTGCCTGCTTGGCTTTGTGGCACTGAGGCGGTTAGCTGACAGGCCAGAGCAGGCTAACTGGCTGACAGAAAAAGAAAAAGTCACCTTCTCCCGGATGATGCAAATAGGGGGGGAAGGGCCGTCGCAAAGCCAACATTTCCGTTCGGTCTTGAAAGACGTCCGCGTGTGGTTGCTCAGCGGCATTACCTTCAGTTACACCTTGGGCACCTACGGGGTAGGCATCTGGTTACCGCAGATGCTCAAGGCCGAAGGCATTGAAACAACCACCATCGGCTGGATCGCGGCAATCCCCTATTTCTTTTCGACGTTGGGACTGATTTTCTGGGCGCGGGCAGTCGACAAATCGGGGCGTGGCGTTATGCATCTGATAGCGGCACTGCTGCTTGCCGCACTGGCACTGATGCTGTCGCTGTATCTTGACAGCCTGGTGCCCGCGCTGATTGGCGTCACCTTTGCGCTGGTCGGAACCCTCTCGGCCAAAACGATTTTCTTCACCTTGCCCGGCAAATTTTTGCGCGGTCAGGCGGCGGCGGGCGGTATAGCGTTAATCAATGCGCTGGGGGCGTTCGGCGGATTCGTCGGTCCCTTTTTAATGGGCGTCGCCAAAGAAATGACCCATTCTTTTACCGCAGGAATGATGCTGATGGGCTGCATCATCATGTTTGCCGCATTTCTTGCCGTCATCCTGCTGATTATCATGCGCCCTGTTAACCTCGAAGAAACGCAGGGCGGGGTGAGTCTTGGGAAGTAAGTTTTTCCTAAAAGCAACAAGCCCGCTTAGGTTTCCTTAAGCGGGCTTCTCGAAATAGGGCTATTTTGACTTTCGCACTAAATTACGCATAAATTTTTTAATTTTTCATTATTAAATGATAATAATTCGCGAGAGGAGACTGCTCCGCAACCGCCCTGGTTTGACGCAAACTGGAACAGCTGCAAAAATTACAGGTATAATCCCCCGCATTATTCAACTGGTTTAGAAACAAAAATGACAAAACTCACTTTACAAGAGCAGATGCTGAAAGCTGGATTAGTGACCACTACAAAAATGGCCAAAGTCCAAAGAACGGCTAAAAAATCACGGGCCCAGGCGCGTGAGGCAAGAGAGGCCGTGGAAGAAAATAAAAAAGCCCAGCTTGAGCGTGATAAAGAGTTGAGTGAACAACAAAAACAGGCTGCATTAACCAGAGAATATAAAGCTCAGGTGAAGCAGCTCATTGAAATGAACAAAATCGATATCGCAAAAGGCGTTATTGATTTTAACTTCACAGACAATAATTTAATTAAAAAAATAGCCGTGGATAAGCTAACTCAGGCGCAGCTGATCAGTGGTCGTCTCGCGATTGCTCGTTTGGTTGTTGATAACAGTGGCGAGAGTCAATACGCGATTATCCCCGCGATTGTAGCCGACAAAATTGCACAGCGAGATGCTAACAGTATTGTATTAAACAGTGCGCTGAGTCAGGAAGAGCAGGATGAAGAAGATCCCTACGCCGACTTTAAAGTGCCCGATGATTTGATGTGGTAATCACACTTTCACCGTTCAGAACGGACTGTCACAGCGGGCTTTAATCCACTCTTCGTCAATAGGATGGCCTTTATCCGCTGCAGCGCTTAATCCTTCCAGGGCTGGTTTTGAAAGAGGATATTCCAGCTCGTCGAGAAAAAGGGGGATGAGGTGGGAGGAGAAGATGAAAGCAAAAAGCCCGCTTAAGTTTCCTTAAGCGGGCTTCTCTAAATATGGCTCCTCTGACTGGACTTGAACCAGTGACATACGGATTAACAGTCCGCCGTTCTACCGACTGAACTACAGAGGAATCGTTTGAACGAGGCGAATAATAGTGACTCCCGGCAGCCAAGTCAAAGGGTTAGTTAAAAAAGCGTTTTATCTGCTGATTTGCTAGTCAAATCATTGATAACCTGATCAAATATGTTTGAAAAATCACCTCGCTATCCCTGATAAGCGACCTGCACAGCGCGAAGTTGATGCCTGGATCGCTGGCAAACCGCGCGCTCTGACTCTTTAAAGAAATTATAATGCAGACAATCCGTCGATGAGCGCCCCGCGCCACCATGCAAAATCATGGCCGCCGGTATAGACCGAAAGATGGCTGTCAATGCCTGCTGCCCGTAAGCGCTGGTGCAGTTGCTCGAGATGAGGAACGGTGGAACCCTCTAACGATCCGACACAGAGTCGAACGTGCACCCCTTTTGGCGGCGCGGACAGCAGGTGTTCACTCACCCATGATGCATCATTCTCACTAAAACTGAGGTCACGCTTGCTTCTCTGCGGCATCCACCACATGGAAGGTGAGTGGCTGAGGACAGTACCGAAAATGTCAGGTGCGTGGGTCGCGGCCATAAGCGCGGTGACGCCGCCCAGACTCTGGCCACAAAGTACCGTTTTTGAACGACCGGCCCAGACTCTGTCGGGATAATCGGCCATTATCTGCGGCACCAGGCGTTCGGCAATGTCGAGCACCAGCTCGCTCTGGCCGCCGAGGATTGCGGTGCGATCGGACTCATCGAGGTTATCGATGCCGAGCACGGCCATCGGCCCGATGCGGCCGTTGTTGATGGCAACGTCAATCGCCCCGAGTACGCCGACGTGATCAAACCATTTTTCTGCATCGAGCAACACCAGCAGTCCCAGCGGCTCTGTTCCTGCAACGTCGGGGACATAGAGGCGAACGCGGCGCTTATGACCGGCAACGGCAGGATAGGAAGTCACTAGCAGGCCGCGAGGAGTGAGCGGTGCACCCGCCCATTCGGGCTGTTCGGGGGCTTTATCCAGAGCAAGGATTGATTCCTCTGCGACGCCGCGCACGTTAATCCCGCAGGCCTTATTAAGCGGATCGGGTTGGCCCACAAACGGCGTAAAGCGTCCGCCAAGCCTGGCGACAACCTCGGGTGAGGTCCCCAGCGGGATTTCAGTGAAGGTGTATGTGCCGCGGTAGGTCGCCGGTAATCGCAGCGTTAAGGTCCAGATATCACTAGAAGGGATGTGCGTCATCAGCCCCATGGGAACATTTATTTTGTCGGTTACCCGGTTCAGGAAAACATAAACGCCCAGCAGCGATTTAGATGAACGCCATAAAAAGGTGACTTCGCGTTCATCTCGCTTACCCGACACTTCGGTGACCAGCGGGACGCCGACTGACTCCACGTCATGCCAAAATTGCGTAATATCCAACGATGTCTGTGTTACCAGCTGTTTGATGAGCCGTGCTGCCGCAGCGGTATCATGAGGCGAAAAAAGCGGGATATTACTCATTTTAATCATCCATGAAATAGTTAAGGTTATTTATACCGTTAATAAAAACTGTCCGTTGCGTTATTAGATAACGTTCTGAGGTGGATGTCACGACAAAATGTAATAATATACCTTTGAGCCTTAATAGACGGATTAAAAT
>NZ_MRWE01000067.1 GCF_002093665.1 Rouxiella badensis | reverse complement strand
GTACGGCCGCCTTCACGGATTGCGAAACGCAGACCGTCATCCATCGCGATTGGGTGGATCAGGGTAACAACCATGTTCACGTTGTCACCAGGCATTACCATCTCAACGCCTTCTGGCAGTTCGATGGTACCGGTCACGTCAGTTGTACGGAAGTAGAACTGTGGACGGTAGCCTTTGAAGAACGGAGTATGACGACCGCCTTCATCTTTGCTCAGGATATAAACTTCTGAGTCAAATTTGGTGTGTGGTTTGATTGAACCTGGTTTAGCCAGAACCTGACCACGTTCGATGTCTTCACGCTTGATACCACGCAGCAGAACACCAACGTTCTCGCCTGCACGACCTTCGTCCAGCAGTTTACGGAACATTTCAACGCCAGTACAAGTAGACTTAACAGTGTCCTTGATACCCACGATTTCAACTTCTTCACCAACTTTAACGATACCGCGCTCAACACGACCGGTAACAACGGTACCACGACCGGAGATGGAGAATACGTCTTCGATTGGCAGCAGGAACGGCTTGTCGATAGCGCGCTCTGGTTCTGGGATGTAAGAATCCAGGAAACCAGCCAGTTCGATGATTTTAGCTTCCCACTCTGGCTCGCCTTCCAGTGCTTTCAGCGCTGAACCACGAACAACTGGCAGGTCATCACCAGGGAAGTCATAAGCAGACAGAAGTTCACGAACTTCCATTTCTACCAGTTCCAGCAGCTCTTCATCATCAACCATGTCACATTTGTTCATGAATACGATGATGAAAGGAACGCCAACCTGACGACCCAGCAGGATGTGCTCACGAGTCTGTGGCATAGGGCCATCAGTCGCAGCAACAACCAGGATAGCGCCGTCCATCTGAGCAGCACCGGTGATCATGTTTTTAACGTAGTCGGCGTGCCCTGGGCAGTCAACGTGCGCGTAGTGACGTGATGGGGTGTCATACTCAACGTGGGAAGTGTTGATGGTGATACCACGTGCTTTTTCTTCTGGTGCGTTATCGATCTGGTCGAATGCACGAGCAGAACCGCCGTAGGTTTTAGCCAGAACGGTGGTGATAGCAGCAGTCAGGGTAGTTTT
>NZ_MRWE01000066.1 GCF_002093665.1 Rouxiella badensis | reverse complement strand
TGACCTGCTCCCCGTTGATTAACACAGCGCGATGTTAGTAATGTCTTCATAAGCCACATGAGGACATCCCCATGAAGAAGCGTTTTTCCGACGAACAGATCATCAGTATTCTCCGCGAGGCCGAAGCCGGAGTTTCTGCCCGTGAGCTCTGCCGTAAGCACGCCATTTCCGACGCCACCTTTTACACCTGGCGTAAAAAGTATGGCGGTATGGAGGTGCCTGAGGTTAAGCGCCTGAAGTCGCTTGAAGAGGAGAACGCCCGCCTTAAGAAGCTGCTCGCCGAGGCCATGCTGGATAAGGAGGCGCTTCAGGTGGCTCTGGGGCGAAAGTACTGACGACAGACCAGAAGCGCGAAGCCGTGGTGTTGATATGTGATGCGACCGGTCTGTCGCAACGACGTGCCTGCAGACTTACAGGTTTGCCCCTGTCGACCTGCCGCTATGACGCTCAGCGTCCGGCGGCTGATGCCAATTTATCAGGGCGCATTACTGAACTGGCACTGGAGCGCAGGCGTTTTGGCTACCGCCGCATATGGCAGTTACTGCGCCGTGAAGGGCTTCTGGTTAATCACAAGCGCGTGTACCGCCTTTATCATCTGAACGGGCTGGGCGTTAAACGCAGACGTCGTCGTAAAGGGCTTGCAACAGAACGTCTGCCGCTGCTCCGCCCGGCGGCCCCCAATCTGACCTGGTCGATGGATTTCGTCATGGATGCGCTGGCTACCGGTCGCAGGATCAAGTGCCTTACCTGCGTCGATGACTTCACAAAGGAATGCCTGACGGTCACTGTTGCCTTCGGGATTTCAGGCGTGCAGGTCACGCGTATTCTGGACAGCATTGCGCTGTTTCGCGGCTATCCGGCTACGATAAGAACCGATCAGGGCCCGGAGTTTACCTGCCGCGCGCTCGATCAGTGGGCCTTTGAGCATGGAGTGGAGCTGCGACTTATCCAGCCCGGCAAGCCGACACAGAACGGATTTATTGAGAGTTTTAACGGACGCTTTCGCGATGAATGCCTGAATGAACACTGGTTCAGCGACGTCAATCATGCCAGGAAAACCATCAGCGAATGGCGTCAGGATTATAACGAATGTCGCCCGCACTCCACGCTGAATTATCAGACGCCGTCTGAATTTGCAGCGAGCTGGAGAAAGGGTAATTCTGAGAGTGAAGGTTCCGACATTACTAACTGACGGTTGTATCTAATCTCGGGGGCAGGTCAG
>NZ_MRWE01000008.1 GCF_002093665.1 Rouxiella badensis | reverse complement strand
CATAACAGGATTGTTATCTTCACGTGGTCTCAAGCGTGTTGAGCAAAACCTAACTGAAGCCACCCGCTTTTATCTAGCCTGGGTCGGCAAAGTTAGGTTTTTTTTTGCTTTAAATTCGCGTATTAAGTTATCCGACAAGAGGTTAATTTATGGGATATGCTATTTTGTGCGATGACGTTATCGCAGGCGTCGGCGGTCGGGATAATGTTATTAGCGTTATTCACTGCGCGACACGTTTACGCTTTAAACTGAAAGACAACCGCCGCGCAAACATTGAGGAACTCAAGAAGTGTGCGGGGATTATTACCGTTATTGAGAGCGGCGGACAATTTCAGGTAGTCATTGGTAGCCACGTCGGAGAAGTATATCAACTCTTGGTCTCACGTTATTTTCCAGAAAATGAAAGTATCAATTCTGGTGAAGAATCATCGGAAGACGCCCCCAAAGCTAAAGGATTTAAAGCACTACTCAATGCCGCAGTAGATATTATCTCCAGTATATTCGCACCGCTGCTGGGTATTTTAGTTGCAGCCGGGCTTATTAAAGGGGTATTGATCCTTGCGGTATTATTTCATTGGCTCGATAAAGCCAGCGGCACCTATAAAATCATCTTTGCCGCCAGCGATGCCGCATTCTTTTTCATGCCTATTCTTCTGGGCTATACGGCGGGTAAGAAATTTGGCGGCAACCCTCTCGTCACCCTGGTTATCGGGGCCGCGCTGGTCCACCCTTCGATGATCGAAATTTTCAACGCCACGCAGGCCGATCCTAAACTGCATTTCAGTTTTCTGGGCCTGCCGGTGACCTTTATCAACTACAGTTCTACGGTTATCCCGGTTATTTTCGCCGCTTGGTTCAGCTGCTGGCTCGAGAAACGTTTCAACCGCTGGCTGCATGCCTCGATAAAATCCTTCTTCACGCCGTTTTTATGCCTGACGATCACCCTGCCCGCGACTTTCCTGCTGATTGGGCCGCTGGCAACCGACCTCAGCCTCGGCCTTGGCCGCGGTTACCTGTGGATATGGCAGCTCAACCCGATGATTGCAGGCGCCGTATTCGGGGCAATGTGGCAAATTTGTGTAATATTCGGGCTACATTGGGGCCTGGCACCGCTGATGATCAACAACCTGATGACCCGTGGGATCGACACCATTTCTCCGCTGGTGCAGCCCGCCGTGTGGGCACAGTCTGGCGCAACGCTGGGCGTGCTGCTGCGTACCCGTAATGCCAAACTCAAAAGCCTGGCGGGTCCGTCGTTTATCTCAAGCATCTTTGGTATTACCGAACCGGCTATCTACGGGGTCAACCTGCCGCTAAAACGGCCGTTTATCTTTGGCTGCATCGGCGGCGCGCTCGGCGGTGCCATCACCGGCTACTACCACGGCACCGCTTATGCCTTTGGCGCGCTGGGCATCTTTGGATTCCCGTCATTTATCTCACCCAACGGCATCGACGGCGGATTCTGGGGCGTCGTCATCGGCTCCCTTGCCGCCTTCCTGTTCGCCTTCATCAGCAGCTGGCTGTATGGCGTGCCGGACGACCAACCCGTGCCACCCGAGAAACTACGTTCCCTGTCTTCGACCTGACGAACCCCCATTTTACTCTGGCCTAAATAATGCGTGAGCTCGGCTCATGCGGGATTACTGCGCTTTTTTTTTACCCTAAACGAGAAGGAATAAACGATGAAAACCACATTCCCGACTGATTTCCTCTGGGGCGGCGCTCTGGCCGCCAATCAGGTAGAAGGTGCCTATAATGTTGGCGGAAAAGGCCTGTCAACCTCCGATTATCAGCCACACGGCCTGATGTATCCGGCGACCGAACGCCCTGCCGGGGAGTTTAACCTTAAAGAAATAGCTATCGATTTCTATCATCGCTATCCGCAAGATATCGCGCTTTTCGCCGAAATGGGCTTCAAAACCCTGCGCACATCCATCGCCTGGACGCGCATCTACCCGCGTGGTGATGAAGAAGTGCCTAACGAAGAAGGCCTGGCTTTCTACGATGCGCTGTTCGACGAGATGCTCAAATACGGTATACAGCCGCTTATCACCCTCTCCCACTACGAGATGCCTTACGCTCTGGTTAAACATTACGGCGGCTGGGGCAATCGTAAGACCATCGGCTTCTTTGAACGCTATGCCACCACCGTGTTCGAGCGTTACCAGCACAAGGTGAAATATTGGCTGACGTTCAACGAAATTAACGTGTCGCTGTTCTCGTGCTTCACCGGGCTGGGACTGCCAGAGGGCAGCAGCGAACAGGCTGTCTATCAGGCCGTGCACCACCAGCTGGTGGCCAGCGCCCGCGCAGTGAAGGCCTGTCATCGCATCATTCCTGATGCCAAAATCGGCAACATGGTTGCCGCCATGCCGTACTATCCGCTGACCTGTCATCCCGACGATTTACTCGAGGCACAGCGCAAAGAGCGCGAATGGTTGTTCTTCTTCGACGTGCAGGCGCGCGGCGACTATCCGAGCCATATCCAACGCCGTTTCAAAGAAAGAAACATCGAGCTTGAAATCAGCCCACAGGACAGAGAAGACCTGCGCGAAACCATCGATTTCCTGTCCTTCAGCTACTACATGAGCAGCTGTGCCACCGCCGATAAAGACAAACAACAGGCCACCGGCAACATTCTCAAGATGATCCCCAACCCTTACCTTTCGGCATCGGAATGGGGCTGGCAGATAGATCCCGCGGGCCTGCGCCATCTGTTGAATCAGCTGTGGGATCGCTATCAGAAACCGCTGTTTATTGTCGAAAATGGCTTGGGCGCCAAAGACCGCATTGAGGCCGACGGCAGCATCCAGGACGATTACCGTATCGCCTACCTCAATGACCACCTGGTGCAGGTTCATGAAGCCATTGCCGACGGCGTCGAGGTGTTGGGCTACACCTGCTGGGGCCCGATAGACATCGTGAGTGCCTCAACCTGTGAGATGTCCAAACGCTATGGTTTCATCCACGTTGACCGTGACGATCACGGTGAAGGCACCCTACAGCGTCGTCGCAAGAAGAGTTTTGGCTGGTACAAACAGGTGATTGCAACCGGCGGCGAATCGCTGGTGAGAGAGGTTAAAAATGAAAAGTAAGTCGCTTCTGCTGACCGCGCTGTTGATGAGCATCGGCGGGCTGGCGCAGGCCGCCGACGGCGATTGCGCCCGCTTTGACAAGCTGCTGCCTAAAGGACCCGAAACACCCAGCATTGGCTCGGTGTGCGATACCGTCTTCCCCGAATGGGGAGGACTGCGTCAGGACATGGCGGATAACGGCTTCTTTGCTCAGGTTCAGCTGCTGACCAATCTGACCTATGACGTGGCGGGTAACTGGAAGAATCAGCCGAGCTACGTCGGACAGCGTCCCACCACCGGTAATGTGGTGAGCACTAACGTGACCTATGACCTGTCGCGTATTGGTTTCACTGATAATGCCCAACTTAATATGGGCGTAATGTATGCCTATAACAACTATCGCGGCAACGGCCAGGACGGCCACGTTGCCGTCAGCGAACTGTCGATATATCAACCGCTGTTCAATGATCGGGTCATTCTGCACTACGGCTATTCTGCATGGTTAAGCTATTTTTATGGCCTGTATCTCGGCAGCAGTACCGCGTCTTCGGCGCTTGGCCCCACCAGCGTGATGCTCAATCAGGCCGGTCTCACCAGCCTGAAACCTAGCCCGGGATTTGACGTGCGGCTGCTGTCTGAAAATAAACGCTGGTACGACCATTTTGGCGTCTCACGCAGCCAAAGCTCTGACGGACTAGAATCAGACTCGAAATACAATACCTACGGACTGCGCTGGAAAGTGCCTGATGCCGGCACGCTGGTCATTAATGAAATTGGCTATCGCGTCAATTCAGAATACGGGGTTCCAATGATTTGGGTACGCGGTGGCTCGGTTTATAACAAAACGCCTTACTTCAACTACAACTCCGAGCAGGACGAGGATAACACCTGGTCACACTACCTTGCCGCGACCCGTCAGCTGACACAGCCCGACAGCAGCCTGCCGTTCCGTGGCTGGTATATCGACGGCAAAACCAACTACGCACCGCAGAACCGCAACGTGTTTAATGCCGATGCGTCGTTAACCCTGTTCAGCATCGGGCCATTTGATTCACGGCCGTCCGACATGCTGTCGTTCGGTCTTGCCTATAACAAGTTCAGCGATGACGCCAAGCGCTACTTCGAGCGGCACAACAAGAGCGCCGAGAGTTTCAGTACCACGGCATCGACGGCATATACCCTGCGGATTACCAACGGGATTTACTGGACCAATCAGCTGGCGTGGACGCATCATCCTTCTGTTACGCCAAAGGAAGATGACGCCTGGAACCTACTGACGCAGATTGTGGTTAATTTGTAGTTTACATTAGGCAGGAAGGTTGACAGAATTAACTCTCTCTCAAGAGGAGAGAGTTAATTCCCTGATTTAAAGCGATTTTAGTGTGTATTGGCAATATCGTCTTCTGAAAGTGCAGAAGGTAAAAGGTTAACTAATTGGTTGTCGTTTTTTGCGCGACTGCGCCGTATAAAAAAATCTGCACGCCTTTCTGTACCATCGCAGATATCTGGGCCATGGTGTAGGTAGGCGGTTCCTGCATAAACATCAGCACTTCTACCTCAGCCTTGATGAGCGACGTAAACTGCACCGCCCTGAGCATCGCGTCACCCGGCGCTAAATCGCCGTCCTGCATCGCGACCGACATGAGCTCGGCGAGTCGGGCCATGCTCTCCTGCAATCCTGCTGCACGAAAAAGTTCGCCAATATTTGAGTTGCCCGCCTCGGAGAGCACGCAGCGATAGATTTTCAACGCTTTGTTATCACCCGCTAACACCTCCAGCATACGTTCACCAAAACGAGTGAGTTTTTCCTCAAACGGTATAGAGACGCCCGTAAAGGCAGAGATCTCGGAGGCTGCCGCATTAAGAAATTGCGTGCTGTGAGTCCGTACAACCATCTCGAAGAGTTCCTCTTTGGAAGCAAAGTAGTTGTACAGCGTCGCCTTCGATCCCCCTACTCGTTTGGCAACCTCATTCATGGATGCTCCTTTATAACCTACCTCCTGAAACAGCTCGGTGGCAGTGTCGATAATGGCTTGCCTGCGTTCATTCGTCAGTGTTCTCATCCAGTCTCCCATGACAGTCGGATGTTGTTATCTGTGGTAACAAAACTATAACTAAACAGTACAGTTGAAATTTGGGAGTATTGCACACTTTGAAGGGTTATATTTTCAGTATTTTAAAGGGAAGGGAATTCGCTAGCTGGTTAATAAACAAAGTAAATTATATTTAGAGGCTAAGAATTCACGAACAATCGAGAGGGAGGCTTTAGCGAATTAAAACTAAACCAAACAGTACAGTTTTGTATTGTTCGGCCCTCTATACTATCGACCATAAAATAGACTTATACTCCTGATTATCGTCGCAGTAACCTAATAAATTGCATTTCGCTAACCCGCTGCGTTGATGTTAGTGTACTAGTACAAATTTATACACCTAGTGACGGAAATGTCAGCAAAGAAAGCAACATTCATCGGCCTGATGGCTATCTTGTTCTTCAGCACGGTCGCAGGAATGATTCGTAGCGTTTCAGAAGGTCTTGGACCGGTCGGCGGCGCAGCGAGTATCTACTCCCTTGCTTCGGTCCTGCTGTTCTTTACCCAGGGCTTTCCAGAGGTAAAAAAATTTCCTCGCCTCTACCTCTACCTCGGCAGCCTGCTGTTTGTCAGCTACGAAGTATGCCTGTCACTGTCGCTGGGCTTTGCCCATACGCACGCTCAGACGATTGAAGTTGGGATGGTCAATTATCTGTGGCCAGGCCTGACCATTTTGATGGCGGTGCTGTTTAAACAACAGAAGGCCAGTCTGCTGATTATTCCAGGCATGCTGCTCTCTTTTACCGGTCTGTGCTGGGTGCTCGGCGGTGAAGCCGGACTGTCGGTAGCCTCGGTCACCGCTAGCGTGCAGAACAATCCACTGAGTTTCGGTATGGCATTTGCCGGTGCTATTATCTGGTCGCTTTACTGCATTCTGACCCGCCAAAAGGCCGAAGGCAAAAACGGCATCACGCTGTTCTTTATGCTCACCGCGCTGACGCTGTGGGGTCAATACGCCTTAAGCCCCGCCAGCACGCTGCATTTTAACGTTCACGTCATGGGCAGCCTTGCGCTCGCCGCCGCCGCGCTGGGATGTGGCTACGCGGCCTGGAATATCGGCATCCTGCACGGCAACGTGACCGTGCTGGCCACCGCTTCATACTTCATTCCCCTTTTCTCATCGGCTCTGGCGGCTTTTATTCTCAGCACCACGCTGACGGCTTCATTTTGGCAGGGTGCGGCGATGGTCAGTATCGGGTCACTCATTTGTTGGCGATCAACGCAAAAAACAAAACAACCGGTAATATCGTCCTCAGGAGAAACGATTTAAGTCCGTCGTCGTTAATAATTAACCTGCATTTAATTTACACACCGTTAACAATGTTATCGGGAAAATTATTTTGTGTCAGGATATGCTCCAACCTAAAAATTATAAATATTGATTAATAAAGAACAAAGAAAGCGAAATAGAAATTTAATAATTTAAAACTATACCGAACTGTACAGTTTTGTTATTTTACTCACTCCCATGACAAACTACAGAACGACAAGACGTTGATTATCACGTTGAGGTTTTTATTTAAATCTTTTTAAGGGAACGTAACAATGCCAGAGACTGACAAAGAGAACCACCAGGCACCGACGAGTGTCACGCTAATGACGATGGGTAAACAACGGCTCGATGGCAAGGTCGCCATGGTGACGCACGCAGGTCAAGGTTGTGGTAAAGAGCAGGCGATTTTGCTGGCTTCGCTGGGGGCTTCAATCATCGTGACAGACGCTGACATCGCCCAGGCTGAACAAACCGCCGAAGATATTCGTCACGCTGGCGGAAAGGCGATTGCCGTGGCCGTGGATATCACAGTTAAATCCCAAATCGAGATGCTGGTAAAATATGCTTCAGGCATTTTTGGCGGGCTGGATATCGTGGTCAACAGTGCAGGATTCGTCTATTCGGTGAGCGAACTGGGTATCAGAGATGCCGACAATCTGGAAAAATTGCTGACTGAAAATATCAATGCAGCCCTGTCTATCAACCAGACTCGAGTGTCTGGCTGGTAATGAGGTGGCCTTTATATCTCAATGCCCGGCCATAACAGCAGTGGCAATCCTTGTCACTGCTGTTTTCATTCTATCAGCGGAAAATCAAAGATTAATAGACCAGGCTTGGGCTCTTAAGAGAAGCTAATCCAAGATTCGCCCTGAAATCCTCCCCAAGATAGTCCTCATCAATCAGCTTTCTTTTACGCAATTCCGGCAGCAGGCCGTTAAGCAAGAGATCCTCCTGGTCGGGCTGACCGAGGCCATGGAGCGAGATAACGTCAAGCACGCCAGCGTTGAAACGTTCCTCGATAGCATCCGCCAGCGTTTCAGGCGTACCCGCCACATACCAGTGCCCGGTTTCCTGTGCCTGAATAATCAGTTCCCGGAGCGTGAGCCCCTGTAGTGCAAAGCGTTTAAAGATATCGGCGCGTCCCCTGCGGCGATTGATAAGCCCCACTTCCGGCAGGAATTTAGGCGGGATAGGCTGGTCCAGCGCAAAGTCGCGCAGATCGATTTCCCCGCCCAGCATATCGGCGACCTTCAGCTTGCCCTGCTGATAGTCGATGCGCTCATGTTTTTCACGCAGCCTGCGCGAAACGTCCGTCGCGCTTTCGCCAATCACCGAGTGGAAAGAGTTCATGATAAGCGGCTTATTTTCATGGCGGCCGAAGGCGTTGGCGTGCTGATGAACGCGTTCAACAAAACTCACGGCGTCATTGAGCGTAGGCTGCGAGGTGTAAATAACCTCGGCGTATTTAGCCCCGAGAATCAGCCCCTCGTCGGACTGCCCTGCCTGAAACTGCACCGGACGCCCCTGCGGTGGCGGTGGCACGTTAAGCGGACCTTCAACCTGAAAGAAATCGCCGCGGTGGTTGATAGCATGCAGTTTACGCGGGTCGATGCTGATAGAGCCGCTTGCCGCACGACGCACCGCTGCCGGATCGTTGGCATCAAACAGTGCGCTAAGCACTTCGATAAACTCGGTAGCACGGGCGTAGCGCGTGGCCGGATCCGGCAGGCTGATGTCGCCAAAATTCTCCTCGCCGACCGACGAGGTGACGGCGTTCCAGCCCGCCCTGCCGCCGCTGACGTGGTCCAGCGTACCAATCAGACGCGCCAGATTATAGGGGTGATGATAGGTGGTCGAGACGGTGGCAATCAGTCCGATGTCCGACGTAACCTGACTCAACGCCGCAAGCGCCACGATAGGATCCTGACTGCCAGTGGTGCCCGCCAGCCCGTCAGGGTCTGCCTGCAACAAGTCGGCGGTAAAGAGTCCGCTAATCTTTTCTTTTTCGGCAATTTTTGCCAAACAGACGGCGCGTTCGATGCCCGTCTTGCGATGGTCATCGTTAGATGCCGATACCACGCTCCCTGCCCCTACCAGAGTCTTAAGACGCCTGCGAGTTTGGTTACTCAAACTGAACTCCTTTTTCCATCATAACAAGTCAAAATACGGTCGAAAGTCAGTCTAAAAATAGAGCTCACAGATTTTTAAGCTACGAATAAAAAAGCATTTTGTTTTTACAAAAAATAATAAGAGAAGCGAGAGAGGTTTAATCTATTTTTTAAAAATGGAGTTTGTAGAGATTACGAGGAGAAACGCGGTCAGGATTGCACTTTAAATCTATTGTTTATCAATATTCTGAGGGTTTAAAACGCATGATTAAATGTGGGTATTCACTATGATAATTTATTGCTATGGATAGCTAAATTCGTTATTTCATCTTCCTTTTAATTTGGTTTGTTATGACCTCCTGCACACCTCAAATCAAAAATAAAAAAGGAAAGAAATATGCACTCATCTCGCCGAGTTAGCGCCGTGGCGTTAGGGCTGTCATTAGCCCTGTTAGCAGGGAGTTCTTCTTCATGGGCCGCAGAAACTGCGCCGGTAAAAGGCGGTACGCTGATTTACCTTGAGCAGCAGGCTCACACCAATCTTTATCCTCCTGCCGGTGGATTTTATCCCAACGGCGGCATACTGAATCAGATAACCGACAAACTGACCTATCAGAATCCGCAAACGCTGCAAATAGAGCCGTGGATTGCCGAGTCATGGACCACCAACGCCGACAAGACCGAATATACCTTCAAGCTGCATCCGGGAGTGACATTCTCAGACGGTACTCCGCTTGACGCTAATGCGGTGGCGAAAAACTTCGACACCTATGGCCTGGGTAATAAAGAGCATCACCTGCCGATTTCGGAAGTGATTAATAATTATGACCACAGCGAAGTCGTCGACCCGCTTACCGTCAAGTTCTACTTCAAAAAGCCGTCGCCGGGATTCTTACAGGGGACCGCAACCATCGGCTCCGGGCTGGTGTCATTGAGTACGCTGGCGCGTGACTTCAATGGGCTCGGCGATGCACGCCACATCATCGGTTCAGGCCCCTTCGTGGTCAGCGCTGAAACGCTAGGGCGCGAGGTCGATTTAACGGCACGTAAAGACTACAACTGGGGCCCTAAAAATCTCAAACAGCAGGGCCGCGCCAACCTTGATGCCATCAAAGTGATCGTCACCGGCGAAGACAGCGTCCGCATTGGTGCACTGCTGGCGGGCCAGGCCGACTTCATTCGTCAGGTTCAGGCCTACGACGAAAAACAGGCCGAGGCCAAGCAGTTTCCAATCTATGCGCCGTCCACCCGCGGCGTTAACGACGGCATCTCGTTCCGTCCGGACAACCCGCTCGTCGCCGACCTGCGCGTACGCGAGGCGTTGCTGCACGGGGTCGACAGCAAACAGATTGTCTCGACGCTGTTCTCGCCGAACTATCCGCAGGCCACCTCGGTCATCGCCGCCTCAGCGGCGGGTTACGTCAACCTGAGCGACAAGCTGAAATATGACCCGGCGTTGTCCAAAAAGCTGCTCGACGAGGCTGGCTGGAAGCCGGGCCCGAACGGCATCCGTGAGAAAGACGGTAAGCCGCTGGCGCTGACTATCTATGAATCCCTGCCGCAGCCGCAAAACAAAGAGGTCTTGCAGCTGGTTGCCCAACAGTGGAACCAGATTGGCGTCAAGCTGACCGTGCTGGCCGGTGATGCAGGCAGCCGGGTGGCCGACAGTCTTGATCCGCTGAAAACGCCGGTCAACGTGGTAGAAGTAGGCCGCGCCGATCCTGACGTTATCAAGAGTGAATTCTATCCCACCAACCGCGATGCCCTGCTGCAGCTCGGCGGCCTGAGCAATAAAGTGAAAAGCTTTAAGGACGACAAGCTGAACAAACTGTTGGTGGATATCTCCGCAGAAATCGATCCACAAAAACGTCTGGCCCTGGCCGGCGATGCGCAGCGCTATCTGCTGGATCAGGCCTATGAGATCCCTATCTTCGAAGAGCCACAGGTCTTTGCCGGTGCGCCTTATCTGCATGACGTCACCTTCGAGGCCGTGGGGCGCCCAAGCTTCTACAGCGCCTGGTTGGCGAAACATTAATACCGGAGTAAACGATGAGCCGATATCTTAGCGGACGCATTGGTCAGGCCCTGTTGGTGCTATGGGCAGCATTTACCCTGTCGTTTGTGTTACTGCAAATGCTGCCCGGTGACGCCATCTTGATCAAATTCCAGGACCCGTCGATGGGCCTCAGCCCGGCGCAGATTGCCGAGATGCGTGCCGCCTACGGGGCAGATATGCCGCTGTGGCAGCAGTATCTGCATACGCTCGGCAGCTTTCTGCACGGTGACTTCGGCTTTTCCATCCAGGCTGGCGTGCCGGTGACGGAGCTGCTGGTCAGCAACTTCCCACCCACGTTGCGTCTGGCAGTGCTTGGCTTCCTGCTGGCGGTGGTGCTGGCGGGAGTCATTGCCTTCGCGTCCAACCTGCTGCCGCTGCGCTGGCTGAAGTCGGCGCTGCTCACCCTGCCCTCCCTGTTCATCTCTATTCCCACCTTCTGGCTGGGGATAGCGCTGATTCAGGTCTTTTCGTTCCGGCTCGGATGGATCCCGGTGATCAATCCAGGCGAATGGGTTGGGCTTATCCTGCCGGTGATTACGCTTGCGGTGCCAATCAGCGCTCCGCTGGCGCAGATTCTTATCCGCAGTATCGACAAGGTTCAAACACAGCCTTTCGTGTCCGTCGCGCGCGCTAAGGGGGCGAGCCGTAGCCGCGTGCTCTGGCTGCACGTGGGCCGTAACGCCACTCTGCCCGCACTGACCATTGCCGGTTTGCTGTTCGGAGAACTGATTGCCGGTGCTCTGGTGACCGAAACAGTGTTCGGGTTGAACGGTATCGGACAACTGACACAGCAGGCGGTGAACAATCAGGATCTGGCGGTATTGCAGGCTATCGTGGTGATTTCTGCCACCGCCTACGTCACTATCAATCTGCTGGTCGACCTGGTTTACCCCCTGCTTGACCCGCGTCTCAAAACGTCTGTCGGAGTGAGCTCATGAGCAGTTTGCCGATAACCAAACACAACAGCGACGACAGCGCGCAGCTGGCGGCATTCCCGACAGCCTCACGCGCTCGATTCTCTCGTCTGCAACCCACGCTAATCCTGGCCTGGGTCGTGATGCTGGTCGTTATCCTCTGGGCAATCGCCCCTCAGCTGTTTACCCAGTACAGCGGCACCGAAGGCATCGCAGGCGCTCAGCGTCTGGCTCCCGGTCCGGGGCACTGGCTTGGCACCGATCAGCTCGGACGCGACCTTTATGCCCGTATCGTTTATGGCGCGTCTCATTCGCTTTCTGGCGCACTGGTGGCGGTGGTTCTCGGACTGATTTTTGGCAGCGCCCTCGGGTTAGCTGCCGCGTCGGTCGGCGGCGTGGCCGATACCGTCATCATGCGCGTCGTTGACGTACTGCTGTCGATCCCGAGCCTGCTGCTGTCGCTGAGCGTGATTATTCTGCTCGGCTTCGGCACTGTCCACGCGGCGATTGCCGTCGGGGTAACCTCGGTCGCTAACTTTGCCCGACTGGCGCGTTCCGAAGCGGTGCTGGTTCGCCAGAGCGACTATGTCGAGGCGGCCTACGGCAGCGGCGGCACCTTCTTCTCGGTGCTATGGCGACATATTTTGCCCAACTCGTTGACGTCCGTTATCGCCTTCTCGGCGCTCCAGTTTGGTAACGCCATCCTGTCGATTTCTACCCTGAGTTTTCTCGGTTACGGCACCCCACCGCCAACGCCAGAGTGGGGATTACTGATAGCCGAGGGCCGTAACTATATCTCCACCGCCTGGTGGCTCACCACCTTCCCCGGCATCGTGGTGATTCTGACCGTGCTGTCGGCAAACCGCATTAGCCACTCATTCAGGAGCAAACGCCGATGAGTTCACTCAATAACGACACCGCCCTTCGACCGGTGCTGGAACTGAAAGACGTCTCGATTGTTTACAGCAGTGGGCAGCAGGCCACGCGTGTCGTCGAGCAGGTCTCTTTCTCGATTCTGCCGGGCGAGGTCGTCGCACTGGTCGGTGAGTCTGGCTCCGGCAAGACCACTACGGCGCAGTCGATCATTGGCCTGCTGGCTGAAAACGGGCATATCGAGCACGGCAGCATTCTGCTCAACGGCACCGATATTAGCCGCTGGTCCTCACGCCGGCTTGACAGTCTGCGCGGGTCAAGCATCAGCCTTATTCCGCAGGATCCCACCAGCTCGCTGAACCCGGTGAAAACCGTCGGCGAACAGGTGGCCGAGGTGCTAAAAATCCACCGCCGCATGCCGCGCAAGGCCCGAGACGCACGCGTGGTGGAGCTGCTGACTCGCGTGGGGCTGACGCACCCCGAGCAGCGGGCGAAACAGTATCCGCATCAGCTTTCGGGCGGTATGAAGCAGCGCGTATTGATTGCTATCGCGATTGCGTTACAGCCTGCGCTGATTATTGCCGATGAACCCACCAGCGCGCTGGATGTGCGGGTGCAGAAACGCATTCTGGACCTGATTGACGCGCTGCGCCTGGAGTTTGGGACCGCCGTGCTGTTTGTCACTCACGACCTGGCGCTGGCGGCAGAGCGTGCCGATCGCCTGCTGGTTTTCCGTAAAGGTCAGGTACAGGAACAGGGCATTACCGCCGAGGTACTGCGCGCGCCGAAGAGCGAATATACCCGTCAGCTGTTCAATGACGCCCCCGCGTTAACCCCGCGCCCTCTCTCTGCGCTGGCGCACAGTGCAAAGCATGCCGATAGCGCGATCGTGGTGCGTAACGTCAGCAAACACTTCTCGCTGGGTGGTAAAAATACCTCGGCCTTCAAGGCGCTGGATGATGTTTCGTTCGAGGTAACGCGCGGCACGACGCATTCACTGGTTGGCGAGTCGGGTTCAGGCAAGACCACGCTGGCACGATTGTTGCTGGGTTTTCAACGACCCGACAGCGGCCAATTGTTTATCGACGGCGTAGACATCACGCAGTTATCCGGCGAGGCGTTACGTCAGGCGCGCAGGAAAATCCAGTTGGTGTATCAGAACCCTTTCGCGTCGCTCGACCCGTCGCAGACGCTGTTCAAGGTTATCGAAGAACCGCTGCTAAACTTTTTTAAGCTCAGCGCCGACCAGCGCCGGGCAAAGGTGCACGAGATAGCGGAACGCGTGGCGCTGCCGCTGAATCTGCTGCAACGCAAACCGCACGAGCTCTCGGGCGGGCAACGTCAACGCGTGGCCCTGGCCCGTGCGCTGATACTCGAGCCGCAGGTGCTGGTTCTGGACGAAGCAACGTCCGCACTCGACGTCACCGTTCAGGCGCAAATCTTGCGTCTACTGGTGCAGCTCCAGCAGGAGCTGGGCCTGACGTATCTCTTTATCTCTCACGATCTGGCCATCGTGCGCCAGATTTCGCACAGCGTGTCGGTTCTGAATCAGGGCAAACAGGTTGATTACGGCGACGTCGAATCTCTGTTCACCCAACCGACCCACGCCTACACCCGTGAACTGCTCAGCGCCATTCCGGGTATTTCGCATTTGCGCGTCGCACAGCCGACGCCAACCAAGGAGTTTGTATGAGCCAAGCGGCCTCTGACAGCAGTCATAAACGACTCGGATTCTTCACCCGTCTGTTAGACGACACCAGCCCGCAGGAGCGCTATCGTCTGGCAGCAGAGCAAATCGCCCATGCCGAACAGCTGGGATTTGATTCCGCCTGGATAGCGCAACACCATTTTCATCGGGATGAAGGCGGCCTGCCCGCTCCGCTGGTTTTTTTAGCCTACGTCGCGGCCAACACACGCCACATTCGCCTCGGTACCGGGGTTATTACGCTGGCAATGGAGAATGCGCTGCGCGTGGCAGAAGACGCCGCGGTGCTGGATTTACTCGCCGGTGGCCGTCTGGAGATTGGGCTGGGTTCGGGCGGTACCGCATCATCATTTATCCCCTTCGGCCTAACGCTCGACACGCGCGGCGAAGCCTTTGCGCAGAATCTGCAAACCCTGCGTGATGCCTGGCAGGGTAAGGCGCTCAAGGGAGAAGGGAATCAGCTCTATCCGCCTGCCCCCCAGCTTAACCGTCGGCTGTGGCAGGCCACGTTCTCGCCGGAAGGCGGCGCGAGGGCCGGTGCGGCAGGCGATGGCCTGATGCTTTCCCGCACTCAACCGCGCCCTGAAGGGCAGCCCGAGTTACCGCTGGACGTGCTGCAAAACAGAATAATCGACGCCTATCTTGAGGCGCTGCCCGCGGGGGTTGAGCCGCGCATTCTCGGCTCACGGACCGCCTTCGTCAGCGACGACGCCGAGGAGGCAAGAAGGCTGGCCGAAAAAGGACTGCGTCGTCAGGCCTATAACTTCCAGCTTGCCGGTCATAAAACCCGGGGTGACTCGCTTGACGATTATATCGCCGCCTTCGACGTGCATCTCGGCACCGCCGAACAGGTTATTACCTCCCTAAAACGCGATACCGCGCTGGCGAGGGTGACCGATTTGGCGTTTCAGGTGCATTCCATCGATCCGCCTCACCCTTACATTTTGCGTTCTATCGAGCTGATCGCCAAAAAAGTGGCACCAGCCCTCGGCTGGGTGCGACAGACCCCGAAAAGCATCGCTAAACCTCAGCCTCTTCATTTCGAACTTTCAAAGGAAACACTATGACCGTTGCTCAAGAACAAGCGACCGATCTGCTGGCAACGCTGGCAGAAATCGAATCGGGTTCCACGCTGGCGCAGGCGCGCGAAACCCGTGAAGCCGCAACAGCGCACATCCAGGGAAGCTACAACGCGCTGTTTAACAGCAACGAACTTATCGCCGAATTTCCGCTCGCCGACCGTCTGGCCATTGCCCAGCAGATCGCCCGCTGGCACGCTGATATCCAGCTCGGCGCACACTATGCCGAACGCCTGCACGCCTTGCAGGCTGAATCGCCTTCACGCAGCAGGCTTCAGTCGGCGCTGGCGCACGCCGAACGCCTGACCTTCAAGCCTGCTAATGCCACCGCCGAGCATTTGCAACAGCTCGAAGCCGCAGGTTGGACGCCTGACGCCATCGTCACCCTGTCTCAGTTGGTGGCCTTCGTCAGTTTCCAGAGCCGTTTACTGCGCGGTTATCGTCTGATTAACGGCAAGTCGACGCTGGATAACGGCACCGCCACCGTAGGCGCCGCTTTCTGGAATACCGAGCCGAAAACTTATTCCGGCCAGCCTGCGCCGACCGCCTTTACTCAGGCCGAGCTGGGTTGGGAGCCGTGGATTGCCTCAAAACCGCTGCAAGACTTCACCGCCGAGCAGCAGGAAATTCTGGCGCGCTTCGGCCACACCGACTCCGACTACTTCCGCCTGCTCGGCCGCAACCTGCCAGTGCTGGAGCAGCGTACGCTGACCGACAAAGGTATTTTCTTCACCTCCGGAGGGCTGCCGCGTAAAGACCGCGAACTCGCCGCCGCCGTCGCCAGTAAGATAAACGGCTGCATCTACTGTGCCTCGGTGCACGCACGTAAGGCGGCGCAGCTGTCGAAGGATCCTGACGCGGTTCAGCGCCTGCTCGATACCTCTCCGGGGGATATTTTGAGTGTCGGACAGGACGCAAGATGGCAGGCAGAAATTGACTTTGCCGCCGCGTTGTCTGCCACCCCGGCTACCGCCAACGAGAAACAAATTCAGTCTTTGCGTGATTTGGGACTCAGCGACCTCGAGTTGCTTGACCTCGTGCAGTCCACCGCGTTCTTCGCCTGGGCCAACCGTCTGATGCTGACGCTCGGCGAACCCTTTGAATATTAAGCAGTAAAGTCAATGAAATCGAGAAGGTAATCAGGTCGTTATTGAATAAAAAATACAGGGTTTTTTCATTATTTTGATGGAGTTGGATATGACTATAACAAAAAAACAGTGGCAAAAAACGACGCTCGCCAAGTGGGTTGCCACGGCGGCACTGGTGATGTCAGCAGGGCAAGCGTTTACCGCAAATGCGGCCGAAACGCCGGTTCAAGGCGGTACGTTAAACGTTGCATTGGGCAGCGATACGCCGATTATTGACCCGTCGATTACCGGACAGTCGGTCACCGCACTGATTGACCGTAACGTGGTTGATTCCCTCGTCGGACAGGCTGAGGATAACCACTTCACCCCGTGGCTGGCATCAAGCTGGGAGGTGAATGAAAACCATACCGATTACGTGTTCCATCTGCGAAAAGACGTGACCTTCAGCGACGGCACCCGGCTCGACGCCGCCGCGGTGAAATTCAACCTTGAGCGCATTCTCGATCCCAAAACCACCTCAAGCTATTCCAAGTCGCTGCTTGGGCCTGTCAAAACGATTTCGACCCCGGACGACTATACCGTCGCTATCCACTATGACTCGCCGTTTGCCCCGTTACTGCAAGGGTTAAGCCTGCCGTATCTGGGTATTCAGTCACCGACCTATTTGAAAAACACCCCGAACACCAGCAACACAGTCGTGGGTTCCGGTCCGTTTATTCTTAAGTCCTTCGTCAAAGGCAGCGGCAGCCAGCTGACACGTCGCGCCGACTATCACTGGGGGCCAGGCTATGCGACACACACGGGTCCAGCCTACCTTGAAGCGATTAACTTCAAATATTTGCCGGAGTCTTCAGTGCGTTTAGGCGCGTTGACCAGCGGTCAGATTCAGGCCATTGACGCGGTACCGCCGGTCAACTCCAAGTCGGTGAAAAACAATCCGGCGCTCGAGGTCAAGACCAAAGAGAACCCAGGGGTGAGTGAGGTGTTATATCTGAACACCTCACGCGGTCCGTTCACCGACGTGAAGGTTCGCCAGGCCTTCCAGAGCGCAACCGATCCCGCTTCGGCGGTAAAAGTGGCGTTCTTCGGCACCCTGAAACCTGCCGATAACGTACTGGGCCCGCAGACGCAGTATTACGACCCTTCGGTCGCAAAACTGCTGAAGTATGACCTCGCCAAGGCCAACAAGCTGCTCGACGAAGCCGGTTGGACCCAAAAGAACAGCGACGGTATTCGTACCAAAGACGGCAAAACGTTGACCGTAGACTTCGTTTATGACCCGACGACTATCCAGAGTTCCGACGTGACGCTGTTCCAGGCAATTCAGTTCCAGGTGAAGAAAGCCGGGTTCCTTCTCAAGTTGGACCCGGTCGATTCCGGTGCCTTTACCGACCGCACCAACAATAATCAGTATGACGTGGTGAATAACTACTACGTACGCGCCGAGCCGGACATCCTGCGTACCGTGTTCTTGTCGAGCTATGCGCCACCGAAAGGGGCCAACTACAGCGTCGTGAAATCGCTCGACGCCAAGCTGCTCGAGGCGGTAGGCGCACCGGACGCGAAACGTCAGCAGCTCTATTCCGACATTCAGCATGAAATTATCGAGCAGGCCTACGTGGTGCCGTTGTACGTTCCGGCCTATCAGTTGGGCATTTCCAAAAAGGTACACGGCGTAAGCTGGGCGACCAACGCCAAGCCAAACTTCTATGATGTCTGGTTGAGCCATTAATATGATTTGGACTGCAATACAACGTCTTTTCACTATCCTGGCCGTGCTATGGGGCGCGGCCACCCTCACCTTTATCGCCCTGAAGCTGATTCCGGGCGATCCGGTGTCCATTCTCAGCGGCGGTACTAGCGTGGTGGACGATGCCTTTCGCGCCCAGCTTACCCATGAGTTTGGGCTGGACCAGCCGCTGTGGTTGCAGTATCTGCACTACTGCGGCCATGCGCTGTTGGGTAATTTTGGTCAGAGCTATCAGTATCGCGAACCGGTCATCGAGGTCATTCTCTCGGCGTTGAAGCAAACGTCGGTGCTGGCCGCGCTGGCACTGCTGCTCGCATTGGCGTTGGCTATCCTCAATGCGTTGGCTACCGCCGGTCGCTGGCGCGTCCTTAGAGCGTGCTTCTCCGGGCTTGAGCTTTGCCTGCTCAGCACACCGGTCTATTGGCTAGGCATCATCCTGCTCAGCCTGTTCAGTTTTCAGATGCACTGGTTCCCGGTGATGGGTAACGATGGCTGGCGCTCGCTGGTGCTGCCTGTGATTACCCTGAGCCTGCCGCTGGCGGCGATTCTGAGTCAAATTCTGCGCGACGGTCTGGAGGAGGCGCTGTCGCAGCCCTTCGCGTTGACGGTGCGTGCACGCGGTGCCGGTGAAACCCGCCTGCGTCTGCGCCACGGCCTGCGCCACGCCGCCCTGGCGGCCTCCACGTTGACCGGCACCATGCTGGCGAGCGTGCTGAGCGGGTCTATTCTTACTGAAACGGTCTTTGGCCGCGCGGGTATCGGCAAAATCACCCTACAGGCAATAGCCAGCCGCGATATGCCTCTGGTGCTGGGCATCGTGATGCTCTCTGCCCTGCTGTTCGTTATCATTAATCTGTTGGTCGATGCCGCCTATCTGCTGGTCGATCCGCGCCTGCGTAAAAGGACCCCTTGACCATGAGCAGCGATCCTTTGCTAATTCCCTCACGCCAGAACACTTTGGCGCGCAGCACCAGTCCGTGGCTGTTGCCCAAAACGCTCATCCCTGCGGCCTTCGTCCTGCTGCTGATTTTCACCGTTATTGCGCCGCAGTGGTTCACGCCCCTGAAACCGGATGACATGGACATGGACGCGGTGCTCGCCGCCCCAACGCTGCACCACTGGTTTGGAACCGATTCACTGGGCCGCGACGTATTTTCCCGCGTGGTTTACGGCTCCGCGCTGTCGTTGAGCATCGGCCTCGGCGCAACGCTTATCGCCTGCCTCGGCGGCATGGCGCTCGGTTTACTGACGGCGCTGGCACCGCTGGCTCTGCGGCGCGTGCTGGTGCGGGTACTCGATATTCTGCTCGCCTTTCCCGAGCTGCTGCTGGCACTGCTGGTGATTGCCGTGCTGGGGCGCGGACCAACCAACACGCTGATTGCCGTCGGGCTCTCGGGCATCGCCAGCTATGCGCGTCTGTTACGCTCTCAGGTGTTGCAGGTCAAACTTTCCGGCTATGTCGAGCACGCCGTGGCGCTCGGCGAACCGCCGCTGAGCATTATCTTTCGACACATTCTGCCCAACACGCTGCGCCCGCTGCTTATTCTCGCCACCATCGGCGTGGGCCAGTCGGTGCTGACCGCGTCGTCGCTGAGCTTCCTCGGTCTGGGCGTTATTCCGCCTACCGCCGAATGGGGCGCGCTGCTGGCCGATGGCCGTGACTATCTCGACGTCGCGCCGTGGATAAGCCTGTTGCCCGCCACCGTGGTGGCCGTCTCGGTGATTGCTATCACCCTCCTGGGTCGTCGTTTGCAAACTATTCTGGCAAAAGGGGCCTAATCCATGACCCTCAATCAAAATGCGGCCGCCCCGCTCCTCGTCGTTGAAGATCTACAGGTTGATTTTCTTCAGCCGCAGGGCACCGTACAGGCGGTAAAAAATATCTCGTTTCAGGTTCGACCCGGCGAAATTGTCGCACTGGTCGGCGAGTCGGGTTCAGGTAAGTCGGTGACTGCACGAACACTGGTCGGACTGGCCGGCGATAATGCCAGGGTCAACGCCCGTACCCTGACCTTAATCACCCACGATGGCACGGCCAAAAACTTGCTGAAACAAAGCGCCGCAGACTGGCAAAAGCTGCGCGGCCGCGAGATTGGCTTCGTCTTGCAGGACGCACTGGTCTCGCTTGATCCGCTGCGCACCCTCGGCAAGGAAATCGCCGAACCCATGCTTATCCATCGGTTGTACCCGCGTCGTGCGATACCCGCACAGGTAGAAGCGCTGCTGCATCAGGTCGGTATACCCGACCCGCATCACCGTATTGATCAGTATCCCCACCAACTTTCCGGCGGACTTCGCCAGCGCGCGCTGATCGCCTCGGCCCTCGCAGGCGGCCCGAAACTGTTGATCGCCGACGAACCGACGACGGCGCTCGACGTCACCGTTCAGCAACGTATTTTGGCGGTATTTCGCAAGCTGGCGCAGGCCGGTCACGGCGTGTTGCTGATAACCCACGACCTCTCGGTGGTCGCGCAGGTCGCTGACCGCGTGGTGGTCATGCAGCAGGGTGAAGGCGTGGAGAGCGGCAATGCGAAGCAGGTACTGGCCGCGCCGTCGCACCCTTATACGCGACGGCTTCTAGCCGCTATTCCCGGGGCAGACACGCGGGGACGTTGGCTTTCGGGAGAGCCGCCGCTGCCGGATGCGCCGCTCACCGCGCAAGAGAACGAAAACCAGCAGCGCCGCGAGCAGAATGTCGCAGCGCTGGACGTGCGCGACGTCTCGGTCAATTTCAGTCGCCCCGACGGCGTCAAACACAATGCGGTCAATCAGGTCTCACTCCAGCTGGCGTGGGGAGAGACGCTCGGGCTGGTCGGCGAGTCAGGCTCGGGTAAGACCACGCTGGGGAAAGTGGTGCTTGCACTTCAGTCGGCACATCGCGGTGAAGTATGGCTGGCAGGAAAACCCTGGAGCCAGCTGCGAGAGTCGGAACGTCGGCCCTTGCGCGGGCGCATTCAAACCATTACGCAGGACCCATTAGGCTCCTTCGACCCACAGTATACGGTCGAGCAGATTATTCACCAGCCGTTGAAGCTACGCGGAAAACTTTCGGCGCTTGACTTGCGTTTAAAAACGCTGGAATTACTGCAACTCGTCGGGCTGCATCCTAAACTGCTGGAACGTCGCCCACAGGCCTTGTCGGGCGGACAGCGTCAGCGGGTGTCAATCGCCCAGGCGCTGGCGTCCGATCCGGAAATTCTGGTCTGCGACGAGCCGGTTTCGGCGCTCGATGTCACCACGCAGGCTCAGGTTCTGGACCTGCTCACCGCGCTTCAGCGCAAGCTCGGACTTGCCATGCTGTTTATCTCCCATGATTTGGGCGTAGTCGAACACATGAGTCATCGGATTGCGGTAATGAAAGACGGCAAGATAGTGGAAAGTGGCACTACCGAGCAGATTATCCGCTCGCCGCAGCATGCCTATACGCAAACCCTGCTCGCCAGCGTGCCTGCCGCATCAGTCTGATAAAACTATCGCCCCCTGGCGTGCAACGCGTTGGGGGCGATAGGTTACTGCCGGGTAAAACCCTTTTTAGCTTTTAGCCGCGCTCACTGGCAGCACAGACCCGTGGTATTTCTGAATAATAAACTCGGCCACCTGCGGTGATTCCAAGTCTTTCGCCAGACGCAAAATACGGGGATCCTGCGCCAGTTTCTGCGTGGTGACCACGATATTGGCATACGGATTTCCTTGCGCTTTTTCCAGCCCCAGCGCATCTTTCGCCGGATCCAGCCCGGCTTCCAGCGCGTAGTTTCCGTTAATAATCGCCAGATCCACGTCCGGTAAGGCGCGTGGAATTTGCGGCGATTCAACCTCTACGATTTTAAGATGCTTAGGATTGCTAATAATGTCCTGCGGCGTTGCCAGCGTTTTCAGATCTGGCTTTAGCTTGATGAGGCCCTGGTCCTGCAACAGATAGAGGCCACGACTGAGATTGGTCTCGTTGTTTGGAATAGCCACCTTGGCGTTATACGGTACCTGGTCGTAGTGCTTATACTTGCTGGAGTATATTCCCAGCGGCTCGATATGGACCTCGGCGGCCACCGCAAACTTCACGCCCAACGCCTTTTCCTGCGTTAACAGATAAGGGCGATGCTGGAAATAGTTGGCGTCTACGTCACCATGCTCCAGCAGTTCATTGGAGTTAACTCCTTCCGGTATCTCGATGACCTTGAGATTCAGGCCCGGGTCGATCTTCTTCACGTAGTCGAGGATCTCGGCGTGGGGTACCGGATCGGCGGCCACGCGCAGCGGCTCGGCAGCATAGGCAGAAACTGAAGCCATCAGCGCCGCGAGGGCGGTCAAACGGCCTGCGGAAGCGGCGGAAAGTCCGAGACGAAAAGCGAATTTATTGAGCATATTTTATCCCTGTATCAGTATTGTTATTTTTTAAAAACAGTAAATTAAAGCGTTAAGGTGGCTTCATCGAAGGACAAACGCGGCAAACGTTCGAACAGTTTGGCCGGATCGCCGTAGCCAATATTGACCAGGAAATTCACTTTCCAGCCCTTTTCACTCAGGAAGCGTTTTTCAACCTCGGCGGCGTCAAAACCCGACATTGGGCCGGTGTCCAATCCCAGCGAGCGCAGGGCAATGATGAAATAGGCCGCCTGTAAAGACCCATTTCTGAAGGCGGTTTCATTGGCTAATGCCTCGCTTGAGGTAAACCAACTGCGCGCATCGGCGTGCGGAAACAGCTTGGGCAGTTGGTCATAGAATTTGGGATCGTGGGCAATAATGGCCGTCACCGGCGCGCTGGCGGTTTTCAGCTTGTTGCCGTCGGAAACCGCCTCGACCAGCCGATCCTTCGCCGCTTTGCCGCTGATAAACACCACACGCAGCGGACTGGCGTTGGCCGAGGTTGGGCCCCATTTAGCAATGTCCCACGCCTGTTTCAGCAATTCAGGGCTGACCGGTTTGTCCTGCCAGCCGTTGTGGGTCCGCGCCTCGGTAAACAGCTGCGCCAAAACTTCTTGGGTTAAAATGTCAGACATATCTTGCTCCACATCAGGTTAGGGTTTAACAAGCCGCTGCCGCTTGGCCTTCTTCAGCCTTTTTCCGGCAACGTGCGCCAGCGCGGCGCAAATCAGGTAATACACCAGTCCGACAAACAGGAAGATCTCTGCCGGGTAAATCTGCACGCGGTTATTCACCTGCGCGGCAATCGTCGTCAACTCAGGCACGTTGACGATAAACGCCAGCGAAGTATCCTTAATCAGCGAGATAAACAGGCCAATATAGGAAGGCAACAGGTTGGGCCACGCCTGCGGCAGCAGGATAAAGCCAAGAATTTTTAGCGGACTCATCCCAGAGGCAATTCCCGCCTCTTGCTGTCCCGTTGGCAGTGACTCGAGACCGGCGAGGGTTGAATGCATCACCGCCGCTGAGGTAAACCACGCCAACGCAAGCACCACGGTCAGTGGCCCCGGAATTGAGCCGCCAAAAACGACCGGCAGTAAAAAATAGAGCCAGAAAATAACGAAGATCAGTGGGATACCGCGAATGAACGACGCCCAGAGGAACAGAACGTGTCGCGTCCAGCCGCCGAAACGCCACGCTAACCCGGCCATCAGCACGCCTAAAACCAAGGCCAGAACACCCGCCGAAAGCGCCATAATCAGCGTTAGCAACACCCCGCCCGGCTGCCCGTCGGCGACGCGCCCCCACAGCATATAAGTAAAATTATCGTGCAGGACCGAGTAATCAAACTCCATGATGCCCCTCCGCCGACGCTTCCTGCGTTAACCCCGCAATCCGAGGCTGTTGACGCTTTTTAGCCGGGCGCTTCGGCCCTAGCCAGGTCAATAATCCCCCCAGAATCAGGCCGAGCAGCAGATACAGTCCGGTGCCCACGGCAAAGCCTTCAAAGGCGTGCGCGTTATAGCTTTCAATCTGGCTAACTTGATAGGTCAGCTCCGAAAAACCGATGCCGGTGGCGAGTGATGAAAGCTTCATCAGATTGAGATACTGGCCGGCGATTGGCTGCCAGGCGTTAGTCACGGCCTGAGGCAACAGCACGCTTCGCAGCCGCTGCCAGTCGCTAAATCCTTGTGAAATTGCGGCTTCGCTTTGCCCTTTAGGAATCGCATTGAGGCCCGACTGCACCTCTTCGAGCAGAAAGGCAGCGGTAAACAACGCCAGTCCCCACGCCGCACAGAGAAACTCCGGTGTCAGCCACGCCACGTTACCCGGCAGCGTCGCCCACGGATGATTGTCGCCGATGTAAAAACGCCAACGCTGCGGCAATGCACCGTAGGCGGCGAAATACCAGAAAAATAGCTGAACCAGCAGCGGCGTATTACGAAATATCGAGACATAGGCGGCGACAAATGCCCGCCCCACCCGCTGGCCGCCGAGTCTCAGAGCCAGCAATAACACGACCAGACCACTTGCCAGGAGGCTGCTCACCACGCTGACGTAAAGCGTGGTCAGAAAGCCTGAGATAATCCACTGCAACGGCTGGCCGGTTAGCACCCCGGCCCAGTCTGGATGCCAGCTCATTGCGCGGGCCCTTCTTCCGGGTGCAGCGGGAACAGCACTTTCTGCAGAAACCGCTGCGCCCGCGGGTGGGCGGGCCGGGTGAAGAAGGCTTCAGGCTCGGCCTCTTCAAGTATTTCGCCGCCGTCCATAAACACCACTCTGTCGGCGATTCCGCGTGCAAAACTCATCTCGTGGGTCACCACTATCATGGTTATCCCACTCTGTGCCAGCTCACGCATTACCAGCAACACCTCCCCGATCATCTCAGGGTCGAGCGCTGACGTCGGCTCATCGAAAAGGATAATGGAGGGATCGGTGACCAGTGCACGCGCAATGGCCACCCGCTGCTGCTGGCCTCCCGAAAGCTGCTCGGGGTAATGCAGCGCGCGGTCTTTCAACCCTACGCGTTCGAGCAAGGTCTGCGCCTTCTTGCGCGCGTCCTCTCGCTTCCAGCCGTGCACTTTAATGAGCGCAAGGCTGACATTGTCCTGCGCCGTGAGGTGGGAGTAGAGGTTAAACTGCTGAAATACAAAGCCAATATGAGTACGTAACTGTCGCAGCGCGGCGCCGTTCAAGCGCGAGGTAGGCTGCTGGTTAATGAAAATTTCGCCTTCGCTTAGCGTCTCAAGATGATTGATCAACCGAATTAAGGTCGATTTACCCGAGCCAGATGGACCGCATACCGCAATCACTTCGCCGCTCGACACACTCAGATTGACCTGTTTTATCACCTGATGAGGGCCAAAGGATTTGCTGACCCGGCGGAATTCCACCGCCGTTTGGTTTTTCACCGCTGAACGTGAAAAAACCGCAGACGTCGCTGCGGTAGAGAGAGAGTCTTGCTGCATCGCAGGTACCCGCCGATTATTTCGCTTCGATTTTGAACAGTCGCGGCTGCGGGGATTTCGTCTGCGGGCCAAACCATGTGTTGTAGATACTGACCGCCTGACCGTTTTTCTCGAGGGTCAGCAGCTCGTCATTGACCGCTTTCAACAGGTTGCTTTCGCCTTTTTTGACACCGACACCAATCTCTTCTTTGCTCAACAGTTCTGGCAACACCTTATATTTCGCCTTGTCCGGCGCGCCATCGAGCAAGCCCGCCAAGATAGTGCTGTCCTGGGTGATAGCCTGAACGTTGCCGTTGCGTAACGCCGATAACGCCAGCGGAATGTCGTCATAAGACAGCACGCGTGACTGCGGGAAACGGTGATGAAGTTCCTGCTCGCCGGTCGTACCTTTTACCGCACCGATGCGAGCGGTCGCGTAGGCGTCCAGTTTGTCCGGTGAACCCACCGGCACCAGGAACTGCTGACCGGTCACAAAATAGGGAACGGAGAAATCGACCACCTGCGCGCGCTCAGGTGTGATGGTAATGTCGGCAACGATCAGGTCAGCCTTACCCGATTGCAGAAGAGGAATGCGGTTTGCCGGGTTGGTCGGCACCAGCTGCAGTTTGACCCCCCAGGCCTTCGCCAGCGCCTTGGCAAAATCGACGTCGTAGCCCACGATGTCGTGAGTTTTTGCGTCAACGGAACCGAACGGCGGGTTTGAGTCGAAGGTCGCCACTCTGACCACGCCGGCTTTCTTGATATCGGCCAGTTGGTCCGCATGAGCGGCCACGGCGGTAACGCTGCTGAGTACCAGAAGTCCCCATGCGGAAAGATTGCCACGGCGCAAAATAGATTTCTTCATTCCTGTTCCTTATGCAAAAGCCTGAGCTTCAACCCTATATCCGGTCATAAACCAGAGTGTCTTTTCTTATATTGCTCAGAGAATTACACAAGCCCGTAAACGGCACTACCAAGAAAAAATGCTAAGAATTACAGGAAAATGCATAACGGGACGGAGAAATTACTGCTAACTTTTTGGCAATACTTACAGAGGAATTTATTATGACAACACACCTTTCACGCCCGGTCGCCGTAGTGACCGGCGGCACCAGCGGCATCGGATTGGCGGTAGTGTATGATCTGGCAAAAGATCATCAGGTTTATGCATTGGGCCGCAACAAGGACAGCCTGGTTGCGCTGCGTCTGTTGCAAAACGTCGAGGCGGTCGAGATTGACCTGCTCGACTTCGAGGCGCAGCAAAAACTCATCCACTCACTGCCGCAGATAAACGTGCTGGTTCATGCGGCTGCCGTTTCCGAACAAACTACCGTTGAGAACGCCACGCCAGACGTCTGGCAAAAACAGTTTTCCATCAACCTTTTTGCGCCCGCCGAGCTGACTCGACTCGCCCTCCCCGCACTGCGCGAACAAAACGGTCAGGTGGTGTTTATCAACTCGGGGTCAGGCACGCTGGCACTGCCGGGACATACGGTCTATTCGGCCAGCAAGTTTGCCCTCAATGCCCTCGCACACGCCCTGCGTGGAGAAGAAAGCGACAACGGCGTGCGGGTCGCTACGGTATCTCCCGGCCCCACGGATACGCCAATGAACAGAAAGAGCCGCGAACGTGCCGGTAATTTTGCAGAAATTGATCCGCTGGAATACAGCACGCCTGAGTCGGTTGCCCATGCGGTGCGGCTGGTGGTTTCCGCCAGTGAAGACACACAGATAACCGACGTTAATGTTCGCCCGCGCCACGACAAGGCAAAGCGCTAGTTTCCCCCTTCCTCGTTCTTAAGCCGGCAATGTTCCTGCTGAATGGCTAAAAATGCGTTGCCAGGCTTCTGTCTTTAGAGAAAAACATAAGCAAAATTATTCTATTCCTATGATCTCTAAGGAGCTATGACGCCGCAAGAGGTGGCCCGTTTCCATGCAGAATTCGGACCGCCCTTTTATCTATGCATTATCTTTTTATCATCGGTTTCTCAACCAGAAACCAGGATAATGACGCCAGTACGAAAGTAATTAATAAAGATAAAATCATTGAGGCGTAAAAAGGGATGCCCATTTCATTAATAACTATCTGCTGCACAGGAAATGCATAAATATAGATACCGAATGAAAAGTCAAACCTTCCCTTTATCAATTGATCTTTAATTGAGACCCCGATCACAATTGTCATTACACAAATGGCTATCGGCCCTAACACATTGGTGAGAAGCCCGCCGCAGGAAGCGAAATAGATAACCAACAGGCCTGCTGTCAGCATCAGGACTTTTAGATGAAGATTGTTAATCCACCTGTCCCTATTAATATATAACAGTGCTCCAACACAAAAAGGCACAGTGAATAAACTTGTCCCTATTATCGCCAGGTGGGTAATGCCTTTCTTAACACAAATTACCTGTATAATTGCCGATAAAATAAGCGGAATAAAAGCCGCCAGATTCTTATTTTTGAAAACGGTCAAAAATAACGCAATCACGATGTAATCGAACACTTCAAAAAACAAGGTCCATAGACTTCCGTTCATGGTATTGCTGAGTAAATAACCCGAGGTAAAGTCATTGATATCACTGGGCATGACGCCAACAACGCCAACCCCCGTTATGACCATAACCCTAATGAACGTCTTAACAGGTTCCAGAGAGAGTGCCCATTCCGCCCACCCAGCTTTACCAAAAAGACCGCAACATAAATATAAGGTAAATATCAGGCAAACGGCCAGGCCTGGATAAATCCTTAAAAATCTTTTTTTAGCGTAATCAAAATTAGATTTTCGCCTTTCATAACTTTGCGTAATTAAATAGCCAGATATTGAAAAAAATATAAAGACAGCAAGAGAACCTAAAGTTCCCGAGCCTAAAAAAGTCGGCTCGTCCTGACCACTTAATGCAAAATGATGACTGTAAATAACCATGATTGCAGCGAGGTGTCGGATAATATCGAAACAGTTGTTATGGGCGGGTCCCTGTTTTGTTTGCATAAATCTCCGTTAAATCAGCTTAACCAAAAGCCTGGAGATTTAGCCTCCATATCGTAAGCTTTTGGTAAAGAAATCGTAAAGTGCTATCCTAAGCCACTTTTAAAATACTTCAAGCGGCCAGAGTGAATAGAGGCTAAACAAATTGATTTTTCAGAAAAATTGACCCAATTTATAATGAGAAATCTTTACTATTAAGCGCTATAGGGTTCAAAGTTGACGGCTAAGAAATTGGTGCACTGCCCGGTTAAATGCGCCCCCAGCGGTGCAACCTGCATTTCATCGAATTGATAAGCGCTGGAGTGCCCTGTATACAGCTCTTCTCGTCAAAATGTCCATTTCGAGATAATGAAAGTCGAGTCCTCGGCATAAAGCCAAAAAGTTAAGCCTTAATCTAGACGCATTCTCATTAAAGAGTGTGTCTCATGATAAGTACCAAAAGGCTGAAAACCCTATAAGCTTGATGATAATGGGGTTAAAAAATAGACTGATATCATTTTAGGTTGAAAGGAACAGCCAGCGAAAGGTAACGGCTGGGGCAACTCGGCCCCAGCTCGCGAATTTTAACCTTCAGTAATGATGTGTGCAGCACAGATAACCGACAGATGGCTTAGCCCCTGCGGCAGGTTGCCGTAGCATTTTTTAGTCCGTACATCATACATTTCGCTCATGATACCGGCATTTTTGCCACCGCCGAGGATCTCCAGAAGCGATTGCAAGTTCTCTTCTGCTTCCTTCTGATGGCCGAGCACCGCCAGCGATGACGCCAGCCAGAAGCCGCAGGCGATAAAGGTATTCTCCTCCTTCTCAACGCCGGAATAGCGATAAAGCAGGTTTCCGTCGGTGCCGAGTTCCTGCTGAATCGCCCTCAACGTGCTGAGCATTCTCTTCGGCGAAACCTCTTTGCCGTACTGGTGCATCAGGCCGACGGCGGCGTCGAGATCGTTGCTACCGGCCCAGAAGGTATAGCTCTGCCGTTCCTCTGACCAGCAGTTCTCTTCTATCCAGTCTCGTATCCTGTCGCGCTCGCGCTCCCAGCGCCCAACCCACGTCGGCTCGATGTGCTCGCCCTTAGCCAGATGCACCGCCTGATGAAGAGCAAGCCAAGAGGCCATTTTCGAGTGGGTGTAATGGTGCGACTCCTGCAATTCCCAGATGCCCGAATCCTCCTGACGCCAGGTGTCGGCACAAAGGTTGGCCATCTGACCGAGCAGCCGAGAGGTTTTGAGATCCAGCACGTGCCCTGCCTGGGTAAACAGCACCGCAGTATCCAGGACGTCGCCATAGTTGCTGAGCTGTAGCTGGCTGGCGGCGTTATTGCCGTGGCGTACCGGCTGCTCACCGCGATATCCCTGAACCGGGATCATCACCTCTTCCGGGACCGGCTCGCCGTTCAGCGTAAAACAGGTATGCATCTCACAGCCGCTGTCGTACAGCGCGTCCGTGAGCCAGGAGAAGGCTGCCTGACAGTCGTCGAGCGCGCCGATATAGAGGAACGAGCGAATAATCATGCAGGCGTCGCGCACCCAGGCGTAACGATAGTCATAGTTTTTACCGCTGCCCTTGCCCTCCGGCAGGCTGGTCGTCGCCGCCGCCGCGAGCGCACCGGTGGGCGAGTGCCACAGAAACTTCAAGGCCAGCGCAGAACGAATAACCTGGGGCTTATATTTCCCTTTGTAGTCAAGAGAATCCACCCAGTCACGCCAGGCGATATCGCTGGTCTCAATATGCTTGTCGATTCGTTTGAGCGAAGGTACCGCCAAGGGTTTATTTTCGGTCACCAGCAGCGCAGCCAGCGTTCGTTCACCGGCCTTTACCGGAAATGTCGCCTCTGCACCATCGTCTGCGCATGAGGAAAACTTGATATTTTCCTGAGTACGCAGCATCAGCAGCAGGTTACCCACGTGCCAGGCCGTGCCCTCTGGCGTTTCATGTTGCCACGGCGTGCGGGTGTCAGATGCGGTACCGATACGCAGCGTCAACGCCATCGAAACCGTGCCTTCGAGCCCCTCGATACGTCGAGCGAACTCGTTCCACGGCAGACACCCGGCCAGCGTGCTGTTGATAGACTCGGTGACCTTGACCCGTCCTTTCGCCGTTTCGTATAGCGTTTCAAGCACGTTGCTATTCTCGCGATACTGACGGGTCATGCGGTAAGGCTCTGCGGGAAGCAACTGAAAATATCCCCCTCTTTCGGCGTCGAGCAGTCGGTCAAATAAGGGAGGTGAGTCCAGATCCGGCACACACCACCAGTCGGCAGAGCCGTCGGGAGACAGCAGCGATACCGTTCTGCCTTCGCCTACGGCGGCATAGTCGCCGATATCACAAAATCCCTCTTCGTCGCGAAATTCCCCAGGATAATCTTGATTCTTCAAACGGTTTTCCCTCTGTCTTTCAGCCAGTCATGCAACAGCTGGCTCTGCGTTAAACAAATAGGGAAACCCTTTCCCTCCGTTATTTAAGCCTAGCAGCTGAGTGAAAATTTACTGCAAGCAGCAAAGAGCCGCCCATAAAGGCGGCTCGCGGTATGGCTGAAATTGAAAGAATTTAGTCCTGAACGGAGACGCCTTCCTCGGCCTGAGCGGCAACCTTCGCCTGGCTCTTGTTGCTTGAATAGATAAAGTACAGCGCGATAGCCAGACAGACTACGGCTCCCAGACGCGTGGCCGAAAAGTGAATGGTCTGATTCCCCAGCCAGCCGAAGTTGTCGATAAGCATGCTCATCGCCAACTGACCGAAAATAACGGCCACCGTTGCCACTGCCGCGCCAATACGCTGCACGGCAAGCACCATAATAACGATATAAGGGACGCCGCAAAGCGCGCCCATCAGCTGCCATTTCGGCACGTCCAGCAGAGTGACCGCATGTTTAGGTTCAAAGAAAAAGATCAGTAAGGCGGTCACCAGTGCACCAAGAGAGAAAGTCAGAAACGCACAGCGAAACACGCCGACTTTACTGCCCAGCTGACCGTTTACCGCCGCCTGAATGCTCAGGAATGCACCACCGGCAACCGCCAGCAAAATAAATAGAAACGTCATTTTTTCACCTTAACCTTTAGCCACGAGGACCAGTGCGGCAATAATAAATATCAGCGCGATGATACGTTTGTTGTCGATTTTTCGGTGCGCGGTGCCAAACAGCCCGTAGTGGTCGATGATCAGGCTTTTAAAGACCTGCCCCGCGAGAATACCGATCATGGTCAGTGCAATACCAATGCTCGGTACGGCAACGGTGAGGATAACCACATACATCGGCCCCAAAATACCGCCAATCAGCTGCCAACCGGGTTGAGCAAAAAACGAGGGACTGTTGCGCGGGCTGAAAAACAGCATCAACAGAAACGTCAGCGCGGCACCGACGCCGAAAATACTGAAAGTGGCCCATAAATCACCGACTTCTCCCCCCAATGGCCCCAGTAAACCGGCCTCAACGGATAACCCCATCCCGCCAACGACGACGAGCAATATTAATAAAAGCTGCATAAAACAGTCTCCAGTGATGTAGGCGACGATCATATAGCAGCGGTTGATGGCGAAAAACGGTATAATCCAAGAAACACTTTTGCAGGGAATGAGATAATGTACGACCCGAGCGCGATTAATTTCAGAACACTGCTGTTCTTTATTGGCGTCTTTGATGCACAAAGTTTTTCAGTAGTGGCGCGGCGTGAAGGGGTATCGGCCTCAATGGTGTCACGGGTGATTCATCAGTTAGAAGACACGCTCGGGCAGCAGCTGTTCTATCGCAACACGCGCGCGGTAATCCCCACCGAAGCGGGTCGTTTGTTCGTGGAGTATGCACGCACCATGACCGAGCAGCTTAATGAAGCGCGCCGCGAGTTGCTCGATCGAGCGCTTGAACCGGCAGGCCTGGTCAGAATCAATGCGCCGGTATTTTTTGGACAGCGCCACATCGCGCCCTGGTTGACCGAATTATCGAGCCGCTACCCCCGGTTATCGATTGAGCTAACGCAAACCGACGATTATATCGATCCCCATCGTGACGCCACGGACGTTTTGTTCAGGATTGGCACGCTGACGGACTCCTCGTTTCACGCCCGCGTATTTGGCACTCAGCGTTACCATCTGGCGGCGTCTCCCGCCTACCTTAGCCAGTTTGGAAAACCGGCTACGCCCGCCGAGTTCAGCCAGCATAAGTGTCTGGTGTACAGCGGTTCGACCGGCCCTAACCGCTGGCTGTTTCGAAAGCCAGAAGACGACTGGACTCACTACCCCATTTCGGCGGTGCTGACCTCCAACAACGCCGAGTCGCTGCTCACCGCCGCGCTCGACGGGATGGGGCTGGTGCTGTTCCCCGACTGGCTGATCGGTGACAGCATCAAGAAAGGCGAGCTTATCAGGCTATTGACGGACTATGAGGCGGCGATAAAAACCGAACCTCAGCACATCGCTGCCATTTACCCCAATACACGCCATCCCCCACTCAACGTCAGAACGGTGATTGACTACTTTGTCGAGGTCTACGGTACGCCGCTTTACTGGCAGTTTGATTGAGCGGGTAGCCTGCCCGGGGGGTAATCCGCCAAAGTGATCGGTCTGACGGCCCCTTCAACGGTATTAAACAGAGTTTTTTACTGCGTACGTCTTCGAATACGTCGAGCAGGCCGAGAAAGCGGCGCATGAGCAGCAGATTGCCCTGCGCTGTTCACGAAATCTGACGCATCGCCGGGTGATTGACCTTTGAGCCTTAACGGGCCGGTGAAAACCCCTTAAATATCGTTGAATACAATGCCCAATTCACGGCGTACTTCATCGAGCGTTTGCAGCGTGAGCAATGAGTCAGCCAGTGGGCGAATCGGCGACTCAGTCAGCCCATCCGCAACACAAAAGGCCAGATGCGCCGCCTGATGATAAAGCTGGTCGTAAGAAAAACGCGGCTCTTCATAGCTGATTTTCTGCTTATCGTTGTTGAAAATGTGGAAGTTTCCCGGCGCATAGAACATGCCTTCGAGAAAAATATAGCCTTCGGTACCGGCGATCACCGCAGTACCGGGCGTATGGCTAAACAGCGTGGTGTGAAGAGAGGACTGGTTGCCGTTCTTATGTTTGAGGACGATAGACGCCTGCCCATTAACCCCAGTCGGTGCGGTCTGTCCAGACGCCAGCACCTGCTCCGGCGCACCCAGAAATTTGGTCGCCAGCGCAACCGGATACGAGCCGAGGTCCATCAGCGTTCCGCCCGCCAGTTCAGGACGCATAATGCGGTGGCTCTGCTCAAAATATTCACCGTGATCGGCAATAATGGTACGAATCTCACCAATCGCGCCCTGATCAATCACCTGCTGTAGCACATCAAACTTTGGCAGAAATGCGGTCCACATCGCCTCCATCAAAAAGACCTTATGCTCTCGCGCCGCCTCCTGTAATCCCCGCACCTGCTCGGCATTTATCGCCAGCGGCTTTTCGACCAGCACATGTTTACCGGCCTGAATCGCCTTGAGCGCGCAGGCATAATGCGTTGGGTGAGGCGTTGCCACGTAGACCACGTCCACGTTGTTATCCCTGACCAGCTCGTCGATGGAGCCGTAGGCATGGGGAATTGAAAACTGCTGGCCAAAGGCCCGTGCCTTGGATAACGCACTACCGGCCACGGCGTAGGCAATCTGGCGGGTATTTTTTTGCAGCGCTGCAACGAAACGCTGCGCCACCCAGCCCGGTCCGACGATTCCCCAACGTAACGCCGGCGCGCTGCGCCCTTCCGGGGTTCTGGCGGCGGGCAGTGTGTAATGAAATTTCATCGTTGTTCCTTTTATTGATCTCTCGAAAATTACAAATACTCGGGTCCGTATTGTGAAGATATTCAACAACTGCGTGCAGGGCTAGCGAGAATTTGATGCGAAACAATCAAAAATTCCATTTATATAAAATTGAAACTTTTATTCTAAAAGATTAGCATGGTAGCGATTAAATGGCCATTTCGAGCTTTGTACCCCATTACTTCTAAACATAATCATAAAGAGACAAGGAGTACCCGATGCAAAAAGCCCTACACGGAATCTCAACCCATTATTGCAACATTGTGACCGACGCTCGAATTGCCAAAGAGACCGGTTACGACAGCCTTGAACTGCTCAGCAGTAAGCTGGTGCGTTATCTCGATAACGGCGGCACCACGCAAAAACTCAAGAAGATATCTGACAGTTATGGCCTGTCGGTCGGCTGCGTTAATGCGTTGCTGGAAATCGAACGTTATCAGGGCGAGGCCAAGCAGACCATGCTCAAGGAGGCGACCCGACTGACTCGTGCGGCAGCCGAGCTCGAGTGCCCGACGGTGCAGATTCTGGCGCTGGACGGCATTGACGATAAACCCGATGAGACGGTGATGGACATCATCACTGAGAACGTCGATGCCATTGCCAAAATTGGCCAGGAGTACGGCGTTCGCTATCAGATTGAGGTCATTGCTTTCACCAAATTCCGCACTCTTGAACAAGGGCTTGAGGTCATTCGTCGCGTTGGCCGCGATAACGTCGGTATGGTCATCGACTTCTGGCATCTTTATGCCTCCGGATCCAAGCCTGAAGATATCGCGCGTCTTGATAAAAACCTGATCTACGGCGTCCATTTCTGCGACGGCCGCCTGCCTAAACCCGGCGAAGCCTGGGACCAGATGGTGCTGCGCAATTACATGCCGGGCGAAGGGGAAATTGATATTCAGGCCTGGACTGATGCAGTGAAAGCGACCGGATATGACGGGCTATGGTCGGCCGAGCTGTTTAGCCCAAACCGCTGGGAATATGACCTGTATGAGATTGCGACGGAATGCCGCGAGAACATGACCCGCTATACCGGCTAAGCCAGGTTCGTTCAACGATATCAGGTTAAATCGGCAGGAACATTTCATCGATGACCCAGATTGCCCAACGTGGCGTAATCTGGGTCATCGACTTTAGAGGCTTATTTCATCTGCAGCTGCGGTTGCAGTTTCAGCAGTTGACGAGTCTTGCTTGCCTCGCTGGCAGGCACAGCCGACGCCGCATTGCCCCATGAGTTGCGAATATAGGTCGCCACTGCCGCGGTCTGCTCGTCAGACAGTTTCCACGCAAAACTTGGCATTGCACCGCTGGTTGGATTGCCCTCGGTCACTGCGCCACGACCGCCCTGCAAGACAGTGGTCAAGATAGACGAGGCGTCAGGCGACATGATGGCCGGGTTATTGGCCAGTCCCGCCGCAAGATGCGATATGCCTTGCCCATTGCTGTTGTGACAGGCCGAACAGTTGGCCTCATACACATTAGCACCGATCTTCATCTGCGCATTATCCGCCGCCAGTGGGGTCGGTTTTTTGTTGTCCGAACCCGGCTGAGCCTTGATATAGCTGGCGATGGCGTGCAAGTCGGCGTCAGTCAGGTGCTGGGTGGAGTTGGTCACGGCCTCGGCCATTGGGCCCGATGCCACAGCAACATGGTTGCTGCCCAATTTCAGATACTGCACCACCTGATCTTCCGACCAGTTACCAATACCGGTATACGTATTGCTGGTGATCTCTGGCGCATACCACTCGCCGAGATTGCTGCCCTGCAAATAAGCTCCGGTATCCCCGCCGATGATATTTTTCGGCGTATGACAGGCCGCACAGTGCTCAAGACCTTCGACCAAATACGCACCGCGATTGTACTCGGCCGACTTCGACATATCCGGCTTGAAGCCTTCGTTTTTGAAGAACAGCAGATTCCAGCCCATCATCGCCATGCGGATGTTGTACGGGAACGGCAGTTGGGTTTCCGGCACCTTGTTGTTTACCGGTTTCACCGAACGCATATACATCCACAGGTCGTGCATATCCTCATCGCTGACCTTGACGTAGGCATTATAAGGCATTGCCGGATAAAGATTTTCTCCGTCGATACCCTTGCCGTGTCTCACGGCACGGTAAAACTCGCGCTCGGTCCAGTTACCGATACCGGTCTCTGCGTCCGGAGTAATGTTGCTGGCAAAAATGCCGCCAAACGGTGTGCTTATTGAATAGCCGCCCGCAAAGGCCTCTTTGCTGCCAGGCGCGGTATGACAGGCCACACAGTCGCCGGCGACCGCGACATAACGGCCACGGCTAATCGCGGCTGCATCGGCAGCGGTTAACGGCTGCTTCATCTGGGTCTTGTTGTCGGCGACGTTGTCCGCCGCCGTGCTGCCATTTTGATACAGTAAAACGCCCGCCACAACGGCGGCGATGACGACGACGCCGCCGACTACTTTAATCTTTTTCATATCATACCTTTACCAATGGACCAGGGTTTTTCAGATACTGTTCGATGATGGCTTTCGCCGTCCACAGACTCAGTGCACCAATCGTTCCGGTCGGGTTGTACCCGGCGTTGTTCGGGAACGACGATGCGCCCAATACGAAGAGGTTATGGGCATCCCAGCTTTGTTGATAACGGTTGAGCACGCTGGTTTTTGGGTCTTCACCCATGACTGCCCCCCCAATGGTGTGGTCACTGGCAAAACTGTATGGCGAATAGGAGGTGTTGGTGGCGTTGGTCCCGATGACCAGTTTCGCGCCCATCGCCTTGCCTATCTCGACGCTTCTGTCCTCAACGAACTTGGCAGAACGGCGATCGTTCTCGTTGTAGTCGTAGGTCACGCGCAGCAGCGGATTGCCGTTGGCGTCTTTGTACTCTGGGTCGAGATCGAGATAGTAATCTTCGTGCGAGTAGCTGGTGCCCTGCCCAAAGATGAAGGTCCCGTTCTGGAAGGCGTGGGTGTAGGCTTTCTTCCAGTCTTTACCCCAGCGTGGCGTACCCGGAGGCAGTGCATCGGCGTTACCGATTGGCCGAGCGCCGCGGGCAACCACCAAAATACCTGCCCCGCCGATGAAGCCTTTTCCGGTATGGTCGAAGTTATCGCCGTTCCAGTCGTCAACCTGCTGCGAGAGCGCCCCGGCCCCGATAAACTGATTGAGGTATTCGTCTTCAAAGAACAGGTTAGCGCCAGAAACGGTCTGGAAACTGTAGGCGCGGCCGACGACGCCGGTTTTGGTCACCGGATCGTAAGGTTTGCCGATTTTGGAAAGCAGCAGCATACGCACGTTTTGCATCTGGAAGGCAGAAAGCACGACGATATCGGCAGGTTGTTCCCACTCCTGACCGTTGCGATCGATGTAGGTCACGCCGGTCACGGTTTTACCGTCTTCAGCCTTATTGATGCGGGTGACGGCAGACTCGGTCAGCACGGTAAAGTTTTCGCGCTGCATCAGGGCCGGCACCACGCAGGCGTTCGGGCTAGATTTGGAGAAGTTGCCGCAGCCGTAATAAAGGCAGTAACCGCAGTAGGTGCAAGGACCCATGCGCACGCCAAGCGGGTTAACGTAGGCTTTGGAAGCCTGCCCCGCCGGAACCATAAACGGATGCTGCCCGAGTGACTTGGCCGCATCGCGGAACAGGTCGGTCAGGCGCATGCCTTCAAGCGGCGGCAGCGGATATTCGCTGCTGCGGTTGCCTTCAAACGGGTTACCGTCTTCGATAACCTTACCGTTGAGCTTGCCCGCTTTACCGGAAACACCGGCAATTTTTTCAAAACGGTCATAGAAAGGCTCCAGCTCTTCATAAGTCACCCCCCAGTCCTGCAGGATAAGCCCTTTGACTATCTGTTGTTTACCGTAACGCTGAACCGTTTGCGTGTAGGGTTGAAGGTCAAACGGCGTGAAGCGCCAGGCCATGCCCGCCCAGTGCGTGCCAGAACCGCCCACGTTGTAACCCATCTCGTTCAGGTTCCAGTCGCGGGAAGGCAGCGCTTTTTGGGTGCTGTTGTTACGAAAGGTTGTGGTTTCAACGGCAGGCGGGAGCAGCATGCTGCGGCGGGTATCCCAGCGCAGCTCATCGGTATCAATGGAAGGTGGGAAATCGGTGGCGGTTTCAAACCATGGGCCACGCTCAACGGCGACCACGTTAAGGCCTGCGCGGGTCAGCTCTTCGGCTATCAGGGACCCACACCAGCCCAGTCCGACGACGACAACGTCAGCTTTTGGACGGATATTTTTCATATTAGGACTCGTTGTTGCTCAATCGCTTCAGAATTCCAGCTTAAAGAGTGTTATCAATCAGGCTGGTTGGAATAATGTTTAACTTCTGACCTTTCTTGCTCAGCAGATCGCGGAAGTCATAGCGCGCACCTGGGAAACCAATCATTTTCCAGCTCGCCATATCTTTGTTTCCGCCGTAAATCGGGTCGGATAAAAAGCCTTCGCGCACGTTCTGCAATAAAAGTTCGAAGAAAACTTTGGTTTCCACATCTGGTCCCAAATCGAGCTTGCCTGCTTCCATTGCGTGCAATATCTGGTCCTGCTGGTCACCGCTCAGGTCGACGAAATTCTTGCCAAACTGTTTTTGGAGGGTCTTGTCCAGCGCAGCCAGGCCGACGCGATAACGTTCCGCTGGCGTTTTCGCCTCTTGCGGCCCCTGTTCCGGCGTGCCCTTGACGAAACGGCCAAGGCGGTAGGTGCTGCTTGCCTGACCAAAATCCCCGGCAAGTTGGCGGTCAACGAAAATGGCGCAACCGGCCTCTTTGCCGCTAATGCTCATCTCGTCGGCCGGGATAAAGCGTTCGGCAATCGCACCGACGGTATCGAACTCGTGCTGCGTAAGATACTGCAACCCCCCTTTCCGTGGCTGAGCGAGAGGTCGGGTGTCTACCTTGCCCGGTTCCCACGGTTGACCGCCTTTGACTTCCTGCGCACTGGCCAACGGAATCGTTGACGTCACGCCCAAAACGGCAATAGACGATAAAAATTCTCTGCGTTTCATGAATTTCCCCTGCTCAAATAAGTTATTACTGCACTGTCCAGAGAGTAATAAAAACGACACTTAGGAATAAAAAGAGAATGGCTATTCTTGATATAGAGACATGACAGAAAAACCGAACCCATTAGTAAATGATTATGCTTCTCATTAATCGTCAAGTTTTAAGCAATGGGAATCCGAGCATTTTTAAATAAACGCTTTGAGGTATTTATTATTGCTTAGCACTGATTAATTTACGTCGTTTTGAATATAATCCTGTTGTTAAGCCCTGCACTCATATCTTTAGCGGAATACTTTTACTATATTGATTCACAAAACAAATGTAATCGGGCGAATAGTAAACCCATTTGAAGAGTGGTGGTACTTTTGGTTTGATGGTTTCCCATCATTTATAAACAATTTTACAACATAAAATGCGCTTGCTGTTCACTTAGCGTTCCAGATAAAAAAACATGCTGATGGCGCGACAACCGTGTTGCCAAACACCGCTCGCGGGTTAAACTGCGCTAAAAGGTTGTCTCTTCTCTCAAGGAAGCCGGTATGAAAAAGCTTACCCTCGAAACGCTGGCAAAAATGGCCGGCGTTGGTATAGCGACAGTAGACAGAGTATTAAATGAACGCGGTGGCGTCTCTCCAGAAACAACACGCAAAGTTTTAAAAGCCGCAAAAGAGGCAGGATTAAACCGCACGCTACCCGAAGAACGAAGAAGTCCCTGGCAAATAGAAGTTATCTTAAGTTCAAATGATACTTATTTTTTTAAGAAGCTGGCCGTGGATTTTAGAGAGGTCGCCAATGCTCTGGGCTATCAACGCCTCACATTACACCGAACGCTTATTTCTGAATCGCAGCCAGAGAAGTTGGCTCAGCATATTATTACCTCGAGCCATAAAAGAAATGGTTTGATTATTTTTGCCCAAAATCATCCCGCCGTTTATAAGGCGCTCGAGCATTGCAAGAATAAAGGTTTGCCGGTTATTACGCTGGTCACCGATCTGCCCGAATCACAGCGCCTGTGCCATGTGGGAATTAATCAACTTCAGGCCGGGCGCACAGCGGGATTATTGATGGCCAAGATGCTTCATCAGCCCGGAGAAGTCATGATGGTCAGCGGACGCGTCGATTTTAGCGCTCACCGCCAGCGTATCGAAGGCTTCAAGGAAGTTTTGCAGCACAGGGCGCCGCACATTCGACTCACCGAAGTCCTGGCCGGACAGGACCATCCCGAGACTCTGCGTCGGCTGCTTGAACAGACGCTGGCGCAGTCTAAAAATATTGTCGGTATCTATAACACCGGTGACGTCAACGCCGAGGTGAGCGAGGCGCTGGCAAGACACAAATTGCAGGGGAAATGCCTGTATATTACTCACGAGCTCTATGACCTCACGCGGCGTTTGCTCGAAGAGAATATTTTGTCCTTCACGCTGGACCAGAACGCCCGGCAGCACGCTCAGCTTGGTTTAAGTCTGCTGCTACAGGGACTGGAAGAAGGCTTACTGCCGGACACCTATTCAGACGGCAAGGTTGAATTCAAGATTATGACCGCAGAGAACGTCGATTAGGCTTTGAGAAAACGTCAAGCTTCCTGGGCCGCCCTGTAACGGGTTGCTGGCAGACGAAGGCGTTTTACCCTAACTTGATGACAAAATAATTTTGGCACCCGTCCCTGGGTGCCAATACGTTTAATAGCCGAAACTGCGTCCCTGAAGAGGGAGATCACAATACAGCACAAACTCTTCCGCGTTTCTGGCGGCGTACAGGCGGTAGGTTTGCTGCGCAATAACCCATTTTTGCTCTTCACTGTGCCAGTTGGCAATGGCCTTAGACTCAAGCTGAAGCGCTATCTCGCGGCTTTCTCCCGGCTCGAGATGAACGCGTTCGAAGGCGACAAGACGCGCAGCGTAGCGTTTATCGGTCGGTTGAATATAGAGCTGTACGACCTCGGCACCGGCGCAATGACCGGTATTGGTCACCGTTAAACGGGCATCAATCACCCCTGATGCCTCTTCGACAGCCGCTAAATGGCTGAGCTCGAAGGTGGTATAAGAAAGGCCGAACCCAAAGGGGAAAAGCGGTTTCTGCGCGGTGCGCTCAAACCAACGATAGCCGACGTCAGAACCTTCCACGTTATAGTCAATGTGAATTATCCCTCCCTTTACCGGGCTTCCGGGTAGCGATGTGGTGCTTTCAGGATTGACTTGTTTAGGATGCGGCAACTGCGCTTCGCTGGCCGGGAAAGTCACGGGCAGACGCCCGGAGGGATTAACGCGACCAAACAGCACACCGGCAATCGCCTCACCGCCTCCCGACCCGGGGTACCACGCCTCTAACACCGCAGCAACCTCATCGAGCCAGGGTAACGTGACAGGTCCGCCGGTTTCCAGCACCACTACCGTCTGGGCATTCACCGCGGCCAGTGCCTCGATGAGCCGGTTCTGGGCCTCTTCAAGCCCCAATCCCTGCGCGTCCAGCGCCTCTGATCGCCATTCGTCGGCAAATACAATGACCGCATCCGCCTCGCGCGCCTGTTGCGCGGTTTTGCTAATATCTTCACCGCTGGAAAAAACCACCTCAGCAGCGTACGACTCGGCGCGGATCGCCCACAGAGGGGAAGACGGATGATAAACTTTTTCGGTTTTAATCCCCATGAAATCAATACCCGGCAGGCTCAGGCAGCCGACCGGCGTGACCGCCGATGACCCTCCCCCACACAGCACGCCGTGGTCGGCATGCGCCCCGACCACCAGCAGCCTGTTAGCGCCTTTTCTCAGTGGCAAAGTTTGTGCCCGATTTTTCAGCAGCACTATGCCCTGCTCCGCCTCGCGCTGCGCGATAAGCCGGTGCGCCATATAATCGATATCGCCGTAGCGAGTGGCTGGATTTTCGACTGCACCCACCGAGAAAAGGCTGCGCAGAATACGGCGCACCATGTCATTGATGCGTTTTTGCGGAACCTCACCTGACTCGACCGCCTCCTTCAGCGGCTGCCCGAACCAAACCTGCCGGTCGAGATTGGCACCAGACTGTACGTCCAACCCGGCCAGCGCAGCCTTCGCCGCCGAGTGAGTCGCTCCCCAATCGGACATCACCCAACCGGGATACTGCCAATCGCCCTTCAGCACCTGGTTTAATAAAAATTCATTTTCCGACGCCCATTCGCCATTCACTAGGTTGTAACCGGGCATCACCGCTCCCGGCTTGCCAATCGCATTGGCAATCTCGAAAGCCAGCAGGTCAGACTCACGCAGTGCGGCCTCGCTGAGGTCAGAACTCACCACCACGCGGCCGGTTTCCTGGGCATTAACGGCAAAATGCTTGACCGTTGAAACCACGTGCTGCGACTGAATGCCGCGCACGGAGTGTCCGGCCATGACGCCGGTTAACAGCGGGTCTTCGGAGAGATATTCAAAATTCCGCCCTCCTCGCGGCTCGCGCACCAGGTTGGCTCCCCCGGCAAGCTGCACGTTAAAACCTTTAGCGAATGCCTCGCGGCCCACCAGAGTCCCCGTTTCCTCAGCCATTTGGCGATTAAAGGTTGAAGCAAGAAGCAGTCCAGAAGCCAGCGCCGTGGCGTTATCGCCCGGGCGAATATTACCCAGCGCGCTGACGCCAAGGCTGGCGTCGCTCTGTTGCATAGCAGGAATACCCAGGCGGGGAATAGCAGGATAATAGGCAGCAGAACCTATCGCACCGTCTGGGATAGACTCACCGCCAAGCGGGATAGCCATCGGCCCTGAGAGCCAGGCAAACTTCTCCTCTTCGGTCATCTGGTTCAGTACAATTTCTGCTTTTTGATCGGCGGTTAAGCCTTCTTTCTGCCAACTGTATTTCACTCGCGATCTCCTGTTGAGGCTATTGCATGCCCATCGTGGATAAGACATTAACAACAGTACCCTAGCAAATCGCGAGGTCCATAAACCGCCTTAACGTGTTATTGCGCTGCGCCAATCTGATTGAGCGTTTCCAGGGCTTCTGCTGGAATTTTCAGCTCGGCGGCGGCCAAATTTTCCTGCAAATGCTGCGGAGAAGAGGTTCCCGGGATAAGCAGGATATTGGGCGAGCGTTGTAGCAGCCAGGCGAGTGCAACCTGCATCGAGGTTGCCCCAAGCGACTGAGCAACCTCATTCAAGCGGTTATTTTGCAAAGGCGTAAAGCCTCCCAGCGGGAAGAAAGGCACGTAGGCAATCTCCTGCACCGCAAGCTGGTCAATCAATGCTTCATCCTTACGATTTACCAGGTTGTAAAGGTTCTGAACGCAGGCAATCGGGGTGATTTTTTGTGCATCGACGACCTGTTTTGCCGTGACGTTGCTCAGACCGATATGACGAATCAGGCCTTTGTCCCGCAGGGCAGCCAGCGCTTCGAGCTGTTCATCCAGCGTCCCCTCCGCCGGTTGATGAACGTCATACATGCTGCGAAGATTCACCACATCCAGCACCTCCAACCCCAGATTACGCAGGTTGTCCTCGACGGCGCGGGTAAGATCCTCGGCGCTGAACGCCGGCAGCCACCCCCCTTTGCTGTTGCGCACCGCCCCCACTTTAGTGACGATACACAGGTCGTGCGGATAAGGGTGTAACGCCTTTTTAATCAGCTGATTAGTGATGTGTGGCCCGTAAAAATCGCTGGTATCGATGTGACGTACGCCGGACTCAATGGCATCGCGCAACACCTGAAGCGCTCGCGCCTCATCGGCTGGGGGGCCAAATACGCCTTTCCCGGCCAGTTGCATTGCGCCATAGCCCATACGTGGAACCTGGCGGTCGCCGAGTTGATAAGTCAATGTTGCTGTAGACATGAAACACCTCCTGAGTGAGTGACACAGTAATTGTATCGGTATTATTACTGTGCAACTATTAGGCTAAATAACGACAAACTGTACGGGATGGCGGACAATGCAGTTGGATATAGCCCTGCTTCACGCGGTGGTCGCGGTGGCCAAGGCGGGAGGATTTCGCGAGGCGGCACGCGTTACCGGCAGCAACGCTTCAAGGCTGAGTGATTCCGTTCGACGGGCCGAGCAGCAGCTGGGGGTGCGCCTGTTTCATCGCACCACGCGCACCGTGGCGCTGACCGAAGTGGGTAGAGCGCTGATGGAAAGGCTGATGCCGGCCATGACCGAAGTAGACGCCGCGCTGGACATCATCAATCGCTATCGCGACACGCCTGCGGGCACACTGCGCCTCAACGTGCCGGTCAGCGCCGCGCGGCTGGTGCTCCCGACGCTGGTGCCCGAGTTTTTGGCGCGTTACCCCGACATTCAGCTGGAAGTGGTGGCAGAAAGCAACGTGCAGGACGTCTTTCGCGAAGGCTGTGACGCCGGTATCCGTTATGACGAATGCCTGGAGCAGGACGTCATCGCCCTGCCCATTGGCGCTCGTCGCCAGCGTTTTGCCGTGGCCGCTTCGCCGCAGTATCTTGCACGTCACGGACGGCCTGAGCACCCCAGCGAACTGTTGAAACATCGCTGTATACGCGGCCGTTTTGCGAGCGGCGTCATCCCCGAGTGGGAGTTCGAGCGCGACGGTGAGGTAGTGCGGATTCAGCCCAGTGGGCAATTGGTGGTTAGCATTGGTGCCGCGGTTGACCTGGCGGTCGCCACCGCCATTGCGGGCGGTGGCATTATTCAGCTGTTTGAGGAATGGCTGCGCCCATCGCTTGAGAACGGCGAGCTGGAGCCGCTTCTTCAACCCTGGTGGCCCAGCTTTTCAGGCCCCTATCTTTACTACCCTGACCGGCGTTTGACTCCGACGCCGCTCAGGGCATTCATTGATTTTATTCAGGAGAAAAATCAGCTTTCCCTCAGCAATTTCTCAGGGAAAAATCATCAGAACACGTCTTCAATCTCTTAACGGCAGCGGTTTTCTCGCGTTTTCGAGGCGTCTTTTCTGGCTGATAAAAAATCCGCAGACTCCCAGTGCGAACACCCCGGCCGCCAGAAATAGGGTGCGGGTATCCTGTGAGAGATAGCCCATAAACGCCGAGAGAAACTGCCCGAGAAAGATAGCCATCGAAAGACGCGCCAGGTTGTGGGCGCGCTGTGTCAGGCTTGAAAGTTCAACGATAAGATGATTAACCAACGGAATAGAGAAACCAAATCCGCAGCCTAACGCGACCCCACCCAATATAAACAGCGGCATTGAAGGCGCAAAGGCAAACAGCAGGTGCGCGACCCCATAACAGGCAAAGGCAACACAGAGCGTGCCAAAGTCGGAAAATCGCTTAATCAGTTTCGGCATCAGCCAGGCAGCAAACACCGCGACCAGCGACACGAACGACAGAAAATACCCTGTTTGAGCCTCAGTGATCCCCAGCGCATGGAAATGCAGAGGCAGCAGGATGATGGCGGTGAAAAAGGTAATCATCGAGAATACCGCAGCCAGATAGGTCAACCTTATCGCCTGGGGTGCCTGTGTTTGCGTCGCTTCCCCTTCCTCCTCAGCCACGCCGTGGGCAGGGGTTTTCGGCACAAAGGCCAGGACCAGCCCCAGCAGGATCCAGGCAAACAGATACAGGCAGAACGGCCAGCGCCAACCTGCGGTTACCAACAAACCGCCAATGAACAGGAATATCACGCCGCCAAGCTCGATAGACATCCCCTGACGGGCAATCATCTGCATTCTCTGCTCACCGCGAAAGAAGACTGAAATAATACCTGTACCGGTCGACATCACAATTGCCGTCGCCCCTCCAAGCAGAATTCGGTCGGCAAACACGGCCACCGTGCCGTGCATAAATACCCCCGCAGCGCCGAAAAGACCATAGAAAAACAGTCCGTAACACAGCGAAGGATACAATCCGATGCGATGAGCGATACGTCCGGCAAGAGGCCCGAAGATAACCACGCCCAGCGAAGGCAGCGTGACCAGCCAACCCGAGGCATGTTCGACTCCAAGCTGTCGGGCTATCGAGGGCAGCCCCGGAACAATCACGCAGCCCACCATGATGGTCAGGCAGGCTACAGCCAACAGCGTAAACCCTCCCATTTTGGACAGAGTTTTCATGCTAATCCTTAAAAAATGAATAGTGACCGTTAAACGGAATATATAACCACTGTACGGTCACACTTTTAAGGCCAATTTATGATAATGTCAACGTCTCAACATTGAAGATCGATGTTATTCACCCGTTTAAATAAAGGATCCAGGGATGTCGGAAGAGTCGGACAAGAATGGCAAACAGGTCATCGCACGCGCCGCCGAGGTGCTGCGGGCGCTGGAAAAATCACGCGTGGGAATGAGTCTGGCGCAGTTGGCCAGAGAGACCGATTTGCCGCGCACGACGGTGCACCGGTTAGTGAATGCGCTTGAGGCACAGCAGCTGGTTCAGAATGCTCACGATGGCATCAAGCTTGGCCCGGCCCTGGCCCGCATGGCTGCCGCTGCGCATACCGATTTTGTGACTATCGCCAGACCGGCGGTTGAGGCGCTGGGCAGAAGAACGCGCGAAACAGTCGACGTCAGCGTGTATCGAAATCTGCATGCAATTTCCGTGGATCAATACGCATCGGATCAAGAGCTGCGGGTGGTTTCTGCCGTTGGCACAGCATTTCCGGCCCACTGTACCGCCCTCGGCAAGGCCATCCTGGCGCAGCTGCCCGACGAGTTTCTGCTCAAAGCCGTCTCGCTGAATCTTGAGGCCAGGACCCGACAGACCCTGACCACGCGTGAAGCGCTGCTTGAGGACATTGCGCAAACCCAACGCAGGGGCTATGCGCTGGATATCGAAGAGCACGCACGCGGCGTCTGCGGCATAGGTGTCTGTTTCAAAACCGGGCACAGTGATTTTTATGCTATTTCACTGGCGGTACCAGCGCTGCGTTTCGAAGACGAGTCTGCATCACTCATCGCCGCCCTGCTGAAATGCAAGGCCGAAATTGATTCGCTGCTATGATGCCAGAGCGTCCCACAGCAGTGAGCCTCCTGCCAGCATCAGCATGGCATCTATCAGGTAATTAAAGGTTTTTTCAGACATTTTAATGACAAAACGCTTGCCAATGTACATACCTGCCACGAGTGTCACCCCCACCAGCAGGCCGCTTATCAACAGCGGAGCAGGCAGTGCGCCAAGCGCCCCAAAGGTTGAGGCTTTAGCCAGATAGATGGCAAACGAGGCCGCGGCTTCCGTCGAGAGCAGCGCGCCTTTTGCCAGCCCGTAAGCGGCAAAAATCGGGATAGTCAGCGGACCCGTCGAGAAAACCACGCCGGTAAGGTAGCCTACCAACGCCCCGGCCAGCGCCAGTTGCCAAAGGTTGAGCGTAAACGCCCGCGCTCTTGCCCAGAAGCGCAGCGGAACCAGCAGAAAGAAAAAAAGCCCGATAAAAACGTTCGATAAGGCGGCAGGCATTATCCACAGCGTATTTGCCCCCAGCACGGCGGCCGGAATACCGGGAAGTGAATAGGTAAAAAATGCCTTGAAATTAATCTCCTTGCGCCAGAGATAAACGCGCGAAATATTTCCCATGATGGCCGCGATTGCCATTATCGGGATTGCCGCCTTTGGCCCAAAAGTGTAGGCCAGCGACGGCAGCAGCATAATCGATGCCCCTGTCCCTACTATCCCGCTAATGACACCGGCCCCAATTCCTATCATCACAATGATTAAATACATCACGCCATACGCTCCTTTCTGAATACGATAAGCGCGATGATAGCGATTAATAAATTCACAGACTCGTGATAAAACATCACAGGACTGTGAGTAAAAAGGAGCGATCGTGCATTCTCTTCCCCCTCTGACCGCGCTGAGCGCGTTTTTCGTCGCCTGCCATGCGGGCAGTTATACTGCGGCGGCCAAAGAGCTGTATATCACTCATGGCGCGGTCAGCCGACATATTCAGGTAGTTGAAAAATGGTTCGGCGTTAACTTGTTTATCAAGCAAGGGCAACGCCGGGTGCCGACACCTTATGCCCTCACCCTCGCGCGCGAGTTGGGCGGCGCCTTGGATACGCTGTCTGATATTGCTTTGCGCTACGGCAACGGTGGCCGAAATAACGTGTTCAACGTCAGCGTGCCCACGACTTTAAGCCTGAAATGGCTGCTGCCGCGCCTCGATGATTTTTATGGCCGCTATCCGCAGGCAAACCTGCAGATATCCTCGGCCAATACTGAACAGCTGCATATTATCGGTCACTATGACCTGCTGATACGGCGTGAACCCAGTATGACCGAGTATTCGGCAATCCCCTTTCTGCAGGACACTCATTGCCTGATGGCCTCGCCTGATTTGCTGGCGCGTTATTCGATAAAGACGGTAGAGGATATTGTTGCCTGCCCAAGAATAGAAACGCTAACGCGGCCGGGGCATTGGAATCAGTGGCTGGAAGCCGCAGGGGTGAAGAAAACACCGGTGAATGGATCCCGCCGTTACGATCATTTTCACGTTTCGCTGCACGCTATGCTGGAGGGAATTGGGATAGGCTTAGGACCGGTCAATACGCTGTCGGCGGAAATTGTGCGCGGAAATTTAGTGCCACTGTTTCCAGATATCCGCATTGCCCCATGTCACTATCATGCCCTTACGCCGGTCGGTGTGCAGAAGACCTTGCTGCATCAGGCGTTTGAAGACTGGCTAGTGACACAGGGCTGCGCCTAGGCTATGCCCCCATATTGGCTGGCTGAGTGGCTGACTTCTTGTGCTGAGCCTTTTTCTCTTTCATTTTCCAGAAAACAAACAGCATCACAAACCACAGCGGTGAAACGCACAGTGCGGCCAGCGTGTCCGGATCGAACAGCATAATGAAAATAGTAAAGGCAAAGAACAACAGCGTAAGCCAGGTCATTGGAACACCCGCTGGCATTTTAAACGTTGATTTTACGTGTAAATCTGGACGTTTTTTACGATAGACCAGATAGGCCACCAGAATCATTGCCCAGCTGTAAATCACCAGGATCGCGGCCAACGTAGAGACGATGGTGAACAGGGTCATAACATTGGGCACCAGGAACAGCAGTAAGGTACCGCTCAGCATGCAGAAACAAGAAAAGAACAGGCTGCGCACCGGAATTGACGTTGTTCTGGAAAGAATACGGAACTGCCAGTGGGCATGTTTCTCAACCGACAGGCCATACAGCATGCGAGTGCTTGAATAGACACCACTGTTGGCCGAGGACATTGCCGAGGTGAGTGCGACAAAGTTGATAATGGCGGCGGCGGCCGGCAGACCGGCTTTATCAAACAGCAGCACAAACGGGCTGACATCTGGAGAAATGGCCGCCCATGAGGTCACGGCGATAATCACCGTCATCGACAGCATATAAAAAATGATGATACGCAGCGGCAGCGCGTTGACCGCTCTTGGCAGGATTTTCTCAGGATTCTTGGTCTCAGCGGTCATCGTACCGAGCAGCTCAATACCGGTATAAGAGAAAATAGCGATTTGGAAACCGGCCAGGAATCCGGCTATGCCGTGGGGCATAAACACCGCAGGGTCAGTCAGGTTGTGCACGGAAGCGCGGACGCCGTCCGGCGAGGTCCAACCGGTTGCCACCATCCAGCCACCGGTCAGGATCAGCGCAATAATGGTCACGACTTTGATAAGCGCAAACCAGAACTCGGCTTCACCGAACATTTTTACCGACAGTAGGTTGAACAAACACAGTACGCCGAGCGTAAACAGCGCCGGGATCCAAGCAGACATGTGTGGGAACCAGTACTGCATGTAGCCACCACAGACCACTACGTCGGCGATGCAGGTGACTACCCAGCTCAGCCAGTACGACCAGCCGAGAAAAAAGCTCGCCTTTGGGCCGAGATAATCTGCTACAAAATCTGCGAAAGAACGATAATCAAGCTTCGAGAGCAAGACCTCCCCCATCGCCCGCATCACCATGTACATGAAGAAGCCAACCAGCATGTAAATAATGAGAATCGAGGTGCCGGAAACGGCGATATTCTTGCCAGCGCCCATAAAAAGGCCGGTACCAATAGCACCGCCGAGGGCGATCATTTGAATGTGGCGCTCGCTCAAGCCACGCTGAAGTTCTTGAGGAGCATCAAGCTCATCGGCAGGGGTAACCTGCCGTTCCGTGTTTTTTTGGGTCATTGCAATTCCTTTCCCTTGCAGAAAAGCCATGGAGCGGCGGGTTGAGGGAAGCATGCTGACCTTGGACTTTAACAAAGTCAACACACAAAAACAGCCTTCCATTCACTTTTTGACCCATTTCAAAGTTCTGATAATTGAGGGAAAAAACTTTTTTATGCACAAAATTGAATAATAAATGCATAAACAAGCATCTCTATAGGGCTATCTACTATGTATAATTATTCATTTAATGAATAGGTTTTGGGCCTAAAAAGACCTTTTTCCTCTGTCGCAAATAAAGACAGTTTTCTAAAAGCTGATAAAATCACTTTCGCACAGTTAATTGCACTTCTCTTCCACAGCTTCACAAAATAAATGACTTTATTTAAAAAGGCTTTTTATGGAAAAGTTATCCTACGCGTCAGAAAGCAGTACATCTCCCTGGACTACCTACCTGCGTCAAATCGATCGCGTCGCCCCTTACCTCGGTGACCTGTCTCGCTGGATTGACACCCTGCGTCATCCAAAACGCGCACTGATTGTTGATATCCCTTTGCAAATGGACGACGGTTCTATCCGCCATTTCGAGGGTTATCGCGTGCAGCACAACCTGTCACGCGGACCGGGTAAAGGCGGCATTCGTTATCATCCGGACGTTGATCTCAATGAAGTGATGGCCCTTTCCGCCTGGATGACCATCAAGTGTGCGGCCGTCAACCTCCCTTACGGCGGCGCTAAAGGCGGTATTCGTGTCGATCCTTTCGCGCTGTCAGACGGTGAACTTGAGCGACTCACCCGCCGCTACACCAGTGAAATCGGCATTATTATCGGGCCACAGAAAGATATTCCGGCTCCCGACGTCGGCACTAACGGCAAGGTTATGGCCTGGATTATGGACACCTACTCCATGAATCACGGCACCACAATTACCGGCGTCGTGACCGGTAAACCCATCCATCTTGGCGGCTCACTGGGACGTGAAAAAGCCACCGGCCGTGGCGTCTTTGTGACCGGACGTGAAGTCGCGCGCCGTGCTGGCATCGAGACCGAAGGTGCCCGCGTTGCGGTGCAGGGCTTCGGTAACGTAGGCAGCGAAGCCGCACGCCTTTTCGCCGAAATTGGCGCCCGTATTGTGGCTATCCAAGACCATACGGCGACCCTGTTTAACGATCAGGGTATTGATATGGCGGCATTAAGTGAGTGGCAGATTCAGCACAAGCAGATTGCAGGCTTCCCAGGCGCACAGGAAATCGACAGCGAAGCCTTCTGGACGACGCCAATGGATATCTTGATTCCTGCCGCACTCGAAGGGCAAATCACCCTCGAACGCGCCAAACTGCTTTCGTGCAAACTGGTGCTTGAAGGCGCAAACGGCCCAACCTTCCCTGAGGCGGACGATATTCTTTCAGAGCGCGGCGTCATTATCGTGCCTGACGTCGTCTGTAACGCAGGCGGGGTAACGGTCAGCTACTTCGAATGGGTTCAGGATATGGCGAGCTTCTTCTGGAGCGAAGAAGAGATCAACGCGCGGATGGACAAAATCATGACTGACGCGATGGTACATGTTTGGGAAAAAGCCAGAGACAAATCCTGTTCACTGAGAACCGCAGCCTATATCGTGGCCTGCGAACGCATTCTCATGGCACGTAAGGACCGGGGTATTTATCCAGGTTAATTCACCCTAGACTTCATCATTTTATTAATCCCGTACGTGGTAAATTCCGTACGGGATTTTTTTATCACTTTTTGATAATGAAGAAACGTCCTTTTTCTGGCATAAAGAACTGCGAAAAATTCGGGCTATAATTATTATCTTAAATAATGGCCTGCGACAATGGATTGAAAAATAACGGGGTGAAATTTATGCGTAAATTAACGACTGCATTGCTGTGTATGGCTGCTTTATTACCTGCCTCCTGGGCAAATGCGCAGGTTATTACCAAAGAACAGCAGCAAAAAGTGGAGAAGAAAGCATTGGGCGGCGGTAAAGGCACTGTTGATGCTGCCTTTGCGTTTACTCGTGATAAAGCAAAACCCGATCAGGCTATTAAAGAACTGAGCTGGTTGACCATCAAGCCCGGCGACTCGATTGGCTATCACAAGCATAAAGACAATGAAGATGCCTATATCATCGTCTCCGGCACCGGCACTTTTAAAGACACCGACGGCAACGATTATCCGGTTAAAGCGGGCGATATTACCATCGTGCGCAAGGGCGAGTCACACGGCCTGACCAACAGCGGTAAAGAACCGTTGGTCATCGTGGACGTGATTGCTGCACAACAGTAATCAATCGACCCGCAGAGGTCATGATAATCCGGGAGCGTCTTCCCGGATTTTTTATGTGCACAGCATTCCCTGAAGCAAGCTCAACTAGCAACTCGATTAGCACCGTGAGTCGCCCACTTTCCTCATCATCGCCACAATCATAAGCGCCATTGACCTGAAAACCGACTCTCCGTTGAAGGCGTTGTTATCCGCTGAACCCCTCGATTTTAGCGATTTCCCCTTATTTCTCTGGAAGAAAAAGTATTTTCTCTATATCAGCAAGGTTGATTCCGACCCAGTAGTCGTGAATTCCATTCAGTGAGTTTATATATCTTATCTTAAAGCAGAAAAACTCAATGTTACAAAAGGAAACAAATGGTTACGATTGCAGAACCTTAATAATACAAAGACATTTGACATGAAACTAAACCACCTAGCTATAGCGATTGCTCTCGCCTCTGTCCCAGTAATCGTCTTTAACCAAGCACAGGCCAGCATTAATGTCTTTCTTGATAAAAACGCTTTAAAAAACAACGTTGAAGGGGCGCTTTCTGGTAGTGTGAAATTCGCCCAAACCCATACTATTGATGCGAGTGGCAACAGTGAACAAGAAATGCCAAGACTCACGAGCACGCGTGACACATTGGTGATGTTTATTCCGCAGCAACAAAATATGAAGAGAATTACCCTGCGTGCGTATGACAAAAGTGGTGCCTTACTGGGTAGCCTAGTGATGAACGACCCGGATCGGTTAGCAAAATCTGACCGCCCTGCTGACAGCAAGAAGCCGGACGTAGTTTACAGTGATGAAGCGTGGAGTCAGAGACTGCCTGCCGACTGGGTCCAGCCGGGTTTATCTCTGGAGTTTTCTGCTGATAATGGACGTGAGAGCAGGCTAAAAAAAATCGATATCGGGGGTGAAACGCAGGTTGTTTTACAAAACATCCGTATCGGTATGCTAACGGCTCCTGGACCGCTGAAAGATAATGCATTAGAAAAAGAATCGGAGAAAATGGCGCGTGATTATTTCCAGAAAATACCGGTTTCGCAATTAATTGTTGGCAACTACTCACCACTTCACTTAAAAGAAGTCGTTTTATCCACCGGGAAAAAATATACCTCACAAAGTGAGGATATAGGCAGTGGTTACGATGGTGATATGCGGGAAAATATTGCTAAAGGTGTTATCTCCATGGGTATTAATAATGCCAATTTTGGTATTAACTCTTCTCAGGGCGAACGCCAGTGGCAAGCCGCCCTTTTTCATCAGGTCGCTGTTCATCAATCCTGGGGACAATACCGTAACGGCAAGCTACAGCACGGATTTAGCGGCGGTAATGGCATGGCCACAGTGTACGACACGGACGGCAATGAGTTTAGTCACGAAGTCGGCCATGGTTATGGAATGGGGCACTATCCGGGGGGCGGGAAGTACGCCACTCACAATCAGAACTCAGGTTGGGGATGGGACGAAAATCAAAACCGTTTTATTGCTAATTTTTTCTGGGATAGGAGCGGAGATGCGGTTGTAGAAGGCCATACCACTCCACCTTTTAAAGGAATTTATCGTTTCAACAGTGACACGATGGGCGGCGGTGTAGCCAGTTCTCCACTTTCTCGCTATACCCTCCACACCGGCTATACCCAAAAACGCATTCAGCAATCGCTGGAGTCAACCGGGGTCATTACGCCAACCTCTGCTTCTGGTTATCTGAAGTGGGATGAAAAACAAAAGAAAATGGTTGAAGCGAATGACTTCCCGCGCCGCAAACCATCGGTATTTGGGGTTCCTGTGACTACGCTAGTGGGCTTTTATGATCCGCGCGATGAGCTGGAAAGTTATATTTATCCTGCCTTACAGGGCAGTTATGGTTATATTTATCGGCCAGAGCCTGTCAAAGCGGGGCAATGTTGGGCCGAGGTTGCTTACCGTAACGGTGAATCCGAGAAATTTGCGCTGGAAGGGACACGTATACAATCTAACCATATGAATAAATTCCACATCAATGTGCCTAGCAGCAAGCACCCCGAATCCATGATTATTGCCTGTCCATCTAAAAACATGGAGGAAATGTATACCCAGTGGAAGCTGAAAAAACTCGGTGTAGATAAAATTTACCTCTGGGACACAAACAAGAATGAAAAACTGGGGTCCGTCTACAACTATGAGGAATATCAATATTATTTCAAACTAAAAAGTAAGCCTTTCTGGTACTTCCCTACGGCAAAAGTAGACAATAGGGATTGGACTTATTTAACCGATGAGAAAACACTTAAGGATGAATATGAGAACCAGCTTTCTTTGCTGAACGCAGACTATTTTGGTCAAAATGTGTTAGCGCAGAGCGATATTCACACCGCCAGCGTTGCCCCAATGCCTGCTGCAACAGTAGGACATCTTTTTGCAAAAAACGCAGCTCAAGCGCCAGTTGCAGTAGCCGGAGACGATTTTACCGTCACACCAACCAAATACTTGTCTACGGCTTACGAACTGGATGCCAGTGCTAGCCAGAATGCGGTGTCATATAAATGGACCATCCTGAAAGGCGCGGGTACCTTCTGGTTACAGGAGAAACACGCAGGTTTGTGGGTCAGGGAAGTGAGAAGCGCTAAAGCACGAGCCCTAATCCCAGCAAATACTCGCGGTGAAGTCACCTACCTGCTCACCGTAACGAGTAAAGAGGGTAAAACAGCCACCAGCCAGATAACTGTTTCAGTGAAAGAGAATGAACAAGTGAATCAGGACCAGGCATTTATGGACAGCCTGAATCTGCGCATGACTTCTCAAGATAAAGATTCCAGCGTGTTCTTCACCGGGAATATCGATGTCGGTACACAGCCTACCAGCAAACCGGGATACGTTTGGACACTGCCAAGCGGAGCAAGTGGCGCAAACAACGGCAAAACTGAGCAATCTTTCAGCATCATGAAAACCGACCGCATCCAAACGCTGAACGTCAGCGTGCAGGCCGCTGCAGGTAAGGTCTCGCGTACTCTGCGACATACGATTATTGTTCCTGCCAAACAGGAGAACAACAACATACCGGCCTGGGATAGCGCGAAAACCTACACTAAGTCCTGCGTTAAAGTCAGTTATAACGGCAAAGTATGGCTGAATGGTTGGTGGACCCGGGGTGAAAAGCCGAATAACAGTGGCGAGTGGGGTGTATGGCGTCAAGAAGGAAGCAAAAACATGCATCTATCTTGTAAGTAAATGATGTTATGCAACTCGTAGTGCCTGAAATTCAATATAGGCACTACGAGTTGCTTTGAGGGGTCATTTGGCCGTTAATTCACAATGATTCATTTTATGCTTCAAATTTACATTGCAGATTTTTTCATCCCCTCACATGCCCGGCACACCGATACCCTCTCAAAGTGCGCTTTACAGCAGTCTTCCCCCCAATACCGTCGCGGAACGCCCGGTGCCGAGATAGTGGGTCTCTAGAACAATGATGTTTGCCGCCGGAGGCAACAGGCAGAAGAGATAGAGTACGGCGGGGTTTTTGCCAACCAGGGTTTGCCCAGTCGCTCTGGCAATAAGCAGCAACAGCGTCATGGGCACGGTCAGCGCATCCCTGTGCCTGCTATTTCATGACGACACGCCAGTCAGATTCCGATCGGCTGATAACCCTGCCACTCTGGGCTGAAAGGTTTACCCGCATTGCTCCGCGTCAGATGGACATAAAGATCGCCGACTTTGTCCAGCAGGATACAGTCATCTACGTCGGTAAGATTATCTTTATGCTGGTGCAATTTACCCTTCAACAGCGACTCGAGGCCTCGGGCCTTCGCCTCACGGGAATCCTCGGCAACGAACAAGTCAAAGGCGTGCAATTCGGCTAACGACGAGGGGTCGTAAGCGCCTGCATTCACAAAAAACAGTTTCTTATTATCGGCCGGCGGAGTCTCAGACAGCGAGACCGCGTAGCCGTCTGCCCAGGTAATTCGAGCATAGCCATCAACGTGAATTTTATCGGCATCACCGAACCAAGCCTCACGCAGTGCAGGCCAGGCATGTTCCGGCTTTTCGACGGGGACAAACTGGATGTCATGGACTTCAATATTCGATTTTCCGGCATTCCCGCCGACATAAAACATAAAAAGATGCACGCTGAATTCCTCATTAAAATCACGTTTTTTCAAAAAGAAAGATATCACCCCACCTTCGCTATATAAAATAAGCTGAGCGGCGAGACCGGGATCGTAGATAACCGGCTGAGGGAACCAGGGATCTCCCCTCTGATACTCGATAAATCACGCGATAACGTTTGCAGCAAATCAGGATGCGGATAAATTGCCCAATATCCCCAGCCCGACAGGGATTCAGCTTGTCCGGTGTGTACCTCATCAAGGTTGACCAACACAATATGCCCCTGCGGCGCAACGTGGTCTCCTCCGCTGCGGTAGAAACGTTGGGCACCCTTTTCAATCAGTAGAATACAAAATGTCTCATGCACGTGGCGTGAAAAAAACTGCTCGCGGTAGGATGCCTTGAGCATCTCAAGGCCATTAAATTCTGGCAGTTGATAGAACCTCGCCTGTTCTTTTATAGGAATCACTTTATTGAAATAAACTCGCCGCTAAGGGGAAGTAATCTGTATACCTCTAGTTTATTTTAAATTCTTGAACAAAATGGCTGTGGGAAAAAATTTATGTCCTTAAATTTGGTAAAAATGAATGCTTAAAAATCTTAACCATCTTACACTCGCCGCCAGCGATATCAGCCGTAGCCTGCAATTCTACGTCGAGATTCTCGGATTCATTCCGCATGCGCAGTGGGATCAAGGGGCTTACCTTTCACTGGGGCAGCTATGGCTTTGCCTGTCGAAGGACAGCGTCGACACAAAACGAGACTATACGCATTATGCGTTTACCATTGGCATACAAGACTTTACGGACTTCATCTTAAAATTGCGCCAGGCTGGCGTTGTTGAATGGAAAGAAAATCGTAGTGAAGGTGAATCCGTCTATTTTCTCGATCCTGACGGTCACAAACTTGAAGCCCACTGTGGTGACCTGCAAAGCCGCCTGCAAGCCTGTCGACAAAATCCCTACCAGGGAATGAAATTTTTTTGAACCTGTCATCAGATCTGCCGTCATAGTACGGCATAATTTTTGGAAAGAGATAGCTGGCGGAATGATTGATTTTAGTGAAGCAGTAAAACGTTCTCAGGATAAAACCGATTTCCGGATCCGATTAAAACTTATCGCAGAACTCCGCCAGTTTCCCGGCGAACAGAGCCAGCAGATGTTATTGAGCATTCTGCAAAACGATTTTGTGTTTTCAGTCAGGCTGGCGGCATGGGAAGCACTGGACGCCGTCGGCGTGGTGCAGAAAAAACCAAAAATCGTGCGCGATCATCCTTTAATGGGTTTTCTGGGAGACATCAGATTCCAGTTAATTCGTATGGGCGCCTGGGCAGGTGACGGCTCCTTTACTAACTAGTGCCCCGGCGAAGGAAGCGAAAGCCCCCGCAAAATCGTTTGTAGCCACTGGTTCGCTGCGCTTTTACCGCTAAAACGGTGGCTGTATATTTTCACCTGATAATTCGGCACATAAAAAGGCAGCGGGAAAGCGTTGACGTCGACCAGTCGGCAGAATTTTTCTGCGGCAAAGCGTGGAAGGGTCATCAGCAAATCACTCTGCGCGACAATAAATGGCGCACTTAGCATCGAGGGGGTTTTCAGGGTCACATGACGGTGGAGCCCCATTTTTTCGAGCTGAAAATCAATCACACCCCGCGCCTCATTCCAGGGCGTCACCACGACGTGGTGAGCTTTCAGGTACTCCTCTGTGGTTAACGTGGCAAACTCCTTACGTCTGATGGCGACATACTGATCCTCGAGCCAATCAATCGCCTGTATTTCATCATGTATATTTTCATCGGGTTCGCTAAAGCCCAGCGCAAAATCCAGATGGCCAGCCAGTAACTCATTAATGGCCAACATCTGTGGCGAATAGAGCAGCTCAAACTTCACGCCGGGCGCTCGCTTTTGCAGTTCGGCCATCAGTTCCGGGAAAACGCAAAACGCGGTGTAATCGGTGATAGCAACCTTGAAACACACGTCGCTGGTCAACGGATTGAAATCCGGCTTGGGCATCAGGTGAAAATTAAGCAATCGCAGCGACTCGGCGACGGGCTCTGCCAACTGATTGGCATAAAGACTCGCCCGCATCTGATTTCCTTCGCGGAAAAACAACGGATCGTTTAACGTGCTTCGCAATCGGGTCAGCGCATGGCTGAGTGCGGAAGTACTCATCGCCAACTCGTCAGCGGCGAGCGTGACCGATTGATGCCGATAAACGGCATCGAAGGCCAGCAATAGATTAAGATCGAGTCGACGCAGCGCAGAATGCATAATTTTCAATTTCCATTGATAAGATTGCACTTAATTCAATATTAAACTGAGTTTATGCTATCGCCTTACACATGAACAGACACAGGACCTTTCCACTATGAGTATTAAAATTCGCTCAGCCGTTTCCGACGATGCGCAGGCGATTTTCGACATGATTGTCGAGCTGGCGATTTATGAAAAAGCGCCACAGGAAGTTAAAACCAACGTCGAAGAGATCCGTGCCACACTGTTCGGTGAAGGCAGTAAAACGGAAGCGCTGGTGTGTGAGGTTGCGGGCAAGGTCGTGGGCTATGCCGTGTTCTTCACCAGCTACTCCACCTGGCTGGGCCGCAACGGCATCTATATGGAAGATTTGTACGTTTCACCCGAGTCTCGCGGCGTCGGTGCAGGCAAAGGTATGCTGCAACAGATTGCTCAACTGGCCGTTGAACGCAACTGCGGTCGTCTGGAGTGGAGCGTTCTCGACTGGAACCAACCGGCTATCGACTTTTATCTCAGTATCGGTGCAAAACCCCAGGATGAATGGGTGCGATATCGCCTGGATGGTGAAGCGCTGGTGTCATTCGCAGGACGCTGATAAGGCTGAATCAGCGTCCGTTAGGGTTTACTCGGCCCTCAGGTCGTCGTAAGACACCATAACGTGTTCGGCAAACGCCGGGCGCTGGGTCAGGTTCTGGTAATACTGCTCGACGGCCGGGAACGAGGCTCTCTCGATGGCGATATCAAAGTAGCGATACAGGACGTGTCCGAACTGAATATCCGCCAGCGTGAAGGCCTCACCGGCAAGAAATGGCTGTTTAGTCAGCTGATTTTCAGCAATTTGCAGGTATTTGTGGAAAACATTTAACGCACTGGCAATCGCCTTCTCGTCTCTGTCTTTAGCCGCCGTTCTGACCACTCGCCAGAAAATCGGGCCGGTAAAGGTTCCGGCAATATTTATCTTCGCCCATTCGGCCCATTTATCGACGTTGGCACGCGCCTGTGGCTGCTGGGGCCAAAAATCGCCCGTGCCATATTGGGTTGCCAGATAGCGCAAAATGGCTCCGGTCTCCCAAATAGCCTCGCCGCCGTTGTCGCGCAGTACCGGCACGGTCCCGTTGGGATTCATTTCCAGAAACTCTGGCGTATCGTTACCACCAAATTTGTGTCCAATATCATAACGTTCATACGCCAGATTAAGTTCAGCAACACACCACATGAGTGCCTGCACGTTGGACGATGTCTTCCTTCCCCAGATGCTGAGTTTGCCTTGCATTTTTGATTCCTCTTAAAGATACCGCCCCAGTTCCGATTTGGCTCTGGAAACAATCCAGTCTCTAAACTTTTTACCTAAACGGGTTAACAGCGCCGACTCGTCATAGACCAGATGATATCCGGTCGATACCGTCACCGCAGCAGAAATAGGACTCACTAACCGCCCCTCCGCCATTTCCTGCTCAATTAATGAACCGCGAATAAGCGCAATGCCCTTTCCTGCCAGCGCGGCGTCAATCACGCCGTTTGAATTAATAAAAACAGGACCGCAATTCGCGTCGCTATCATCGACGCCCAGCGCACGAAACCAAAGCCGCCAGTCAAGACGGTGTTCATCGTGAAGCAACGTGTAGCGCAAGATATCGCGCGGGCCGCTAAAAGTGACGTTTGCCGGAATAAGACCGGGGCTGCATACCACTTGCAGATTGTCATTGAGCAGCAGCTCCGACTCGAGAGCCGGAAACTTGCCCGTCCCATGCCTGATGGCAAAATCCACGCCTTCCGACAGCAAATCGACAAGCCGATTGGTGGTGCTGATACGGACCTCAACCCCCGGATGCAGACTCTCAAACTCAGGCAAACGCGGCAAAAACCATTGGGTAGCAAAACTGCTGGTGCAGCTAATCGTCAGGCGATTGTTATTGCCCTCATCACGCAAACGCTGCGTCGCCTCGGCAATCTGGCTAAAGGCCGGTTTGATGGCGCGCAGATAAATGCGTCCCTGAGACGTGAGTTCTATAGCGCGTGGCCCACGAACAAACAGCCGCACGCGCATCAGATCTTCCAGCTTGGCAATTTGCTGACTTATCGCCCCCGGCGTCACGCTAAGCTCCTCGGCGGCTTTCTTCATGCTCATATGCCGCGCGACGGCCTCAAAACACATAAGGGCATGTAAAGGAGGAAGTTTCATGGTAGGCCCATCATCCGGTTTAGTTAAACTCAACTGTATGCGAATAAATGATTTGTTATCAACATCCTTTGATTCTAAAGTCGGTCCACAGCACAAGATGCTTCATCAATATTTCAACGAAACGTTTAGCCGAGCGAGAGAACAGCATGAGAGCAGCGGACTGTCTGAGATTGTTATTGTTAGCAGCGATATGGGGCGCCAGTTTTCTGTTTATGCGAATAGCGGCCCCTGCCTTTGGCGCAATAAACACCGCATTTCTCAGGGTGTTCTTTGGCTTTGTTGGGCTAGGTATTATTTTGCTCGTTATGCGGACGCCGATTAAATTTAACGGCAAGACTACAACGTCGATGCTGCTCGGCGTGATTAATTCCGGACTCCCTTTTCTGATGTACAGCCTGGCAGCGAGATGGCTACCGGCGGGTTATTCCGCCATTCTCAATGCCACCACGCCGTTGATGGGGGCACTGATAGGCTTTTCTTTATTCGGGGAAAAACTCAGTTTCAAAAAATGGGCGGGAGTCTTGCTGGGGCTGTTCGGTATTACGCTGATAACGACAACCGACGAGATTAATGGTTTCGACAATGTCCTCTGGGGCGTACTGGCCTGCCTGATAGCGACAGCCTGCTACGGCTTTGCCGGATATCTTGCAAGGCGATGGATTTCCAATAAAGGCGGATTAGATCCCAAAATTGTCGCCTTTGGAAGCCAGATGGGGGCGACCTGTTTCTTGCTGCCGTTCTTCGGTTATACCACCACGTTCGGCCCGGCGGTGAATTGGCTTAGCGGCGAGGTATGGATCTGCGTGCTTGCGCTCGGTCTACTCTGTACCGCGTTGGCCTATATTCTCTATTTCCGATTAATCGCCGATATTGGCCCAATGCGCTCCCTGACGGTGACCTTTTTGATCCCCCCGTTTGGCATCTTGTGGAGTTACCTGGTGCTCGACGAAAAGGTGAATCAGGGCTTCGCACTGGGCGGCGTGATTGTTGCCGCTGCCGTCTGGCTAGTGGTTGCCCCGGCCAAAAAAAGCGCCGTCGAGCACACAGATTCTCTCAGACACTAGCAGAGCGGCTTGCCATAAGCCCTGACTTCATTCTCCAGGAAGTCACAACCGGCGGTCACTCAATAAACCGCCGCAGGCCGCTAATAGAGCAAGCGCGCGTTCAGCACCCGAGTCTCTTTGCAACCTGATAATTTTCACTCCAGAAAATTACCCCTCGACAGGTTGCCAGATAAAACGCTCATGCCGTTTCTCAATAGTCCCCACCGAGCTGCCGCTAAAGTGGGAGCTAAAATAGGTCGTGCGATCGCGGGCAACCTGCTCCAGAACCTGTAGACGCGTTTTTTCTGCCAGCGGCTTGTCTTCACAAAATACGCACGCCAGCTGCGGTTGCTGAATTTGACGCAGATTATGCATGACGTCTCCGGCAAATAGGCCCTGTTCTCCGCCTGAGGTTAAACGAATGGACGTATGGCCGGTGCAATGACCGGGGGTAGGAAAATATTCGAAGGCTTCATCAATCACGCCGCCTGAAGCCGGAATGAAATCGGCCAGGCCCGCCTCTACAATCGGCACTACGCTGTCGAGAAACGCAGCATAACCCGACACCGTCTTGCCCTGTTCAGTCAGGAAAAACTGATAGCTCTGTTGTGGAAATACATAGCGCGCATTGGGGAAAGTCGGCACCCACTTCCCGTCCTTAAATGAGGTATTCCAGCCCACATGGTCGGTATGAATATGGGTTATCAGCACATAATCGACCTGCTCAGGCGTAACGCCCTGTTCGGCCAGACGTTGCAGGAACGGATTATCGAGATCGCTAAAAAGTGGGGAAGGACGCTTCCTGCCGTTGCCAATTCCAGTGTCAATCAGGTAAATCTTGCCATTGTTTTTTACCAGCCAACCATGAACGCTTAGCGTGATTAATTCAGCAGCGTCGGTCCATTGCGGGAATAAAAAATCTGATTTGAATTCGAGCGAGGTTTCAAAGATTTTACTAACGACGGCCGTGCCTAGCTTGTGGCCTGAAAGCTGCTGCGACATAATGGACTCCAATTGATACCGAACGGTATCAAAATAATGAGACCGATCGGTATCATTCGTCAAGAGGTGATGATGAAAAATACAACAGAGCAAAAAATCCCTCCGCGAGAGCGCATTCTGGCCGCCGCAGAAGAGCTGTTTTATCAGGAGGGAATACGCGGCGTGGGCGTTGAGGCGATTGCCGCCAGAGCCAACACCACAAAGATGTGTATTTATCGCCATTTTGAATCGAAAGATGCCTTGGTGGCCGAATGGCTGCGTCTGGCCTCCGAAAAATATGACAACGTGCTCGAAAACTTGCAGGCACGATTTGAAGACTCCCCTAAAGCGCAACTGATGGGATGGGCGAATTTTATTACCGACAGGCTCCTTGCCAAAGACTGCCGCGGCTGTGCATTCGCTAATTCGGTTGCTGAAATACCCGATAAAGATCATCCGGCGCGCCAGGTGATTGAACGGCATCAGGTCAATCTGAGGCAGCGTTTAACGCAGCTATGTGAGCAGGCGGGAATAGAGGATCCGCAGACCAGCGTCTCGGAGTTGATCTTTGTTGTTCAGGGCGCACAAATGGCCGCACAGAGTTCGGAGGACAATCATGCCATTGCAGAAAACTTACTCAAGATTGTTAGAAGAATAATCGATAAATAACGGTCATTTTCCTCTGTCTCAAAGCGGTCTAACCGTCATTGCGCCCCCCTGAGGGGTCAGGGGGCAAGGTCAGCCAAACGGGACTTTGACGGCGTCAATAATAAAATCCATTACCGCACGAATCTGCGGTGAATGCCTCAGGTCCGCGTGGATCACCAACCAGATTTCACGGCTAAACGACGGTCCATCGTAAGGAAGAAGCTGTAGCGTCGGGTCCGTATCGCCGAGAAATCTCGGCAGCCCGGCGACGCCAATCCCCGTTTTTGCTACAACGTACTGGCTGGTGATATCGCTGACCTCGGTCACAATCCGCCGACCGTTTGCCACACTCATTACCCACTTCTGATGCGGCATATAGGCTAAATCTTCGCCGTAGGCAATAAACTCCCACTGCTCGGGATTGTTGGAATGCTGATAGTCTTTGCTGGCGTACAGCGCAAAAGGCATATCGCCAATCTTGCGCGCGACGCTGGTCGGCTCCTCGGGCCGAAATAGCCGCACGGCGATATCCGCCTCACGACGGCTCAGTGAAACACGCTGTGCCTGACTGGCAATCGACATCTGAATATCGGGGTGCTGCTGTCGAAACTCGAACAACCGTTTGGCGAGAAAATTATTTCCCAAAACCGGCGGCGCACTGACCGTCACCTTTCCTACGCGCGGGAGCTGTGCCGCCCGTGCCACTCTCTCGACCGCAAAAGCGCTGACCTCCATCTGCGACGCCAACTCGGCAATCTGTTGGCCCAATGGCGTGAGCTGGCAGGCGCGCGGCAGCCTGTCCACTAGACGTACCTTGAGTTTTTCCTCCAGCAGATTCAGCCGGCGGCTCACCGTAGCATGGTCAACTTTTAGCGACCGCGCTGCGCCAGACAAGCTGCCGCTCTGTGCTACGGCATGAAAATAACGTAAATCTTCCCAGTCAAACATCGGTGCATTTTTCCCAGTTAACTGTGTGCTTTTACCGAATATTCGCACAGGCTGAGTCAGACTACGATAGCTAAATCTTGATGATGAGGAATGCATTATGGAAAGTCATACACCAGCTCGGTTGCGCTTAATACAGCTTGCGGCCTGCCTGGGTTTTGTCGTTGTTCTGCTCGACGTCAGCGTGGTCAACGTGGCACTGGAGGCGCTGCACACCCAGTTTAATGCCAGAGTGACCGACCTCCAGTGGGTGATAAACGCCTACGCGCTAGTGTTTGCCGCGCTGCTTCTAACCGCCGGTGCGTTGGGTGACAGGCTGGGTGCGAAACGCGTGTTTATGCTGGGCTTTACCATTTTCACTGCCGGTTCGGTGGGCTGTGGGCTGGCTCCAGGCCTGCCCTTGCTGATATTCGCCCGCATCGTGCAGGGACTGGGCGCTGCACTGCTGGTGCCTGCTTCACTGTCACTCATACGACAGGTTTTTCTGGACGACGAGTCCCGCAGCCGCGCCGTCGGTTGGTGGGCAGCAGGCGGAGGCGTTGCGCTGACTGCGGGGCCGGTGATAGGCGGATTTCTTATTGCGGCAGTGGGTTGGCGCAGCATCTTTCTGATCAATCTTCCCCTCGGCCTCATTGGGCTGTGGATTGTGGGACGCTTCGCCCCCGCCTCCGTCGCGCAGGTCAGTAAGAGTCTCGATCTGCCGGGACAAATCACCGGTGCGCTGACCTTAGCCAGCCTGACCATCGCACTGACCGAGGCCAGCAGCCTGGGCTGGGGCAATCCAGTGATTATCGCCGCGTGCGCGTGCTGCGGAGTCTTCGCTGCGCTGTTCCTGTGGCTGGAAGCCAATAACCCTTCGGCGATGCTGCCGTTGAGCCTGTTTCGCCATCCGACCCTCAGCGGCGCTACCCTCATCGGACTGATAGCCAACCTGACGTTTTACGGCATGATCTTCACCTTCAGCCTCTATTTTCAGTTTATCCGTGACTTTGCGCCGCTGAAAACCGGCCTGGCCTTCCTGCCGATGATGGGGATTATGGTATTTGCCAATATCGCGGCGGGTCGTCTTGCAACCCGGATGGGGACACGAACCCTTGCCGCCACGGGGATGCTCGCCTCGTCGGTAGGGTATTTGCTGGTGCTGCCCGGACTGGCCGACGGATCCTATGCCCAGATGGCTATCCCGATGCTTATCGCAGGGGGTGGCATCGCATTAACCATCCCGACCATTACCCACGCCACGCTGGCCGCCGTGCCGGGTTCGCAGGCAGGCATTGCCTCCGGCCTGCTCAACGCGGCGCGGCAGGTCGGTGGCGTCATCGGCGTAGCGCTGTTCGGATTTCTGGTCCGACAGCGTGAGACGCGGCCGTTTTTGCAGGGAATGGAGCATGCGCTGGTGATTTCCGCATTGCTTTTGCTCGCCGCAAGCGTACTGGCCTTAAGATATTTGCAGGCGCGCCAGCCAGACGCCTTGGTGTCGCTGGACTCTTAAACGCTGGCTGCAAGCGTCGGGGGTAACCGGGCTTATCGGGCAGTTGCTTGCCACTAGGAGAGAGGACCGGCAATGAAACATAAGTTTCAGAACCTAAGGTTTTAATGACCTGCTCAGACGATGCGCCAACGGGGGAGACGCTGGCGCATTGATGTTGTCGTGAAGGCCGCATCAAGCCGTTTTTCCCTCGTTCTCACGCTCGCCCTGTCGCATCGATAACGCCGTCGCGCTGGCGGCATCAAACAGCGAAAGGCTTTCAATCTGCGAAGCCATAATCACCTTGCGAAAATCCATCGCCGAACGGGGTGATGAATCTAGCGTAATATCGTGCTCGTCATACCAGGCGCTGTAATTATGCTCGATGCAAAGATTTAGCGTTTTGCCTTCGCGATAGCCGCTTAGCATAGGAATTAATACCACGTTGGCAGTCGCACTATTTTCAAAAGAGGTGGTGTGTACCATGCCGATATATATCCGCCGCGATTTCAAGGTTATCCAGGCGAGATGGCCCTCCTCCATACACTGAAATAATATGCCTTCAACGCCGTTAGAGTGGGTGAGCCTTTTATACAGATCTTTCCTGCCTGCACTGTCTAATCTTGCGCTGCCCGCCCAGTTGGAGCGATAAAAACAGAAAATCACCGCGAAGGTCAGCATAATAATCACCGGCGCCTGGATCCCTAAAAAACTCCAGTTCATGAAGTCCATTTGCAGGTGATGATAATGATCGGCCAGCGAGTAGGATGTGGCGTTCATAATAGTCGACGTCAACAAAAGTACCAGCCAGATCAGGGCCGTAGCCACCAACCCCTGCAATACAAAAATGCAGCCGTAGAGTGCCACTAAAAAATAGACGTCCCAGCCGAAGGTGCGTTTAATTTTAAAGCGAGTGGACAGGTCGCGGCTGGTGTACCAATAACCGCAGACCATCAAGACCATAAAAACAGCCGTTCCCATTTTATACTCTCCTTAGCGTTTGCACGTGGCGAGCAAAATCCTCTTTAACCTCTTTGCTGCAAGTATTGACCGAGGCCACGCCGTCCTCATTGATAATAATGCGATCCCCTTCTTCTATCGCCTCTTCAATATCGCTCTGACTCATCACCTGCAAAAGAGATTCCGGGCTGGAAAAAATCGAAAATAAAAATTTGCGCATTACGACCTCCATGAATAATGCAATAAGCATGGCAGGCGAGTGTCTATTCATCTATAAGATAATTGGCGGTTTCGACCTGAAGGGGAAAATAAAAAGGGAATACCAAAAGGTATTCCCGTAGGACTGTCGTCTTGATAAGGCAGGATTATTCCAGCGGACCGCCCAAAATGGTTTCACACATTCCGTCAAGAATACGCTCACCCGTTTCCTCAGTCAGGTCGTGATACCACTGCTCAGTCAGCGCCATCTCTTTACCGTGGGTGACATCGCAGCGTTTTCGGGCCTTCAGCACCAAATCTTTAACCCGCGGCGCGCGTTTTTCCTGATAACGCAGCAACGCATCCTCAATCCCCAGCGAGTGGGTTTGCAGCAGATTCGCCAGCACCACGGCGTCCTCCATCGCCGCACAGCCGCCCTGCCCAATGTCCGGCGTGGTGCTGTGAGCAGCGTCACCCAGCAGCGCAATGCGCCCTTTCACCAGGGTCATAAACGGCTCGATATCGTGAATTTCGACGCGATTAGTGGTCTCAGGATTGATACCTGCAATCAGTTTCTGCACCGGTTCCGCCCAGTCGGCAAAATAGCGCTGTAGGTCTTCACGCACCGTGCTGCGGTCTTGCTCGAGCCCTTTTGGCAGAGGGACGTCGAAGAAGAAGTAAAAACGGTTGCCGCTTACCGGCATCAGTGACACCCGCTTGCCTTGACCGACAAAGGTGGTCCACTGGTCAGCCGGGGCGATGCTTTCATCAATTTCAACCAACCCGTTCCAGTTAACGTAGCCGGCATAGCGGCGCTCGGTATCATAGCCCAGCACGTGCTTACGAACGACGGAATGAGTGCCGTCGGCGGCTATCAATAAATCACCGTGGGCAGAGGTGCCGTCGTCAAACCAGGCGGTCACGCCGTCGGCGGACTCTTCCACGTGGGTCACGCGTTTGCCAAACTGCACGCTGTCGCGGCCATAGGTGTCGAGCAGCATCGCCTGTAGCTCAGCGCGTGCCACCGGGTAAGGCTGCTCGCCTACGCGTTGGACCAGCGGGTCCATGCTGAAACGGGTCATAGTCTGGCCCAGCTTGTAATCGTTGTACGCCATGTAGCGCATGTGTCCGCCCAACTCGCGCAGCGCGTCTTTCATGCCAAGATAGTTAAGGCATTTGACGCCGTTAGGCCAGATGGAGATGGCGGCACCGACCGGTTTGATCTCCTTCACCGCCTCGTATACGGCAGTCTCGATACCAAAGCGCTTCAGCGCAATCGCCGCACACGTCCCGCCAATACCACCACCAATCACGACAGCTTTCATGTTTTTCTCCTTGAAGTCTCTCAAGAGAAAAGCAATTTCCGTACCAGCTTGAAAAGAAGCTCTGATTTCACGCAAAGCCCTTGTATACAATCGATGTATACAATGCTCAATGAAACAATCGTTACAAAGACGGGTTCAACGCACCAACTTAACGCACGAGGATGGGGCATTGAACGAATCTGGTGCACCCTTAGCACAAAATAGAAACAACCCAATTATTTCATAGGGTTAAATTATTACTATTGATTTTATGTTTAATGTCATTACAAATTTGCAACAATTAAACATTAAGAAATAATCAATTTTTGGCGCGCTTCACCAATGGCGATTACCCTTACTTTTCTTGAGGAGAACACCCATATGGAGAAAGTGAAATGCTGACACGTCGTGATATGTTGAAAATATCGGCCGCAGGCGCGGCAACCGTCGGTCTGACCAGCGCTCTGGTGAGCCAGGCCTCGGCGGAAGAAACCCGCAATCTGGCTCCCCCTACGACTTACCAACCCGCTCATAACGCCACAGCAGTTTATAAATACAAATACTCAGACAGCGTAAAACGCATTCTACCCGGTGGATGGGCACGCGAAGCCACGGTTAAACAGTTCCCGATTTCAGAAGGTATTGCCGGTGTCGATATGACGCTAGCACCGGGTTCCGTTCGAGAACTTCACTGGCATGCAATCGCCGCCGAGTGGGCATTTATGATTTCTGGCAAGGCACGCATTACCATCATCGATCCGCAAGGCACTTCGGAAGTGGCCGAGTTTGGCCCTGGCGACGTATGGTATTTCCCCAAAGGCTATGGCCACTCGATTCAAGCACTCGAGGGCGGCGCGCATTTTATTCTGACCTTCGATAACGGCCACTTCTCGGAGTTTGGCACTTTCAGTATCACCGACTGGGTGGCTCATACGCCGAAAGAAGTATTGAGTAAAAGCACCAATCTTCCCGCCTCCATTTTCTCAAAAGCCAAACAGGGAGAAGCCTACATCGTCACCAGACGCGTTCCTCCTGCCCTGCCACTGGCGCGCAACAACGGGGGCCGAGACGACTCCCCGCTCAAACACCACTATCCGCTGATGAGCGTTCCTCCGTTCTTCGAAAGCGAAAACGGCAGTATTCACATTGTTTCATCAAAAGAGTTTCCCATTTCTCAAACGATGACCGGCGTCATCGAAATCATGAAACCCGGCGCGGTGAGGGAGATGCATTGGCATCCGAATGCCAACGAATGGCAATACTATATTTCAGGCAAAGGCCGCATGACGGTCTTTAGTTCACTCGGTCACGCCGAGACGCAAGAGTATGACGCCACCGATGTAGGCTACGTGCCGCAGGGCTTTGGGCACTATATCGAGAATATTGGCGATGAGGATCTCAAGGTGCTGGTGGTGTTGGACAACGGCATTTATCAGGATATTTCGCTGTCAGACTGGCTCGCTAAGACCCCTTCCAACGTGCTTGCCGACAACTTCCTCAACGGCGAGGCAGACTGGGACCCTCGACCTGCGGAAAAACTGTTTATTTCTAAAGGCGCTCAGTAACTTTCCGTTTGTGATTTGATGCACTCCCAGGCCCGGAATCGATTCGGGGCCTGGGACTCAGTCCACCGACGTCAGACCCGACGGAGCGCAGATAGTTGAGACTTGCGGTCACGTCTCGCAGGCTGCTCTCGACGTTGCGGGGGTCCCGCTCGATACGGGTGTATCCTGCCTGAGGACGTGCTGTTTCACTTGATTCCGATCTCGACTGGCGTGCAACGCTTGAAGAACATGTCGAAACCGTCACGCCCCTGTAGTTATTGATTACTTGTCGGCAAGGTTGTGCAGAGACTCTCCGAACAGCCGAAAATGAAACATGCCGTCGAGAGTCTCGCCGCCGAGCGAACGATAAAATCGCGCTGATCCTGCGTTACTTTTCTCCGACATCCAGTCGAGACGCAGGCATTCCCGCTCAACGGCCAATCGAGCGATATACTGCATTAAGCGCCTTCCCACGCCTTGCCCACGCTGAGCCGCTGAAATATATAACTCCTTGATATACATCTGCCCCGAATACCTCGGAGACGGATAAAGGATGTTCACGCAGGCGAACCCAATAATGGCCTCGTCTTGCTTGACTCGGATAACAATCACGCCAGAATCAGGTGCAAAAACACGTGACTCGAGGTAAGTCTCCATCTTTGACGGCTCAATAATGCCAGCACCAAAGTAGTGTTCCTCCATCTCGGTAAAAATCCCCACCATGCTCTTCCAGTCCGATTTTTCACACACGGCAATCGATAAACTCATCCTTTGCTCCCTGAGTTATTACTGATTTAGTTCTGATTCTTTCCTGAATATCTCTTTACCACAAAACCCCTCACGCTGCTCAACGCTTGACGTCACGCGCTAAGTAGGTAGACTGGGCTACCTACTCAATGTGCAATTAAACCAACAGGTGACGCTATGACGGCAAAAAAACCCGACGCAGGAGAGAGCGCTCGAGACCGCCTCCTCAATGCCGCAAGAGTCTTGTTTTACAACGATGGCATTGCAGGAACGGGCATTGACGCCGTGGTAAAACGGGCGGGTGTCGCAAAAAAAAGCCTCTACAACAATTTCGCCTCCAAGGCCGAATTGGTCGAAACCTACCTGCATCTCCGCCATGACGAGTGGCTGTCGTTATATCAACATCGTCTAGAGGCGGCGAACAGTCCGCTAGAGGGCGTACTGGCGGTTTTTCTCGCCTATGAGGACCATGCAGAATACGCCTATGAACGCGGATTTCGAGGCTGCGGCCTGCTTAACGCCGCCGCTGAACTCCCCGCCGACGCGCCGGGCAGACAGGCCGTACGACGCCACAAAGAGCAGGTAGAGTCCATTCTGGCCACACATCTTATTGAACTGACTCGGGGCGATGAAAAACGGGCAACGCTGTTGGCGAAGCACTTGGCCTTTCTGCTCGAAGGTGCGATGTCGCGCGCGGGCCTTGAAGGCAATGGTGACTGCGTTCGCCAGGCGCGCAGCATGGCTATAACGCTGATGGAGGCACTATGACAATAAGCAGTGACCGCCGATTTGGTGGCATCACGGCGGTATTGATTGCCGCCATACTGTGGGGAACAACGGGTACTGCCGCGACCTTTGCCCCTCAGGTCAGCAGCGTGGCCATCGGTTCAGTCGCCATGGGCGTCGGCGGACTGCTGCAGGCACTCATTGCCTTGAGGAGTTTGCTGCGTTTTCGGCACGCCCTCGGTCAGCAGTGGCGATTGTTGATAGTCGGTGCTCTGGCGGTCGCGGTCTATCCGCTGGCATTTTATGCCTCCATGCGCATGGCGGGCGTCACTGTCGGCACGCTAGTCTCGATTGGGTCGGCCCCGCTGCTTTCCGCGCTGATTGAATACTGTCTCGAAGGGCAACGCCTTTCGCTGCGCTGGATGGCCGGTGCATCGCTTGGCATTGTTGGAATGTTACTGCTGTGTTTAGCCAAAAACACCGGGCACGGCGCGACGTCCGAGATGCTTCCCGGCATCCTGACCGGTCTGATTGCGGGTCTCACCTACGCGCTGTATTCCTGGGCCGCACGCCAGCTCATGCAGCGCGGCGTGCCTTCCAAAACGGCGATGGGCGCAACCTTTGGGGTCGGAGGCATCCTGCTAATGCCGGTGCTTTTCGCGACCGGAGCGCCTCTCCTGGCGTCATGGAATAATGCTGCCGTCGGGGCCTATATGGCGCTGGTGCCGATGTTCATCGGCTACCTGTGTTTCGGATTTGGCCTGGCGCGCATTCCGGCAAGCATGGCGACCACCTTGACTCTGCTCGAACCGGTCGTTGCCGCCGTTCTCGCGGTGTTTATTGTCGGCGAAAGGCTCACGCCCCAGGGCTGGCTCGGCATTGCGCTGGTCGGTATTTGCCTGATTTTGATTACCGCTCCGGCCAAAAGAAATTCAACGCTTTCAGAAAGCCGGGAAACGGTTTAAGTAAGGTATTCCTGTTGCCTGGTTCAACGTTTTTTAAGCGAATTCATCTCATGATACAATAGGCGCTTTGTTGTTTATGGTTACCTATTGCGTTATGAATTTATTGATAAAAAAGCTTAAAACCGCCTGCGATCACTTCTGGCCGCAGGCCGTTATATCCAGTCGGCGGGAACGGATCGTTGGCTGTGTCGGGGCCGCTTTCGGCATTATCCTGACCGAATGGCTATGCCGATTGTCAGTGGGTGAATCTGTCCCGTGGTTAATCGCGCCGATGGGAGCCTCGGCGGTACTGATGTTTGCCGTTCCGGCCAGCCCGCTGGCGCAGCCATGGGCGGTCATCGGCGGAAATTTACTCGCCTCAGTGGTTGGCGTAACCTGTGCGCTCGCAATCCCCGACGCCAGCGTTGCCGCCGCGCTGGCCGTGGCGATTTCCATCGCCCTCATGTTTCCGCTTCGCTGTCTGCATCCCCCCAGCGGTGCCGTCGCCATTACCGCGGTGCTCGGTGGCCCGACCATCACCCATTTAGGCTATGGTTTTGCACTGTATCCGGTGCTGCTCAATTCACTGTTGCTGACCGGTGCCGCGCTGTTGTTCAACAACACGATGAAACGCCGTTATCCCCATTCCGTTCACAGCGTTCGTTCATCTGTCCCTCCGGCCAGCGTGACGCCGCTGACGCCTGCCCCAACGCTTAGCATCACGGCCGCAGACCTTCAGGCCGCGCTGAAAGAAAACGCTGAAGTGCTGGATATCGATGAAGACTCCCTGCTTGAGGTCTTTTCCCGCGCCGAGTCAATTGCCCGACGCCGGCACGCGCTCGATGCCTCAGAAACTCAGACGCAACCCACCCGGATTGCCTCTTGAGCGTTTTCTGATGTCATCGTTCACGTTACGGCCTTGAGCCTGGCGACGCCCGGCGGCAGGTTTGAGTTAATTGAGTGGCGTCCTGAGGGCAGGATGCTGCTCTGACTCATGCCGGCTCCCATGAAGGCCATGGATCGCTAAATTTGACCCAAACCTTGACCCCCATCGACATCTCCTCATCGCTCAGCAGGCAATCGTCCAGTTTGGCGCGCAGACCCTGTTCATCCATATCGATACCGATGAACACCAGCTCCTGACGTGCATCGCCGACGCCGTCTAACCAATATTCGAGGATAAATGCCAGCGTCTCAGAGTCCTCAGGCCAACGTTCTTTCGGCACACTCGCCCACCACATACCGGCCTTGTCCTGCCGCGATACGCCACCGGCCTGCGACCATTGTCCGGCAAAGGTCGGCCTGCTCGCCAGCCAGAAGAAGCCTTTCGAACGGACGACGCCGGGCAGGCCATCGTTAGCCAGGACGGCAAAACGCTGCGGATGAAATGGACGGCGAGCACGATAGACGAAATGCGTAATGCCATACTCTTCGGTTTCTGGTGTGTGCTCTCCGCGTAACTCCTTAAGCCAGCCAGGAGCCTGAGCAGCCTGTTCGAAATCAAAAAGCCCGGTGTTAAGCACCTTGTCTAACGCCACCTGCCCGAAGGAGGCGACCTCAATGTTGGCGCGCGGATTAAGACTGTGCAGAATGGCATACAGCCTGTCCTGCCGTTGGACGCTGATGAGGTCAACCTTGTTGAGCACGATGACATCACAGAACTCAACCTGCTCAATCAGCAAATCGACCACCGCGCGATCGTCAAACTCACCGAGCGACTCCCCTCTTTCCCGCAGGCGGGTGTCAGACTCGTAGTCATTAAGAAAGTTAAAGGCATCGACCACCGTGACCATGGTGTCGAGCCGGGCAAAGGTTGACAGGCTTTGCCCGTCATCATCGGTGAAGGTAAAGGTCTCGGCGACCGGTAACGGCTCTGAGATACCGGTCGATTCAATAACCAGATGGTCGAATCGTCCGGCTTTCGCCAACCTGTCGACCTCAATCAGCAAGTCTTCGCGCAGCGTGCAGCAGATACAGCCATTGCTCATTTCTACCAGCTTTTCATCGGTGCGCGACAGCTCGGCACCGCCTTCTCGCACCAGCGCCGCGTCAATATTGACCTCTGACATGTCGTTGACGATGACTGCGACACGCAGCCCCTGACGATTATTAAGGATATGGTTCAGTAACGTGGTTTTACCTGCGCCTAAAAAACCGGAAAGCACGGTGACCGGCAGGCGCGGGTCATGAAGGAAATTTGAAGATGGTGCAATGCTCTCTGTCATAGCCTGACCTCTGAAAAGGATGCCTTAATAGAATTAATTTGTTATGTTATAACATAACAAATTAAGATCAAGCTTATCCTGATCGGACATGTGGCTAACCAGGAAAAAAATCAGCCGTTAATAGGTGATGACAATCACAAATCTACATTTATATTCATCTTGAAGGGTCACAAAAATATCGGCCCTTTAAATTAATTTAAATTAAAATCAAATGATTAAACCAAAAAATAATCATTTATTTCATTTTTAATATAAATTGAAATTTTCATTTCTTTAGCATAGCCTCTCTCCCGTTGAATTGATCATTGAGCCACTGCGCTACTTCTTACGGGAGTTGTAAAAATGAGCCATACCCTGACGCCAGAAATTTTGCTTCAGCAGGAAGCTGAACACCGTTTTGACAATCTGGATTTTGATTTCACTTCTGCATGGGAGATTGGCAGCGCAATTCGTCAGCGTGCGCTGGAGTCAGATGCGCCCGTTTCGATTGAGATTTTTGCTTTCGGCCAACCGCTGTTTCTGACCGCCTTACCGGGTTCGAGTGCCGATAACCTGGAATGGATGAAACGTAAAAGAAATACCGTGCTGCGCCTCGCCCACTCCTCCCTTTATGCGGGGCTCAACTATGAGCTGACTGGCGAACGCATGGAGCATCACGCCTTTATCAATCAGGCCGAATACTGCGACCACGGCGGCAGCTTTCCGTTATTGACCCGAGCTGGCGCGGTATTCGGTGCCGTTAGCGTAAGCGGCCTGCCGTCGCAGGATGACCATGCGCTGGTGGTTTACGGCATCAGCCATTACCTGAAACACAAGAAGTAACTCGTTGCCAAGGACATCATGATGAACAGCGATTTTGTGAAACTGGCCATAGCCCCCATCGGCTGGACCAATGACGACATGCCTGAACTGGGCGATGAAAACAGCTTCCAGCAGTGTATCAGCGAGATGGCGCTCGCCGGGTTCAAGGGCAGTGAGGTTGGCAGTAAATATCCTCGCAGCCCGGCGTTGCTTAAACCGGCACTGGAACTGCGTGGGCTGCAAATCTGCAACGCCTGGTTCAGCACCTTCTTTGCCGATGGTCGTCGCGAACAGACGGTCGAAGAATTCAAGCAAACGCTGGAGTTCCTGCACAGCATGGGCGCGAAGGTGATTGGCTGCTCGGAGCAAAGCGGCAGTATTCAGGGCCTGCCTCAGCCGGTGTATGGCGAGAAAATTATCTTTAACGACTTACAGTGGCAGCGCGTAGCCGAAGGCTACAACCTTATTGCCGAGCTGGCGGCTGAAAAAGGGATGTCGGTTTGTCTGCATCATCATATGGGAACCGGTATTCAGACGCCGGCAGAAATTGACCGCTTCATGGAGGTTGTGAGCCACAACGTTTTCCTGCTCTATGATACGGGGCATGTTTATGCGTCTGAGCTAACTCAGCAGGCGGTAGTGAACGTGCTGGAAAAACATCTCGCACGCATCCGTCACGTGCATCTGAAAGACTGCCGGGACGAGGTATTAAGGCAGGTTAAAGACAAACAGCAGTCCTTTATGACCGGCGTTCGTCAGGGCATGTTTACCGTGCCGGGTGACGGCGTGATTGACTTTGCGCCGGTGTTTGAACTGCTCGATAAAAGCGGGTATCGCGGCTGGATGGTGGTCGAGGCCGAACAGGATCCGTCGAAGGCCAACCCGCTGGAATATGCCCTTAAAGCACGGAAGTTTATTCGCGACCAGACCGGCCTCTAAAACCCTAGGTATTTTATTAATTATCTCACGCGCCGCAGTGGTCATTCTTGCGGCGCTTTGCTAAAGCACTCTCCCACCAAGACAGTCAAGACCCTCGCCTAACTGCACGGGGGAAGAGGCGGGTCGAAGCCTACCTGGCAAAGGCAGCCTGTTTACGTTAGTGCTGCCGCGCCACTGACGGTACGATTAAGCGAAAACGGTTCTCAGATGCTGTTTCAGGCGCAGCACGTCGCTGTCGACAGAGGGGGATTTCAGCACGTCATAGCAGGAAAATGACGGCACCACCTCAACGCCGCAAAACCGGTAGTTAGCGGTATTGTGGGCGAAAACGTCATCGACAGATTTACCGGAAAACAGCGCCTGATGCGGGTTATTGAACGCCGCTTCAGGCGCATTCCAGGTCAGTGACAGCATGTATTTTTTGCCCTGCATCTTGCCACCGCTGCCGTACTGGCGGTCAGGGTCCTGTCTTGTTCGACCGTCATCGGCCAAAAAGCTCTGCTGCATCAGGCCTGCAGTAAACACTTCATCAACATATTTTTTGTAGATCCAAGGGTTACCAAACCAGTAAACCGGCGACTGGGTGATAATAATGTCGGCCCAGAGATGTTTCTGCACCTCTTCATTAATTTCATAACCCTGGTCAATGTGCGTGTGCTGTACCTCATAACCCAGACTGTGCATCTCTGCGGCTAGGGTATCCACCAGCAGCTTGTTCAAACTGCCGGAAGACATGCCTTCGTAAAACTGGTGCGCATTGACGATCAGTACATTTTTCATGTTTTCTTCCTGTGCGTTTATTAATGAGTCCGGCGTCATTCCGGGCTGATACACAAGAAGATACGCTACCCACACTCTGATGATTAGAGGGGGGAATGCGCATAAACTTAGAAATGCGACTTCTGAATCGAGGCAGCAGGCCTGACTCAGCCATGCGGCCTGTAGCGCAGCCTGTCGAGAAGCAGTGAAAATGCGGGAGTGTGCTGCTTTCTGCTGGGATAATAAAGATGATAGCCGGGTAAAGGCTCACACCAGTCCTCCAGCACACGCACCAACCGACCTTCTGCCACATGCTCAACAATTTGGCTTTCATAGATGTAGACCAGCCCCAGTCCCTTGAGCGCGGCGTCTTCAAGCATATTGCTGTCGTTAACTATCAGCGCGCCGTCCACCTTAACGTCCAGTGCGCTCTCCCCCTTTCGGAACTCCCAGGCGAAGAGGCCCCCGGCGGTCTTCTGCCGATAGCGTATACAGCGATGCTCGCCCAGTTCTCTCGGCGTTTGCGGTGGCGCATAGCGGGCAAAATAGTCCGGGGTAGCGACCACCGCCATGCGAATATCCGGGCCGACTCTCACCGCCACCATGTCTTTCTCGACCTGTTCACCGAAGCGAATTCCCGCGTCAAAGCGTTCGGCGACGATATCCGCCAGCCCTTCGTTAACGTCGATTTCAACCGTGATGTCAGGATATTCAGCCATAAACGCCGACAGCGCGGGAAAGAGTACGGTCTGCGCGGCATGTTTAAAGGTGGTGATGCGCAGATTACCCGCTGGCCGATTGTGCAATGTCTTCAGGGTATCTATCTGATTATTGATGCTTTCCAGTGCCGGTTTAAGCGTTTGAAAAAAACGCTCCCCGGCGTCGGTCAGCGAGAGGCTGCGGGTCGTTCGCGAGATAAGCCGCGTTTCAAGCCGCTGTTCGAGCATTCTCACCGCGTAGCTCAACGCCGACTGAGAAAGTCCCAGTTTTGCTGCCGCACGCGTGAAACTGCCTTCTTCTGCGACGGCAATAAACGCCGCGATATCACTAAAATCGCCGTTTCTCATTCACTCTCTCTTAATCAAAATCGCACCTTAGCGCAGGCTACCCGTTGCATAGCCCCCCGTCCAGCCTCTGTCTTGCCGAGTCTGAATAAAGCCCCTGGCACCGGCAATTTTTTTAAACAGCATGTTGGCTCGTTCGCCCCCGCCACATTCCAATATTCTTTCTTTTTTTCTGGTACTTAGCTTTATCCTTCTGCCGAAAATAGATAGCCGGAATTGATCTAACCGGCCCCGTCTAGCTGTGACAGGATGGTTATCCAGCGCCTATGCGCCACATCATTCATGAGGAGTGCCTATGTCCACTATTGAAGTTTCCCCTCAGGCCGCCGACGTGCGGGTTAATTCACCGGAACCGCTGGCCCCTCTTCCGCGCCCTGCCACGCCAGCGCAGGTGATTAAAAACGATGCCGAGGCTATTGCCGTCGCCGAGCGCCTGGCAAAGGTGTTTGCTGAGGGTGCGGCACGCCGAGACAGAGAGGGACTGCTGCCGATTGCCGAGCTTGATGTCTTCTCGCAAAGCGGGCTATGGGGCATCAACGTGCCTAAGGCCTACGGCGGTGCCGAGGTGTCTTACGTTACGCTAGCGCGGGTGATTGCCATTATCTCCGCCGCCGACTCTGCGCTGGGGCAGATCCCGCAGAATCATCTTGCCGGCGTAGCGCATTTGATAGCCGACGGCAGCGAGGAACAGAAAAATCGGCTGCTGGCGGGCATATTGCAAGGGCTTCGCTGGGGCAACGCGTTTTCGGAAAAAGGGTCTAAAACAGTCGGCGATTTTAAGACCACCCTGCGCCGTGAGAACGGACAACTGGTGGTCAACGGTGAGAAATTTTACGCCACTGGCGCACTGTTGGCGCATCTGGTGCACACCGTAGCGGTCGATGAAGAGGGGCACGTGCAGCTGGTTATCCTGGAGCGCGACGCCGAAGGCCTGACCGTGATTAACAACTGGTCGAGTTTCGGGCAGCGCACCACCGCCTCGGGAACTGTCCTGCTTGACAACGTGCGCACCACGCCGGAAAACGTTATTCCGGTCTGGCAAGCGTTCGACCGGCCTACCGCCGCCGGTCCGATATCACAGATTATTCAGGCCGCCGTCGATGCGGGCATCGCACGCGGCACTATCGCCGACACGCTGGCGTTCGTGAAGGAGAAATCCCGCCCGTGGATAGACAGCGGGCAAGAGAAGGCCTCGGACGATGTGTTTACCCTTGCCGCCATCGGCGACCTGCAAATCCGCCTGCACGCGGCCGAAGCGCTGCTGTGGCGCGCCGGTGAGTTTATCGATCTCGCGCTAAAAACGCCGAATGAGGAGACGGTGGCCGCAGCGACTATCGCCACCGCTGAAGCAAAAGTCCTGACCACCGAGATTGCGATTCTGGCAGGCAATAAACTGTTTGAACTGGCGGGAACCCGTTCTACGCTGGCCGAATACAACCTCGACCGCCACTGGCGTAATGCACGTACTCATACCCTGCACGACCCGGTGCGCTGGAAATATTTCCACGTTGGAAACTACTATCTCAACGGCGTCAATCCCCCGCGCCACGCCTGGAGCTAACGCCTGTCTCCCGCCCTCTCGGGCGGGATTTGATCCCCTTTAACGTCTAAAGCGCGCCGCCGGGTGCGTTGACGGCAATCGGTCATTGTTGAACAGTTTTGCCCTTAACGAACCCGGCTGATACTCAGTCTTGTAACGACCGCGCCGCTGAAGCTCGGGTACCACCAGATCGATAAAATCGATATAGCTTTGTGGATTTACGATGCGCGTCAGGTTAAAGCCGTCGATACCGCTTTCATCGACCCACTTCAGTAGCTCATCGGCCACCTGCGAGGGGTTGCCGACAATCAGTGAATAGCGTCCGCCCATCGAGTGCTGTTCCAGCAGCTGACGACGCGTCCAGCCGCTGTAGGCCTTGCTAACCGACTCGATGGCGCGCGTCGGCCCGCTCTGAATCGGTTCATCGAGCCCGAACTGCGAAAGGTCGATGCCGGTGGAACTGGAGAAATGCGCAATGCCTGCCTCCGGGCTGGCGTAACGAAGATACTCCTGCTGCTTCTCCTTCGCTTCACGCTCGGTGGGTGCGACTATTACCGAAACGCCCATAAAGACCTTGAGGCAGTCGGGATCTCGGCCCGCGTCCTGTGCGGCCTTGCGCAGCTTGTCCACCTGCGCCCGCGTTGCCTGCGGCGTACTGCCGCTGACGAAGGTGCATTCGGCGTGCCGGGCGGCAAACTGCAGGCCGCGCGCCGAGCTGCCCGCCTGAAACAGCAGCGGCGTGCGCTGCGGTGAAGGCGACGAAAGGTGGTATCCCTCAACCTGATAAAACTCGCCCCGATGGTGAACCGGATGAATTTTACCGCTGTCGGCGTACAGGCGACGCTGCTTGTCGGCCACGACCGCATCGTCTTCCCAGCTTCCCTCCCACAGCTGATAGCTCACATCAAGGAACTCGTCGGCCTGGTCGTAGCGGCGATCGTGGCTCAGCAGCTCGGTTTGCCCCATCGCTCGCGCGGCGCTGTCGAGATAACCGGTCACGATGTTCCAGCCCACGCGGCCGTCGGTAAGATGGTCGAGCGTCGAAAACCGGCGGGCAAACGGGTAAGGCGCCTCATAGCTGAGATTGGCGGTCACGCCAAAACCCAGATGTTCGGTCACGCTCGCCATCGCCGAAACCAGCATCAGAGGGTCGTTAACCGGTAGCTGAATAGACTCTTTGGCGGTCAGGGCAATCCCCTGTTGATAAACGTCGTAAACCCCGAGAATATCGGCGATAAACAGCCCGTCAAACAGCCCGCGCTCTAACGTTTTGGCTAAATCCAACCAGTATTTCAATGAGGTAAATTCGGTGGAACGGTCCTGAGGGTGCGTCCACATGCCGTGGTGGATGTGCCCCACACAGTTCATATTGAAGGCATTCAGCAGCACCTTCTTGCGTGGCTGGCTCATATTGTCCCTCTACGCGGCGGCAAAACGCCGTTTAAGACATAGTTGCCGATGACCGGATATTTCCAGCGCACCGGGTCATGCAGCGTGTGCGTACGCGCATTGCGCCAGTGGCGGTCAAGATTGTGCTCACGCAGCGCTGAACGCGTTCCTGAAAGCTCAAACAGCAGGCTTCCCGCCTCAAGAGAGACCTCGGTGGTCCAGGCCCGCACCACCGCAACTTGTACCGATGCCTCGGCGACGGTGGACGCATTCGGGTCACGCTGTGCGATATCAACCGCCTCTCCCGCCTCCTGTAATAGCGCATCCCCCGCCTGCAAGCGTGCCGCAAGCTGACCCACGCGGTCGAGTATTAGCGGATCGTCGCTCGCGCGGTCCAGACCAGAGTCCGGCCACGGACGGGAGCGGGTATTAATAAAATTCAGCATGTCGTTGAAGGCAGCACGAGCGATACCCTGATCGATAGCGGCATGCATAATCTGCGCAAATGGCCCGACGGTAGTCGGCCGCTCAAAGGCGCTGTAAAACGGCACAATGTCATCAGCATTCACCGAGACCTCTTCAAACACCACCGTGCCGCTGCCGGTGGTGCGCTGACCAAAGCCAGACCAGTCGTCGATGACGTTGACGCCGTCCTGATGCCGGGGAACAAACACCAGTTGCTCTTTGCCCTCGGCGTCGCGCGCTGCGGTAGGTATCCGGTCGGCAAACAGCGCGCCGGTGGCGTAGAATTTTCTGCCATGCAGCAGATATTGGCCGCCGTTGGGCAACACCGCCGTGCTGCGCTGATGCGCCGAGGGGGACGAGAACTCAGCCAGCGCATTGCCGAGATGCACGCCCGCCAACACCTCGCGATAAAGCCGCTGCTGCTGTGCCTCACTGCCGTTGATGCGTAAAACTTCGAGAGCATAAAAATGGTTTTGTGGCACCTGGCCAATAGCGCCGTCGGCCTCGCTTAATATCGCAATAACCTCGGCCACGACTGCCGCAGAGACCTCTGCGCCGCCAAGGTGTTTCGGCACGGTTATCCCGCCCAGACCGGAGGCAAACAGAGCTTCGAGCGGTTTGAAGGGCAGCACTCTTTCTCGGTCACGCTCGGCGGCGTCGACGCGAAACGCTAACGCCAGTTCTCGGGCAACGCTCAGCGCCTGCTGCGCCGAAGTGATAATGCTGGCGGGGTTTTTAGGGCTAACCTGGCTTATTGTCATCGTGGTGTCCTTATATCCAGGCGTGTCGCACAGGGAAAATACCGTTAAGGTAATAATTGCCGATGGCGTGATTCTTCCAGCGCACCGGGTCGTGCAGCGTGTGTGTCCGCGCGTTGCGCCAGTGGCGGTCCAGTCCGTGCTGGCTAAGCGTTGCCCTGCTGCCGCCCCACTCCAGCAACTTTTCGCTCGCCTTGAGCGCAATCGCTGTGGTCAACACTTTGGCTTCGGCAACGGCGATAGAAGCGCGGGCCGCCGTGGCGGCATCGAAGTGGGCAGGGTTAATCTCGTCCAGAACCCTGGCGGCACGTTTAAGCAGCGCCTCAGCCGCCAGCAGTTCAACGTAAATGCGGCCCACGTCGGCCTGCAGCTGAGTGTCATCGGCGTTACGGTCGACGCCAGCGTCTATCCAGGGCCTCGACTGCTCAAGAATAAATTTACGAGCGTCTTCAAACGCACCGCGCGCGATACCGGCGTCGATGGCCGCCTGAATCAGCTGCGAAACCGGTCCGCGTAGTGAAGGTTTATCGGTGGCGGGCACTTCGACCAGCCATTTCGGATCGACCAACACCTCGTGCAGACGCACCGTGCCGCTGGCGGTGGTTCGTTGCCCTACGCCGGACCAGTCGTCGATAATCTCGAGACCCTCGGCCGGACGCGGAATAAACGCCAGCACCGCCTTGCCGTGGTCGTCTATCGCGGTAGTCACCACGATGTGAGCAAACAGTGCGCCAGTGGAGTAAAACTTCTCGCCGGTCAGGCGTGGCCCGTCGGGAGACTGACGCAGGCGAGCCAGTACCTCACGGGTATGCCGCGTATTCTTTTCCGGGCCGCCGTTGCCGAAACGATGCCCAGTCACCACCTTGTTGAACAAGGCGGCTTTTTGCTCATGCGACGCCTCATCGCGCAGATATTGAATGAGGCCAAAATGGTTCTGCGGAATCTGTCCCAGAGAGGGATCTGCGGCGGAAATCAGCCGGAAAACCTCTGCCACGGTAAGATAAGACAATCCGCCGCCGCCAAACTCGCGCGGCACGGAGATACTGCCCAGCCCCAGACGGCTGAACAACGACAGCGCCTCCAGCGGATAAAGGCGTTCACGGTCGCGCACTACCGCGTCAACGGCAGCAAGTTCGGCGACCGCGCGGGCCGCCTTAAGCGCCTGCCGTTCGTCGGTGATTACCGCCGCCGCTTCGGGGGCGCGCCAAAGGTTTTCTTCCTTGATGGTCATTAGGCTCTCCTCACTCACCGTTGCCAATTTGCCAAATAAACGTCGGTTCATTTCCGTTAACCTCCCAATCGCCGACGTTACGCGATTTATAGATAACCGGATTGTGGGAAGACACCGTACGTGCGTTTCGCCAGTGGCGGTCTAGTGCCTTAGAAGTACGCGTATCGGATGCACCGAGTGCGTTAAACAGCTCGGTGGCGGCACGCGTCACCAGATCGGTGGCAATCACCTGCGCTTTGGCAGAGTCGACCTCGGCCTTTACGTTAGCCTGCTGAATTGCCGCTTCGTCGCCGCTGTCGTGCAGCTCATAAGCCTGTTGCAGTGCCTGAGTCGCCTGCTGAACGGTGGCATCAACCGCATAGGCCCAGCTGGAAATCTGCCCGACGACCTGCAACACCTGCACGTCCTGCTTCACCAGGTTGGCGTTGCTGTGGCTGTAGATGCGCTTGCGGTTGGCGACGCCCTGCGCCACGTCGCGGGTGATCGCACGGCCAATACCCGCCAGCGTTGACAGCAACACGTGCTGATAAAACGCCGTCTGATAACGGAAACGTTCGCTGAAGTCATAGACGTGTGGGGCCTCCACCTTCGCCTGCTCAAAACGCGTGGTGCCGCTGCCGGTCAGGCGCTGACCGAAACCGTCCCAGTCGTCCTCACGCTGTACGCCCGTCTGATGGGTGTTCACCAGCGCAATCACGTCACGACCGTTGTCACCGCGCTGGGCGTAGACGTCAATCCAGTCGGCATACAGCGTGCCGGTGCTGTAAAACTTGTGGCCGTTGAGCGTCCAGCCGTTTTCGCTCGGTGACACCTTGGTGACCACTTCACCGAGCTTGAGATTGCCGATTTCGGTCCAACCGCTGCCCACCAGCTCACCGTCGGTAAAGCGGCGGAACCAGCGTTTTCGCTCTTCGCTGTCGGGCTGATTAAGTCTGTCTTCCACGAAGGCAAAATGCGCCCGCAGCGCCTGCGGCAGGTTGGAATCCGCCTCGGCAAGTTCGGTCAGCAGTTGAAACAGCTGCGGCAACGTAGCGCCGAAACCACCCTCTTCGACAGGAATACGCAGCGTGCCGAAGCCAGCCTCTTTTAGCCAGCGGATCGGCTCTACGGCAAGCTGGCGGTCCAGCTCACGCTCGACGGCCCCTTCGGCGATGCGGGTAAATATCGGACGGAAACGGGCCGCCAGGGTTTGATAGTCAGTCGTCAGTTGCTTAGGCATGGTGTTCTCCGTTTTCAGAATGGTCATCAATATCGCGACGAGTCGGCTCAAAGCGGACTACCAGCAAGAATACGATGGGCAGGATGGCGCTCAAGGAGACAATCCAGAACATGTTGGTACCGAATGAAGCCTGAAGGATCGGCAGAATAAACAGCGCCAAAGCACTGCCGATGCCCGACAGCGAGCGGCTAAAACCCACGCCGGTCGCGCGAACGTGAGTAGGATAAGACAGCGCCGGATAGATCATTATCTGCGCGCCCGGACCAAAGCCTTCGGCAAACAGCCACAGGCCGAGCATCAGAATGGCGAAGATGACGCCAACCAGCACCGTCGGATGACCAATCAGCGCCAGTGAAATCAGGGCGATAAACTGCAGGGCAAAACCGGCAATCGCCACGTGGCGCGACGGGAATTTCCACGCCAGACGCATGCCGAGCAGCCCGCCGGTAAAGGCGAACAGCGCATTCAGGCCCAGCGAGGCAGAGATGGTTTCAAACACGCCCGCGCCGAGGAACTGCGCCAAAATTGACGGCAGGAAGAAAGCAATCGCGGTGTATTCAAACGAGACACAGACGTTCATCACGCCGGAGACCAAAGTCCGTTCACGGTAAGGCTTCTGGAAAAGCACGCGGAAGCTGACCTTCGGCGGCGCTTTCTTCTGTTCCTGAGCGACAGATTTATCTTCATGAGCGGTGATACCGTAAGAGTCGCGCAGGATACGTGCAGCACCGCTGAGGTCACCCTGATTGGCCGCCCACAGCGGGGATTCGTTCATAAATTTACTGCGCACGGCAATAATCAGCAGTGCAGGCACCGCGCCGAACAGCAGCGACGCACGCCACAGCCAGTCGATGTGCTCCTTTGGCAGCACAAAATAGAGGCCAAAAATGATCAGGAAGCACACCGACGAGGCCGCGTACCACATCGGGCACCAGGCGGCCAGCCTTGAGGCTTTATTGGCTTTACCGGTAAATTTAGAGAACTCGGCCAGATAGGCCATCGCTACCGGCAGGTCGATACCTACCCCGACCCCCATCAGGAAGCGCGCGCCAATCAGCACCCAGACGTTAGGTGCCAGACCGGCAGCGATCGCCGATACCACGAAGAACAGCATATCGGCCATGAATACCGAATAACGGCCGTACTTATCGGTTAACCAACCGCCCAGCAGGTTACCAACGATAGTGCCAATCATGATGGAAGAAGTGACCAGGCCGGTCAGCGTCGGCGTAAGGCCGAAGTCTTTGACCACATCATCGATGCCGTATGACAGCGTGGTCAGATCATAGGCATCAAGAAACACCCCGCCCAGCGCAAGGAAAACGATAAAGCGCGCGTAGGTATTTTTTTTCGAACTGTTGTTAATCAGTTTAGCGACGTCGCCAACCGATCCTATCGGTGTTGAATGGGACGGCGGCGAAGCAACGCCGTCGTCAATGTTAATCGTGCTCATAGAACCCTCGTGTTTTTTATTGTGCAGACCAATGTCGATAACAGTGGCAGGTGATAACACGAGTTATAAAGTGCAAAGAGGGGAATAACAAACAACAAATATGGATAATAAATTCAATATTATCAATAAGTTACTAAGTTATTTTGCAGGCAGCGCAAAAACCGGGTTAGCGTTAAGCGAACCCGGTCAATGACCCGAAATGCTGGGACTTATTGTGCGGAAACAGGCACTAAAACGTCTCTCACCAGAGGGTCATGGGTCTCTTTTAGCCACTGCTGCACGCGAGGGTCGGCGAAAGCCTTCTTCAGCTTGACGATATTTTCGTCATCCAGATAAGGTGTGCCGATCACCAGCTGCGAGGCGAAGGTTTTCGGTGCAGGAGGGAACAGAATGCCTTTCTCGCGTGGGACTTTACCGGCGTCAAACTGCGAAACGTAGCCGATGGCGGCATCCACAGAATTCAGTGCCCGCGGCATGGTCAGCAAATCCAACTCTTTGAATACAAAGTGATGCGGATTTTCTTTAATGTCCGACAGCTTGGCGGTGCGCGGTTCAACGTTAGGGTCTAGACCAATCAGGCCAATTCGCTGCAACAGCCACAGCGCCTGCCCCTGATTCGCGCCGTCGTTAGGCACGACGATCACCGCCCCCTGAGGTAAATCCGCAATCGAATGATATTTATCTGAGTAAATGCCAAACGCCCATTGGAACAGCGGCTCGGTCGGGGTAAGGGCAAACTTGTTGGCATCGACCACCTGTTTCAGCCACCACTGATGCTGATAAACCGTTGCCGCATACTGCCCGTCTGCTACCGCCCTGTCGGCCTGCACGGGATCCTGAAGCCCTTCGGCAATGATCTTGATGCCATAGTCCGGCGCAATATTTTGCGCGACGTACTCGATTAGCTTCTGTTCACCGGCCATCGCAGGCTCGAAGTGCACCTTAAGCGTGGTGCCGAAGGTCACCGCGTGACGCTGTTGCGAAGCAAAATGCCAGCCCACGGCGGCAACAACGATAACCACAACCCCGAGCACGATCCACGGCCACGTTTTTTTCTTTTTAATTTCAAAATCCTGCTGCGTCATGATGAATGTGTACCCTTTGCGTGTTGAAGAGAGGCAACCAGTCGATCGCCAATAAATTGGATCAGTTGAATGGTGACAATAAGCACAATAATGGTGGCTATCATGATGTGGTTATCGAAGCGCTGATAGCCGTAAACCACGGCCAGATAGCCGATACCGCCCGCGCCGATGGTGCCCGCGATGGCCGAATATTCAATCATGGAAATCAGGTTCAGCACGATACCCGCCACAATCGCAGGCAGCGCCTCACTGATTTGTGCCCGGGTGATTATCTGCCACGTAGAGCCTCCCGACACCAGCCCGACCGCCGTGACGTCGGCCGGGAGTTCGCGCAGTGCGTTCTCCACCAGACGCGCAAAGAACGGCGTCCCCGCGACAATCATCGGGATCACCGCCGCAGGCGTGCCGATGGTGGTACCGGTGAGCCAGAAGGTGAACGGGATAATCGCCGCCATCAGTACCAGAAAGGGCAGCGAACGGCCCATATTGACCAGCCAGCTGAGGGCATGATTCAGGCTGGCGTGGGGAAACAGTCCGCGCTTCGAAGTGTTGAACAACACCACGCCGAGCAAACCGCCGAGCGTAACCACAAACAGCATCACGATGCCGACCATCAGCCAGGTTTGCAGGTAGGCCGGCACCATCAGAGTATGAATCTGGCTCCACGGCGTGTCCTGACTCAGCACGTCTACCGGTTTCATACCGCCTCCTGTAGCGCGGCGCGAGTCTGAATAATTTCTGAATTGATGCCAAGTCGATACAGCTGTTGAATCAGCGTCTGGGTGTCGAGCGGACGCTGAGTAAAGCGCACCGCGACCTGCATCCTTCCCGCCAGCCGTTCACCGACCTTCTCGACGTGCGCGGCCAATACGTCAACCTGCAACGGATACTGCTGGCTGAGCTGGCTTATCCAGTCGGTCGCCAACGGCCGGTCACCGTAGCTCAGTTGCAGCACCAGCTCCCCGTCGGCCTCTGTCGGGCGCAGTGGGAAAAGCTGTTGGCCCAGACGCGACTCCGGTTGCGCCAGCAGGTGCTGGAGCGACCCCTGCTGCAACAGCCTGCCATCGCGAATTTCGGCCACCGCGTCGGCCGCGCTGCGCACGACGTCCATCTCGTGCGTTATCAACACAATCGCCAGCCCAAAGTGGTCGCGCAGCTGTTTCAGCAGGCTCAGAATCGACGCAGTGGACTCGGGATCGAGTCCCGAGGTCGCCTCGTCCGCCAGCAACACCGACGGCTTGAGCGCCAGCGCACGGGCGATGCCCACCCGCTGACGCTGACCGCCGGAAAGCTGGGAGGGAAAATGGTGCGCCTTGTCCTCAAGGCCGACGCTTTCGAGCAGCTGGCCGACGTGTTTTTTGATGTCGCGCGGCACGACACCAAGCCACTCAAGCGGCAGCGCGATATTGTCCCAGGCGGTTTTACGTTGCAGCAGCGCCGAGGACTGAAAAACCGTGCCTATCGCGCGACGTTCACGGCGCAGCGCCTCGCCAGACAGCCGAGACAGGTCTTTACCGTTAACGCGAATGCTGCCTGACGTCGGTTTTTCCAACAGGCTGATGCACTTTGCCAGCGTGGATTTCCCCGCACCGCTCGGTCCGACCACGGCGGTTATCGAGGCCGAAGGCACGGTGAGAGAAATCCCTTTTAGCACCTCGATGTTTTTGCCCTTGGCCGCCGGTGCCGGATAGTGCTTATGCAGATTATCGATTTCAATCATGATTCCGCCGCTCCCTCAGGCTGGGCTTGTTTCTCGGCGCGGTGACGATAACCGGTGCCGGGGTGCGGAACCTGCAAACGCGGCCCCTGATTGAACAGCTTTTCGCGCAGCGTCCCTTGCTGATAGTCCTTCTTGTAGGCACCGCGCTTTTGCAACTCAGGAACCAGCAGGTCCACAACGTCGGTGAAAGTTTCGTGGGTCACGGCATAAGCCAGATTGAAGCCGTCGACGTCTGTCTCTTCGACCCAGCTTTGCAGCTCGTCGGCCACCGTCTCGGCGCTGCCGACGATGAGCGGACCAAAACCGCCGATGCCGACCCAGTCGGCCAGCCCCTGCACCGTCCACTGACGGTTTGGATCAGCGGTCGAGAAAGTTTCTACCGCCGACTGAATGGCGTTGGTGTGCAAGTGTTTCAGCACCTGGTCGGGTTGATATTGACCAAAGTCGATGCCCGTCCAGCCCGAAATCAGCGCCAATGCCCCCTCATAGCTGACATAGCTTTTGTATTCCTGCCATTTGGCCTGCGCCTGGAGGTCGGTCTCGCCGACGATCACCGTTTGCAAATTGAAAATGAGAATTTTGCGCGGATCTCGCCCCGCTTCGGCGGCGCGGCGGCGGATATCGGCGACGGTCTTCTTCAGCAGTACCTTGGACGGTACGGCCACGAACACGCATTCGGCATGCTCGGCGGCAAACTGTTTGCCACGGCTCGACGCGCCCGCCTGATAGAGCACCGGCGTGCGCTGTGGCGAGGGTTCGCACAGGTGAATACCGGGAACCTGGAAGAAGGTGCCCTGGTGGTTAATAGGATGAATTTTGCTCGGATCGCTGAAGATGCCGCGCTCGCGGTCGCGCAGCACCGCGCCCTCCTCCCAGCTGCCTTCGAGCAGCTTGTAAACCACCTGCAAATATTCGTCGGCGTAGTCGTAGCGCGCATCGTGATCGGTCTGTGCCTTATAGCCGATATTGCGTGCGCCGCTCTCAAGATAAGAGGTCACGATATTCCAGCCCACCCGGCCTTTGGTCAGATGGTCCAGCGTCGAAAGACGGCGTGCAAAAGGATAAGGATGCTCAAACGACAGCGACGCCGTCAGACCAAATCCAAGATGTTCGGTGACCAGGGCCATTGGCGTAATAAGCGCCAGCGGATCGTTAACCGGTACCTGCGTCGCATTACGAATTGCCGCGTCGTTGTTGCCGTTGAGCACGTCATACACGCCCAGCACGTCGGCGATAAAAAGGCCGTCAAACTTGCCGCGTTCGAGCAGGCGAGCGAGATCGGTCCAATATTCCAAATCCTTGTACTGCCATGAACGATCGCGCGGATGGGCCCAGAGACCGGGAGACTGGTGGCCAACACAGTTCATATCAAAAGCGTTTAGGCGAATTTCACGCTGCGATGACACCATGTTTTGTGAAGATAAATTGTTTTGTGAAGACAGATCTTTTTGTGAAGACATAGCGTACTCCCTGGGCGAGAGAGGCAGCGTCCGCTGCCTGAATCAGCCGTGATTGTGGTCATTAAAATCAGAAAAAAATCAGAAAAATAAGCAACTGCTCAGAGGGTTTTCAGTGAAGCCGGACATCGTCCCGCCTGAGGAAATGAGGCCGTGTCTAACAGACTACGCGCCAGCGTTTCGGCGTGTTCTGCAACCTGCGGCAGGCCCATCAGCTCACCAAAGCGGCCACGCGCGGCCGGGCCGACCACGTATAAATGCGGGTTGGCGTTGCCGTGAATATTCAGCGTCTGTGACTGGGCGTTCACCCAGATGCCCAGCGCCAGCGGATCGGCCTGAATGGCTCCCTGCGTCGCCAGTTGGCTAAGCAACGCATCGCTGCTCAGCAGCGCGCCATGCGCAGGACCGGTGGTAACAATAATTTTATCCACCGTCAGAGACTCAGGCGTGGCACCGCGCGGCTGTAGCGTCAGCGTGATTCGCCCTTGGTTGTCTTCGGCCTTGACCAAACGCGCGGCCTTCACCGTCAATCGTCCGTCGTCCTGAAGCTGTTCCAGCACCGCACTGACCTGCGGCGCGATGCGGTAGCGGTGCACGTCCCACCATGGACGAAGATGGCGCAGGAAACGCTGTTGCTCTTTCAGCGAAAACTGCTGCCACAGGCGCTGGCCGTTGCTGCGAATATCATCCAGCACCAGCTGCCACGGCAGATTCAGCGCGGCGGCGGCTTTAATTTCATCACGGACACGCCGTAGCCAACCACGCACGGTGGCAGCCTGCGGACGCGAATAGTCCAGCGCACGCGGCGCAAACTGTCCGCTGAGGTTCGGACGCGGCAGCTGCCCACGACGCGAAAATGCTGTGATTTCACCGCGATGCCCCTGCCGATGCAGAGAGGCCACCACGTCAGACATGGTGAGCCCGCTGCCGATAATCGCCACGCGGTCCGTGGGCACGACGCCCGCCAGCGCGTCAACCCGCCACGGGTTAGCGACCAGCGCGCGCGAATGCGTTAAATGTTTCAGCAACGAAGGCAATGCCGGAGGCGGGTGGCTGATGGCCAGCACCACGTCATCCGCCCGATAGCCTTGGCCTGAGGCGGTGATCACCGCGCCGTTTTCCAATGCAACGGCGCGGTCACGCACGTGGTGCAGTTTCACCGCTGAGGACGCGGCGGCAAGGCGGTAAAGCTCGTTGAGGTAGGCACCAAACTGGGCGCGCTGCGGATACAGCTTGCCGTCGTGCCAGCGGGCCTCTGCGTCAATTTGACAGGCAGGCGAGGCACGGAACCAGCGGTCGAAATCACCCTCTTCGGCGGCCGAAAGATGCATGCGTTCAGCCGGAACGTTGATGCGGTGCGAAGGGTCACGGGTGCCATAGGCAACGCCGCGTCCCAACTGCTCGCGCGGTTCGATAACCGTCACCTTCAGGCCAGCGTGGCCGCTGCGCGCAAGATGAATCGCCAGCGCGGTGCCGGAAAAACCGCCGCCGACGATAACGATATGCCGCTCAGCCATGACTCAGCTCCGGCTGTTGCTGACGCTCAAGCTCGCGCACCAGCGGAATAACCTCACGGCCAAAGAACTCCACCTCTTCCTGAAAATGCAGGAAGCCCAGCAGCATCAGGCTCACACCGGCTTTTTTCAGCGCAATAATACGTTCAGCAATCTGGCGCGGCGTGCCGATCAGATTGGTTTTGAAGCCGTCATTGTACTGCACCAGGTCTTCGAGGGTAGATTTCGCCCAGTTGCCCTCACCTTCCGGCGACGCGCTACCTGCGTTTTTCGCCTCATGCTGGAAGCCTTTTACCGCGTCAGGATTGGCCTGCGCGACGATGTCTTGCAGCACTTGCTGCGCCTGTTGTTCCGTATCGCGGGCAATCACAAAGCCGTTGACGCCAATCTTCACCTGATGCTGGTTGGCGGCCGCCTTGAGCTGAATATCCTCAACCTGCTGGCGAATACCTTCAACGCTGTTGCCGTTAGTGAAGTACCAGTCGGAAACGCGGGCCGCCATGTCGCGTGCCGCGCGAGAGCTGCCGCCCTGGAAAATCTCCGGCAGCGGATTAAGCGGCTTCGGTTTCATCACATAGTCGCGAAAACGGTAGAAATCACCGGCGAAGTTAAAGCTCTCCTCCTGCCAGATACCACGCAGGCAGCGGATGAACTCTTCAGAACGCAGATAGCGCTCCTCGTGGTCCAGCCAAGGCTCACCGATGGCCTTGAACTCGCCGCGAAACCAGCCGCTGACGATATTCACCGCGATGCGGGCGTTGGTCAGATGGCTAATAGTGGCTATTTGCTTGGCCGCCAGCGTCGGATTCCACGGCCCCGGCAGCAGCGCGGCAATCACCTTGAGTTTCTCGGTCGCGCCCAGCAGGCCGTGGGAGAAACTGACCGACTCATGCTGGTTGTCTGCGCCATAACCGGCGGTGAAACGAATCTGCGTCAGCGCGTAGTCGAACCCGGCGCGCTCGGCAATCTGTGCCAGTTTGCGGTTGTACTCGAAGTCCCAGCCGGTGCGTTGATCAATATTGCTGATGACCAGCCCGCCGGAGACGTTAGGCACCCAATAGGCAAACTGAATCGGTTGTTCGAGAGAAGATTGGCTCATGGGATTTTCCTTAGCTTGCGCTAGTCTGCTTCACGGGACGACGGTCGCCGCCGATGGTTTCGCCAAAAGGTCCGGTATTCACGGTGCGCTGACGCTTTTCGGCGTTCGAGGCCAACGGCAGCAGCGGCATCACCAGCTCGGCAAAGCGATGCGCCTCTTCGAGGTGCGGATAGCCGGAGAAAATAAAGTTTTCGATGCCCAGCGCCTGATATTCGCGAATGCGTTCCGCAACCTGCTGCGGATTGCCCACCAAGGCGGTACCGGCACCGCCGCGCACCAGCCCCACGCCCGCCCAGAGATTCGGCCCAATGCGCAGTGAATCGCGTGAACCGCCGTGCAGTGCACTCATGCGGGCCTGTCCGGTGGAGTCCATCCGCGCGAAGATTTTCTGCGCGGCGGCAATCGTGTCTTCATCCAGATGCGCGATAAGTCGGTCGGCGGCGGCCCAGGCCTCCTCCTCGGTTTCACGCACGATCACGTGCAGACGGATCCCGTAGCTGAGTGTACGACCACGCTCTTCGGCACGCTGGCGCACCACGGCCAGTTTCTCGGCCACCTGCTCCACCGGCTCGCCCCAGGTGAGATAGGTATCAATCTGATTGGCCGCCACGTCGATAGCTTCTTCGGAAGAGCCGCCGAAATAGAGCGGTGGACCGTCCTGCTGGACCGGAGGGAACAGCACCTCGGCGCCTTCCACCCGAATATGCTCGCCGTGGAAATCGACCTTTTCGCCCTTCAGCAGGCGTGAATACACCTCAAGAAACTCTTTCGTTACCTTGTAGCGCTCGCCGTGGCTGAGGAAAATGCCGTCGCCTTTGTTCTCAACGGGATCGCCGCCGGTCACCACGTTAATCAACAATCGTCCCTCGGAAAGCCGGTCAAGCGTGGCCGCCATGCGTGCCGCCAGCGTAGGCGGCTGTAGGCCTGGGCGCACCGCCACCAGATAACGCAGCTTTTTGGTGATAGGTGCCAGCGCGGAGGCGACCAGCCAGGAATCTTCACAGCTTTTTCCGGTCGGGATCAGCACGCCGTAGTAGCCGAGATTATCGGCGGCGAGTGCCACCTGTTGCAGGTAAGGCAAGTCGACCGGGCGGCCGCCTTCGGTGGTGCCAAGGTAACGGCCGTCTCCGTGGGTCGGCAAAAACCAGAATACGTTGATGTTTTCCTGCGCTGATTCACTCATTATCCATTTCCTATATAACGATATCTGAATTTATTAGATACAAATTCACAGTTTGGTTATAAATGGAATTGCAGGAAGTGTGCCACTTCGCAGAAAATTTATTTTTATTACATTTCAATTATTTATAAATATTCCCTCTCGAATAATTTGCTGCATTTGCAACAATCGCTGTGCCTGCGCTGCTGCAAATGCAGCAATTTGACTTTTGGGCCTCTCGCCGAACCGCTTTCAGGGCGGTATTGTTTGCTTCCCTCTCACCTCAGGAGTGAATGATGCAGAATCATGGCCCAACGCTTATCGATCCCGCCTCGATTGCCTTTCAAAGCGTGCTCGACCGCCTCGCGCCAACCGACGCCACGGTATTGATAGTCGGTGAAACCGGTACCGGTAAAGAGGGAGTTGCTCGCTATTTACATCATCACAGCCCGCGTCGACAGCAGCCGTTTCTGGCGGTGAACTGCGGCGCACTGACCGAAAGTCTGGCGGAGTCGGAGCTGTTCGGGCATGAGAAAGGCGCTTTTACCGGCGCACGCGAGCGCCATCAGGGCTGGTTTGAGGCCGCCGAGGGCGGCACGCTGCTGCTGGATGAGATTGGCGAGCTGAGTCTGCCGCTACAGGTAAAACTGCTGCGCGTGTTACAGGAGCGCGAAGTCACGCGGGTCGGGTCACATCGCGCCGTAAAAGTGAATGTGCGGGTCATTGCCGCCACCCACGTCGACCTGGCGCAGGCCATTCGCGAGCGCCGTTTTCGAGAGGACCTTTATTATCGTCTCAACGTGGCGGCCGTAACCCTGCCGCCTTTGCGCCAACGCCAAGAAGACATTCCCCTGCTGGCCGAACACTTTCTGCGCCTCTATGCACGACGTCTGGGTCGCCCTCAGCTGCGCATGAGCGAGGAGACCGTCGCCACGCTGATGGAGTACCCCTGGCCGGGCAACATTCGTGAGTTGGAAAATACTCTGCACAACGCGGTGCTGCTGAGCAAAGAGCCGATTATTAGCCCGCGTCAGCTGCGCCTTAGCCCGCTCGGTGCAGATTCACTGCCGCTGGGTGAGGCCGCGCTCGACGAGTTTATGCGCCAGCAGCTCGAGAGCGGTGAAACGCAGATTTACCAGCGGGTTATTGACGCGCTGGTGCGCAACGCTTTCGAAATCAGCGGCAGCAATCAGCTGCAAACCGCTACCCTACTGGGCGTCAGCCGCAATACGCTGCGTACCCATCTGGGTCATCTGGGGCTGATTAAACCGCGTCGCAGTCTCGCCGGAAGCGGACAACGCACTCACGCACATCGCCCGCCACACGAGCGGGAACTGCGCATCGGCTATCAGAGATTTGGTAATCTGGGGATCCTCAAGGCACGTCAATCGCTTGAGGCGCAGTTTGCCGACAGCGGCGTCAGCGTGCTGTGGAGTGAATTCCCCGCGGGACCGCAGCTGCTGCACGCGCTGAGCAACGGCGAGATAGATTTTGGTACCACGGGTGAAGTGCCGCCGCTGTTTGCCCAAGCCAACGATAACCGGGTGCTTTACGTGGCATGGGAGCCTGCGGCACCCCAAAGCGTGGCGCTGCTGGTCGCCAACGACAGTCCGATTAAAGACATCGCGAGTCTGCGCGGTAAACGTATCGCGGTGAATAAAGGTTCCAACGTGCACTACCTGCTGGTGCAAATCCTTGACGAGGTCGGACTGACCCTGGATGACGTGCGCGTGGTTTACTCTCCGCCAAAATATCCGCTGACGCCGAGTGACCACCATGCCGTCGATGCCTGGATGATGTGGGATCCGCTACTGAGCGACGCCGAGCGCTGCGGGCAGCTGCGAGTGATTGCCAACGGCACTGGGCGCGTCAACAACCATCAGTTTTACCTCGCGCACCGTGATTTTGCGGCGCACTCCAGCGACCTGCTGCATCAGTTAATGGGGGCGCTGGTGCAAACCGGGCGCTATATCGACGCCAACCGCCTTGAGGCCGCTAACCTGCTTTCCGCTGAACTGGGTCTGGCGACCGACTCATTGACCCACGCCCTCGCCCGCCGCAGCCACCAGACGCAGAGAATGGATCTTGCAATCATTCGCGACCAGCAGGCCATCGCCGACCGATTTTATGCGCTGGGGCTGTTGCCTCGTGCTATCAAGGTGCGCGATGCCGTCTGGTCCGACTCACCGCCCTGACAGCACAAAAATGAATCTAACTTATGACGTTATTCTATTAAGCGCTTATTCCGTATTTTGTTATGTTTTGCCAACAACCTAACTTTTAGAAATATAATCTGCAGGAAAATAACGATGAAAAAATTCATTCTCGGCGCGCTGACTGCCGCCGTTTTGCTCGGTTCGTTCCAGGCGGCTCAGGCCGAAACCGCGCCCAAGGTAGTCAACATCGGCTATCAAAAGGCCAATATCTTCGCCCTGCTGAAGTATCGCGGCACGCTGGACAACGATTTCAAGAAACAGGGGATCGACGTGCACTGGGTCGAATTCACCGCCGGTCCACAGATGCTTGAAGGCCTGAACGTGGGCAGTATCGATCTGGCCGCCACCGGAGATGCACCGCCGGTTATCGCACAGGCAGCCCATGCTGATCTGGTCTATCTCGCCCACTCCGTGCCGAATCCGCAAACCGAAGCTATCGTGGTACCCGAAAATTCGCCGATCAAAACCGTCGCCGACCTGAAGGGCAAACGCGTTGCGCTTAACAAAGGCTCAGACGTTAACTACTTACTGGTCGCGGCGCTGGAAAAGGCCGGGCTGAGCTACAAGGACATCAAGCCGGTGTATCTGGTGCCGGGCGACGCTCGCGCCGCCTTCCAGAGTGGCGATATCGACGCCTGGGTTATCTGGGACCCGTTCCTGGCTGAGGTAGAAACCAACGCCAAGGCACGAGAAGTGCAGAACGCCGAAGGTCTTGTGCCGCACTACACCTTCTTCCTCGCCAGTCGTAAATTTGCCGACACCTATCCGCAAACCGCTGAAAAACTGGTTACCGAGCTTAAGGCCACCAGTGACTGGGCAAATCAGCATCACGATGAGACGGCGGAGATCCTGTCGAAATCAACCGGTCTGGCGAAAAACATCTGGGCAAAAGCGTTAGCAAGAATGCCTTATGACGCGCAGCGTATGACTCCAGCAGTATTCAAGAGTCAACAGGTGTTAGCGGATAAATTCACCCAGGTTGGCCTGCTGCCGACCCCCGTTAATGTCAGTAGCGCGACCTGGTCATTGGACAAACACTGATAGCAAAAAGTCTGCCCCTTGCGGGGCAGACTCTATTTAATCTTCTCTAAATTTGTGCCTTTCTCAGGCCAGCACCTGACTTTTTAGCAATGCCTCAATCTTGATTTGTTCGACGCTCAGCTGCGGATTAAACAGACCGGTAGAGAGGTAGGTCAACCCGCTGTCGGCAAGAAGGGTCACAATGCGTTTACCCGCATTCTCCGGGCGACGCGCAATCTCGCGTGCCGCATGCAGCACGGCACCCGAAGATTCGCCAATCAGAATACCGTCGGTTTTTGCCACTTCTCGCGCGGCCTGAACGGCCTGCCAGCTTTCAACCGCCACGACTTCATCAAACAGCTCACGGTCCAGCGTCAGCGGCACGCGCTCGGGTGTCACGGTGCTGAAGGCATGAACGCCGGTAATTTCCCTGACCTCAGGGTTATCTTTGTCGGGAATTGAATGTCTCCCCGGTTCAACGGCGATAAGCTTAATGTCCGGCTTGAGCTGGCGCAGATAACGCCCTGTCCCTGACAGCGTTCCGCCGGTGCCCACCGAGGCGACAACGATGTCGGCCTGCCCCGAGGTCTGCTGCCAGATTTCCGGCCCCGTGCTCTCATAGTGTGCCTGCGGGTTAGCCGGGTTCTCCAGTTGATAGGTGAAGAAGATATTGGGTTCCTTGAGGATAACATTGTCAGCCAGCCATTTGGCGGCGGCCACGAAGTCCCCGTCGCTCTCCTCAAGGATTTTATCGAAACCGGGCACTTGGCTAAACGGAATAATTTCGGCACCGAAAGCGCTGAGAATAGCGAATCGCTCCTCACTCAGTTTGTCGTGTAAATAAACGCGGAATTTATATCCCTTAGACGCCGCGATGGCCGCAAGACCAATACCGGTATTTCCACTGGTGGTATCCACCAGCGTGACACCCGGCTTTAATTTACCGGAACGTTCGGCGGCCTCAATCATTGCCAGCGCAATGCGGTCTTTAATACTGTGGTTGGGATTGAAATATTCCAGCTTGGCAAGCAGGTCAACGTTTAATTTATTTTCCTGGCTAAACCGCTTGAGCCTTAATAACGGCGTCTGTCCAACCAGTTCAGTAATTCCATTATGAATTGTCATGGTGTGCTCCACACATAATCAGGCAACGGGAACGTCGGCGCCGAGCAACTGCAGCGCCTGAGTACGTAATTCAACCAGGCGCGGGTCATCACGACGTCGCGGGTAGGGTAAGGGAACATCGATAGTTTCAATGATTCGGGCCGGACGTGGGCTAAAGACCACCACCCGATTCGCCATCAGCAGCGCCTCTTCAACGTCGTGCGTCACCATCAGCGTGGTAAAACGCTGTTCGCGCCACAGGTTCACCAACTCCTGCTGCATGCGAATGCGGGTGAGCGAGTCCAGTTTACCGAGCGGTTCGTCGAGGATGAGCAGACGCGGATGATTAACCAGTGCGCGGGCAAGTGCGGTGCGCTGCGCCATGCCGCCAGAGAGCTGATGTGGCCAGGCGTTGGCGAACTGGCTAAGCCCGACCTTTTCCAGCGTCTTGTCAACGTGGCTGCGGCCGTCGTCGGTCAGTTTACCGCGCGTTTGCAGCCCCAGAGAGACGTTGCCCCACACGCTGCGCCATGGGTAAAGCGTCGGATCCTGAAACACCACTACGCGGCTGGGATCGGGCTGCAACAGCGGGCGTCCGTCCTCAAAAATATCACCCGCGATCGGGTTATCCAGCCCGGCTACGAGGCGCAACAGCGTGGATTTCCCACAGCCTGATGGACCGAGCAGCGCGACAAACTCACCGGGTTCAACTTTCAGGGAAACATCTTCAAGCACCGGAAGCGTTTTTCCTTCCAGATAAAATGCGTGGCTCACCTGATTAATATCCAGCGCCAACCCTGTGGTGCTTTTAATTGTGTCGCCTGAAGACATGGCCTACCCCATTGATGGTTGTTCTGAAATAAAATATTCCGGTTTTTGAGGTAAAGGTAAATGCTTAATAACAGCAAAGCTAACCTGAAAAGTGAATAAGCGAGAGATGAAAATATTAATGCACTATTGTTATTTTATCCGTCTATCTAAACCTGCAACATTAAACGTTAATTCAAAATAGTTTCTTACAATGAATGTTCCTTTACCCCTGAAGTATTTTATTTATAAACAATGGCGGAATTAAATATGGCAGGATATACCGACTCTTCACGGCGTGCTTTTATTCAACGGGCGGGATTACTTGGCGCAGGGCTTGGCCTCTCCTCGGTCTTTCCCGCCTGGGCCGACACCGCGCCCGTCGACGCGGGCAAGCTGACGACGGTCAAACTGGCGTGGGGCCAGACGGCGGTATGTCAGGCCCCCATTTCCGTCGCCTTAAAACAGGGATTCTTCAAAAAATATGGCCTGAACGTGGAGCCGGTTAACTTCAGCGGCCCCACTGATTCGCTGTTACAGGCGATTGCCACCGGACAGGCCGACGGCGGTATAGGCATGGCACTGCGCTGGCTCAAACCGCTTGAACAGGGCTTCGACGTTGACCTGACCGTGGGCACCCACGGCGGCTGTATGCGCCTGCTGGCCGCCAAAAATTCCGGTATCAACAGCGTGAAAGATCTGGTGGGCAAAAACGTGGCGGTGAGCGATCAGGCCAGCCCGCTGCGTAACTTCTTTGCTATCCAGCTGGCGAAACAAGGGATCGATCCCGACAAACAGGTGAACTGGGTGCAGTATCCGGCCGACCTGTTTGGTGAGGCCCTGAAGAAGGGGGAAGTGCAGGCGATTGCCAGCGACGATCCGCAGGGATGGCTCATCAAGCATCGCTACGACCTGCAAGAGGTGGACAACAACATGAGCGGCGAATACCACACCATGACCTGCTGCGTGCTGGGTCTGCGAGGCTCGCTGGTGCGCGATAATCCGGCGGTGGCGCGTGCCATCACTCAGGCGATTGTCGACGCGCAGCAGTGGACGGCGGATAACCCGGCCGAAACCGCCAAAATCTTCGCCCCTTATGTGCCGGGCAATGTACCGATTGACGACATCACCGCGATGCTCAAGGAACATACCCACAATCATCACTCAACCGGTGAGCAACTGCGCAGTGAAGTGGCGACCTACGTTAACGAGCTGAAGCTTATCAACGTTATACGCCCTGAGACCAACGCCCAGCAGTTTGCCGATCACTACGTGCCGAACCTGCTTCCGGCCTCGCACGATGCCATGAACATGAAGATGGGCTAATAAGGAGTTGCCATGTCCAGTGATACGCTCGACAGACTAAAAAGCCCGGCTCTGAAAGGCCAGAAGCTGGCGCTGACGCCCGCATTGGGTATCGCCCTCCTCGCCTGGTGGGGCCTGGTGGCGCTCATGGTTTTCTGGCCGGACAAACCGGTCGGCTTTGCAACGCCGCGCTTTGTAGGCGAGACTCATCGCCTGTTCGCCCTCTTCTCGGCCCTGCTCACCGTCGCAGTATTACTGGGCCTTGTGGTGCAGTGGCGCTGGCTGTTTTCGCCGTTACAGCGGGCGGCACGCTGGTTAGTGGCGTTAGCGGTGTTGATTGCCATTTGGGAAACGGTGACCGCCAAACTTGCACTGCTGCCTGCCCCGTTCTTTGCGCCGCCTCGTGCATTGGTCGAAGCCTATGCAACCGACTGGTATCGGCTTGGCGACAGCGTGTTGAACTCGCTGAGACTTCTGGCGCTAGGCTTTATTTTTGGCAGCATCAGCGGATTTGTCACCGGCGTGGCGATCGGCTGGTCGCGCGGATTGGGGTATTGGGTGCATCCGATCCTGCGTTTTTTGGGTCCGGTGCCTTCCACCGCCCTACTGCCGCTGTCGCTGTACTTCTTCCCTTCAAGCTTCTCGGCGGCAATATTTCTTATCGCTCTGGCAACCTGGTTCCCGGTCACCGTATTGACCTGGTCCGGTGTCTCAAGCGTGGATAGTCGCTATTACGATGTTGCCAGAACGCTGGGGGCCAGCAATGTGTTCCTGATTCTGCGCGTCGCGGTTCCGGCGTCACTGCCGCACGTGTTTGTCGGGCTGTTTATGGGGCTGGGGGCATCTTTCTCGGTGCTGGTCGCGGCGGAGATGATGGGGGTCAAGTCTGGCCTTGGCTGGTATCTACAGTGGGCGCAGGGCTGGGCGGCCTACGCCAATATGTATGGTGCGCTGATCGTCATGGCCTTATTGTTCTCGTCGCTGATTACGCTGCTGTTTGCCGTACGTGACAGGGTGCTGGCCTGGCAGCAAAGCGCGGTGAAGTGGTAGCAGACTTATTAACGGATATTATTTATCCCTTACGATAGCGAATTAAAAAATCTCTGCTAGGTTTTAAACAGTTATTACTCCCTGTGTTCTAAGCGACTTTGCCCGCCTCGTGCGGGTATTTTTTCGTCTGTACTATAATGGGTTAGGAAAACACTTAGCTTTATTCTTTTCATTATTTTATTACACACAAGGGGAAGTATGAATTATCTCGCATGGACTGCAGCAACGGGCGGTTTACTCCTGCTAATGTCGCTCTCTTACGGCTGGATAAATCGCACACCGGTCCCTATTTTCGGTATTTATTTGCTGGTCGGCGTCGCCTGCGGCCCGTGGGGCTTCAACGTGCTTAATATTGACGTTCTGGCCCACTCGACGATCGTCAGCCGTATTACAGAAATCGCCATCGCGACCTCGCTGTTTATTACTGGCCTGAAGATACGCTTACCGCTGCGGGCCAGCATCTGGCGTATAGGCGTTCGGCTCGCCATTCCAGGAATGATCCTCACTGTGCTGGGCGTCATGGTGATTGCCCACTATCTGACCGGATTATCCTGGCCGATTTCACTGGCGCTCGCGGCCATTATCGCCCCGACCGACCCGGTGTTAGCCAGTCTTATCGCCATCAACGATGCGCGTGATGACGACAGTCTGCGGCTTTCTCTGTCGAGCGAGGCAGGGCTTAATGACGGTACGGCGCTTCCTTTACTGATGCTGGCGCTGCTGTGGCACAACGCCGAGGGGGCACTCTCGACGCAGGCGCTTGTCCACTGGTTCACGATTGACGTCGTGTGGTCGCTGGTTGCCGGACTGGGGATTGGCTACGGTCTTGGCCGGCTTATCGGGCTTATTTCTACCCATTGGCGGCATGCACAGGGTGAGGTTGCGCCCAGCGATTTTATTGCCTTATCGTTGATCTGCCTAAGCTTTGCGCTAGCTATCTCGGTCGATGCTTCGGGCTTTTTGGCCGCCTTTGCCGCCGGTGTGGGCCTGCGTAGCGCCGAGCTTAAAGTGCAGAAAAAGAATCCGGCTGAAGAGGAGCAGGAGGAAAATCCCCCCGCCGAGATGATGATCAACCCGCATCTGCGCCACGCTATCGAGCAACGAAGCCCGCTAAAATCCATGGGCCTGCTGATTGGTGATGCGCTGTCTTTCGGCGATACGATTGAGCGACTCTTCGCCGCCGCGATTGTGATTGTATTAGGCGTCACGCTGGCCCAGCATTGGGAATTCATGGGCCTTATTCTGGCATTTATTTTATTCTTTATTATCCGACCGTTAGCGGTGTATTTATCGACCTGGCGTTCGTCTTATTCTCGTCAGCAGCGCATATTATTTGGCTGGCTGGGAATACGTGGCATCGGGAGTCTCAACTATATTGCCTATGCTTACACGCACGGCATGCAGGGCAGCGAGGCGACAATAATGACCAACTGCGCGCTGACGATTATTACCGCCAGCGTATTGGTGCATGGAATTACGGTCACGCCGCTGCTTAATTTCTGGAGCCGAAAATAAGCAGCGAGCGGCCCCCCGAATTCCGGGGCTTAACGCAGAGGTTTACACCAACTCTCGCAGCGCCTCGGCGGTGAAGTCTTTGAGTGCGGCCTGATTACCGGTGCGGATTTTCGTAACCCAATGTGGATCGCTCAACAGTGCGCGACCGACGGCAATCAGGTCGAACTCGTTGCGCTCCAGACGTTCGATCAACTTATCAAGGCTGGCAGGGTGCGAGCTTTCACCGGCAAAGGCGGACATAAAGTCGCCCGACAGGCCAACGGATCCGACGCTGATGGTGGCGGCACCGGTCAACTTCTTGGCCCAGCCGGCAAAATTCAACCCGCTCTCGCCGTCAATTTCAGGGAATTCTGGCTCCCAGAAGCGGCGCTGTGAACAGTGCAGAATATCCACACCGGCCTCAACCAATGGCAGCAACCAGTCGGTCATCTCCTGTGGCGTCGGGGCAAGACGTGCGGAATAGTCCTGCTGTTTCCACTGGCTGACGCGCAAAATGAGCGGGAACTCAGGCCCGACGGCTTCGCGCATTGCCTTCACCACCTCGGCCGCAAAGCGCGAACGCTGCTTGAGCGTGGCGCCCCCGTAAGCATCGGTACGCTGGTTGGTTCCGGCCCAGAAGAATTGGTCAATCAGGTAACCGTGCGCGCCGTGAATTTCCGCGACGTCAAAACCTAAACGTTTGGCGTCGGCCGCGGCCTGAGCGAAGGCGGCGATAGTGTCGGCAATGGTCTCATCGCTCATGGCCTCACCGCGCGGTTCGCCGGGAGCTATCAGGCCTGATGGGCTTTCGACCGGGGATTCAGGCACCCAGTCGGTCAGGAAGCTGACCACCGAGCCGGTATGCCACAGCTGTGGCCCCATCTTGCCGCCCGCGGCGTGCACTTCATCGATGACCTTTTTCCAGCCTTTAAGCGCCTCGTCGCCGTGGAAGAACGGAATGTTGGCATCGTTTCGCGACGCGGGGCGATTGATAACCGTCCCTTCGGAGAGGATAAGTCCGACTTCGCCCTCGGCGCGGCGCTGATAATAGGCGGCAATATTTTCACCCGGCACGCCGTTTGGCGCGAAGGAACGGGTCATCGGAGCCATAACGATTCGGTTTTTCAGTGACAGGCCTTTCAGATGAAAGGGTTGAAACAGGGCGTCTACGTTTGATCTGCTCACAGGGTATTTCTCCGTTTAGGTTATCGGCATTCATAGTATAATGTGTATACTAGGTGTCAATTAGGCACTTTACAGCTACCAGGTATCTCCATGGAAACCACGATGTCCGAAATACAACCTGTTACCGGGATTAACTGCCCTCACCGTCTCTTGCTCGACCAGATTGCCGATAAATGGTCGGTGCTGATACTCGCACAGCTGTGTGAAAAACCTCTGCGTTTCAATATGCTCAAACGTGAGCTGGAAGGCATCACCCAAAAGGCGCTGACCCAGAGCCTGCGCCGCCTACAGCGTAACGGCATTATCGAACGGCGAGTTATTACCTCCTCGCCTATCGCCGTTGAATATGAAATCACGCCGCTCGGGCGCACGCTGAAAGAGCCGTTCAAGGCGTTGTATGACTGGACGCGTAACTATCTGCCGCAGGTTGAACAGGCGCGGCTGGCGTTTGATGCCAGCAATCCAGACTAAGGTTATTCCTTTTCGAGCCACTGAATGAAAAATTCACTAAAGGTCGAGACCTGCAACGGCTGAAAACGGCGCTGCGGATAGACAAACTGTAGCCCAACCTGCTTTTTATCATGACGGCTAAAGCCCAGAAAGCAGTCGGCCAACAAAACCTTGAGCCGCCCCTGTTCGACGTCTCGCTTGACGTCCCACCAGGATTTACTGGCTATCCCTGCGCCCGCCAGCACCCATTGGCGCAGCAGTGCCCCGTCATCGCATACCATGACGGGCGTAACGCGCACGGTTTCAGGTGCGCCCTCTTTGTCAAAACGCCATTCATTGAGCAACGTACCGCGACTCTGCAGCGCAAGGCAGCGGTGATGATGCAGCGCCTGCGGCGCATCCGGTACCCCGTGTTTCTCCAGATAGGCCGGTGAGGCGACTATCACTCGGCGATTAGCTTTAATAAAACGGGTCACCAGATTGCTGTCCGGGAGATTGCCAAAGCGGATGCTCATATCCAGACGATGGGCTATAAGATCTACGACATCTTCGCTCAAAAACACCGAAATCTTCACTTCGGGCCATAACTTTGCGAAGTCGAGCAGCGCCGGTGACAGATACTGACGACCGAAATCGGAAGGGGCAGAAATACGCAGTGTCCCACTCAATGCGCCCTCTTTTTGCGTCAGTTTAGCTTCGGCCTGCACCATCTCCTCCAGCACGCGTAGCGCCGAATGATAAAACTCTTCTCCTGCTCGTGTCAGCGCAATTGAGCGCGTCGAGCGATTAAATAGCCGGGTCTGATAGCGCTCCTCCAGCGCCTTTAGACGCGCCGTCATGGTCGCCGGAGACAAATTCATCCGTCTGCCTGCCGCAGCCAGACCGCCCGCCTCCACCACTTCGACCAGTAAGGCCATATCTTCAAGCTTGCCCATATTATTCGGATTTCCTGAATAGAGAATCAGTTTTTGTCGTCATTATCAAATGCGGGTTGCAGAGGTAAAGTCAATACATCCCTCTTATGCAGGCGCAAAAGGGTGCCTGAACACTCACTCTATTTTATTGTGTCAATAAGGAATCAATCATGAGCAAACAACGTACTTTGATTATCGGCGGCGCATCGGGCATTGGTTTCGCGGTAGCGCAACAGCTGGCCGCACGGGGAGATAGTTTGATCCTTGCCGGTCGCAACGGCGAAAAGCTACAGCGTGCGGCTGAAACGTTGCGAACTTCTGATGCGCAGATTGAGACGATAGCCTTGGATATCGCCAATGAGGGAGCGTTGCACGAGCTGTCGAAAACGTTGGGCCAGGTTGACCATATCGTCGTAACAGCGGGTTCACTGGCGCCGGGCGGCACACTCAGCGCGCTCGACCTTTCAGCGGCAAAACAGGCCTTTGACACCAAGTTCTGGGGCAGCCTTGCCGTGGTACAGCATCTTGCGAGTCAGGTCAAAACAGGCGGCACCCTGACGTTGACCAGCGGCTTTTTGGCGCGTCGCAGCGTCGCGGGCACGATGGTGAAAACGACCATCAATGCCGCTCTGGAGGCAGCAGTCAAGATTATGGCCAAAGAGCTCTCACCGCTGCGCGTTAATGCCGTGAGTCCGGGGCTTACCGATACCGAAGCCTATGCGGCTATGGCCCCCGAAGCACGCCAGCAAATGCTGGAGAAAGCGGCGGCTTCTTTGCCGGCCAAAACCTGGGGACGCGCAGAGGATATCGCCAAAGGATATCTCTTTATCATTGATAATCCGTTTGTCACCGGTTCAGTGGTGGATATCGAAGGAGGCGCGCTAATCGATTAATTTAATTTCGGCATCCCTCAGCCCCGCGGCTGCCTCTGCGGGGCACTCCTCATCTAAAGTCAAATAACCCTATTTCGATTAAGTTTTTATAATTACTGAATGTTTTCATTACTTAGGCGATTAAACCTTAACGTTATTGGGGAAGTTTTGCCCAAGTATAGCCTGGGCTATGTATCTTACCACTTGCTATAAGTACATGAAAAATATGGTTTTTTTATTTAAGTTTTTATGGCAGACTAGCGGCCTCTTTTAATTAATAGCCTTTATTGCTCTTGAAAGGCTTAACTGGTCTGTTTTATGAACACATACGCAATTCTTATTCTCGCCTTTGGCATGTCGATGGACGCCTTCGCCGCGGCTATTGGCAAAGGTGCCTCACTGCATCGTCCACCGTTTAAAGAAGCATTGCGTACCGGCTTAATTTTTGGCGTGATCGAGGCCATTACACCGATTATCGGCTGGTGTATCGGGCTGGCAGCCAGCAAATTCATTATGAGCTGGGACCACTGGGTGGCCTTCGGCCTGCTGCTGATTCTTGGCCTGCGAATGATCCATGAAGGTTTCAAAAAAGAGAGTATTGATGAGGCAGAGATCCCGCGCCGCCATGGCTTCTGGCTGTTGGTGACCACCGCGATAGCCACCAGCCTCGATGCGATGGCCGTTGGCGTCGGTCTCGCCTTCCTGCAGGTTAATATTATTGTTATGGCACTCACCATCGGTGCTGCCACAACAATAATGGCAACCAGCGGCATGCTGCTCGGACGCTTCCTCGGCGGCGCTATCGGCAAATGGGCCGAAGTGCTAGGCGGCGTCGTGCTTATCGGCATCGGTTCGTCCATTCTTGTGGACCATCTCGGCCTGCTGCGTTGATTTAACTGACGTTTTCCACTCCGGCGCTAACGAAATCAACCCCAGCAGCGCCGTTATCATGCCGTTTGAGAAACCGGATATTGAGCCAGGGATCGGGGTAAAATAGGTAAATGCGGCCCGCCGAGCATCATGGCGCAGGCATACCAGGACACCCAATATCCCACCAGGGCAACCGAGACCCGCAGGCCCATAGCTATCGCATTTATTATCGCGCTCCCCTGAAATTCACTGCTGACCATCGCAAAAATGCCAAAGCTCAATGCGTAAATCGCCACGGGTAAACGCACCGTAGAATCTTCCTTAACGTGCAATGAATTCATCGGGGTGTCTCTCCTTGAGACCGGTTTTTTTATTTATGTACTAGAAATTACATCATTAACATAAGCGATAGTTTTTATCAGCGCCAAGCAATTGTGTTATTGTGACTACATAATTAATTTCGATCGACAAACAGGATAAAACATGGCCAAACGACGAGGACGTCCGCTGGGATTTGACCGCAGCCTGGCGTTGCAAAAGGCAATGGAGATTTTCTGGCGCAAAGGCTACGAGGGCACGCAGCTTGTGGATCTCACCTCAGCATTAGGCATTAATCCGCCGAGTTTTTACGCCGCTTTTGGCAGCAAACTGTCGCTGTTCTACGAGGCCGTAGACCTCTACATCGCGACCATTGGCAGCAAAACCATCGAGGCGTTGAATCAGGAGGATGTCACGCGCAAGGGGCTGCGCGCCATGCTGGAAGGCGCTATCGCCAATGCAACGTCCTCCGAGTCAGGCGGGTGTCTGATGGTCATGGGCGTGGTCAATAATCACGCTGAGAATCGCGAAGCCTGGGCCTTTCTGCGCAATAAGCGGGTCGAAACACGCGAATTGATCCGCGCGCGCATTCAGCGAGGAATAGCACAAGGCGACCTGCCGGCTAACGCCGATGACCAGGCGCTGGCGGCACATTTTCTGGGCGTAACGCAGGCGATTTCATTTCAGGCCCGCGACGGTGCGTCTCAGCCAGAATTGTTTGCCATGGTCGAGTCGGCCTTGGCCGCGTTGCCGTCGGCATAAAGAGGCCATAAGCTTCACCCACGGGAATGCATTAATGAAATAGCGGATTTGGAATTTATCGTTCTCCATAGCGATACTTTGAAATGGCACCAACCCTACGCAGCCGGTGCCTGCTCAATGGAAAATAATCATCATTATGGAGAAAAAGATGAACAACAACGGCTATAGCCGCCGGTCAGTGGTGCTTGGCATGACTGCTCTCGGGATGATGTCGGCGATAAACGGCGCGGTTTGGGCCAAGCCTATCCCGGAAAATGACGCGAAAAGACGTTTCACCGTCCCCTCCGGTGCCTGCGACTGTCACCACCACATTTATGACTCCCGCTTTCCCACGCTGCCCGGCGCAAAACTCACGCCCCCTCCCGCCACGGTCACCGATTATCGCGCCCTTCAACGGCGTTTAGGCACCACCCGCAATGTTATCGTCACCCCTTCGGCCTATGGAATTGACAACCGCTGTCTGCTGGATGCGCTGGCGCAGATGGGCGCGGCGGCGCGAGGAATTGCGGTCATTAACTCCAGGGTGACGGACGACGAACTAGAGAAACTCAACCATGCAGGCGTTCGGGGGATCCGCGTGCTTTTCGGTCGAACCAATCCCGTTCAACCTTCAGAGATAGAGACGCTGGCACAGCGCATCAAGGGACTCGGCTGGCAAATGCAGTTTTATATGCCCGGCGCGCAGCTTGTCAACCTCTCAACGACGCTGCGTAAACTCCCCACGCCAGTGGTTCTCGACCATATGGGACACATCCCGCAGCCGCAGGGCGAAAATTCAGCGGCCTATAAGGCCGTGCGTCGTCTGCTTGATAGCGGCAACGGTTGGGTAAAACTGTCGGGAGCCTACATGGATACTCGCCTTGGCCCACCCGACTATCCCGACACTTCGGCCATTGCACGCAGCTACATCACCGCCGCGCCCGAGCGCGTAGTCTGGGGATCCAACTGGCCTCATCCCGCGGCACAGGCCGGTGAAACGCCTATGCCGGATGATATGAACCTCTTCAATCTGCTCGCCGAATGGGCTCCCTCGAGCACCGTGCGGGAACAGATTCTGGTCAGGAACCCCGAGGTGCTGTTTGGTTTTGATGCGAAAGATCGTCAGCCGCCCGCCAAAGCGGTGTAAAAATTTCGCCCTGTAGTTAACTGGCAGCGTGCCTTTGCAGCACGCTGCGCATGATAAAATCGTTGGTGCGTTTCAAATTTTCCAGTTCGGGTTCAACCTTACCGTACACCCGCATCCCTTCAAGCAGCATAAACACCGTTTCCGCCATCACCTCGGCGGGGGTATCTGACCTGAAGACCTGTTGCTGCTGCCCACGGCGGAAAATCGTCTCGAGATTCTGCCTGATACCGCTGAACATAAATTCGACTCTCTCTTGTACTTCTCGATCCCCAGGCAGTAACTCCGTGGCGGTCGCAATGGTTAAACAGCCCCGCTTTCCAGCTTCCCCGGTCGACAACATTGCGCCATATTCCAGCGTTTCGCGCAGTGCGGCTTCGGGGTCCAGTTCCCTGCTGCGTTGCTGTAAACGCGCTAATCCTGTTTCCATATATTGCGTCAAGGCGGCGAAGAAAACGCTTCGCTTGTCGGGATACAGCTTATAGATGCTGGCGCTGGCGAGGCCCGAGGCCTGCATCAGGCTGCTGATAGACGTGCCCTGGTAACCGTTGCTCCAGAAACACTCCATCGCCACTTTAAGAAAGTCTTCAGGCTCGAACGCTCTGGGTCTGCCGAGATTTTTTTTCATTGTTACGCATCTTGTTGGGAGTAGAGTTGATAAAAACATTGTAGATTGATCACTCTACAAAGCAATTTTTTTGCGTTACTCTGGCTCAAAACCGCCTTTCGAACCGGGGATCCCATGTTTTCTCAACAGGGCACGAAAACAGTCCATAAGTCGCGTATACCACTCTTCGCAAGTGCATTTATCATCTCGCTGGGCTACGTGGTGGTTCAGCTGGATGTGACGATAGTGAATGTCGCTTTGCCCACGCTGTCTCACGTTTTTAATGCCGATGTTTCGGTACTGCAATGGATCCCCGACGCCTATGTCATCGTTTTTGCCGCTCTGCTGCTTGCCGCCGGTGGCCTTGGCGATAAATACGGTAATCGCACGGTTAATCTGGCGGGCATCGCTCTGTTTTTACTTGCCTCGGTGCTCTGCGCCTGCTCATCCAGCGTCGAGAGCATGATTTTTGCCCGTATCGCTCAGGGAGTCGGCGCTGCGCTTATTGTTCCTTCGTCACTCGCCCTGCTGTCGGCGGTCTGTGGGGATAATCCAGTCCAGAGAACCCGGGCGATTGGGTGGTGGAGTGCTATCGGAGGCATCATCAGTGCGGCAGGACCTTTTATCGGCGGACTGGTGCTTGAGCACCTTTCCTGGCAGGTTATTTTTCTGATTAATGTTCCGATTTGTCTTGCCGGAGGGGTTCTGACCGTGCTGTTTATTGAAACTCCGACGGCGCATCGCGGTCAGAATATCGATACCAAAGGCATTTTGCTGTTTGTTATTGCCAGTTTTACGATGATTTACAGCATGATCGCCTTCGGAAAAAATTTCGCCCTGACCCACTCAGAACTGATTTTCTTCGCGCTGTCGCTGCTTGCGCTGTTTACCCTGACGCGGCATATCCAGACAAACGACCGGGCTTTTTTGCCAAAGAGCTTGTTCAAAAATTCGATTTTTTCATTAAGCCTTTTATTAGCCGCGATGATGAACTTTGCGTTCTATGGTTCTATTTTTCTGCTGACGCTCTATTTTCAAGACTATCGCGGGTTTTCACCGCTGATGACCGGCCTTGCGCTGCTGACCTTCACGATTATTGCGTTAGCAAATGCCCTCAGCAGCTCTCTCTCGGCCCGCCTGGGGGTGCGCCGTACCCTCATTCTTGGTCTTTTAATCGCGACGGCTAATTACCTTATCCTCGCAGTACTCACGCACGTTAATGCTGATTACATCACCTTCGTCTGCTTCCTTTTTCTGATGCCCATCGGCGGAGGCATTGCCACGCCGACGCTTATCACCACCTTTTTGCACCACGCGCCACCGGGCAAAACGGCGACGGCGTCGGCGGCCATCAATGCCATGCGCCAGACCGGTGCCGCGATGGGCATCGCGCTGTTGGGGCTGTTGGTAACCGGCTCTCATTTCCCGATAGGGGTCGGGGCAACGGCTGGCTTTGCCCTTGCCGCGCTGGTGATGCTGTCTGCGGCGGTGATTGCCGGAAGGCTTGCTTAACGTCGCAACGCATGATGTTATAAATGGTAATTATTTATCTCTCACCGGCAGGATGAAATCGGCGTGTCGCTACAGTCATCAGAATGGTTCAGCAGAAAGGGCATAGAATGTTCACGCGTGGTGGCGTGTGAGGATTTCTTTCCGCGACATCTGCACGACGAATATGTCATCAGCGCCAATCTTTCCGGCACGGAAGCGATATGGATGGACGGCAAAACCGCCGAGGTCTGCGGCGGACACATCACCGTTTACAACCCGGCGACCGTTCAGTCATCCCGTTTCGGGCAGCAGGCGGTAGAGTTCGTCAGCGTCCATCTCCCGCAGTCAACGCTCCAGTCTTTAGTCAACCAGCAAAATTTGCGCAGCAGCGCTGAGGCTCCGGCCTTACGCGAGGGCGTATTGCAAAATCCGGCGCTGTTTAACGCAATTTGCCGCTATGCCAGTACGGCCAGAGATGAAGATGCCGATGCCCAGGAACAGGAGTTTTTGCTGCTCTGCGGCGCGCTATTGGAAGATGAGGTCACAGCGGACAGGCACGGCGAGCAGGCCGTAGCACGGGCCAAAGATTATCTGCGCGAAAACCTGATTGAAAAGCCTCAGCTTGACCAACTGGCGCAGATTTGCGGATTGAGTAAATATCATCTGGTGCGACGTTTTAGCCAGCTGATGGGCCTACCGCCGCTACAGTATCATATGCAGCTGCGTCTGCACCGTGCCCGCGATCTGTTGCGCAGCGGTATTCACCCCCTTGATACCGCCATCGCGTTAGGCTTTTACGACCAAAGCCACTTTATTAATGCTTTTCGCAAAGTGATGGGAATTACGCCGCATCACTATGCCCGGCAGGTGTGTTCAGCGCGCAATAAATTCTCTGTAGCCTGAAGCGATAACATAAATCGCGAAATAGCTGAAAATTAGCGCCGACGCAATATAGGAATATTTCAGCAGTCGGTGCCCCAATAATTTACCGCCAAGACTCCCCGCAAGGCATAAAACGCAGGTCCAGACGAGCCCGGCGATAAAGAATCCGCCCAAAAATCGAGAGGAAGCCGCCACGCTGTGCTGCCCCATCTGTGATATCAGCGCGCCACCGACCGTCGCAAACCATAGAATGGCGGTGGGTGAAGACATTGCCAGCATGATACCGCGCGCAAATTCACGCAACAGCGGCCGCTGCGGGTTCTCCTTTGCGGCCGGTAATTCATTCGCCGCCTTCACCGCCGCGATAAGCATTTTCACTGCAAACCACACCAGCATTGCGCCGCCGCCTATCCACAGTGCCCAACGCACGGCGGTAAACTGCAACAGCATCGCCATTCCAGCCAGCGCAAGCAGCGCATAAATCAGGTCACCGATGCAGGTTCCGACACCCAGCCAAAAGCCGTGAAAATATCCCCGCTGCATCGCCAGCGTGATCATCGCGATGTTGGCGATCCCGATATCCAGGCATAGTGAAAGGCTAAGCAAAAAGCCGTTGGAAAACTGCATCATAGACATCATCCCCTGATTGTTTAAGGCATGATTAAACCCGGTGACTCGCGGCAAGTATTGGAAAGTATTGCTGTTGCATAATCTGGCCATTAGATGAGCCCATGAACATGTATTACTCTTAGGGTGCTGACGGAAGAACTGACCACACTGCGGCCCCCTCCAACTGACAGGATTGACAGGATTGACAGGAGCAACATCATGCCGATAAGCCTTGAAGACATCGATATCTCTGCCTGGACGGCGCTGGAAACCGCCGCCAGCGATCCCCAGTCAGGTTTCAGGTATTTGAACCTTTGCACCGTAGATACCGCAGGCAACCCGCAGGCCCGGATGGTGGTTTTACGGCGCGTGGACAGGCTGGCGCGCATTCTTGAGTTTCATACCGATACGCGCAGCCCTAAATGGCAGGAAATCGCGGCTCATCCTCGCGTGACGGTCGTGGGATACGGCCACCAGCAGAAGCTACAGCTGCGCCTTGAGGGCACCATTAAGCAGTATACTTTTGAAAGCCAACAGGCCAGTGCCGCGTGGCGGGGGCTTTCTGCCAGAACCAGAAGTACCTACGCGGGAGGGCCTCCTGGTGACAGTCTCGCCTTTCATGCTGCGGCTGATGACGCCAGCACGCAGCCGTTGGATGACGCGGAAGGACTGGCTCATTTCGGCGTGTTAATACTGCACGTTAATACGTTGGACTGGTTCCAGTTGAGCAGAGAAAATAACCAGCGAGCCTGGCTGACCTACACCGACAGCGGCGCTCTCCACGCCAGCAAATGGATTAACCCATGACGGCTTCAGTCACGGGTAATCGATATTTTAAAGCCAGGCATTTTCCCGATTCATGCCCGCTCCCCGTTAGAATCTCACCATGACATGGTCTCGATGCTTGTCTTGCCCGACATAAAAATACGCCGCGCCAACCGGCGTAAAGCCATGAGTAGTATAGAATTTTATAGCGCGACCGTTTTCTTCATTCACCAGCAATCTTACGTGGCCCTCTATGCTATGCAGCGTTTCGCTAACGAGTTTTTGGGCATAGCCCGCCCCGTGGAACTCGGCCAGAACATAGCAACGCGTCAGCTCCGCTATGCCATCCGCTTCAGGAATCCCTACCGACTCCGGCTCAAGGCTAAGCATGCTATAGCCGATAATTCTGCCATCGACTTCAATAACATGAAGCTTTCTGCTGGGTGAGGTGAGGAGATTTTCAAAGCATTCGATCTGCAAATTCGTTTCGATGTAGTTTCGAACATCCTCCGCAGGTGTACTTTTAGGACAGGCCAGGTGAAAAGTCGCCACGGCTAAATGACTGATAGCGGCGGCATCTTTCAAGGTTGCCAGACGAACAATTGCACTCATGAAGGGGCTCCCTGTTAGGTTTTTTATTGCTCAATCAAGAGCGGATTATCGGTCGCGTTTCTTTTTTAACATTATTATTCCTCCATAACATGCCGCTTAATATAAATCACAGGTAGTTCATTGAAAAATAAAAGATTAAGTTGAAAATATTTCATTAAAAATATGATTTTTAAGGATAATTATTAAGTTTCTTTATGGTTCAGCACCTTAGTACTTTCTGTTGTTTTTCTCTTTCAAAATCGTGCCCCACATGATTATACTGTATATATAACCAGTAATCATGTGGGTATCCTAATGACTTTTATCCGTGCAGCACGTTCACCCGTCGACATGCCACTCCCTTATTTCCAGGACAAGGTCCCGGCCGGTTTCCCGTCTCCCGCGCAGGATTATATTGAAAAAAGCATAGATTTAAACAAGCTATGTATTAGACATCCGGCCGCAACCTACTTCGTTTCGGCGACCGGTATCTCGATGGTCGACGCCGGGATCTTCGAAGGATCGATGCTAGTGGTCGACAGAAGCCTCGATGCGAAGCACGGTGACATCGTTATCGCCTCCGTCGCCGGTGAATACACCGTTAAACGCCTTTGCACCCATCCGTTGGTCAAACTTGAGCCCATGAACCCGAACTTTCCCCCGATCGTTCTGCACGAGGGCATAGACGAACTGGAAATTTTTGGCGTGGTGACGTTCAGCATCACTGGGTTTAAATAATGTTTGCCCTCGCCGACGTTAACTCTTTTTACGCGAGCTGCGAGGCGGCATTCCGGCCGGACCTGAAGGGGCGTCCGATCGTGGTGTTATCCAACAACGACGGCTGCGTTATCGCGCGCAATAAAGAAGCCAAAGTGGCCGGCATTCAGATGGGCGCTCCCTTTTTCAAAGTGCGGCAGGCCTGCGAACAGCATAAGGTGGCGATTTTCAGCAGCAACTATGCGCTGTACGGCGATATGTCATATCGGGTGATGACCCTCCTCGAGGAGATATGCCCCAAAGTCGAAATCTACTCTATCGATGAGGCGTTTATCGACCTGCAAGGGGTCAGCAATTGCAAAAATCTCGAAACGTTTGGCCACGAAATCAGGGACAAGATCGATAAATGCACCGGCCTGAAGATGGGCGTGGGCATCGGCCCCACCAAGACGCTGGCCAAACTGGCAAACCACGCGGCTAAAAAATGGAGCAAGACGGAGGGCGTGGTCGACCTCTCCCTCCTCGCTCGCCAGCGCAAACTGATGGCACTTATCGAGGTGGGCGAAGTCTGGGGCGTCGGCAGGCGGATATCGAAAAGGCTTAACGCGATGGGCATCAATACCGCTTTACAGCTCGCCGACGCCTCTCCGGCGCTTATCCGCAAACATTTCAGCGTAGTCCTTGAACGTACCGTGCGTGAACTGCGCGGCGAGCCTTGTCTTGAACCCGAAGAGTTGGCGCCGACCAAGCAGCAAATCATCTGTTCGCGATCTTTTGGCGATCGCGTGAGTCAATATAGCTTGATGCGTGAGGCGATTTGCAGCCACGCCGTGCGGGCAGCAGAAAAGTTGCGCAAAGAGAATCGGTACTGCCGTCATATCTCGGCGTTTGCCAAAACCAGCCCCTTCGCCGACGGCGAGGACTACTACGGCAATTGCTGCTCCATCCAGCTGCAAATCCCGACCCAGGATACGCGGGACATTATCGCGGCGGCGACCAAGTGCCTGGATGACCTCTGGAAAGAGGGGCATCGTTTCCAAAAATGCGGCGTCATGCTGGGTGACTTTTACAGCCAGGGCGTGGCTCAGCTCGGATTATTCGATGAAATCAAACCTCGCGCCAACAGCGAACAGCTGATGGCGGCGATTGATTTGATTCACAAAGACGGTAAAGGCCGGGTCTGGTTCGCCGGTCAAGGCGTCGAAAGAAGCTGGGAGATGAAGCGTGAGATGCTGTCGCCCGCTTATACAACCAGAGTGAATGAGATAATGAAGGTACGGATGATTTGAAAAGTCGGCCTGCATGAGAATCGCGCTCTGGGGACAGAGCGCGAAACAGAGTTATTGCTACTGCGTTGAACAGTGTTTTACCCCATTCGCTGCGGATGAAGGTCGCGAGGTGAGCAATCTGCTTGTCGTTTAAACGCCATCCAAAGTCAGGCATCGCAAGCTGTGTCAGCGGTGGAAAGACATTCGGCGCTCCCTGGCTCGTCACGAAACGTGAGCATTGCGGCCGAATAGCCTCATTAGAAATAGCGTTAATGCCGTGAGTAATAACAGGAAGAGAAAATTGCCGAGACAGGCATCGGCGGGAGGGGAACGTCAGCGCAGCATACAAAAAAGCCCTGCTCACAGAGATAGCAGGGCTCGGTAATTTTTGATTAATCAATGATTAACGATTGATCATCTGGTCACGTTCTGGACCGACAGAAACCATGCTGACGCGAACGCCCATCAGTTCTTCGATACGCTCAACGTAACGCTGTGCAGCCACCGGCAGGCTTTCGAAGGTACGGCAGCCTGTGATGTCTTCGCTCCAGGATTCCATCTGCTCGTAAACAGGTGCCAGTGCAGCAGTCTGTGGCCAGATTGGGTTTTCAGTGTGCTCACCCGCGTAGGCGACACAGATTTTCAGGTCAGCCAGGCCGGACAGGCAGTCGATCTTGGTCAGGGCGATTTCAGTCGCAGCCTGTAGCTCAACGCCGTTACGGGTGGCGACAGCATCAAAGTAACCCATGTCACGTGGACGACCGGTGGTTGCGCCAAACTCGTTAGCGTTCTCACGGAAGTTATCCTGCTCTTCCATGGCAGTAACCAGCGTGCCGGTACCGACAGAAGAACTGAATGCTTTAGCCACCGCAATCACACGCTCAGGGCGCAGAGCCGGTAAGCCACTGCCGATACCTGCATAAGCGGCGGTCACGTTTGAAGAGGTTGTCCACGGGTATTCGCCGTAAACCAGGTCACGACCCGCACCCAGCTGGGCTTCGAACAGCAGGTTAGCGTCTTGTTTCTGTAGGGCTTTCAGTGGCTCGGTCACGTTGCAGATGAATTCACGCCATGGTGCGGTCACGTCTAGCAGCCATGCGGTCATTTCTGCAGCGGTCTGGGTGAAGTCAAAGCTTGGGTACAGCGCTTTCAGCTGTGGCAGTTTCCAGTCCAGCATGAACTGAATACGTTCCTGCAGAACTTCAGGCTGGTTCAACCAACCGATCAGGATGCCTTTTTTCATTACGCGGTCGCCGTAGGCTGGCGCGATGCCCTGACGAGTTGAGCCGTAAGCTGCATCGCCAAGACGTTGTTCTTCAAGAGTATCTTCAAGTGCGTGCAGCGGCAGGCACAGAGTAGCGCGGTCAGAGATACACAGTTTAACGTCAACGCCCGCCGCTTTAACTTCGGCGATTTCCTGAGTCAGCGCCGCTGGGCTGATAACCATGCCCGGGCCGAGAACGGCAACGCAGCCTTTGTTGAAAATGCCGCTAGGTAACTGGTGCAGCTTAAAGGTACCAAAGTCGTTAACAACGGTATGACCCGCGTTGTTACCGCCCTGAAAACGGATACTTGCTGCGGCATCGGCTGCCAGTAAATCTACGATGCGGCCTTTGCCTTCATCGCCCCAGTTTGCACCTACCACTACAATCGACGGCATATTCAACTCTCCTCATTGATTAAGGAGTCATGCTATGCCCATGATTCAAATATGAGAAATTAATTATAATTATCATCTCAATAAGAATCTCATATAATGGCTGCAGAAAATTTTTGGAAACTGCTCCTGAAAGGCCAATAACATGCTGGATATTAACTGGTTAAAAACGTTCGTCACGCTGGCGGAGTTACAACACTTTGGGAAAGCCGCCGCCGCGCTGCACATGACACAGCCGAACGTCAGTCTGCACGTCAAGCAACTGGAGCAGACCACGCGGGTCAAGCTTATCGAGCGCAATCCCTTTCGGCTGACGCAGGCGGGTTATCGCCTGCTGGATACCAGCCAGAGAACGCTGATGGAGCTTCAGGTTTGTCAGGCGGACCTCAACGCGATTAACGATCAAAGCCGCGGTACGCTCACCATTGCCGCCAGCGATATCATCTCGCGTCTGTTGCTTATCAAACCTTTCCAGCTGTTTAAGAAACAGTTTCCCGGCATCGACTTTACGCTGTTGAACACTACCTCCTCGCAGGCATCGGAGCTGGTCAAAAACGCCAAGGCCGATCTCGGCTTCGTTATTGAGCAAAAAGAGAGCCAACCGCTGTACTTTACCGAACTACAGCAGATTAAATGGTGTGCGCTGGGCAACAATCTTGAGCTATGGCAGCGCGAGCAGCAGCCTGAAAGCACCCTCCATGCCGATCAACCTACGCTGATTTTGCTGGGTCACGATACTCGAACTCGCGACCTGCTGGATCAAGCGCTGCCGTTACTTAATCTGCCGCGCTATCGGGTGATGGAGGTCGGCAGCGTGGATGCACAAATCGACTGGGCGGAGGCAGGATTCGGCGTGGCACTGGTTCCGGAGTTTTCACTGCACAGCAAAACCAACCTGACCACTAAAATCACGCCCCTGCCGGAGTTCCCTGCAACCCGCCTTGGCTATATTTTGCGACAGAACCAAATTCTCTCTAAGGCCGTCAAACAGCTGCTGCAATGGGTGAATCAGGAGATTGTCGATTCTCAACAATAAGTGACAGGGTCACGCCTCTCCCCCTCTCTGACAGCACAGATTGCTCCCCTCTTCGCCCAAATCTTACTTGTAAGTAAGTTTACTAGTAAGTAAGATTTTAATCAGCAAAACATCTGCACGATTAATTTCCATCGCATCTACACAGCAATAAAAATACTTAATTCATAATAATCAACATATTGAGGGTTCGAGCTATGTCGTCCAAACTGCCACTGCTGGCATTGGCCCTGGGTTCATTTGGGATCGGTACCACCGAATTTGCGCCTATGGGTCTCTTGCCAACCATTGCCACCGGCGTTGGGGTTTCTATCCCGACCGCCGGACTGCTGATCAGCGCCTACGCTATCGGCGTGATGATTGGCGCACCGCTGATGACGCTGTTCATGAGCCGCTATCGCCGTAAATCGGCGCTGGTGCTGCTGATGGGCATTTTTGTTATTGGTAATCTGCTGTCCGCTATTGCCCCTAATTACACCCTGCTGCTGCTGTCGCGCGTGGTCACCAGCTTCTCACACGGTGCCTTCTTTGGCCTCGGCGCGCTGGTTGCCACCAGCCTGGTACCGGTCGAGAAACGCGGTAGCGCAGTGGCAATAATGTTTTCCGGTCTGACTATCGCCAACATCGGCGGTGTGCCGGTCGCCACCATGATTGGACAGACGATTGGCTGGCGTACCACCTTTGCTGCAACCGCCGTGCTTGGCGTTATCGCGATGATAGGTATCGCCAAGACGCTGCCGAAAGGTGAAGCGGGTAAAATGCCGGAAGTGAAGAAAGAGCTCTCCGTTCTGGTGCGCCCTGTGGTCCTACGCTCGCTGGCGACGACTGTTTTGGGTGCCGGTGCGATGTTCACCCTTTATACCTATATTACGCCCATCCTTGAGCGGCTGACCCATGCCTCCGGTGAGTTCGTTACCGCAATGCTGATGCTGATTGGCGTTGGTTTCACCCTCGGTAACTATATCAGCGGTAAGCTGGTTGACCGCTCGGTTGATGGCACCTTAATCTTGTTCTTCAGCCTGTTAGCCGCCTCGATGTTTATCATGCCTTTCTCTGTGACAAGTCACATCGGTGCTGCAGTGTCTATGGTACTGTGGGGGATGATGTCGTTCGGACTGATTGGACCGCTGCAAATGCGCGTGATGGACGCCGCTCATGAAGCGCCGGGCATGGCGTCATCGGTCAATATCGGTGCCTTTAACCTCGGCAATGCGCTCGGTGCTGCACTGGGTGGCGGCGTGCTGAGTTCAGGCCTGACCTATGCGTGGATCCCACCGGCCGGTGCCGTTCTCGCGCTGCTGGGTCTGGTACTGGTGGTGGCCAGCCGGGCTTCAAACCGTGAATTTGCCAGCGAAAGCGCATAAATCTTTCAGAAAAGGATCTGTGAAAGTCGTGATGCAAAACAAAACGTCTTCCCCTGCCACAGAGAGCGCCCCTGCAAAGGGCGTCTCCCTTTCCAAAGGTGAGAGAACCCACGCCAACCTTCGCCGTCATGCGGCGGCGGAGTTTGCCCGATTGGGTTATCACAACACCAAGGTCAGCGATATCGTTAAGGCAACCGGCGTCTCGCAGCCCACTTTTTACTGCTATTTTGAGAGTAAAGAGATGGCCTATGAAGACCTGATGACCGAATTTCGTTCACGCCTGGAGACCCTGACGCTGACGTTTCTGATTGAAGGCGAGGCGCACGCGGAAGAGGTGTTTGACCGCGTTGCGCTGAGTTTTCAGCAGCTTCTCGACTTTCTGGCCGAGGATCCGGACCTGACCCAGATAGGCTTCTTTCAACCGCCGGGCTGCACGGCCACCAAGGCGGGTTTGGCAGAGCTTATCGGTCAGAACATTGCCAAAGAGCAGAAAAACGGGCTTTACCGCAAGGACATTAGCGCCACGCAAATGGGCCAGTGTTTTGTGGGCATGCTCGACCAAATGGCGCGTATTCCCGGTGATGCACAAAAACGTAAAGAATTGAGTCTGGGATGCGCTACGCTGCTTTGCGAAGACATCCGCTCCGGCTGCCAGCCAGAGAACAAACGCTAACCCCTCCCCACGCGGGCTGTCGGCCCGCTTATCCCTTTTCGCATCCCCTCCCTCTTTCTATTATTAAGAATAATTAAACATTTCTCTGAACCCGCTCGCGCGTGGGATGTCTCAATTCTGGCTCAGGTTTTGTTGCCTCCTGAGCGTCCAAAGTGAAAATTTAGCCTATCCTTCATATTCATCCGTCTAGCGTTGGCGAAGGCAGGTGCAGTTACCTTCGTCAAGACGGGTTGCCGAAACGGAATTATCACTATGGGCAACTTATTAATTAGGGTAAGGAAATTATGACTAGCGATCTAAGCATTAAAGAGACCCGTCCAGTAACCGACCCGGCTCGACGCAAGCGCACGGACCAGATTGCCGATGAGATAAAGAAGACCATCATTAACGATAACCTGGTGCCAGGGGATCGTTTACCGCAGGAGAAAGACCTGACAACCCGTTTCGCAGCAGGGAAAGGCACGGTGCGGGAGGCGTTGAAATCCCTGGAGGTTCAGGGGCTGATTCGCACCCGAACGGGACCCGGCGGCGGTGCGTTTATCGAGTCGATGAGCGAAACCCGCGCCATGAGCCTGCTGTCGAACTATCTGTTTACCCGTCAACTCTCCATCAGCGATATCTACTCCCTGCGTAAAGCACTGGAGCCAGTGGTCGCCGTCAGTGCCATAGAAAATATGGATGAGGCGGGTTTTGACCAGCTTCAGCAACTGATTAGCGTCTACGACCGCGACCCGGCAAACGATCAGGAACGCTGGGATCAACTTATGGCTGAACTGGATTTTCACGGCGTGGTAGCCAGCTATTCCGACAACGTGCTGTTGGCCTTTATCTGCCACTTTCTCCAGCGCCTGCTGAAGGACCTGGCGGTATGCAAAAAAATCTATAAGCGGCAAGAACCCATCGAGCGCAGCGAAGGCATTGCCCTTCAGACGCGTTTAATCGATGCGATGCGGCGCAGAGATGCGCAGCAGGTTGAGCAGGTGATGCGCGAGCATATGCATCATGCGGAGAAGACCATGGTGGCGTTAAGAGCCACCCTCGACACTGCGTTTCTATAGCGCCCTAGCCCGGCTCGCTCAAACAACGACTCGGGCAGGGGAGCGACTTATTTAAACAGGTCATCCAGGCGATCGTCGTCGATACCGGCAGGCTCAAGGTGCGCGGTGACGTCGGCGGAGGTAAAGAGCAGTCTAACTGCCGCCTCTGCCGCATCACCGATATCATGCCCAACGTCAACGGACAGCTTGCCGTCAACCTCGAGGTGAAACTCGACAAACACTCTGTCACCGCCGTTACGCGTACGGATATCGTGCACCCCCTTGACGCCCTCGCAGCTCATCACCGCCGCTCTGACACGTTTGCGGTCTTCAACGTCGAGCTCTCTGTCCAGCAATTGCTTCAGCGCATCGGCCGCCATGCCTTTGGCATTCCACAGCATGTAAAACGAAATCAGCAGCGCACCGGTGGAGTCGGCGCGGGTCCAACCCAGGTAATGTTCCAATACAAGCGCCAGCAAAACGGCGATATTCACCGCCACGTCGGTAACGTAGTGCGCACGATCGGCGGCAATCGCCGTGGATCCTGTGCGTTTTACTACATAGGTCTGCATCAGCACCAACCCTACCGCCGCCAGTGAACTGCCGATAATCACCCAGATGCCGAGCCCTAAGGCCGCCAGCGGTTGAGGGTTTATCAAGCGTTCAATCGATTCGACCCCCAGCACCAACCCCGCGCCACCGAGCAACAGTGCCTGTACAAATGCCGCGACGGCTTCGGCCTTACCGTGTCCGTAGCGATGCCCCTTATCAGCAGGACGCCCCGCGTAACGTACGCCAATCAGCGTGACCAGCGAGGCCAGCACATCAACCAGCCCGTCTGCCGCCGAGGTCAGCAACGCAATGGAGCCGGTCGCCGCCCACGCCCAGACTTTTACCCCCACCAGCACTAACGCGACGATCAGTGAAACCAGCGAGGCCATTCGGGTCAGGCCTTTATAGGGCATGTCTGGACTCACGGGAGAAGTCGGCGTGTTTGTCATACAGTTATCCTGAAATATACATTTTTTAATAATAAAGAGATGAGTGACTAATCTGCAGCTACCTAAGAGAATTAACCCTGATAAACGAAGTGATAATCGTGACAAGTTTTTGCGGCTGGGGAGGTACTTTGCCACTTTTTGATCTTGTCATAAAGATTTTTTCCAACGTTACCGATCAATCTGGCGGGGAGTGGCTAAAAGCTAAACGAACTGACTTAAATTTACTTGCATTTACAACAATATCTTCTAGGGTAAAGCGAGCTTCTTTTAAATCCTCGTCAAGGCATACTGCGTGCCGACTCTTCGATGAGCAATATAACCAGCGATCATAACAACATGACTGATAACAAAAAAGAAACGACCCAGCACGGCAACGATGCAACGGACAGCACTAAACTTGGCATTAACTCAACGCACGTAAAATCTGGCGAAGGCCATACCAACGGCGATGACAGCACTCACGGCCAAAAGAAAGAAGGCGACGGAAATGATGCCGAAAACCCTAAAGGTCCCGGCAAAAAGCCGCTGATCATTTTAGGTATCGTGGTCATTGTTATCATCATCGCAGCACTCATTTTCTGGTTCCTGAATCGCAATCTGGAAACCACCGACGACGCCTTTACCGAAGGCAACGCGGTGACCGTCGCACCGAAGATTTCGGGCTACGTGGTGAATCTGGCGGTCAAGGACAACGAATTCGTCAAGAAAGGCCAGCTTGTGGTGCAGATTGACCCACGCGACGCACAGGCGCAGCGCGATCAGGCCAGCGCTCAGCTCGGTCTGGCGGTCTCCCAATTGCATCAGGCGCAGGTTCAGTACGATTTGGCCAAGGTCCAGTACCCTGCCCAGCTCGCGCAGGCCCAGGCTCAGGAAGCGCGCGCAGAAGCGAGTCTGCAAAACGCCACGGCCGATTACCGTCGTCAGCGCGGCGTAGATCCCCGCGCGACCACTCAACAAAATATTGACAGTTCCAACGCCCAGCTGCGCTCTGCCAATGCCGACCTGGCCAACGCTAAAGCGCAGGTGCAGGTTGCGTCACAGGTTCAACTGCAAATTCGCAACGCCGAAACCAACGTCGAGGCACGTCAGCAACAGGTTGAGCAGGCCAAGGCCCAGCTGGAAACGGCCGACCTGAATCTCTCCTACGCCAACGTCCGCGCACCTTTTGATGGCTACGTCACCATGCGTAACGTTCAGCTCGGTACGCTGGTGCAGGCCGGATCTTCCCTGTTCTCGCTGGTCTCACCGGACATCTGGATAGCCGCCAACTTCAAAGAGTCTCAGCTGGAACGCATGAAGCCGGGCAACAAAGTGGACATTAAAATCGACGCCTATCCGAATATCGAGTTACACGGTCACGTAGACAGCATCCAGCAAGGTACCGGCTCACGCTTCTCGGCCTTCCCGGCTGAAAATGCTACCGGTAACTATGTAAAAATCGTTCAACGCGTGCCGGTTAAAATCGTTATCGACAGCGGCTATGATCCTAAGAACCCGCTGCCGCTCGGCCTGTCTGTAGAACCGTCGGTAACCGTTGAATGAGTGGCGAAGAAAGAAGTTGGGCCCCCAAGAGTAATGCGTGGGCGGTGGCCATTGTGGTCACCATCGCCGTATTCATGGAGATACTCGACACCACCATCGTCAACGTGGCGCTCCCGCACATCGCGGGATCGCTCTCCTCAAGCTATGACGAGTCAACCTGGGTACTGACCTCGTACCTGGTAGCAAACGGTATCGTACTGCCGGTCTCTGCGTTCCTGAGCCGAACGTTTGGCCGTAAAAACTACTTCATGATCTGTATCCTGATGTTCACCGTCTGTTCTTTCCTGTGCGGGATAGCCACCGAGCTGTGGCAAATGATCCTCTTCCGCCTGCTGCAAGGGTTCTTCGGCGGCGGTTTGCAGCCGGTACAACAGTCGGTACTGCTGGACTACTTCAAGAGAGAAGATCGCGGCAAGGCGTTCGGTCTCTCCTCCATCGCGATTATCGTTGCCCCTATCCTTGGCCCGACACTCGGCGGTTTGATAACCGACAGTTACAGCTGGCGCTGGGTATTCCTGATTAACATCCCGATTGGGATCATTGCGCTGATTGCGATTTATCAGCTGCTGGAAGATCCGCCGTGGGAGCAGAAATCCAAAGATAAGTTGAGCATCGACTATATCGGTATCGGCCTGATTACCCTGGGGCTTGGCTGCCTACAGGTCATGATGGACCGGGGTGAGGACGAGGATTGGTTCCAGTCGAGCTTTATCGTGACCTTTGCCGTGCTGGCCGCCGTGGGTATCGTCGGTGCGGTGTACTGGCTACTGTATACCAAGAAACCGGTGGTTGACCTGCGCTGTCTGAAGGACCGCAACTTTGCGGTTTCCAGCCTGTTGATGGGCGGTATGGCGCTTATCCTTTACGCCAGCTCGGTGCTTATTCCTCAGCTTGCCCAGCAACAGCTCGGTTATACCGCGACCCTCTCGGGTCTGGTGATGACGCCGGGAGCAGTGGTAGTGGTCTTCAGTATTCCGTTGGTGCTCAAGCTGATGCCGTCAATTCAGACGCGTTACCTGATAGCCTTTGGTTTCGCCATCATGTCGGCTTCTTTTGTGTATTCGATGACGCTGGTCCCTAACATTAACTTCGGCACGCTGGTGATGTATCGCAGCGCGCAGTCGATGGGGCTGGGCTTCCTGTTTGTGCCGCTGACCACTATCGCGTTTATTACCCTGCCACAGAGAATGAACGCCGACGGTGCGGCGCTGTTTACCATGTTCCGTAACGTCGCCGGGTCGATTGGTATTTCGCTTGCCACGACCAGCGTGACCGAACGAACGCAGGCCAACAGCGCACACATGGTGCACAACATGACCCCGCTGAACGAGCAATTTAATATTGCGGTACAGAAAGGCGCGGCAGCGATCCGCGATTTCACCAGTGTCGTGGGCGACCCGACGACGCTGGCGACGGCCCGCATGTATCAGGAGATGTCTTCGCAGTCGAGGATCCTCGCCTACATCGACACCTTCAGCTATTGCGCCCTTGTTACCTGTATTTTGATCCCATTTTGTTTTCTGCTTTCGCCAGTTAAGAGCGAAGGTAGTGCCGGAGCCCATTAACTATGTCGGCCTATGTATCACGTTTTACCCTCTCTGTTCTGGCGCTGGCACTGGCTGGCTGTTCGGTCGGCCCCGATTATCAGGCGCCGCATGCTAAAACCCCGGGCGCTTTTAGCGACATTAATCAGCCACGCAACAATCCGGCGGACTCTATCGCCCTCGCCTCTCAGCCGGACCCACAGTGGTGGAAGTCGTTTAAGGACCCGCAGCTCGACAGCCTGATTGACCGCGCCATCGCGGGAAATATTTCGCTACAGCAGGCGGTGCTGCGTATCGCCGGTGCGCGTGAACAGGTGACTCAGGCACAGGGCGCATGGCTGCCTTCGGTGAATGCCTCCGCGCAGATGACTCGCCAACAGCTTGGCCTTAAGGGCGAGCTAAAATCGACCGGTATTCAGGACAAGCTTGAGGATATCAGCCCGGAAGCCGCGAGCGCGGTTGACTCGGCGACCGGTCCAGTCAACGTTTATCAGGGCGGATTCGACGCCAGCTGGGAACTTGACCTGTTTGGCGGCACCCGTCGCTCGGTCGAGATGGCCAAGGCCCAGACTCAGTCGTCGGTCGAAAGCCGCAACGATGCGCTGGTCTCACTGGAGGCCGAAGTAGCGCGTACCTATCTGCAACTGCGTGGCGCACAAACGGTGCTCGCGACCATTCAGACGCAGATTGACGTTGCCCAGCAGACGATGGACCTGACGCAGAGCCGTTCTCAGCACGGCCTCGCGCCGCAGGTTGACGTCGAGAACGCGCGTGCCCAGCTCGGTTCGCTGCGTGCTCAGCTGCCGCAGTATCAGGCTCAGGAACGTCAGGCGATGAACGGTCTCGCGGTATTGCTGGGGCAGATCCCAGGCTCGCTGGACGGAGAACTGACTCAGGTCAAACCGCTGCCGGCTATTCCGGCCATGGTTTCGGTCGGTATCCCGTCAGAGCTGGCGCGCCGTCGTCCCGACGTGCGCAAGGCAGAGGCGGATCTCCATTCTGCTACCGCCAATATCGGGGTCTCGGTCGCGCAGATGTTCCCCAGCATTTCGTTGAGCGGACAGCTTGGCCTGCGTAACACCGACTCGGGATATCTGACCGACTGGAGCAGCCACTTCTTCTCCTTCGGACCTCAGGTCTCTCTGCCTATCTTCCAGGGCGGACGACTGGTCTCCAGCGTACGACTGTCGCGTGCGCAGCAGGCTAATGCGGTGCTCAACTATCGCCAGACGGTACTGACCGCGCTGCAGGACGTTGATAACGCGTTAGTGAGCTACCGCACCGATCAGGACCGCGTTAACGGTCTGGAGTATTCGGCAAGCGCGCTGCAAACCAGCTTCGACCTCGCGACCGATGGCTACAAAAAAGGCCTCGTCTCCTTCATTAACGTGCTCGACGCACAGCGCCAGCTGGCTCAGGCGCTACAGCAAAGCGCCGAGGCCAAGGTACAGACCAGCACCGATCTGGTGTCGCTGTATAAATCGCTCGGCGGTGGCTGGGAACCTTACCAGGACGTCAAGCTACCGACCTATCACGTTTTTGGCCCGGCCGAGACGGTTGACAATCCATGAGCAATGACAACGAGACGAAAGCGCAGTCTGATTCGGTGATAAGCAGCGTCGCCTACCGCAATGGTAAGAAATTGCAGCAGGTGACTATCGAAGACATCAGCGAAGTCATCAAGGCGCCAGACACCTTTGTCTGGCTTGGACTGGTGCAGCCTGACAACAACTATATGCGCGAGATTCAGCAGGAGTTTGGCCTGCATGACCTGGCGATTGAAGATGCGCTGACCGCCCATCAGCGCCCTAAAATCGAGCAGTACGGTGAGTCACTTTTCATCGTGGTCAAAACGGCGCAGCTGGTTGGCGACACCATTCAGTATGGTGAAACGCACCTGTTCGTCGGCAAGAATTTCCTGATTACGGTACGCCACGGCGCCTCTTCCAGCTATGCGCAGGTGCGCAAACATGCGGAGGAGTGCCCGGACTTGCTTGCCAAAGGTCCGGGTTACGCGCTGTATGCCATTCTGGACATGATAGTGGATAACTATCTGACCATTCTGCATGAGTACACGCAGCAGTTTCAGCAGATTGAGTCGCGGATGTTCAAGTCCGAGTTTGATCAGAACGCGGTGCATCAGGTTTATCGCCTGCGCCGTGAGCTGCTCAGCCTGCACAACGCCGCGCTGCCGATGGGAGATATTTGTAATCAGCTGATCCAGCATCATGAAGGGCTGGTGCCTAAGTCACTGCGCGCCTACCTGCGTGACGTGCAGGACCACGCCCATCAGGTGGTGACCACCACTGACGACATGCGTGAGATGCTGGCTAACGCCATGCATGTGAATCTGGCGCTGGTGTCGGTTCATCAGAATGAGGTGGTACAGCAGCTGGCAGGATGGGGGGCAATCTTGGCGATTCCCACGGTGATTTTCAGCCTCTACGGGATGAACTTCAAAGACATGCCGGAGCTGAACGACGCCTGGGGTTATCCGGTGACACTCGGGATCACGGTGGTGGGATGTATCGCCTTATACATCAAGTTGAAAAAGTCTGGGTGGTTGTAAAAAGTATTTTTTGTGCTGGGCGCACGGCCTAGGGCCGCTAATGGGGTTATGGGGCAGCGCGCAAGGCGCGTGCCCTTGACCTAAAAGCGTCTTAAAGGGACGCACACCCTTTATTCTACCGTGTTACCCACGCCCCGCTCCGGCATGTTTGCCAGCACCATAGTCTGCGTACGGCTGAGCGATACGCCCGCCTCGCGCAGTTTCTTGAGGATCTCATACAGCAGGTCACTCTTGGTGCGGCTTACTACGCGCGGACTGTTCACATACCCCGTCACGCTCAACACAATACCGTCAGGACCCAGTTGGCTGAAGGAAACGGAAGGTGCAGGCGTTTCCATAATCGAGTCGTGCGCCTCGTAGGCCTCAAGCAGCATGTTGCGGACTTCTTCAGGGTCGATATCCAGCGGGAAAGTCAGTGCGATAGTCGCGACACCCTGTGCGTTGCCCATGGTGGCATTACGCACGTTCTGCGAGATAAACTGCGAGTTCGGCACAATCACCGTTGAACGGTCACTCAGCTGCAGCTCGGTTGCACGGACATTGATACGGCGAATATCCCCCTCAACGCCGCCGATGCTGACCAGATCACCGACTTTCACCGGACGCTCGGTCAGAAGAATCAGGCCCGAGATAAAGTTCTTAACGATCTCCTGCAAGCCAAAACCGATACCGACCGACAGCGCACTCACAATCCACGCCAGTCGGTTCCACTCGATGCCCAGCACCGACAGCGTCACCAAAATTAGTAGCACCAGACCCACGTTGGAGAACAGCGTCACCAGCGAGGCGCGCATACCGCGGTCCATGTTGGTCTTCGGCAGGAAATCGTTGTCCAGCCAGCGTCGCGCAGAACGCAGCACGTACCAGCCAACAATCAGGAAGATCAAGGCGTTGACCATGTGGGCTGGAATAATGTTTAGGTGTTCCAGACCCTTACCGCCCCATACGTCCACCACTTTGCTGAAGATTTCCAGCGGCGTCGTGGTGCCGAAGTTACCGCCGAGCAACAGCGTAACGGCGGTCAGCAGCAGTACGGTTTTCGCCACCGCAGACAGAAGCGTGGCGGCCAGAGAGAGATGTCGATCGTTGAGACTCAGCGAGTGTTTGAGCAGTCGACCACTGGCGGTGCTCGGTGAAAACAGGCTTTCACTCAGATCGATGGCCAGATGCATCAACGTATACAGACAGGCAACGACCGTACCAATCCACAGCAGCTCATAGGTCAGGAAGCGCGCCAGTGGCACATAACCCACCACCAGAGCGACGAAAATGGCAAACGCCATCACGCTGGTTGCCAGATGCAGCAGACCGGCCAGCGTCGAACGGGCTTCCGGTTGTTCGCCTTTGGCCAACAGTTTGCGGCGCAGGCGGTTAACGCGCATCGGTGCGAACGCCGCGCTGATAGCAACCAGCAAGGCCGATAGCCCGTTACCGAACAAGGTCACCGAGATGCTGGTGCCGACCAGATTGTTGATGCCCTCTATCAGGCCAAAAATCAGAATGAAGGCCGAGAGCATTTTCGGGAAACTGTCCAGCGTCTTGGCGACCGGATCGGCGATGCCCGGCAGACGCCATGAAGGGTGCGCGATGGAGAGCAGCGAGCGCCCCAGCCCGACAATTAGCGCAGAGAATATCGAAAGCCTGACGATCAGCTCACCGGTTTCTGCCACCCACTCGCTGACGTCCGGCATGCGGGTAAAGGCCAGAGAAAACAGCTTTGCCGCGCCGCCCAACGTCATAATGGTGATAGCGGCCGTCGCAAAAGCGAAGAAGCTGCGGCGCAGGCGACCTTCAGGCAGCCAGCGCGGCGTCAACCAGGCGAGAGGAATGTCGAGCACTCGGCTACCGAACACCCCGATCAGTATGGCAGCGAGCAGCAACAGTCCACTGCCTACGCGCCACTCAGGCTGCCAGGTCAGGTGCCACGCGTCCTTCATCTGCTGACGGTATTCGCCAAAACGCTCGACGTCATCGTCGGTTGGCGACGTCAGCGCCGACCAGAAGTTGCTGCCAAAAATGCTGCCGGTATTCAGCGCCAGCTGAGTTTTCAGCGCATCGCGACGCAGACCGCCAATTTGCGCGGCCAGATTGTTGGCGCTGGTTTTGATTGCACCCGCCTGCTGAATCTGGTTATCGAGCGCCGTCTTGCTGGCATTCAGGTCTTTACGCTGCTTAATCACCTGCGGGGTCTCAGGCAGCGCGCCAGTGGCCGGAGCCGGGCCTAGCACATCGAGCTTGGCCTGCACCTGAGCACGCAGAGGCTGCAAGGCGGTGCCGAGCGCATCGGCATCGCTGCCCAGTTTCAAGGCATCGTCGCTTAATCCACTGAGAGACTTGTCATTTTTGGCCGTCGATACCTGTTGTTTAATGGTATCGAGGCGCTTTTGCAGCGATCCCAATGCCGCAGGGGCATCGACGGGCTTGGTGGTCTCGGCGGTTTGGTCCTGGTCAGACGAATCGTCTGGAGCAGCACTGGCCAGCAAAGGAGAAAACATTAACGCGAGTAGCAGGGCAACGTAAAACGGCGCCCGGAAAAGCTTTTGCATAAAGTGGTTTACCCAAAGTTTCATGTATCGAGAATGCGTTCTAATTTTCGGAAAAGGGATTAGTACTACAGTAAATCTTAAACTGTTAGCGGAAGGGATGCTATGTAAGGTAACTCTTAAAAGTTCTAAACGAAGAAAATAACGCGGCAAAAGGGATTCAGCACGGGGATTTGCCCGTGCCGATCGTCATTAAGGATTGATGGCCGCTACGGCATCGCGCGACGCAACCTCGCGATCCTCATTTGTCAGCTCACGAAGCTGGCCCTGACGCATCTCGAGCAGGCGGTCAGCCTGCTCGAAATACCGGTCATCGTGGCTGATAGCCAGCACCGTTTTGCCCATCGCCGAGAGACGCGGCAGCAGGTCGCAGTAAAAAGTGCGGCGAAACTGCGGATCTTGATCGGCGGCCCATTCGTCCAGCAACAGAAAATCACGCCCTTCGGCGGCGGCCAGCAGCAGAGCGACGCGCTTGCGCTGGCCCTGCGAAAGCTGCAAGTTACTGATTTTGCTGTCGTCAATATCGAGCTTCTCCACCATTTTCAGCTGCTGCAACCAGTCTTGCACTAGCATAGGATCGGGCTGCTGCCCGTCTGGACCCAATATTTTTCCGAACAGGTGGAAGTCGGTAAACACCGCCGAAAACAGCTGACGATAAGCCTCGGTGCTTTGCGCATCAATGGCAACGCCGTCGAGCAGAATCTGCCCGGATTTCGGGGTATACAGCCCGGTCAACAGCATCGCCAGCGTCGATTTACCGCTGCCGTTACCCCCAATAAGAAACACCCTCTCGCCACGATTGATGGTCAGATTGATTGGCCCAATGCTGAACCCCTGCCCTTCGTAGGCAAAGCAGACGTCGCGCAGTTCAAGCCGCTGCCACTGGTGGTCCGGCGTCGCCGGGGCAAAATCCACCTGATAGTCGGCCAAACGCAGCGTTTTAAGCTTACGGAAGGCGACCTGGGCGCTAAGCAAGGTCGGCAGCGCGCCCACGGCCTGCAACAGCGGCGTACGCAGGAACAGCAGCGTCAGCGAGAACGTTGCGGCTACGCCGTTATCCGACCATTCCAGCGAATTAGCCATGTAAAAGACCATGCCAATCGCGCCTAACATCATGATATTTGACCAGTTCACCGCGCTCAGGTGGTAGGTGTCTGCGCCAATAACGTGTTGGCGATAATGGGTTGCGTCGCGCTGATATTCTTCATGATAAATCTGCTGTGCGCGTTGGCGGTTCAACGCCAGCTCCTTACGCCCTTGAATCACCGTCTCGTAATCCTTTTGCAGCCGATCTTCGGCTTCGCGAACGTGATTGAGATGATGGTACACGCGGGCCACCAGCTTGAAGCTGACCCAAATAGTGACCACCAGCCACAGCGCCGTGACCAGCAACATCTTCGGCGACAGCCAGCCAAGATAAGCGGCGCAGCCGAGGGTCAGAATAATCCCCTGCAACAGCTCGGGCAGCCGCACGAACGCCAGCGTGATGTTGCGAATATCGCTGCTCAGACTCGCCAGAAGCTGCGCGTTGCCAATCTGCTCGATACGTTCGATATCGGTATCCATGATGCGCTTGATGAACTGCCCGCGCAGCTGATAGACAAAATGGTGGCCAAGCGCCGTCAGGGCCAGCTGTGAGCCGAGGGTCACCGCCATCAACAGCAGCAGCAGAGCGAGAAACTGTGGCAGGACCGACATTGAGGCGTGGGTAGTGGCAATCAGTTTGACGTTAATAAAAGCAATGAGTCCGATACCCAGCGCGGCACTGGCCAGACTCAGCAGGATCACGCCAATAAACGGCCAGCGGTATTGTTTAAAAACGACGCGCAAAAGCTCCATGAAGATGTTTTCTCGATTTTATTTTAACTGGACGCAGTTTAATGGGCGAGTAGATGAGATCAAGACTAATTCTCATTTTCTCGCATAAGCGGTTGCGTAAAAAAGCTGACATTGACGTGAAGCTCGTCCTAAACTTATGTAATGGACAAAGAAAATGAACTCAGAAGAAGTAAACGTAACGCGCTGCTGCTGCTGTTAATCGCCGCCGCGCTGTTTGTCATCACCCTCTTTTTACCGCAAAACTTTTGGGTCAACGGGGTTAAGGCCATCAGCGAAGCGGCGATGGTTGGCGCATTGGCTGACTGGTTTGCGGTGGTTGCGCTGTTTAAACGCGTGCCCATCCCCTTCATTGCCGCCCACACCGCAATTATTCCGAAAAACAAGCACAAGATTGCCGATAATCTGGCGGTCTTTGTGCAGGACAAGTTTCTCGACCCCGGTTCATTGGTCAAGCTGATACGCCAGCATGACCCGGCCAAAGCACTCGGTAACTGGCTGACCTCAGAGGATAATGCCCGACAGTTTGGCGGTTATCTGGTGAGTATGATGCGCAACTTTCTCGACATCACCGACGACTGGCGCATTCAGCAACTGATTAAAGACGCGCTTTACACGGCGATTGATAAGGTTGACCTTTCCCGCTCGGTGGCGATGCTGCTCGAAAGCCTGACCAAAGACGGCAGGCATCAGGCGCTGCTCGACCAGACGATGCAGAAACTGATCGTGCTGCTGGAGCAACCCTCAAGCCGCGAGTTTATCGCCACGCAGATTGTGCGCTGGGTCAAACGCGAACATCCGATAAAATCCAAGATGTTACCGACTGAATGGCTGGGGGAAAATGGCGCGACCATGGTGTCGAATGCCGTCAATTCGCTGCTGGATGATATCGGCAGCGACCATGGCCACGCTTTCCGTCAAAGCTTCGACCGCGTTATCGAACGCTTTATCGCCCGACTGCAAAACGATCCAAAAATGGCCGCCAAGGCCGAGGAGATCAAAGAGTACCTGAAGAACGATCCCAAACTGACGCAATACATTGTCGGCCTGTGGGGTGACCTGCGTCAGTGGATCAAGCAAGATCTCGACAGGCCCGACTCCATGCTGCATGCGAGAGTCACCGAGTCTGGACTGTGGCTGGGCAACATGTTGAGCCGCGACCCGGCCCTGCGTGAATCGATGAATCAACAAATGGAGATGCTGGCGGAGCAAATGGCGCCGGACTTTGCCCAGTTCCTGACGCGTCATATTAGCGATACGGTTAAAAGCTGGGACGAAAAAGACATGTCACGGCAGATTGAGCTCAACATTGGTAAGGATCTACAGTTTATTCGCATCAACGGTACCTTGGTTGGCGCGGGAATTGGGCTGATCCTCTATTTGATCTCACAGCTTCCTCTCGCTATCCCGCAGGTCTGGCAGTCGTTCCAGTAAGAGAGTTTGCTGATTTCATCTTAAAAATCTGAGTTTACAATGAAGCCGCCCACAATAGTCGGGGCGGCTTTGCGGCTTATTTCACCGTTTTGCTAAAGGCGTCGACGGCAAGAATGGCGTTGGCGACATCCTCCGCAGAGAGGTTGGGATTGAGATTACCCAGCGTATCGCCCTCTCCCCCTGCCAATTCTCCGACTTTTACCAGATTCTCGTAGCTCTCTTTCTCGAGATGCATCTCTTTAAGCGTGGTTGGCATTTTGATGGCACGATAGAAGCGAACGTATTTAGCTATCTCTTCGTCAGGACGCTGCTCCAGCACCATTTGCGTCAGCGTGCCGTAGGCCACTTTCTCACCGTGTGTCAGGTGATGGACATCGCCCTTAATTGCCGTAAAACCGTTGTGAATAGCGTGCGCACCGGCAAGCCCTGCGTTTTCGAACCCGAGTCCGGACAGCAGGGTGTTAGCCTCAACGACGGCCTCAACCGCTGGCGTCACCAGCTTTTGCTCAACCGCGGTATAAGCGCTGTAGCCATAGGTCAGTAGCGTTTTCTCACAGGCTTCGGCAATCGCCATGCCGGCAATGGTTGGCGTGCCGCCGACCATCGAGGTGCCGTGAGAACGCAGCACCGCCTGAGCCTCCACAAAGGTCGCTAAACCATCGGCAATACCGGAGGCAAAGAGGCGTACCGGTGCCTGCGCGCAGATTTGGGTATCAACCAACACCAGATCGGGATTTTTATCGTAGAAACGGTAGGTATCAAACACGCCGTCATCGGTATAGATAACCGAAAGTGCGCTGCACGGTGCGTCGGTGGAGGCTGCTGTCGGCACGATGGCGACGTTTTGTTTCAGTTCATCGGCGATAGCTTTAACGGTATCGAGCGTTTTCCCCCCGCCTAGCCCTACCACAACGTGCGTACCCTGCTTGCGTGCTAGCGCCACTAATCGATTGATTTCGTTGGTGGAGGCTTCGCCATTAAAGATTTCATAAAAGAATTCAACGTTGGCTTTATCTAAGGAGGATTTTACCCGCTCACCGACAATACCCCAGACGGTTTCATCGGCAATAAGAAAGGATTTCCCCCCCAGAGCAGGGAGATATTCGCCGAGCTGGTCCAGAACGCCGTGACCTTGTACGTATTTACGTGGAGAAGAGAAGATAAATTTACTCATAATGACACCTCGGTATTGGAAGTTTTTATGATTGATCAATCGTTCTTGTTAAATATCTCCCCTCTAGACTAGTTCGCTTTAACCGATTTTTCATTGATTAATGCAGAAAAAAGCAGGCGAATAACACAAAAATAATGATTTAAATCAATAGATTGAATATATCTTTTCTTTTATAAATGATAAATCAGCTCAGATCATTATTATTAACAGACTATT
>NZ_MRWE01000065.1 GCF_002093665.1 Rouxiella badensis | reverse complement strand
GGTAACTACATTCACTACGGCGTGCGCGAGTTCGGCATGACCGCGATCAGCAACGGTATTGCGCTGCACGGCGGTTTCCTGCCTTACACCGCAACCTTCCTGATGTTCGTGGAATACGCGCGTAACGCCGTACGTATGGCCGCGCTGATGAAAATCCGCAACATCTTCGTTTACACCCACGACTCTATCGGTCTGGGCGAAGACGGCCCGACGCACCAGCCGGTTGAACAGCTGGCCAGCCTGCGTGTGACCCCGAACATGAGCCTGTGGCGTCCAGCCGACCAGGTTGAGTCCGCGGTAGCGTGGAAATACGCTATCGAGCGCAACGACGGTCCGACGACCCTGATCTTCTCCCGTCAGAACCTGACCCAGCAACCGCGTACCGCCGAGCAGCTGGCGAACGTGGCGCGCGGGGGGTATATCCTGAAGGACAGCGAAGGTACGCCAGAGGTTATCCTGATTGCGACCGGTTCTGAAGTGGGTATCACTGTAGAAGCGGCCGACAAGCTGGCCGCGGCGGGCACCAAAGTGCGCGTGGTCTCTCTGCCGTCCACCGACGCGTTCGACAAGCAGGACGCCGCTTACCGCGAATCAGTGCTGCCGAAAGCCGTTTCCGCGCGCGTTGCGGTTGAGGCGGGTATCGCGGACTACTGGTACAAATACGTTGGCCTGAACGGCGCAATCGTCGGTATGACCACCTTCGGTGAGTCAGCGCCTGCGGACCTGCTGTTTAAAGAGTTCGGGTTCACGGTGGATAATATTGTTGCGAAGGCGCAATCCCTTCTTAAGTAATTACTTTTTATTGCAAAATTGCTTTTTAAGGCAGTGATAAAGGCCTCGGTGAAAACCGGGGCTTTTTTTGTGCTGGGCGCACGGCCTGGGGGGGGACGGCGGTGATCGGGCGGCTGCCTAACCTGCCTTGAGGTCAACGCCCTTTAACTCCGAGGCGCTTTTCCGATTTGAAAAACACAAAGAATTTTGGTCTGACCGTGCGTGGATTTGACCGCAAGGTTGCCGGTTTTTATTTAAGAGGATTGTTGGCGGATTCGGGGCTGCGCCGGGCGAAGCGTGACGAGACGCATTTGGCTCGGAACCGCGAAGCGGCGCGGCCTACGCCACGTGCGCAAGCATCTGAAACAAACTCATCGGCTGGCAAGACACATGCAAAAATAACAAGGCGTGGGGTTCCAAGGGGCCTTGGCCTGGGAAGGCCCCTTGGCTGGTCTGGGCCAGCGCCCAGCGTGCAAGGCACGTGCTTTTGACCTTAAAGAC
>NZ_MRWE01000064.1 GCF_002093665.1 Rouxiella badensis | reverse complement strand
ATCAGACAATCTGTGTGGACACTGCACAATGCGTATCTTGAGGTAAGGAGGTGATCCAACCGCAGGTTCCCCTACGGTTACCTTGTTACGACTTCACCCCAGTCATGAATCACAAAGTGGTAAGCGCCCTCCCGAAGGTTAAGCTACCTACTTCTTTTGCAACCCACTCCCATGGTGTGACGGGCGGTGTGTACAAGGCCCGGGAACGTATTCACCGTAGCATTCTGATCTACGATTACTAGCGATTCCGACTTCATGGAGTCGAGTTGCAGACTCCAATCCGGACTACGACGTACTTTATGAGGTCCGCTTGCTCTCGCGAGTTCGCTTCTCTTTGTATACGCCATTGTAGCACGTGTGTAGCCCTACTCGTAAGGGCCATGATGACTTGACGTCATCCCCACCTTCCTCCGGTTTATCACCGGCAGTCTCCTTTGAGTTCCCACCATTACGTGCTGGCAACAAAGGATAAGGGTTGCGCTCGTTGCGGGACTTAACCCAACATTTCACAACACGAGCTGACGACAGCCATGCAGCACCTGTCTCAGAGTTCCCGAAGGCACTAAGCTATCTCTAGCAAATTCTCTGGATGTCAAGAGTAGGTAAGGTTCTTCGCGTTGCATCGAATTAAACCACATGCTCCACCGCTTGTGCGGGCCCCCGTCAATTCATTTGAGTTTTAACCTTGCGGCCGTACTCCCCAGGCGGTCGACTTAACGCGTTAGCTCCGGAAGCCACGCCTCAAGGGCACAACCTCCAAGTCGACATCGTTTACAGCGTGGACTACCAGGGTATCTAATCCTGTTTGCTCCCCACGCTTTCGCACCTGAGCGTCAGTCTTTGTCCAGGGGGCCGCCTTCGCCACCGGTATTCCTCCAGATCTCTACGCATTTCACCGCTACACCTGGAATTCTACCCCCCTCTACAAGACTCTAGCTTGCCAGTTTCAAATGCAGTTCCCAAGTTAAGCTCGGGGATTTCACATCTGACTTAACAAACCGCCTGCGTGCGCTTTACGCCCAGTAATTCCGATTAACGCTTGCACCCTCCGTATTACCGCGGCTGCTGGCACGGAGTTAGCCGGTGCTTCTTCTGCGAGTAACGTCAATCGTTGCAGTTATTAACTACAACGCCTTCCTCCTCGCTGAAAGTGCTTTACAACCCTAAGGCCTTCTTCACACACGCGGCATGGCTGCATCAGGCTTGCGCCCATTGTGCAATATTCCCCACTGCTGCCTCCCGTAGGAGTCTGGACCGTGTCTCAGTTCCAGTGTGGCTGGTCATCCTCTCAGACCAGCTAGGGATCGTCGCCTAGGTGAGCCATTACCCCACCTACTAGCTAATCCCATCTGGGCACATCCGATGGCGTGAGGCCCGAAGGTCCCCCACTTTGGTCTTGCGACATCATGCGGTATTAGCTACCGTTTCCAGTAGTTATCCCCCTCCATCAGGCAGTTTCCCAGACATTACTCACCCGTCCGCCGCTCGTCACCCAGAGAGCAAGCTCTCCCGTGCTACCGCTCGACTTGCATGTGTTAGGCCTGCCGCCAGCGTTCAATCTGAGCCATGATCAAACTCTTCAATTAAAAGTTCGATTTGCTGAAACAAGTTCAGCGATGCTCAAAGTTACTTCACATCATTCATAATGAATTACTGCTTGGTCACTCTAAGACTTGATATTTTTTGCCACCGAGGTGGCTGATATCGTCTTGTGAGTGCCCACACAGATTGTCTGATAAATTGTTAAAGAGCAGTG
>NZ_MRWE01000007.1 GCF_002093665.1 Rouxiella badensis | reverse complement strand
AGAAAGGGTAATTCTGAGAGTGAAGGTTCCGACATTACTAACTGACGGTTGTATCTAATCTCGGGGGCAGGTCAGTTGAGCATGACACCCGCGACACTTTTTGAAACAGCGAGGGCAGCATAATGGCTGACATCATCGACGAAGCAAACCAAGAATATGACCAACACCTCACAGCGGCGATTGCCAACCGCGCCAAACCTGTTCCACCCTCACCCATTTGCAGGAACGGCGATTGTGGTGAGCAGTCATTGCCAGGAACAAGCTATTGCTGCAAGGAGTGCAGGGAAGATGCGGAGAAAGTAGCCTGGGGAAAAAAGGCAGAGGAAGGCTGCATGAGTTCAGTTTGAGGGTTTTCATATTGATTATAAAGACCAGCCGCTCTTTAAAGCACACTCCTGAGCTTTTGCATTTGTGAACGCTATCCGCCCTTCTGAATCAATAGACTGACCATTTAAAATGCACCAACATCGAAAGTCTATTGGCTCAGCCTCGACTTTGAAAATGTTAACCTCTTCATTTTCATAGATCTGTATTACTTTTTCAGCATCTAAAAGCCATTCAGAGTAATCCTCGGGCAGAGTATGAGTATCGGTAAAGAGTTTTCTGTACTCTGAATATTCGGTAAGGTTTCTAAACCAAAGAAGACCAACAACTTGATTTTTCATCGTTTTAAACACTTAGTTAAGCGAAGGGCATGCTGACACTTGCTCTGCCAGCATTAGTAAAAATAGCGGCGAAATTGGAAGAGAATACTGCGTTCCGCCTTACTTGATTGTGATAAGTTCAGCGGCTTTTTAGTTAGCAATTCATGCAGAATTAGGTTTCGGCATCATTTGCGGGAAAGCCATACGCTATCCTGTTTACAGTGCGACGCACCTTCAACTCTGTAGGAGTCTTATAGGCATCTGAAAGATATACCTCACCCATGAAAACTACTATAGCACTTACTTTAACAGGGTGTCCGCAGTGCACACATGTTATTGAAGACACGATATTGCTCATAGTCGTTGCAACTTTTACATCAAATTTATCAGCTTTGCATTTTTCGCAAACAATGTTCATATCGGGCATAGATTCACTCGTGAATAGGTGAAGTACCCCAATTAACGTAATTAAGATTATTCCCACTCTGAAAAAAGTATAGCAGTGAATTACATATTTAACTTTTGCGCTCCTCATTTAGAAAGAGTCAGTGGGTTAACCATTGAACTTTTTGCCGTCTAAAGCCCCGTCCTTCTCTATGAGGAGTACACCTTAAGCACCCGCCATAAAAGAGATCTGGTGTATTTTCAAGTAAAGAGTAACTCATGACTCCTGAGGAAAGTGACAACGCCGCCCGGGCTATAGCAAAGAAACTCATCACCGAACTCCGCAGTAACTCAAACAATCACACCTTCCGCGAACTGCTCGACAAATACGCCAGTCAGGCTAAGCCACTATGTCCACCAAAGCATGAGGCTTGGTTATGGCTGTGCGTCATTGTTCATAAAGTGGTTGAGGGTAAATAGAAGAGGATTTATGGACAACATCATTCAAATGAACCCGAGCAAGTGGGTATCTGAAGACTTACTTATGTCTCTCACTGGCATGACTAAACACATGATTCAGCACGCCCGCCGCACCTCTTGGATGGAGGGGCGAGAGTACAGGCACGTGGCGCCGGACCTGAATCCGAAGCAAAACAGCCCGATCATGTATAACCGGCATGAGATAGATAATTGGGTTGAGCGACAAAGGCCAGCGATAAGACGGAGGATTTCTGCTTAAATAGTTTCGCCTTTCACTAAATGAGGAGCATTGCAATGGCGATCCAGACGACAGGTGTAGAGAATCACGGAGGATTACTACGCATTTGGTTTATGTACAAAGGAAAGAGGTTTAGAGAGGTTTTAGGCGTACCCGATACGCCTAAAAATCGAAGAATGGCTGCTGAACTTAGGAGCTCGATAGTTTACGGGATCAAGACAGGGAACTTTAACTATGCCGCACAGTTCCCCCAGTCAAAAAACCTGGCGAAGTTAGGTATTGTTCAGAAATCTATCACCCTGCAGGAGCTGGCGGATAAGTGGCTAGACCTGAAGGAAATGGAAATCGCGAAAAATACCATAACCCTTTATCGTTCTTATATCGCGGTTTGCGTAGGAATAATGGGGGCTAATAGGCTTGTGGCTTCCGTAAACCACGAGATGGCCTTAGACCTCAGAAAAGAGTTACTGACCGGGTATCAAATAGTCATAAGAGGGCAGAACCCAAAGCGGGTCAAAAAAGGAAGAGCTGTGAGGACAGTGAACGGTTATCTATCTTGCCTGGCGGCAATGTTCAACTTTGCAGAAAAGAACTGTTATATCGAAAAATCACCGTTCTCTGGCATTTCCCCATTGAAGAAATCACGAGCTGAACCCGATCCACTTACAAAAGATGAATACCTGAGGCTGGTCCATGCTTCCCCTTCCCTGCAGATCAAGAATATTTGGCAACTCGCGATCAGTACAGGATTGAGACATGGCGAACTTGGTGCCCTCGCTTGGGAAGACATCGACACGAAGGAGTGGACGGCAAAAATTACCAGGAACATTGCGGTATCTGGGCATTTTACGCCCCCCAAAACTGAAAGCAGTATTCGCGTTATCAAATTAAATGATTCAGCTATTGAAGCGCTCCAAAGCCAAATGGCTTTGACGAAAATGAGAAGCCCCATATCGGTCAAGGTACATCTTAGAGAGTATGGGAAAACGCGAACAGATGAATGCACCTTCGTTTTCTCCCCTAAAGTTTCCGCCAAGAACAAGGCGGCCGGTGACTGGTATTCACCAGGGTCGATTGCGTCTACATGGAACTATGGGCTAAAAAAGGCAGGGTTGAGGCATCGAAGGGCTTATGAAACGCGACACACGTTTGCATGCTGGGCTTTGAGTGCGGGTGTAAATCCTAACTTCATTGCCAACCAGATGGGGCACAATTCAGCCCAGATGGTTTACAACGTTTATGGGAAGTGGATGACGGAAAACAACAGTGACCAAATGTCGATTATGAATGCCGGTTTTAACCAGAATGCCCCGAATATGCCCCAAGCCAAAATAGCATAGCTATTTTTTCCTTTCTAATCATGCGTTAAACACCCTCACTACGGTTTAATCAAAAACAGACGCACTGTGCTGCGACTGGTTTTATCGGTAGAGCGGAACAAACTTCCCACCAACGGTAAATCTCCGAGCAGGGGAATTTTTCTCTCGCTCTCTTTCACTTCGTCCTGAATAAAGCCGCCAAGCAGTAAGCTTTGACCGGCGCGGAGCAAGGTCTGCGTCGAGACCTCAGAGTTGCTCGTTTGCGGTAGAGGTTCATGTTCACTAAGGGCGTCCGTATGTTTGCCATCTTGGATAATCAACTTCAGCATCATTTCTGGGTGACCGCCCTGGTTTATCAGACGCGGCGTGACTCTGAGCAGCGACCCAGTAGTGATCGACTCGATCTTGGCCACTTTTTCAGAAACAAGTTTGGTGTGAAACGTTACGCTGCGGTCCAGCACCGCCTCGGTATTGTCGAGCGTGACGACCGAAGGTCGCGAGAGCAGCTGCGCCTTGGCGTTTTTCTCCAGCGCGCTGAGCTTGACCATAAAGCCGCCGGTATTGGTAATAATCGAAGAAAAGCTGCTCGACGACGGCGCGCCGCTGCTGTTGAGGCTGATACCTCCGCCGCCGATTTGCGTCGACAGCGACCAGTCGATGCCCAGCGATTTGAGCTCGGTTGAATCGACGTCCATGATCATCACCGAAATTTCGATCAGCTTCGGTTTGATATCGAATTTCTTAATCAGCGAGGCATACATCGGAATATTGATTTTGCGGTCACGCACAATTACCGCATTTTGCTGAATATCCGCCGAGAACATCGGCAGTGAACGGTCGGCAGGCTGTTGCTCGCCCTGATTCTCTTTCAGCGGCAGGGTGCGCCCCTGCGCCATCTCTTTGAGCATGCTAACGATACCGGGTATCACTATCTGCTGGCCGCGATAACTGTGGGTGGTGTCACCCGCGCTGGCGTACTTCAGCGGGAACAGCTCGATCTTTTCCTGATTCTGGTCGTGATTCAGCTTCTGCTGGTCAATACGTTTCGCCAGCGTCTCCACGCGAGACAGGCAAATGGGCACGCCTTCGACCTGCATAGCGTTCGAAGACGGCAGCGCGCGTACCTGGCAATGTTTGTTGTCGAGGATATTGCTGCCTTCAAGTTGACTAATCAGCTCGCTAACCGGCAGATAGGTAGGCGTAATCAGTTGGCTGCCGACTTCGCTGGCCTTATAGATGTGGATAGCCTGCCCGTCGTAATACCAGGCCAGCTTGTGCATCCGCGCGAGTTCGTCCAGCGCCTTTGAAGGCGAGACATCTTTGATAACGCCAATAAAAGGCTCATCAACCTGCGTGCTAACCACCACGGGAACCCCATAGTTGGCCCCCAAATCGTGTAATACGTCGGTGAGTTTGCTTCCTCGACTGGAGAGAAAAAAGGGGTCATCCCCTTGCCAGGGGAGGCTGGCCAAGGCGCTAAAATGACACAGCATCGAGGCGAGGCCCACGGCCAGTAACAGGTTTTTTCTCATCTCTATGCTCCAGAATGTGGGTGAAGGAGGAGGCCTGATTTTTCACCAAATCTGATCAGCCAGTCAGCAATATCCTGCTGTTTACTCAATGAAGCTTCCCATTCCTGAGTCGAGAACGTGGTGCGATTAAGGCGCAGTAGAAACAACCTTTCGCTTTCAACCAACAGGGAATCGTTAACGCAGGTGGGAACCGAGGCGAACCACAGACAAACGCGCTGGAGCCAGTCGACATCACTGACGGTCAGACCGGTATCCATCGCGATGCAAACGCCCTGTGGAAAACAGCTACACCAGGCCCGCTGCTCCGCCACGTCAAGTATCAGCCGATCGCTACGCATTTTTACCACGTGGACCGACTCCAGGGCGGCAAGGGAGTCAGGGAGTTTCATATCATCTCGATTGCATTGAAAAAGAGCGGCTATTTTGCGGATGTAGACGTAATTTCGGTATCAGGTGTTGACCTGATTTATTCAGCCGGTGAATTGAACAGCGAAGCTTCAAGCTATTTGTTATATAATTCTCAATCAACCTTCCCTAAAAGATGGTAAATAATGACAGTTCGAACGGAGAATAATCCCGCGTTAAAAAGGGTTCTATTGGTCGAGGATCACTCTTTGCTCAGCGACGGCATTACCCAGCTTATCTCTTCCCTGCCTGATTACGAGGTGGTGGGCGTGGTAGTAGACGGATTGAAGGTCTACGCTGCCTGTCAGCAGCTGCATCCTGACCTGGTGATACTTGATTTGGGGCTGCCCGGCATGGACGGCAATGATGTGATTCATCAGCTCAAGCAGCGCTGGGTGGAGTTAACTATCATCGTGCTCACCGCCGACAACAACGAGCACCGCGCTAAGGCCGCACTCAGCGCGGGCGCGATTTCCTATATCCTGAAAAGAAGTCCGCAGCAGACCCTACTTTCGGCACTGCAAATGGCCGCCGCAGGGCGTTCCTACATCGACCCTTCGCTCGACGAGCAGCAGATAATCAAAACAGATAAATTGCTGGACGGTCAGGTACGCCTGACGGTAAGAGAACGCCAGATTCTGAAGCTTATTGCCGAAGGCAGCCGCAACCGCGACATCGCCGAGAGCCTGAAGATTACCATCAAGACGGTAGAGACCCATCGCCTGAATCTGATGCGCAAGCTCGATGCCCACAGCGCGGTCGAGCTCACCAACTGGGCAATCCGCCTGGGGATCCACAATTGAGCTTTCTCAGCTAAAACTTTCGCGCCGCAGCAAGTCAATCAGCGGCTGAATACGTGAAGAATCAGGCCAATCCCCTGCTATCACTTCCTCCTCAATCTTGGCGCAGTGGTCATGAAGCGTCAGATAACCGCACAGCCCGGCGCAGCCTTTAATCGCATGCAACGACTCCAGCAGCTGAGTCTGCTGATACCCCAGCCAACTCTGCTCGATGCGATTGGCGAAGGTCTTGAAGGTCTGCCAGATTTCGTCCCGTAACTTTTCGTCCACCTGCACGTCAATCAGCGGTTTCCCCAACGAAGGATTGCGCATCAGCTCAATGCCCCGCGTAAGCTGCAGCATGACCACGTTCTCGATGACCTCCATGAGTTTAGGCATCTGCAATGGCTTAGTGAGATAACCGTGCATCCCACTTTCCATGACCCGCTCACGCTCGCTGGAAAGCGCGTCGGCGGTCAACGCCACGATGGGCGTGTCTTCGTCCAGCATGCCAGACTCGGGAGCGCGCCAACGCTGTGCGGTAGTGAAACCGTCCATTTCCGGCATGCGCAGATCCATCAATATCATGTCATAAATGCCTTCTCGCCCGCAGTACAGCGCCTCCTGCCCGGAGTGTGCGGCATCAACCTGATGCCCGAGGTCACGCAGAATTTTGCTCAATACCTCGAGATTAGCCGCTACGTCGTCAACGATTAACACCTTCAGCGACCACGGGCTCAGAATCAGTGGTGCTGTGCTTTGCTCTTCATAATCATTGCCCTGCAGCAGGGTAGCGACCGTTCGCCACAAACGCCCCGGAAGATAGGACAGTGCATGAGACGCCAGCGCATGGTTCATTCCCTCAACCGGGGTCAGCCCCCACTCAAGCAGCTGTGGATGCAGCTCCGCGGGCGCGACGATTTCACCGCTCAGGCGCATTTTCTCTCCGCGCTGCGGCCCGTCCGGTAACCAAAAGGTAAATCTGGCCCCCTGACCCGGCTGGCTGGACAGCAGAATATCTCCGCCCATCGACTGCGCCAGCATCGAGGAGATAGTCAGCCCCAGACCGTTACCTCCGCTGTGTGCGCTAACTTGCACGAAAGGACGGAAAATCTGCTGATGCTGGCTCTCATCAATTCCCTCACCGCTGTCCTCGATAGCGAACACTAAACGCTCGTCCTGCACCTCGACGTGCAGCTTAACGTAGCCCCGTTGGGTGAATTTAATCGCATTGCCGAGCAGGTTTATCAGAACTTGTTTAACCCGAATGCGGCTCATCATTATTTCGGCTGGAATATCATTGGCCACCCACGCGCTAAGCGTCAGGCCTTTTTCCTCGGCCCGCAGGCGCACCGCCATCATGACCTTGTCCAGCAGCGGCAAAAGGGGAACCAGCTCGTAGGTCAGCTCAAGCTTGCCGAGCTCTATCTGGTTGTAGTCGAGAATATTGTTGATCAGAGAGAGGAGATAGTCGGAGGACATAGTCGCGGTCTCAACAAGCCCCTGCTGCTCGGCCGTGAGTTCTGAACGCTGCAACAGCACCAACGCCCCCACGATGCTGTTCATCGGTGTTCGTATCTCGTGGCCAATATTAGCAATGTGCTCGCTCTTTCTGAAATGGGTCTGCTCGACGCCGCCCGGTGACACATCCACGGTCTGTTTTGCCCGACGCCCCAGCCCTTGGTAAAAACCCAGTACGCGCTGCCACAGCAGATTCTTTTCGCTCACTTTTTTCATAATTTTGAGGCCCCCGACGTATTTCAAAAGGCGAAACAGCGGCATCACGACGCTGAGGATGGCGGTTCAGGCGTTGATTCAGGTGTTTACCCGATAGTGTTGAACAGGCTCTTTGCCGATGATAGTCGCAGCCTGGGAAGCCTCCCCGGTACCTTTATCAATAAATTATCAGAGAGACCGGATGGGATTACAAACCGAACGGCGACTGGAACAGTTTTTACAGCTTGCTGACCTGCCCTCAACGCAGGTTTCGTCGCGAATGGAATTTTCCATGCCGCCCTTTCAGCTCTACGTCGAATGCCTGGAAGAGCACATTTTATTGACCCTGAGCCGAGAGATTGAGGATGCCTATCAGGGTACTGCATTCGTTAAATCACTGAGCGCCTGTCATCCTGCCCGCACCCAAGGCACGCCCATACGCACCTGGCAACTAAAAGGAAAACAAATGCTTAGCTGCTCACCGGGAAAATACAGTGACGTGAGTCATTGGCTGGCCTGCCTGCAAACAATGCGCCGCATGCTTGAAATTATCGCCGGAGGTCACCGATGAAGCTCCTGCAAAAATGGCTGCTTATCATCGCCGCACGTCAGGATATTATGCTAGCGGCCATGCTGCTGCTTGCCGTATTCATGATGATTATTCCCCTGCCAACCTGGCTGGTGGATTTCATGATTGCGCTGAACCTGACTATCTCCGTTATCCTGCTGATGATGGCACTGTACATCAGAAATCCGCTGGAATTTGCAACCTTCCCCTCAGTTTTGCTGATTACGACGCTGTACCGACTGGCATTGACCATCAGTACTACGCGTCTGATTCTGCTTCAGGCGGACGCCGGACAGATAGTTTACACCTTCGGCCAGTTCGCGGTCGGCGGTAATCTCGGCGTCGGGCTTATCGTATTTGTAATAATTACCATCGTGCAGTTTATCGTCATCACCAAAGGGTCGGAGCGTGTGGCCGAAGTTGGCGCACGTTTCTCGCTCGATGCCATGCCCGGTAAGCAGATGAGTATCGACGGTGACATGCGCGCCGGGACCATTGACGCCGAAGAAGCCCGTCGCCTGCGCGGCTTGGTGCAGAAGGAGAGCCAGCTGTACGGTGCAATGGACGGCGCGATGAAGTTCGTAAAAGGTGACTCCATCGCCGGTATCATCATTATTCTGGTGAATATCTTCGGCGGGACCGCCATCGGCATCATGTCACACGGCATGAGCGCCAGCGAGGCGATGTCAACCTACGCCATTCTGTCGATTGGTGACGGTCTGGTCAGCCAGATCCCCGCCCTGCTTATCTCCATCACCGCCGGGATAATCGTTACCCGCGTCTCCGGCGAAGAGAAACTCAATCTGGCCGGCGACCTCGCCCACCAGATAGGCTCGCAGTCGCAGGCGCTGACCGTGTCCTGTGTGGTTCTGCTGGTGTTTGCGATGATCCCTGGCTTCCCGGCTATCTACTTTATTATGCTGGCGCTTGGGCTATTCGGCTGCACCATTCTGGTTAAAAGACGCAGCAAGAACAAGGCCAACGGCGCGAGCGGCCCTGGTGCCGACGCGAGTGGCGAAAATGGCACAGCGGGTGGCGCTGCCATGACCCCGGGCGCAACACCGCTGATGATTCGCCTGTCCCCCGACCTGATGCGCTCCGGCAAGTTTGCGCCTAAGGTCGAGGCTTTCCGCCACAACAAATTCGAAAAGCTGGGCATTCCCTTGCCGGACGTTCAGCTGTTCCAGGACGCCTCGCTAAGCGCTGGCAGCATGCAGATCATGCTGTATCAGGAGGCGGTGATGGTAGTCGATATACCGGATGGCCTGCTGCTCGCCGACGTCTCGACGCAGACCCTGCCGCAGGCAGAAAAAAGCGTGCGCCTGCCGTTCAGCCTGCAAAGTTTGCAGTGGGTCTCTCCAACGCATAAAGAAGCCCTTTCGATGCTCGGCGTTACGCTACATGAGAGCGAGGACCGGCTGGTTCACTGCCTGTCGATTCTGGTTGACCGCTATGCCGGTGAGTTTATTGGCGTGCAGGAAACCCGCTTCCTGATGGACGCGATGGAAGGCAAATATTCTGACCTGATCAAAGAGGTTCAACGCCAGTTGCCGATTGGCCGCATCGCCGACGTGCTGCAACGGCTGGTCACCGAAGGCGTTTCGATTCGCGACCTGCGCAGCATTTTCGAAGCGTTGATCGAATGGGCGCCGCGTGAAAAAGACCCGATCATGCTGGTGGAATATGTGCGTATCGGTCTGAGACGCCATCTGGTGACCCGCTTTAAAGCCGGTAATCCGTGGATTAGCTGCTGGATGATTGGCGACGTCATAGAAAGCATGATCCGCGAGGCGATTCGCCAAACGTCATCTGGCTCCTATTCAGCCCTCGATTCCGAGTTAAATCAGGCCATTATCGACCGTATTCGCGAGCAGACCGGAGAAGAAGAACGCCGCACTCACGTGTTGATGACCGCCATCGACATACGTCGCTTCCTGCGCAAAGTCATCGAACGCGAGTTTTATAACCTTCAGGTTCTCTCCTTCCAGGAGATAGGCGAAGAGACGGAACTGCACGTCGTCGGCAATATTGACCTGATAGGAGAAGAGTAAAATGCGCCTTCCCGACCGCGAGGATATCCTCGAACAACTGATCGAACGCCTGCAACTGCCCGCCGCCGACCCAAACGCCGGGCGACAACTGGCCGGTAAGGTGGTTGAAATCGGTCCGACGCTGCTCAAAGCCTCGCTGCCGGGCGTCAGTCTGGCAGAAATTTGTCGCCTTGAACCTTCGGGCATCAACGCCGAAGTCGTGGCGATCAACGGCGATTACGCCATGCTTTCGCCTTTTGCCGAACCACTGGGCGTGACCACCGGCAGTCGTGTGGTCCCTACCGGCAGCGTACACCAGATAGCGCTCGGCGATTTTTTGTTGGGCCGTATTCTTGACGGCATGGGTCAGCCGCTCGACGGGTTTCCGCTGCCAGAAGGCGGTGAATTACGCTCCCTCGAAGGCGCGGCACCGAACCCCTTGACCCGGCAACTTATTGATACCCCGCTGCCGCTCGGCGTGCGCGCCATCGACGGCATTCTGACCTGCGGCATGGGCCAGCGTATCGGCATTTTCGCCGCCGCGGGCGGCGGCAAGAGTACTCTTCTGGGCATGATCTGCGACGGCAGTCTGGCGGACGTTATCGTGCTGGCGCTTATCGGCGAACGTGGCCGTGAGGTCCGTGAATTCCTCGAACATACCCTGACCGAAGAGGCGCGAGCGCGCTGCATCATGGTGGTGTCGACCTCCGACCGCCCGGCGCTGGAACGTCTGAAGGCGGCCTATACCGCCACCGCGATTTCCGAATACTTCCGCGACCGCGGCAGCAACGTGCTGCTAATGATGGACTCCCTCACCCGTTTCGCCCGCGCCTCGCGCGAGATTGGCCTGGCGGCGGGCGAGCCTCCGGCAGCGGGCGGCTATCCGCCAAGCTTCTTTGCCCGTCTTCCGCGGCTGCTTGAACGCGCCGGACCGGCGGAGTTTGGCAGTATTACCGCCATTTATACCGTGCTGGTAGAAGGGGACAACCTCAATGAGCCGGTTTCCGATGAGGTGCGATCCATCCTCGACGGCCACATCGTCCTGTCCCGCAAGCTGGCACAGGCCAACCACTATCCGGCCATCGATATCGCCGCCAGCGTCAGTCGAATCATGGGTCAAGTGACAGAACGAGATCACCGCGACAACGCCGGTAAACTGCGCCGTCTGATGTCAGCCTGGCAGGAGATTGAGCTGCTGGTCCGGGTCGGCGAATATCAGGAAGGACAAGATGAAGAGGCGGATGAGGCAATGCAACGCAAAGAGGCGATTCGCGAGTTTCTATGCCAGTCGACCACTGAAAAGAATGGCTATGAGGAGACGCTTGAACTTCTATGCCAAACACTCAACTGACCCTCAAATCCCTGCTGTCCCTGAAGGTACGCCGCGAGCGCGGGATTAGAAGCGCTATCGCCCGTCTCGACAAACAGGTCCAGCAGCTTGAAACGCACAAAACCACGCTGCTGCAAAACCGCAGCACGCTGTGGAGCGAATGGCGGCATTGCAGCAGCAGCGAGCAAACGCTCGGGCCGCTCGAAATACGCGCCTATCGCGCCCAGTTGGGCAAATATTATCAGCAGGACCACGACCTGCTGGCGCAGGTGGAAGATACCGACAACGAAGTTAGCCAGCGGCGGGTCGAACAGGACAAACAACAACAGCTGTTGCGTCAGATTTTGTTGCAGCAGGAAAAACTGAAAATATTGATGGAGTAATTGTGTATATATCATCCCAGGTACAACGTAGAACCGTCTCGGTACAGGAAAATGACGGCGACAGTCACTCCTCCGACGAAGAGGATAAGCGCCGCTTTGCCTCACTGCTGGCGTCAATTTCTCCACGCGTGGTTCCCGCCAGCGTAACCAGCAGGCTCGGCTGTTCAAGCGGGTCGGCCGGGGGATTCACGCTCGCCAGAGGCGCGGATACCTTAATGCTCAAGCAGCTGACCCTGCCGAAATATGCCTCGCGCGACGCCTGGCTTAGCTGGCGTCTGACCAATGGTGCTTTGGCAGGGCTGGAAATTGAGGCACGCAGCAGCGAAAACGGACTGTTTATTCGCCTTAAAGCCGTCGATCACCAGAAGCTGATCAGGATTTTAGGCTCCGCCAAACGACTGCAACAGCGGCTAATCCGCCAGTTTGAAAAAGACATACAGGTTGAGGTTAGCGATGAAGATCCCGCAATTAAGTAAAGAAACCGGCAGCCTGGTCGCCAGGGTGGGTAACGGCCTACAGTGGCTTAACGATAACGGCGAACTCATGGTGTCATACCGCCAGCGCCCGGCGGTCAGCGGTCTTGTCCTCCACGCCACCTTCGACGGCGAGCCGCTCACGCTGCTGGTCGACGAAGAACAGTGGTGTCAGTGGGTGCAGCCAATGCTGACGGTGCCTTCTCTCGCTATGACCCCGCCTGAGTTTCGAGATTTATTGAGTATCTGGACGCTTGCCGACGCTGGCGAATGCTGTGAAAACAACAGCATGGCGTGGCCGCAGAGTGAACGGCTCGAGGCGGGCAGTGCAGCACCGCAGATGGGATGGCACGTTTATATCCGCCGCGAAGAGCGGGAGCTGGGCTGTTATCTTCTGTCCGGCGCAGAAAAATGGGTCTCGGCGCTGTCTGACGAAGCCTTCCCGGTTTCAAATCATGACACCGCCACTGATATCAAACTCTGTGTCTCGCTGCTGGCGGGCTGGAGCAAGGTAGAAAGCAGCATTCTGAATATTTTAGGCCCCGGCGATGCGTTAATCCTCCAGCACAGCTGGCAGGTGGCCGACGACCAGTACGGACTCTTTATTGACCGACCTATCGCGACATTGCGTCAGGAGCACGAGCCCAACACTTTTACCCTTGAGGAAATAATGAACGACTTTGATGACTGGATGGACGTGACGCCCTCCCCTTCGTTTATCTCTTCGCAGAGAGATACGCTGCTCAATACCACCTTTGCCGTCACGGTTGAGGTGGCCAAATTCGAGGTGTCGTTGCAAGAGCTCAGCCAGCTGGACGTCGGCGGTCAACTCTCCGGCACCACGCAGTACGACGGTCTGGTTACGCTCAAGGTCGGCGGACTGCCGTTTGCAAAAGGCACGTTGCTGGAGATTGACTCTCGGCTGGCGGTCAGAATCGAGAGCATTTGTTAAGACAAGTTAGGGTCTGCACCTGATGGGCCAAGGTGGGATAGCGCGGGATAATAACCGCAATATCCCCTCATCAGGATCTAAAAATGTCTATATTAGACCAACCCCTACAGCTGATTATTCTGCTCTTCGCGCTGTCGATCATGCCGCTGCTGATAGTGCTCGGCACTTCCTTTCTGAAAATTTCGATTGTCTTTTCCCTGTTGCGAAACGCGCTGGGTATTCAGCAGATCCCGCCGAACATCGCGCTCTATGGCTTAGCCTTGATCCTGAGTATGTTCATCATGGCGCCGGTCGGACTCGCGATACAGGACAACATCGCCGCCAATCCGGTGAAGATTGAATCACCGGCGTTTATCGACCAGATGGAATCCGAGGTATTTGCGCCCTACAAAGAGTTCCTCGAACGCAATACCGCTCCGCAGCAGGTGCATTTCTTCTCTGATATCGGCCACAAAATCTGGCCCGAGAAATATCAGAAACGCATTCCCGACAGCTCCCTGCTGGTGATGATCCCAGCGTTTACCGTGAGTCAGCTGATTGAGGCCTTCAAAATCGGCCTGCTGCTGTTCCTGCCGTTTATCGCCATCGATCTGGTGGTCTCCAACGTGCTGCTGGCGATGGGCATGATGATGGTGTCGCCGATGACAATTTCGATGCCGCTTAAGCTGCTGATCTTTGTCCTGATGGGAGGCTGGGAGAAATTGCTTGGCCAACTGGTTCTGTCATTTTCATAAACGGAGACCGAGATGAGTGAAGCCATGATTACCCAACTGGCGGCGCAGATGATGTGGCTTATCCTGCTGCTGTCTCTGCCCGTGGTGGTGGTCGCCTCGACGGTAGGCGTGATGGTCAGCCTGATACAGGCGCTGACTCAGGTACAGGAACAGACCATACAGTTTCTGGTGAAGCTGGTGGCGGTATCGATAACGCTGGCAGTGACCTATCACTGGATGGGCGATGTGTTGCTCAATTATGCCGGTCTGGCTTTCGACCAGATAACCCAGATGCGGGAATAATATGGCCAACATGTGGACCCACTGGATGCCTATCGTAGGCATGTGCATGCTGCGCCCGCTCGGGGTGTTTCTGCTCATGCCGCTGTTCAGCAGCGCTAACCTTGGCGGCGCACTCAACCGCAGCGCCCTGCTGCTGGTCATCGCTCTGCCGATGCTGCCGGTTTACAGCGACTGGCAGTCGCCCACCAGCGCAATGGGCTATGTGATGTTGGCCGTCGGCGAACTGTGCATCGGCCTGATTATCGGCTTCTGCGCCGCTATCCCGTTTTGGGCGCTGGACATGGCGGGTTTCCTGATAGACACCATGCGTGGCTCTTCCATGGCCAGCGTGCTCAACCCGATGCTCGGCCAGCAGTCCTCATTATTCGGCATCTTCTTTACCCAATTATTCAGCGTGCTGTTTTTGATGAGCGGCAGTTTTAATGAGCTTATCGACGCTATTTATCAGTCCTACGTCACACTGCCGCCCGGCGGCACGCTCAGTTTCGGCCCGGACGGACTGGCCTTTATTGGCCGCCAGTGGCGCCTGATGTACGAACTTTGCCTGCGCTTCTCGATGCCCGCCATCGTAGTAATCATGCTGGTGGATATGGCGATGGGGCTGATTAATCGCTCTGCCCAGCAGCTTAACGTCTTCTTCCTGGCGATGCCTATCAAGAGCGCCTTTGCGCTGTTGATGCTGGTTATTAGCTGTAACTTTGCCTTTGGTGACCTGCGCACCTACAGCATGCATTTTTCAGAGGTCAGCGAAACCATGCTGAGTATCTTCCGATGAGTGAAAAAACAGAGAAGCCGACGCACAAAAAGATCCGCGACTCGCGTAAGAAAGGCCAGGTTGCCAAGAGCGCGGAAATTACCAGCGGTATGCAGCTGGTGGCGGTGCTGGGCTATTTCGGTACCGAAGGAAAGGAGCTGTGGCGGGCATTGCAGGAGTTGCACGAATTAGCCATTGGCGCCGTCAATCAGCCTTTAACCTTTGGGTTAGGCCAGCTTACCGCCGCCTTTACCTCATTGGCGATAAGGTTCGTTGGCGGGCTGGGTATGTTGCTGCTGTTTATCACTATTTTTACCATCCTGGCGCAGGTTGGGCCGCTGCTGGCGACGGAGGCACTCAAGCCCTCCTTTAAGAAACTCAACGTACTCGCCAATTTAAAAAACATGTTTTCGGCAAAAAATCTGTTCGAGTTCTGCAAATCTCTGCTGAAGGTCATGCTGCTGTCGCTGATTTTCTTTTATTTGCTGCGCCAAAACGCGCCGTCGATTCAGTTTCTGCCGCTGCATCCGGTCACCACCGGACTTGAGGTCTGCGTGCGCCTGCTGTTTTGGATGCTGCTGTCGCTTATCTGTTTTTATGTGGTGATTGGCATCGCTGATATCGCGTTTCAAAAGTATGACAACAATAAAAAAATGATGATGTCGCTTGAAGACATAAAACAAGAGCATAAAAACTCCGAAGGTAATCAGGAGATTAAGCAGAAACGTAAAGAAGTACACCGAGAAATTCAAAGCGGTAGCCTGGCCTCGAACGTGGCCAAGTCTACCGCGGTAGTCAAAAACCCGACCCACGTTGCCGTCTGTCTTTTTTACCATCCGGAAACCTCGCCGCTGCCGAAGGTGATTGAAATGGGGCGCGATAAACGTGCGCTACACATCATCCATCTGGCTGAAAAGGCAGGCATTCCCGTCGTAGAAAACATTCAGGTTGCCCGTAGCCTGGCCGCAGGCACGCCGGTAGGCGGCTATATCCCTGCCGAACTCTTTGAACCCGTAGCGCACATTTTGCGCCTTGCAATGAAACTGGATTATGACGACGACGATGACGATGATTAAAAAAACAACCGCTGTTTTGATTTCCCTGACCTGCTGTGCACTGGTCGCAGGATGCACCCATCCCCTGGGCTGGTTTGACGACCAGCCTGCGGCGAAAAAATCGGCGGCAGTGCTGTTTAAAGCCACCGATGCGAGCACCGCCTCGATGGCGGCGCTGAATAAGTTCCCCACCGTGCCCCACAGCGTCAGCGATATGAATAACTTCCCCGTTGTACCGCTAAACTGGCGGATAGAGGGAGAGCAGGATGACGACGCAGAAGCGCAGATGGTGGCTAACATTGTGCCTATCGCGCCGCTAGAGGCGCCTCAGTCTGCGTCCCCAGGCGTCTCTCGCCTGACGCACAACACGCGGTATCATCCAATGATTAAACGGGTGTCTAACGAAGTGGGTATCGATGCCGACCTGCTTCACGCCATGATAAAAGTGGAGTCTAACTATCAACCTCAGGCGGTGTCCCACAAGGGCGCACGCGGACTCCTGCAGGTGATGCCCGCGACCGGCAAACGTTTCGGCGTGACCAACCTGATGGACCCGGAGCACAACCTGCGCGCCGGTGCAACCTACATGAAATGGCTGATTGAGCACTTTGACAACGATCTGACGCTGGCGCTGGCAGGCTACAACGCGGGTGAAGGTGCAGTGAAAAAGTATGGCCGCGCTGTCCCGCCTTATAAAGAAACCCAGCACTACGTCAAGAAGGTATTGGGCCATTACAACCGGTTGCAAAACAGCAAGTCTGAGCAGGAAGAAGTGCTGTCAAGCGAGGCGACACCGGTAAGCGAAATCGCGGCTAATAAAAAGACCAGGAACACCCAGAGTGAGAATAAAGCGGATAAAAGCGACATCGCTCTCGGCGACAAACTGTTGGGCCTGCTGCTTTCACAGCCAAAGGCAACCACTACGGCCAATAAAAAACACGGCACTTCAGTTAATGAACATGCCGTGCTCTAGTCAAACAACCCATCGTGCCGCTTTGATTCAATCGTCATGCCACCTGGATTGAATCAAAGCGTTATCACTGAGACTGTGGCAGTTTTTTGCTACAGTTTTTATTCGGATAAACTAGCCAAGAATCCCCTTCAACTTGTTGCCAGTTGGCTCCCTGAGCGATGAGCACCGTCGCCAAACGCTCTCGCAGCGCGGTGACCTCGGCATAAACGCTGTGCAACAGCATGCCTCTCACCTGACGAATCTGCGGCACGGCGCGTTCCAGCTGATGGATAAGCTTGATAAAACCTGCCACCGCGCGGTTGTTCTGATTCTCTTTGCTGCGATTAACAAAATCACAGACGATAAGCTCTTCGTTTTCAAAACGGTACACCAGCTCAAAGTCGGTATGCTGAATGCGCATACCGATAATAAAATCACTGTTACCGAAGCGTTCAACCTGTGGCGTAAAGCCGTTGGCCGCCAGATAGCGGGTGACGACATCGGATTTTACTGCGGTATTGGGGGTTGCGGTCTGCATTTTTCTTTCCTTCAAGAGAATACGGCCGAAGCCGTATTCTTTGCGCGGTGGTGGGAGGAGAACCTGTCTTACATGCGAACTTTATCGAGAATGGCGCTCTGCAGGCGGGTCAGTTCGCCGGTCATTTCCAGCATGCGGCGTGAGGCTTCGGTGGCTTTATCAGCCGCCGCGCTGATAGTCTGACGAATTTGGGCCGCTTGAGCCTGCTGCATATCGGCTCGCAGTTCAATTTTCCGGGCGTCACGGGTTATGCCCGCGGCCTTCATACTCATGCCACTTTCAAAGGCTTTTCCCACCCCATTGAAGGTTTCGGAACCTGTCTTTACTGCATCTGCAAGCTTGCTACCGGCGGCAAAGCCCCCTGCTACACCAAACGCAGCGGAAATCGACCCGGTCACCATTTTCACCGTTGCGTTCGTCATGGCGGCCTTATAGTCAGTGTCAATCGCCTCTTTTTTCAATTCCAGAGAGGACATTTCTTTATTGAAAGCGTTTTTGAACGACGAACCGACGAAATCGCGCTGGAGATCTCGAATCTCGTTGTTCATTTTTTTCAACATCATCATTACTTCGTTAAGTGTGCCAATCACACCTTGGCCGTCGACAACGCTTGCCGTGGAAGAGGTTTCTGCGGAAGAGGTTACCGGTGCTGAATTAGTTTGATTAATCGTTGTCATTTTATAAATTCCATTTAAGTTTGGTGGTGCCTGCATTCCCGCAGGCGTAAGTTATTTTTAAATATCGATCGTGGGTAAAACCTGTCGCCGCTAAGACAATGGGCCTTTCATGCTGGCAATGCTGTGTGCTATTTGCTCCATCGAACCGTCGTCACGACTGGTCGATGAGGAGTCGGCCTGCCTCATTTGCTCCATTCTACTCGCGGCGCCCTTACCCAACCCGCCTATTATTTCATCAAGCCTGAACACCGCTGAGTCATCATACGCATGCAGAGTAATAGCATTGTTCAGTTGGCTGGCGGCATCCTGGGCCATGAGCACGGTATTTTTATTGCGATTCAGAGCCCACTGCGTTACGGCTTCTGCTATTTCACCAACCTGCTCTTGAATCTTTATTTCATAATGAGTATTAATGTTTTGACTGCGCAATTCATAACTGAGCAGGGTAATCACAGCAACCAGCGGCAGCATTTCTGCACGAAAATTATGCTCACGTTCACGCTGCTCAATAAACAATTTACCGAGTAGGTCCATCACCTCACCGCGGCTCATCGGCGCGGCAGAAAGGCGGTTGCAATTGGCCAACTCGGCCGAAACGTGACGGAGAGCCTTGCTGGCAAGCTCTTTCTCATGTCCGCTGAGCGGCGGTGAAAAGCTGCGGTCAAAGGCCTCAGCTAATTTCTCGATATTCTTACCCCTGCCTAATTCCAGCATGACTGCGCCTAACTGTGCTTTATCCAGCACGGGCAAGGAGTCGGCAAAGGCGCCGGACAATCGAGATTTACCTGTTGTTATTTTGTCATTTAAAGATGCCACGCCAGATGGCGTCGTATCGCTTAATCGCGGACTCATTGCCGTTATGCTAGTCATAGAGTCTCCGGCTTTACACCATGGATGAGGCGATGTTGACCTGGGTAGTTCCCATTTGGCTCATGGTCTGCAAGCCTTCCTCAATAATGGTGCCCTGGCCCTGCTGTAGCTCTCTGATTCTATCCAGCGCCTTTTTCTTGCTGTCGCTGTAGAGGTCGAAAATCATCTGATTCCACTGCTGGTCAACAATCAGCAAGGAAATATCCTTTTGGATCGAGGCTCGCTGCTTATCTATCACCGCCATACTCGCTTGCTGTGTGCCCTTACAGCCGGCAATAAGACCTTTTCCGAGTGTAGTAACGAGCGGAACACTACTCATAGCCTTCAATTGCGCCGTGGTACGCATGCTGGCCGTCACAGAATGGGTAGTGATTTTCTGGCCGCTTTTGACGGCTTGGTTGCCCGCCTTTTCAAGGGTTTGCTTAGCCATTTTTTCGACCGCGTCCTGACTAAAGTTTTTGGCCATCTTGCTGCTTGCCACTTTCTTGAGGAATTTCCCCCCCGTCTTGCTGGTAAAGGTAATGGCCTGCTTAGACAGTTGGGCAGTAATCAGCTCGGCACTTTCTGCGGCAATTTTTTTGGCAATTTGTGTCGCTGCAACGGAAATAATCTGTTTGCTGGCTTCCTTAGTACCGGCCTTGACTCCCTCTGAAATCGCGGTGTTCATAATTGCCTCACCGCCCTCTTTCATGACTTTTTTAGTGATGTTAGGAACAATTTTAGCCACCAGCGCATTTCTCACCGAACTGGTCACGTCAACTACTGCGCCGGCGATTTCAAACCCCATCTGCACGTAGCCCGCTTTTTCGGCCATATCATGATATTTATCGGCATTTTCGGGGTCGACAATTGCCAGGGTATTCGCGACGGCCTTAACCACACCGGCACAGCCTGCCAACAGATCCATTGCCCCGCCCGCCACCATCATCGGGTTGCCGCTCATTATGCCGCCGGCAATCTTCATGACGCCGGTCACCACTTCTACGGCTGCAACGACCCAGTCGAAACATACGCTGATAACGGCGGCTTTCTTGGTTTTGTCCTGCAGTTCAACATTGTTGGCTATTTCCTCTAAACGCGCTTTGAGCTGATCGGCACGCACTTGCTCCTGTTTATCGGAGAGGATTTTCATCACCTCGCATTTAGAGGTCACGGTATTGCCCAGAATTTCATTCGACAACAGCGTTGAGGCCATTAGCATGGAATCCATGGGCAGCGCAACGAGAGTCTCCAGGGTAAGATTTATGCCTGAATTACCTCTATCGTCATTACTTGCCGGTGGAATATTCTGCTTTACTCTTTCAAATGCAGCATCTGCCTCCCTGCGTGAGACCGGCGTGGCGGCGGCGCGCGGCGTGGCCAACGACGAGGTTTTCGGACAGTCTGTCGCGGCAAACAAGGTTTCAGCGTTAGTCTGCGTTTGAGTAACGGCACTGTTCTTTTTACTGACAACGTCTTTGGAAATGGCGCTATCGTCGGTAAGGGTATTGGCACTCATCGCGCCGTTGAGGATCATGGTCATGATATTTCTTCCTTGTATGAGGCCAGCATCCTTTGTGCGCTGCCCTTTATTTCCTGATACTGCGGTTGTGCTCCGCACCACATAGTGACGGCGTTTAATGCTTTGACTGCCTGCTCTTCACATCCCATGTATCGCAAGCTGATCGCGGTAAAGAATGCGCTACGCGGGTCATCAATTTTAAGCGAGGCTGCTCGCGTGAAACACCCTATCGCCTGGCCGTGGTCTTTAAGGCGCTGATGGCAAAGCCCTTGCGCCAGCAGATACTCAATATTCCAGTGGTCCAGGGTGCACAGCATGAGATACAAATTTCTCGCGGCGCTGAAATCCCCGGATGCGAACAGCTGACTCGCATAGCTTTCGATAGACTGCAGGTCTTTGTCGTCAACGTTGGACATCATGCGCAGCGAACCCCCGCGCGCCAAAAAGTACTCGAACAGTTCACTGTCGCTGGCGTTCTGATAATCAAAACTATTTTCTAACATCGGTCACTCCTTGAGATGGAACTCTAATCAGGCAGGCTTCATGCCTGCCGTGAGGCGATTAGTCCAAAAATTTTAATTGTCAGGCAAATGAACGGCGGTGCTTCTTGGCGATAGGTGCACGCGCTGGTTTCTCGGCGGCCGTTTCGGCTTTAACCTCTGCGTTTAAGGAGCTGGCCGCTGATTTTTTAGCCACACTCACCCCCACTTTCTCTTCAGGAATAAGCTGCTTCAATTGGCGACCCAATTCGTCAAAGGTCTTTTTGACCACCGCCACCTTTTCAACCATCGGCTGATGAAGCGGTTTATCACCCTTGGTCATCACGTCGCTCAATTTTTTCAACTTACTCATCGCAATCGGGCAGCTGTCGGCATTTTGATAGATCTGGCCAATTTCACCCTGAAGAGACTTAAACTCTTCAATTTGCTTTTTAAAACCGAGACGACGTCTTTGCAGCGCATCGATCATGCCTTTCAGTTCTTCCATTTGCTTCGATTCATTCATTTCTTATTTCCTCAATATATTAATTCACGGGAATGTTCGAACCGAAGGCACGGTTTCCCGTCACAGGCTATTCGTTATCGAATTGACTGTGCGATCGATTTAGTTGATTCACCGTTCATGCTCTGCACGGCGTTGGCCATCGCTACCGCAGTGTTAAAACTCTGCATCAGCTGTTGTAATTTTAATTGGCTGCTTTGCACAAAGTCGGTGGCGCGAGTGGCGGTTGATTCGAGTGCACCTTTAATTTCTTCAAGCGCAGCTTTGTCTAATTTAGGATCCTCATATTTTGGTGGAAAAGTATCAGTGAGCGCAGCCTTGATTTTCTGAATGTTTGCGCTATTTACACTATAAGACTGAGTCGTCTTGTCATATTTTAAGATTGACAGAGCATAGGTGTTTGCATCTTTACCCTCAAATTTAACGCCTTTACCTTCCAAATAAGACAAGGCAGTATAAATATCCGTGAGATCTTTACCCGATATTGTCCCACCCTTATTTCTAGCCAAGAGTTTATTTAAAAAATCAATTTGCTCCTGAATTTTCTTTGATTCTTCTGTCAACTCAGGGGATATTTCATTTGCTTTTAAATACTCGTCAATATTCTTACCCGCAACAAGAATATTGTTTTTTTTCATATAGTCGATGACGTCCTGAGGCAACTTGCCGACGTCTTCACCGCTTGCCAGCTTGGCAACAATGCCTTCAACGCGGTTGGCTAAATCGGTGGCGTCACGGCCTACCGCGGTTTTGTCCTGCATTTGCTTAAATTTACCCTGCGCAAGCTCGGTAAACATCAGCATCATCTCTTCCATGGTCACCATCGCGCCACCCATCATCGAATGGTTTTTCATCGCTTTGAGATAGTCGAGGTCGTTCTTTTCATTATTTGAATCGGGTACTTCGCCAGCGCTGAATGCGCTGATATTTTCGTTAGTGATAGTGGTCATAATAGGTAATTCCTTTTAAGTGTTTTAACCGCTGGCGGGATTTCCCGTCCGCCAACCCATTATTTATTATTCGATTAATTAACGAATCGACTGAGCAATCGACTTAGTTGATTCACCGTTCATGCTCTGCACGGCGTTGGCCATCGCTACCGCAGTGTTAAAACTCTGCATCAGCTGTTGTAATTTTAATTGGCTACTTTGCACAAAGTCGGTGGCGCGAGTGGCGGTTGATTCGAGTGCACCCTTAACTTCTTCCAACTCAGATTTGAGTAATTGTATCGTCCCGGCAGCTGCATTAAGCCTCTTTTGAGCCGCTTCCAACTGTTTCTCTGCGGCCTCAAGCTCTTTGGGTGTCGAGGCTTTAGCAACGTTAGCTTTGCAAACGCCCACTTCCTTCTGACGTTCAGTAACGTTGCCTTGAAGATTCGCATGCCAGGAAATACTTTTCATATATTCGTCAATAGATTTCCCTCCAACGAGGATGTTATTTTTTTGCATATATTCAATAACATCCTTAGGAAGATGATCCATAGAATCACCGTCTTTCAGTTTGGCAATAATCCCTTCAACGCGGTTTGCCATATCGGTGGCGTCACGGCCTACTGCGGTTTTATCCTGCATTTGCTTAAATTTACCCTGCGCAAGCTCGGTAAACATCAGCATCATCTCTTCCATGGTCACCATCGCGCCGCCCATCATCGAGTGGTTTTTCATCGCTTTGAGATAGTCGAGATCGTTCTTTTCATTATTTGAATCGGGTACTTCGCCAGCGCTGAATGCGCTGATATTTTCGTTAGTAATAGTGGTCATAATGGTAATTCCTTTTAAGTGTTTTAGACCGGTGACGGAGTTTCCCTTCCGCCAACCCATTATTTATTATTCGATTAATTAACGAATCGACTGAGCAATCGACTTAGTTGATTCACCGTTCATGCTCTGCACGGCGTTGGCCATCGCGACCGCAGTGTTAAAACTCTGCATCAGCTGTTGTAATTTTAATTGGCTGCTTTGCACAAAATCTGTTGCGCGGGTGGCGGTGGATTCGAGCGCGTTTTTAACTTCTTCAAGCTGGGATTTTGACATCTTTTTGACGATGTTCTCTGGATCACCCCCTTCTTTTTTTACTTGTGCGGCATAGGATTTTTTTTCTTTTTCAATACGAGCAGTATCCCCCTTATGTTCAGGCGCCAAATTTTTCTCATCTTTCCAATACTGGTAATGCCATTCCGCTTGCGTATATCCCACGCCTTCTAAGAAATCATCAACACTCTTCCCGCCGATCAGAATGTTATTCTTTTTCATATAATCGATCACGTCTTGGGGCAACTCGCCAAGATCATCACCGCTTGCCAGCTTGGCAACAATCCCTTCAACGCGGTTGGCTAAATCGGTAGCGTCACGGCCTACTGCGGTTTTGTCCTGCATTTGCTTAAACTTACCCTGCGCAAGCTCGGTAAACATCAGCATCATCTCTTCCATAGTCACCATCGCGCCGCCCATCATCGAGTGGTTTTTCATCGCTTTGAGATAGTCGAGGTCGTTCTTTTCATCATTGGATTGTGGTACTTCGCCAGCGCTGAATGCGCTGATATTTTCGTTGGTGATGGTGGTCATAATGGTAATTCCTTTTATTTACTTTCCATTTATTTTACCGGCGGGTAATACCGCACCGGCTTTTGATTAATTTTTACTTATAACTTTCAATTACGAGACATTATTAACGAATCGACTGAGCAATTGATTTAGTTGATTCACCGTTCATGCTCTGTACGGCGTTGGCCATTGCTACCGCAGTGTTAAAACTCTGCATCAGCTGTTGTAATTTTAACTGGCTGCTTTGCACAAAGTCGGTGGCGCGAGTGGCGGTGGATTCGAGTGCGCCTTTAAATTCTTCGAGCTGGGCTTTATCAAGTTTAGCTCCACTGCCACCTGCAGAAGCGAGATATTCCTTAACAGATTTACCCGCAATCTGAATATTATTTTTCTCCATATAGTCGATAACGTCCTTCGGAAGTACTGCCGTACTTTTGTCATCTCCCAGCTTGGCAATAATCCCTTCAACGCGGTTGGCTAAATCGGTGGCGTCACGGCCTACCGCGGTTTTGTCCTGCATTTGCTTAAATTTACCCTGCGCAAGCTCGGTAAACATCAGCATCATCTCTTCCATGGTCACCATCGCGCCACCCATCATCGAGTGGTTTTTCATCGCTTTGAGATAGTCGAGATCGTTCTTTTCATCATTGGATTGTGGAACTTCGCCAGCGCTGAATGCGCTGATATTTTCGTTGGTGATGGTGGTCATAATGGTAATTCCTTTTAAGTGTTTTAATCGCTGGTGGAATTTCCCTTCCGCCAACCAATATTTATTATTTGATTAATTAACGAATCGACTGAGCAATTGATTTAGTTGATTCACCGTTCATGCTCTGCACGGCGTTGGCCATCGCTACCGCAGTGTTAAAACTCTGCATTAGCTGTTGTAATTTTAGCTGGCTGCTTTGTACAAAATCGGTGGCGCGGGTGGCGGTGGATTCGAGCGCGCCTTTAATTTCTTCCATCTCGGCTTTGGTAAATTCCACTTTAGTCAAAGCTTCATAAAGGCCTTTTTTAGCACTTTTCAGCTCTGAGGTTGCTTTCTCTACCTCAGCGGGGGTCTTGGCGTTCGCGAGAGCCTTCTCTGCGGTATTCACTTTACCCTGAGCATTATTAATTTCAGTCTTCTTGGCCGGGATGCTCGTCGCGGCAAGCACATAGTCTTTGACCGATTTTCCAGCGATAAGAATATTGTTTTTATCCATATATTCCAGAACGTCCGCCGGTATCTTTCCGTTTTTATCACCTTCCACTTTGGCAATAATCCCTTCAACGCGGTTAGCCATATCGGTGGCGTCACGGCCTACTGCGGTTTTGTCCTGCATTTGCTTAAATTTACCCTGCGCAAGTTCGGTAAACATCAGCATCATCTCTTCCATGGTGACCATCGCGCCGCCCATCATCGAGTGATTTTTCATCGCCTTGAGATAGTCGAGGTCATTCTTTTCATTATTTGAATCGGGTACTTCGCCAGCGCTGAATGCACTGATATTTTCGTTGGTGATGGTGGTCATAATGGTAATTCCTTTTATTTACTTTCCGTTTTTTTTCGCCGGCAGGGAATTCCACACCGGCGGACATTTACTTTTTACTTCTCGTCTTTTAATTCAAAACGCTATTAACGAATTGACTGAGCGATTGCTTTAGTCGATTCTGCGTTCATGCTCTGTACGGCGTTAGCCATGGCTACCGCGGTGTTAAAGCTCTGCATAAGCTGCTGCAGTTTCAACTGATCTTGCTGTACAAAATCGGTTGCACGGGTAGAGGCTGATTCCAGGGTGCTCTGAATGGATTTCAGGGCTTTTTTGTCTAAATTAATCGCGCCAGTGCCTTCATTTGGCACCGTAGGGAGTGTGCCAGCAACATTATCTGCATTGTCACCCGCAGCACCGTTTACCGGCTTGGTCTGGTCCATGGTGCCGAATTTGCCTGCCTCTTTTGGTTTAGAAGCACCGTTGATGAAATCACCAATCGGCTTGTTGTTAACCAGAATGTTGTTGTCTTTAATATAATCAAGAATGTCTTGATCCAGGGTAGCCGTACCGTCTGCTGTAGCAATATTTGCCAGAGCGGACTCGACTCTTGTTGCCATATCGGAAGCGTCACGACCAACGTTGGTTTTCTCTCTCATCTGCTCAAACTTCTTAGCAGCCAGCTCGGTAAACATCAGCATCATCTCTTCCATGGTGACCATTGCGTCTCCCATGATGGAGTGGTTCTTCATCGCCATCAGATAGTCGTTCTTCTGAACGTCATTTTTATCCGCAACGGCGGTCGATTGTGCTGTGTTTACTCTTACTGTATCAATGTGGCTCATTACTTATTTCCTGTTAATTGATAGATGTTGCTCACAACGCTTTCCTAAATAATTTCGCTCCCTGCTGCGCTGCTAGTGGAGCCATATTAGCGATTCAAAAAAAGCAAACTTTCTGATTTCTGCAAAAACTTCTGTTTTTTCTCACAGCACTTTTTAATTGCAAATTAATATTGGTCGGCTCGCGCTCAATCAATGTCAGGTCAACACCTGATGTCTTCAAAATGGCATATAGAAGAAAATAAAATCGTATTAGAAATTCACTAACGGAAAATACGATGCCAGCAATAAGATTTATCGTAACCAAATGCGAGATATCCTTTTCTCATAAAGGAGGACTGCATGCATTTCCGGCTAATAGCCTGATAATTACCGATAATCATGCCCAAATGGTTGGCAAGATTGAAAGCGCCAATACCATTATTATGGATTTTTTTTGTTCGGATTTGCAGCAGCTTTATTCAACGGTCACGGAATTGCTTGATACTAACGTTCAACAAACCCTGAACCATGAATTAATAAAAACCGTAGGTGCAGAACACGCTGTTATAGAGGTGTTGTATTCCCTCGCAACTTTATCCGCAGACAGTTTTCTTCAATTTTGTTACACCTATTGCCTCAGCCGCGAAAGAACCTATTTTTCAGCGCTGCTTCGCCAACGAGTCTCCGGCAACAAAGAGTTTTGTCATTTTATTGAAGAAAACTTTCTTCAGCAGTGGCCGATTGCCAAATTAGCCGAAGAGCTGGACATACCTTTAAGGAAATTTAACCAACTTTTTCAAGATACCTATGGAAAACCCGCCAAACGCTGGCTGCTTGAGCGCAGGCTTGAACATGCCAAAAAGCTGCTGATTACTACCCCGCTGCGGGTCATTGATATCGCGCTGGAGTGTGGTTTTTCCAATCATGCCCATTTCACCGATACCTTTCGCCGCCATTACAGCTGCAATCCGAAACAGGTGCGGGAATACAAACGCCAAGAAAGTCACCAAGAAATCAGAATCTGAGGAAAACCTATGGATATTGAAGCCGTCACCAATCAGCTTTCACAGCTGGTAGAGAGCGCAGGTAATGAAGTTCAGGCGAAGGTTACCGCCGGCGATATGAATGACCCTGCGCAAATGTTGAAAGCCCAGTTTGCAATCCAGCAGTACTCGGTTTTTGTCAGCTATGAGAGCGCCATCATGCGCGCCGTCAAAGATATGCTGTCAGGGATTATTCAAAAAATATGATACCGCTCGATGCTTCACTCCGCCGACTGATGGTCGAAACTAGCCTGATGGCCGTGAACCACGGCTTTCACACCCAGGCACGTACCCTTCTGGCCGCACTGCCACTGCTCACCGAGAACCATGAGGCGCAGAAAATTATCGAAGCCACGCTGCTTATCGGCCTCGGCGAGAACAAGGCCGCCGCGTTGTCCCTCAAGGGTAATACGTCGCCAGATGCTGAAATATTACGTCGCCTGTTAACCCGCGGCGCACTGTCCCACTAATCCCCATTTCGTTTGCCAACAAAAGAGAGTTTATCAATGGAAATCACCGCAGCCACAATGAACGCCATGACCTCCAGCCTTGATGCTACTGAAGCGGTTTCTGCCGTGCCAGAAGCCGCCGATATCGAGGCATTTTCCCGCGCCCTGTTCGGCAAAGAAAATAAAACCCCGGAAGAAATGGCCGCAACGGGATTGCAGGAAAAAAGTGCCTCCTTTGTTCAGGCAAGCAAAAACTCCCGTTCAACCGCTGAGGTTATCAATAACCCTGAAGTGATGATGAAAGTGCAGTCGACGATGTCGAGAGAAATTCTTGAGGTCGATCTGATAGCCAAAGTCACGGGTTCACTTTCTCAGGGCATTAACAAGTTGACGAGTATGCAATGAAACGTTCTTACGGGCGCTATGCCCTGCTTGCAGTTCTGGCGCTGTGCCTGACCGGCTGTAAAATCGAACTTTATAGCGGGTTGTCGGAGGCGGACGCCAATCAGATGCTGGCCCTGCTGATGCTGCGTAACATTGACAGCGAAAAGAAAGTGGTCAAAGAAGACAGCGTGACGGTCAAGGTGGAACAATCGCAGTTCGTAGACGCCGTAGAAGTTCTTCGCCAAAACGGGCTACCCGCCAAACCTACCGACAGCATGAATGAGATATTCCCGGCCGGTCAGCTGGTCACTTCGCCGGTTCAGGAACAGGCAAAGATAAACTACCTTAAAGAACAGCTGCTGGAAAAAATGCTGCGCGCGATGGACGGCGTGGTGAGCGCGCAGGTGTCGATAGCCGAGAGTATTTCCAGCAATCGCCGCGACCTGCCGATCCCTTCCGCCTCGGTGTTTATCAAATTTACGCCGGGCATCAATATGCACAGTCGTGAAGGCGATATCAGAAACCTTATCTATAAAGGGGTACCGAACCTGCGCGCCGAGAATATCTCGGTGGTGCTACAGTCCACTGATTATCGCTATGCGCGTCCGCTGCCGGTGGTTGAGCGGTCAGCGTTGCAGAAATGGGCACCGTGGATTGGCGGTGCCTCTGCCCTGCTGGTCGCCGCGATGGGACTGGTATGGATGGCGTTCCAGCGTCGGAAGAAAACCCCATGAACGATGCCCTCTCCGAGCCGTTAAAACGCCTGCATCAGCTTGCGTGGCAGGCCGGTGCGTGGATGGACGAGGGCTGGTGGCAGTCGCTGTCGCTGGCCGACTGGCAAAAGAGTTATCAGCAGTATCCGCGCACTCGCCCGCAGCTTGACCGGCTAATTGCCACACGCCGTGGGTTTCCGCAGTCAGCGCTGCCTTCTACCCTGACGCCGGAGCAGCTAAAGCTTCTCAAGCTGGAAGACCGCCTGCCGGGGCTTTGCACCGCGCTAGGGTTGCTGGCTATCTCCTGCCCCGATTACCTGATGATCGGCCACTATCGTCGCGTGCTGTCAGACATTCTTGGCTCTCGCGGCTGCGATCAGCTACTGGCGCTGGGCGAATTCAGCTCGCCACGGCCTGCCAGCCTTAGCCCCGAAACCTTGGTTGAACAGGCGCAGGAAACCGGCACGGCCTGGTGGCGCAGCGCATCGGAGCACTGCGAGGTCTGTAACGCCATGCAAATTATTCTCCCGCCTGGGGTAAGTGAAGTCGTGCCAACGCTGGGCTCGCCGATACCCTGGTTACTGCGTATAGGACGTTTTATATGAGCCGACTAAACGTTGTCGTTAAACAGCTCGCCGGATGTTTCCACCACGGGCCGGTCATAACGGCCAGCAATCTGGAAGAATATATTCAGGCGGCCGATATCATTGAGCGTGCTCATCAGGAGGCGGCAGAACTGCGCAGCCGTGCCGAGGAATATCTCGACAACATCCAGCAACAGTGTGCCGAAGAACGCGAGGCCGCAAGACAGGAAGGGCAAGCGTGGGCAGAGGAAGACGCGCCGGCCCATCGCCAGAGCGCCGTCGCAGACGCGGTGGAATGGCTTATTTGTGAACATGAGCTTGAGGGCGATATTATCCAACGCCTGGAGCCTCAGATGCGCAATATCCTGGCTCAGGTGTTTAAAGAGTTTTACCTGCAGCAGGACGGCTGTCGTCTACTGCTCGATCGGCTGCGTGAAGTGCTCGATAAAATGCTGCAGCAGGAAGCCGGTACGCTGTTTGTCTGCCCTGACCAGTGGGAAGAACTGCGCCAGTCGTTTGCCTCCTATCCCTCTCTGGCGGTGAAAATGAACCCGCAGCTAGGACTGGGCGAGGCGCGGCTGGTCACACCGCTGGTGACGCTGTCGATCAATCTTGAAGAGCAGCTCGACGCGATTCTTACACGGCTGCTGAAAATGCGTGAGGACGGTTATTATGCAGATTAAGGTTGAACACTCGACCGTTCGTGCGCAGGTTCACGCGCCGCAGAACATCGCCGCCCATACGATTAATCATTCCCCTCTAAGAACGGCGAACATCAAGGCGACGCAGGTAACGCCGGCCAATTCAGCTATGGAGATGGCGAAAAACCAGCTTGAGCCGGAATTTATGGAGATGGAAGGCGCATTTCCTACCGATGAAGCCATGTACGAGACGCAGGAAAATATCGGTTTTACAATAGGTTCATCGCCGGGACGTGGACGCGGCCAATCGGGAGGCACCGGAGGCACAGACCGTTCTCGACCGCGCAGCATGGTGCAAAAACTTGTTAAAGCAGGCACCGCCAGCGAAGACGAGATTAAAGAACTGCGTAGTCGGATTGGCGGCATTGAAGAAGCGGAAGAAGTCGATGACCTGCTCAACTCGATGAAGCGCAATGAAATGGATGCCGGTGAGATGGCGCTGATGCTGGGCAGCATGCTCAACGAAGAGAATATTTCTCCATCACGGCGTAAAAAACTGCAGCAGGCGTTGAATAAGGTGATGGATGATGAAGACTGGCTACTGCAATTATTTGGCAGTCTGGAATTCGGCAGCCTCCACCGCAGTGCGCTCGGTGAGCTTCGCCGTCTGTATCAGAAGGCCGCCAGCAGGCAGTCAGGTCTGAATTACTGGTTCTCGCAGTTCCGTCAGCTTAAGGACCGTAAGCGCAAAATGAAGACGCTGATCCGCGCCCTCGCCTTCGAGCTTTCGGCCGAAAATGACGTCAGTGACATTCGCCTTGCCGCCGTCGTCACCGACCTTAAACGCATTTTGCAATTCATGACCATCGAAGATCACAGCCAAAAAATGGCCAAAGACCTGAAGATCCCTGAGGTGACGGGTGACCGTATTACCGAAGAACTGCTCGAAATTGTTCAGCAGTCCTGGGTTTACAGCGACTGGTTGTACCAACGCGCCAGCAGTATCTTACCGGAAGGTCATAGCCAACACGGCTATGCAAGACGCATGGTCGAACTGGTCAAAATGCTTCCGGAAGCCTGCTTTGAAGACGTCGAACAACGTGAAACGGTGATGCAGGCGTTTAGCGAGTATCAGGAAAGACTGGCAGACGAAGACGAGTAACCCAGACTTCGCCCGGTGACCTGCCGGTGTTAATAGAATGGGGCATCAATTTTCTCTGTCGCAAAGGCACGCTGGACCGCAGGACGGTAGGCAATCCGCGGCAAGTATTCTCCGAAGTCCGGTCTGGCTCTTGCCGGGTACGGCATATCACGGGTCCAGCGGGCAAGCATCAGAATAAACAAATCCACTACCGTGCAATCCTGCCCCAGAAAATAAGGTCCTTTACCCTCTTGCCTGTTGCGGCGCAGCCTGTTGTCGATCAGGTCCAGCGTGTCGGCAATATTTTTGCAGGCCTGCTCTCTGATTTCAGCTTTCCCACATTCGCTATATTTTTGCGGCATAAAGTAGGTCATCAGCTCAGTTTGCAAGGTACTAGTCAGGTAAAATAGCCACTGATAAAACTCACCGCGCTGGGGTGAACCCACGAGGGGACCAAAATTGCAGTCTGGGTTTTTATCAGACAAATAGAAGCAGATAGCCGCAGTTTCAGAGATAACCGTCTCACCGTCGGTCAATAAAGGAATTTTACCTACCGGGTTAAGCGCCAGATATTCAGCGCTTTTGTGCTGATTGTTTTTGACATCGACGTTAACCAACTCGAAGGGTATTCCGAGTTCTTCGAGCAGCATATGCGGCGTCAGGCTGGCCTTGCCTCGGCAGTAGTAAAGTTGATACATCGCTTAACCTCCTTGTTGACTGGGGATTTTAAGCATAAGCCCAAATCCCCCTCCGATCCTCAGATCTTATGCAGAAATTTATCCGCTTTCAGTCAGCCTTTTATTTATCTCGACGTTCGTCATTAGCGCACCGCGCACCTCGAGCCGTTGCTCTTTGTTGACCTTAAAGCCGCAATTTTCGAAAAAAGGCCGAGCGGTGATACTGGCATCCATAGTCAGATGAGTTAAACACTCAGCGATGGCCTCCCTTTTTCAGTTCTTTCTGACAACGATACGGCGAATAATTTTGCCCGAGGACTGGCTAACAATTTTCTCATCCATCAACAGCTGGGCACCTGCAAGACCGTTTATAACGATACGTTCGTCAAAGGCCGCATAGAGACGACCGCGCTCGTCGCGTTTGTCCTCCTCTTCGGTTACCCGCCAGCTGAGATATAAGATCCCCTGACTCTTTAGCAGCCTCAGCAGTTTTTGCACTGAGGGTTCTATCAAGTCGATGGGCAAATGCATGATGACCGTTTCACAGAGCACATTTTCAAAACTTTGCTCCTTCACGCCGACCAGTTCTGGCAACGCTGACTGAAACAGGCTGAGCTCAGGGTGCATTTCATGAGCCTGTAACAGCAGTCCTTTTGACGCATCGACGCCTACCGTTGGATAGCCATTAGCGTTAAGCCAGGCGGCATCTCTTCCGCTGCCGCAGCCGACGTCGATAGTTGGACCCTGAGTGAAAAACTTTCTTACCGTGTCACGAAGGTCCTCTCCTGCAGGCTGCGATTCCCATTCCTGCGCATAGTCGGCCGCATCACGGTCGTAGGTTGCAAGCGTTTTCATATCCATTAACTTTCTCCTCTCCATTACTTCACTTATTTTCTCGAATTTAATCCATAAATACTCCACTCGAAGTCAATGAAATGACCGACGACGTCACAATAATGTTAAAAAAATGTTTCAGATTGTCGTGAGTAATATTGATTGACGAAGTTATAAGTCAATGACATATTAGATTTATGAATATATACAGCGCACTAACACAGACAACCACCACAACGACTACCCTATCGGGTGGGTCGCAGGTTGTCTTACGCTGTTAACGACAAGTTTACAGACTGTATAAGCAACTGAGCCCCGCCGGAGAAGGCGGGGCTTTTTTCCCCCTGACCTTTCCGGCTTTAACGAAAAGAACAAGGAGAAACGCCATGCAGCAAAATCTCGCCCCCAAACAGGCCCTGCTCGTTATCGACATGCAGATTGGCCAGTGCTCCGTCGCGCCGCTTCCCTTCCAGCGTGAAGCTCTGCTCGACAATATTAATCAGCTCATTGAACACTTTCATCAGCATGCTTTACCAGTATTCTTCATTCGCCACGCGGGACCGCCGGGTTCGCCCTATGCCGCCGGAGAAAAGATCTGGAACGTTGTGCCTGAATTAAAATTTGATGCCGCACGCGATAAATTTGTCGATAAGTCTCGCGCCAGCTGTTTCGATGGCACCGATTTAGCCGAAATACTGCAACAGCAACATATTGGCGAGGTGGTGATTGTGGGCCTTAAAACTCAGTACTGTGTTGATACTGCCTGTCGCTCTTCTCTCGCCTTGGGTATTAAGCCGATTCTTATCTCTGATGGGCATAGCTGTATTAATACTGCACAACTTTCTGCGGCCGATATTATTGCTCACCACAATGCCTGCCTTAATGGGCCGATTGCCAGGGTAATGGACACTGCGGCTTTCATTGCCGCTGAACAATAGCCTTCTAAATTTGTATTCGCGTAATGAAATGATAAAAGTGAGCAGGACTTATTCTGCTCACTTTTTAATCCATGGATAAACTCTTGTTAAATTAAGACTATTCCTGCAAGCCCGATTGAAAATCACCGGTAAACTCCCTCCTTAAGTATTCCTTAATTTATTCCCTGTAATATCAAGGGCGTTAGTTACCTATACGAAAGTTAAATAAGTCGGCTTTATTGATTGTCACACTCTTTACGCGTGGTTCGGTAAGACTTAACGTTGAACTGAATAAGTTTTTCACGGTCAGCATGTCAGTAAACTTGCAGTAACAAAATTTTCGGCGCCTATTTTGCCGACCAAAAGATGAGGGTATTTATGGAACAGCTTAACCACTTGCTGTTCGCCTGGATTAATGCAACACCTGCTTCGCCGAAATGGCTGCTGGATATTGCCTTCTTCCTGGCGAACGACATGATTTTTATCGTGCCGGTTATCATCGTTGGCCTATGGCTATGGGGTAATAATCAAACAATAAGTTTGCAGCGTGAACTCGCCACTAAAATTGGCATTGCGCTGATATTCGCCATGACCTGTGCAAAAACGCTTTCCGAGCTGTTTCCCCATGCCCGTCCATTTGTTGAAGGCTTTGGTTATACCTTCCTGCAACACGCTCCTGACAGTTCATTCCCGAGCGATCACGGCACCGCTATCTTTACCTTCGCCCTGGCTTTCGTTTTCTGGCACCGCGTCTGGTCCGGCGTGCTGTTCCTGGTTATCGGTGCCGGTATCGCCTGGTCTCGCGTTTATCTTGGCGTGCATTGGCCGATGGATATGCTGGGCGGCCTGCTGGTTGGCATGCTCGCTTGCCTTTTCTCACAGCTGGTATGGAACCTGTTTGGCATGCAAATCCGCGCGCTGATGGAGAAACTTTACCGCTTTAGCTTTGCTCTCCCCATTCGTAAAGGCTGGGTGCGCGAATAAAAGCCGCATTTATCCAGGCAAATAAAAAGGCGAGGATGGATTCCTCGCCTTTTTTGTATTTCTGAAAAGTCGGTTATTTACCGAATACTTTACTGAAAAGACCGCTCACCTTCATCATCACGAAGTCCCAGATGCGACTAAAGAAGCCACCCTGCGGCACATCTTCTTTTGCCACCAATGGACGCTGCTCAATGACCTTACCGTCAAGCGAGAAGTCGATAGTACCAACAACCTGATTCTTGGTAATCGGCGCCTCTAGCTGCGGGTTGTTCAGCGTGAAACTGGCCTTGAGGTTCTTAAGCTGACCTTTCGGGAAGGTCAACGACGCATCTTCTGCTACGCCCAACGGCACGGTTTTCTGTGCCCCAAACCATACGCGCTGCGTGGTGAAAGCATCGGCGGCCTTGATTGGGGTGATAGTTTCATAAAAACGGAAGCCCCAGGTAAGCAGAGATTCGCTCTCACTGAAACGCACGCGATCGCTCGGGGCGCCCATCACCACGGCGATGAGTCGCATCCCGTTGGAGTCAACCGCCGATGACACCAGGTTGTAACCTGCGCCTGAGGTGTAGCCGGTTTTGATCCCGTCGACGTTCAGGTTAGTGCTCCACAGCAGGCGGTTACGGTTAACCTGACGAATGCGGTTAAAGGTGAACTCTTTTTCCTTGTTCATCGCATATTCGTCTGGCGTATCGTGGATAAGCGCACGGGAGAGCAACGCCATGTCCTTCGCCGAGGTGTACTGGCCGTCAGAGTCCAGACCGTGCACGGTTTTGAACTGGGTATTGGTCAGATTCAACTGCTGCGAATAACGGTTCATCAGCCCCACGAAGGCGTCCTGACTGCCCGCGACGTAATCAGCCAACGCAATGCTGGCGTCGTTGCCGGACTGGATAACGACGCCTTTATTCAGCTCGGAAACAGGCACCTGATCGCCCGGTTTGAGGAACATCAACGACGAGCCGCGCAGCACCGGGTTACCGGTCGCCCACGCGTCTTTGCCGATGGTCACCACGTCAGTGGAGTGAATCTTGCCTGATTTCAGCGCCTGGCCGACAACATAACTGACCATGATTTTCGTCAGGCTGGCAGGGTCGAGTCGCGCATCAGGCTGCGACTCGGCAATAATTTTGCCACTGCCGTAGTCCATCAGCACCCATGATTTTGCGTCAATTTGCGGAGAAGCCGGGGCACCCGGAGTGGGGGTTGAAGAGGCTGCGATGTCCACCGGTTTTGCTGGAGCAGTGTCGGCGTGTGCAGCGGGAAACGTTAGCAACAAAACGGTGCCGCTGAACGTACAAAGAAGGTTCCGTTTAGATAAGAAAGAAATTGTCATAGGTTATTAGCGCTTCTGTCCGGGTAACTGAAATTTATGTTATCTTTCAATCAGGTTTGAACTTATCGGTATAAAAAATACCGTTTTATGGCTTGAGAAGAAACTCCTCGAATGTAAAGTTTCTTTGAATAGTAGACTTAATTGCGCTTTTGTCTGCCTCAGATCGCGTAATTGAGCGAATTTTACCGAAAAATTCCGCCCTGCGGTGATTGTACAGTCAGCTTAGCGGCAGAGCTCACCAAAAATCTAAATGTTTTATCAACATATGCGATTCAACGACAAAAATCGCACTGACGCACAAAGGCTTGTTTAACCTTTAACCATTGCCGCTCCACTGCACAGCTTCATTTTAGTTTCATCAAAAATTTTTCTTTTTCGCCTTACGCTTCACAATTTTTTCCGCTAACCTGAATTGACATCGTATTTTACGGGGAACTGGGTGATGGATTTAGCGCTGTTCGATCTCGATAAAACGCTGATTAGCGATGACAGTGCCAGCCTGTGGCTACATTGGTTAGTTTCTCAGGGCTATACGACGACGGCACGCTTAGACCATCACCAACGACAAATGCACCCCGTTACTCACTATGCAGACTCCCCGCCAGACCCCAACAATATCGCCTGTTATTTAAAACTCACCCTTGCGCCAATGAGCGGTTATCACCGCCGTACGGTATCCGGTTGGGTTGAGCGTTTCGTGCATCGCGATATTTTACCCAGGCTGTATCCACAGGCCCGGCAGCAGATTGCCTGGCATAAGGAACGTGGCGACACTATTGCCCTGATTTCTGCCTCGGGCGAGCATCTGGTGACGCCCATCGCGCGCCGTCTGGGGATCGATCACGCGTTCGGCATCGTGCCGGAATTCAACGACCATCGGCAGTGTTTTACCGGTGAGACCACCGGCGAACTGACGTTTCATCAGGGCACGGTGCATCGCCTTGAGTCATGGCTGCAACAGCCGACGACGCCGCAGTTTAAAAAGACTTACGCCTACAGCGATTCTATCTTCGACCTGCCGCTGCTGGAGTTTGTAGACTATCCGACGATCGTCAACGGCTGCCGCGCGCTACAACAGATTGCCGAAAAGAAAGGCTGGCCTAGCGTCAGTTGGCAACGGCATCCGGCGCGCGAAAGAGTCGCGTCCTGACCGCTCTGCGCTAACGCCCCGCTATAAACCAAAGTCGCGCTCGAAGGCCGCGCCTTCACGGTTTAATAACTCACAGCTGAAATCAATAAACTGGCTTAGCGCCGCCGAGCGGTGCCTGCCCGCCTGCGTTTGCAGTTGTAACGTTCGCTGGCTGAGTTGTTCAATGTTGATAGACTTCAAAACCAACCGGTCCCGGCGAGCCTTGAACATCACCGAAAAATGGCTACAGGCCACCAGCGCGCCCGGCGTGCAAAGCATAAAGTCATACAGCGTGCTGAAGCGATTGCAGCTCAAGGCCGGTTCGAGAAATATTCCATTCATGCGACATGACAAATCAAACAGCTGGCGAATGGTGCTCGTTGGCTCATTAAAGGCCAGCGGATAAGCATGCAGGTCGCCAAGCTGCACTTGCTGGTGAGCCAGCGGGTGATCGTGACGCATCGCCAGAAGAACCGACGCAGGATAGGACGCCAGCACGTCAACGCCTCGCTCTGGCGTCAGGCTGAACTGCAAGGCCAGATCACAATCGCCGCTGCGAATAGTCTCGGATACCAGCTGCGCCGTGCCCACGTTAAGGTAAAACATCACGCCGGGATTAATGGCGCGAAAGCGGGCAAACATTTGCGGCAGCAGGTCATAAGCGGGCCCGTCAGTGCAGGCCATGCGAATCACCGTGCGGCGCACCGCCTTGAGCCCCTGAATCTCGGCAATCGCAAACTCCATATCCATCATGCTCTTACGAACGTGATTTTCGAGGATTTGCCCGGCATCATTGAGCACCATCCCTCGAGCGTGTCGCTCAAACAGCGTCGCACCGATTCGCGTTTCCAGTTGCTGAATCTGTCGGCTGATGGCTGATACCGCCACAAACAGCTGCTTGCTGGCAGCGCTTAACGAACCCGTATTGGCGACCGCCAAAAAATAGCGAATTTCAGTGCTGTGCATATTTTGCTCCGCGAGAGTGCATGCCTCTATTTTGTGCATGGGAGCGTTATAATTAAAGCAATGCTTCATTGCAATTATTATTATTGTGGCAAAGCTGCATTTTCTATTACATAAGGAGAGCATAAACCAATAAAAAATAATTAAGACAACATCAGGACTTTCTATGACAGTGGAAAAAGCAGTAAAGCAGGCTCTGGGATGGTTTGACGGCGGCGAATTCAAGGCGGTGCTCGCGCGACGCGTAGCATTGGCGACCGAGAGTCAGTCAACCGAGCGTGACGAGATATTGAAACGTTACTTCGAAGAAGAAATTAATCCCGCGCTGCGGGCAATGGGCTTTGAGCTGCAGCTTATCGATAATCCTCAGGCAGCCAATCGTCCCTTTCTCATCGCATCGCGCATTGAAGACCCGACGTTACCGACGGTATTGAGCTATGGTCACGGCGACGTGGTGTTCGGTGACGACGAGAACTGGAGTGAAGGCCTGGACCCCTGGGTGCTGTTTGAGGACGGTAACCGCTGGTATGGCCGAGGCAGCGCCGATAACAAGGGCCAACACAGCGTCAACCTGGCCGCACTGGAGCAGGTATTCGCCGCTCGCGGCGGCAAGCTTGGCTTCAACTGCAAGCTGCTGTTTGAAATGGGTGAAGAGATCAGTTCTCCAGGGCTTGCCGAGGTCTGCCGCACACACCACCAGACCCTCAGCGCGGATCTATTTCTCGCCTCCGACGGTCCACGCCTGAGCGCCGAACGCCCAACGCTGTTCCTCGGTTCCCGCGGTGCGGTTAACTTCCGCCTTTCCGTCAACGCGCGCGACAAAGACTACCACTCCGGTAACTGGGGCGGCTTACTGCCAAACCCGGGTACGCTGCTGGCGAACGCTATTTCATGCCTTATCAATCAGCAGGGACAGATGCAAGTCGCAGCGTTGAAACCGCCCGCGGTCAGCACTGCGATTCGCGAGATCCTCCGCGATATCGAGGTCGCGACTACGCCGGGCGATCCTGAAATTGACGTTAACTGGGGTGAAGCGGGTCTGACGCCGGCCGAACGCCTGTTTGCCTGGAATCAGATGGAAGTGCTGTCGTTTTTGACCGGCAACCCGGCACGCCCAATGAATGCCATTCCCGCCAAGGCAACGGCGGTGTGTCAGATGCGTTTTGTGGTCGGCACCGACTGGCAAAATTTGCAACAACACGTGCGTGAGCATCTCGATGCCCACGGATTCCACTCCGTTGAGGTCGAGTTCCTGCGCGGTTCACCGGCAACCCGTTTTGATCCCACCGACCCGCTGGTCGATTGGGTGCTCGAAGTCATGCAGCAGAGCAGCGATAAAAAGCCCGCCCTGCTGCCTAACCTCGGCGGTTCTCTGCCCAATGAGGTGTTCGCCGATATCCTCGGCCTGCCGACGCTGTGGGTGCCGCACTCTTATCCAGCCTGCGGCCAGCACGCGGTAGACGAACACATGCTGATTTCCATCGCCCGTGAAGGCCTGGAGATCATGACGCGTCTGTTCTGGAGTCTGGGCGAGCGCGGCGACGCGTTGCTGGCGGCACACCATCAGCACGCGGCAAAAAGTCTGGCGCAGGACGGTGGAAAATGAGCCACGCATCTTCAGCCTTATCAACCGCTACGGCGGTAAAACCGAGCCTGACCAAAACGCTTTTTGTCACCTGTATCGGCAATGCGCTGGAGTGGTTCGACATTGCGGTCTATGGCTTCTTCGCTGCTTACATCGCGCGTGCCTATTTCCCGACGACCGACCAGACCGTTTCCCTGCTGCTTGCCTTCGGCAGCTTCGGCGTTTCATTTTTGATTCGCCCGTTGGGTGCCATTGTGCTGGGTGCCTTTGCCGACCGTGCCGGTCGCAAGTCGTCACTGCTGGCGTCAATCAGCCTGATGATGCTCGGTAGCCTAATGATTGTCGTCACGCCGTCTTATGCCACGCTCGGTCTGGCGGCTCCGCTGTTAATTCTGCTGGCCCGTTTGATTCAGGGCTTTTCGGCGGGCGGCGAATTCGGCAGCTCGACCGCGTTTCTGGTTGAACACTTTCCCGAGCGTAAAGCCTACATTGCCAGCTGGCAGTTCGCGACGCAGGGTGCCAGCACCCTCCTCGCCTCGGCCTTTGGCTTGGGCCTGTCACAGTGGCTCTCGGAATCGCAGATCCAGGACTGGGGATGGCGCATTCCTTTCGCCTTTGGGCTGTTGATAGGGCCGGTCGGTCTGTACATTCGCCGCAATATCGAGGAAGCCGACAGCTTTGTTAAAGCCGACCGCCAGGCTTCGCCGCTGAAAACGCTATTCGGTCAGCAGAAGTCGCTGCTGTGCATGGCGGTAGGTCTGATGGTAGTCTCGACGGCAATCAATTATATGCTGAACTATGTACCGACCTATGCGACTAAAACGCTGCATTTTTCGGGGCAGATTGCCTTCACCGCCACGCTGCTGGCCGGCGTCATTTTGACCGTTGCGACCCCGCTGATGGGCCTGTGGGCCGAAAAAGTGGGCCGTTTGCCGCTGATGTGGGGTTCACTTGTCCTGCTATTGATCACTATTTATCCAGGCTTTTGGCTGATGACGCACTACAACACGGCCTCGGCGCTGATTGCCCTGGTATGTTGGATGGCGTTATTGAAATCGGTGTACTTTTCAGCGGTGCCGTCGATGATGGCCGACCTGTTCCCCGTTACCACACGCGCCAGCGGTATGGCTATCGGTTATAACATTGCGGTCACCGTATTTGGCGGTTTCGCGCCGTTCATCTGTACCCTGCTCATCACCGCTACCGGCACAAAGCTCGCGCCGAGCTATTATCTGATGATTGTGGCGCTGCTCAGCCTGTGGGCGTTGATTAACTCTCAGCGCAGCCGCAGGTAAACGGGAGTTTCTCGCCGACGCCACGTCGGCGAGAAACATTTCGTCGCGGCTTACTTCGGCGACAGCTTGAACAGCTTGCCGTTTTTCTCGTCCGTCAACACATAGACATAGCCGTCCGGCCCAACCTGAACTTCACGAATGCGCTGGCCTAAATCGGTCAGCATGCGTTTCTCTCCGAGCACTTTTTTATCGTTCACCTTCAGCTGAATCAGCGTCGTTTCCTTCAATGCCCCAACAAACAGTGAATTCTTCCACTGTGGGAATTTGCTGTCGTTATAGAAGGCCATACCGCTGACAGCAGGAGATACGCGCCAGTAATAGAGCGGGTCTTCCATTCCATCGAGATGCGAGCCTTTGGCTTCTGGGATCGGCAGTCCGTTGTAGTTTATGCCGTAGGTGGCGAACGGCCAGCCGTAGTTTTTGCCCGCTTTGAGAATGTTCACCTCGTCACCGCCGCGTGGCCCATGCTCGGTTTCCCACAGCTCGCCGCTCCAGGGGTTGTAAGCCAACGCCTGGGGATTACGGTTGCCGTAGGTCCAGATTTCAGGACGCGCGTTAGGCAACTTCACGAAGGGATTGTCCTGCGGAATACCGCCCTCGGGCGTCAGGCGAATTATCTTACCGCGCAGAGAATCAAGCTGTTGTGCGGCGATGCGCTGGTTGTTGTCGCCCAGCGACATCAGAATATTGCCCTGCGGATCAAATATCAGCCTGCCGCCGAGATTGATTCCACCGTCGAGCGGCGGTGTTTCGATAAAGATGGTTTTAAAGTTCTCAAGGTGCAGGCCGTCCTGCGAAAGCGTGCCATAGCCAAGCTCTGCATGCGGCCGCCCCTTGTCATCTTTTTGCGCAAAGCTTAGATAAACGCGGCGGCTTTTGGCAAAATCAGGCGCAGGACGCACGTCCCACAGGCCCGCTTGATCCTGAACCCACACCGCAGGCACGCCGGTTACCGGGGCCGAAAGCGGTTTGCCTGCCTGCCACAGGCGCAGATTACCGCTGCGTTCAGTGATTAACGCACCCTGATTGTCGGGCAGAAATGCCAGCGACCAAGGGTGATCGAGGCCTTTTAACAGGGTTTCTACTTTAACGGGCGCCTTTGGCACCGGTTTTGGGGCGGCCTGCGCCAACGCCAGTCCCGGCATCGCCAGTGCCCCCACCAGCAGCATAGGGTGCCAACGGGTCGGTGTATTATTCAATGTAAATGGCATAGCTTGCGGATCCCTTCCAGAAAAACAAACTTTAATTTTAGACCACTACTGTCGGCTATTTGTATAGGCGATGTAAATTGCCTGACGTCTATATCTCTGAAAAAACGACCACTCCTGGTGAGACAACCGGTTTCCAGGCGAAAACAGATATACCCAAAAAGAATAAGTATTGCCTTAAAAATAATAAATAACGCCCATTCCCAAGGGGAAAACAAGCAGATACACTGCTTGAATAATTAGACACCTAGCCTTGTAGATGTCTAAATAAGATTTTCATTCCCGCAAGCTCTTAACTTAAGCGCTGCTTTTTTTTGGTTTCAGCCAACGCCCGACGGAGTCTATAAAATGAAGAAAATTTCCGCCTCACTGCTTGCTTTGAGCCTGCTTGCTACCCTGCCAGCCTTCGCGGCCGAACAGCCTGCGCTGGCCGCCGTTCCTGCGGCAATCGCTCAGCACAGTGGCCCCATTCGCGTTGCTGTGATTCGCAATCTGGGTTCAGACGACAACACCACGCAGTTTCTTGCCGGTGCCATCAAGCAGGGGCGTGCGCTAGGTTTCAAGGTCGATACTTTCCTAAGCAACGGCGATGACGCTAAATTCCAGGACTTCGTCAATCAGGCCATCAGCCAAAAATATGACGGTATCATCCTGTCTCAGGGACGGGGTCCGTATTCCAATAATCTGGTAAAACGCATTACCGCCGCCGGTATCGCGGTTTCGGTGTTTGATACCGAAGTCACTGACGGCACGCCGGGTGTCACCGTCACCCGTCAGGACGATGCGTCACTGACCCAGGCTTCAGTCGGTGAACTGGTCAAAGACTTCCACGGCAAAGCCAACATCGTGCGCCTGTGGGTTGCCGGTTTCCCACCGATGGAACGTCGCAACGTCACCTATCAGCAGATCCTAAAAGACAACCCGGGCATTCATCAGCTTGAATCCATCGGTGCGGTGTCTTCAGACGTTCAGGGCGATACGGCGAATCAGGTCGGCGCAATTTTGGCCAAATACCCGAAAGGTAAAATTGACGCTATCTGGGGTGCGTGGGACGCCTTCAGTCAGGGGGCGTATAAGGCACTTAAGGAGAACGGCCGCACCGAGATTAAACTTTACAGCATTGATGCCTCCAACCAGGACCTGCAATTAATGCGTGAAAAAGACAGCCCATGGAAATTCACCGCCGCAGTGGATACTCCGCTGATTGGTGCCGTTAACATGCGTCTGGTGGCCCTAAAAATTGCCGGTGAGAAAACGCCTGCCACCTATGAATTCTCGGCACAGGTTATTCCGCAGTCGCTGCTGCTGAGCCAACCGGGTGCGGTTAATATCGCGGCTCTGGGCAAAATCATCCCAGGCTGGGGCAAGTCTGAAGACTTCAACGCCCCGTGGTTTGCGACGCTGGAAGCCAGGTACAAGAAATAATCGCTCCCCACTGCGGCTAAAAGCCCGCCCGGCGCAAGTCTGGCGGGCTTTTCTATTGTGAGTCCCCGCGCGTTATGTCATAACCTGTAGCCATAGGTGGCGAATAAACGCGCTGCATCGAAAAAACTTGTGAAGCAGATCACACTGGCGGTTAAATTAATTTAATTGTATGATGAATGTAGTTTTCGACTGGGACAAAGGTTATGAGATCTACTCTATCACTGCCATTTCAATATTTACGGGCATTTATTCTAATTTATGCCTGCCTTTATGCGGGAAACGGAGTTTCCGCCCTGCTTCCACTGGCCATTCCAGGCAGTATTCTCGGCATGCTCATCCTTTTCACGCTGCTGTCGACGCAAATTCTGCCTTATAAATGGGTTAAACCGGGATGCAGCGTGCTAATTCGCTATATGGCGCTGCTGTTTGTGCCTATCGGAGTTGGGGTGATGAACTACTACGATCAGCTGCGCACCCAGTTTGGACCGCTGGTGGTGTCCTGTGCCGTCAGCACGCTGATTGTGCTGCTGGTGGTGGCTTATTCGTCTCACTTTGTACACCGTGAACGCAACGTCATCGGCAAACCGGAGGATGAACAATGAGCCAAATCTGGTGGTCATTACCACTGACGGTGCTGGTGTATTTCGCCACCCGCAGGCTGGCTGTAAAATTGAGAATGCCGCTGCTTAATCCGCTACTGATGTCGATGGTCATTATCATCCCTCTGCTGCTGGTGACGCATATTCCCTACGCGCGCTATTTTGCCGGCAGTAAAATTCTCAACGACCTGTTGCAGCCTGCCGTGGTGGCGCTGGCCTTTCCTTTATACGAGCAGCTGCATCAGATTCGCGCCCGCTGGAAATCGATTATCAGCATCTGCTTCATTGGCAGCGTCGTGGCGATGACGACGGGAACCGCGATTGCCCTATGGATGGGAGCCACACCGCAGATTGCTGCCTCAGTGCTGCCCAAGTCTGTGACAACGCCCATCGCCATGGCCGCGGCTCAGTCAATCAACGGCATCCCCGCTATTAGCGCAGTATGCGTGATTTTCGTAGGCATTCTCGGTGCGGTGTTTGGTCATACGATTTTGAATCTGCTGAAAATCACCAACAAGGCCTCTCGAGGATTAGCCATCGGCAACGCTTCTCACGCATTGGGTACCGCGCGCTGCGCCGAAGTGGACTATCAGGAGGGGGCCTTCAGCTCGCTGGCGCTGGTGATTTGCGGCATTATCACCTCTCTGCTGGCCCCGTTTTTATTCCCTATCCTGTTGAGGCTTTTCGGTTAATCATATTGTAAAACGGGTGCGGCAGGCATTGCCGCACCACTCGCTTTCACCCGCGCCGTGATAATGGATCATTTTGGTTCAACGCCCTATCGCTTTCCCTGTTTCGCCCCCTTTCCTGAGTCCCGTATCCCGGCTTTGTATCAAAATTTAATCGCAAACAATCTTTGGCCCCTTTATTGCTTTGCTCTACGTCCTAACTCGCGCTCATGTATAGACAAGCCCCTCTAGCCAATAAGGACTATTGCCATGCAACCAACGCCAGCCCCTGAGTCTCAATCGGCGACCGACAGCGATTTACTGCAACAAGTCTGGTCGTTAATCGATGAAAAGAAAGGCATATTTTGGGATCTCAGTGACCGCATCTGGGAAACACCAGAGGTCAATTACACCGAATTCAAATCGTCGCAAGGACATCTCGACCTGCTGAAAAAGCAGGGCTTTCGCGTGGCAGAAGGCGTGGCAGACCTGCCAACGGCGATGATGGGCGAAGCAGGTGAAGGCGGTCCGGTGATTGCAATTCTCGGTGAATACGACGCTCTGCCCGGCCTTAGCCAGCAGGCCGATGTTGCACAACCTTTAGCGCTTGAAGACGGGGCCAACGGGCACGGCTGCGGCCACAATATGCTCGGTTCCGCCGCCTTGCTGGCCGCGACGGCGGTCAAAGACTATTTGCAGGCCAACGGGCTGGCGGGTCGTGTACGTTATTACGGCTGTCCGGCGGAAGAAGGCGGTTCAGGCAAGGGTTTTATGGTGCGTGCGGGCCTGTTCGACGACGTTGACGTCGCCATCTGCTGGCATCCAGGGGCTTTTAACTGCGTGACCGACGCCAACTCGCTCGCCTGCAATGAACTTAACTACCATTTCTCGGGCCGTGCCGCTCACGCCGCCGCGACGCCACACCTTGGCCGCAGCGCGCTTGACGCCGTTGAGCTAATGAACGTCGGTATTAACTACCTGCGCGAACACATGCCGACCAGCGCACGCATTCACTATGCCATTACGGACAGCGGCGGCTTCTCACCAAACGTGGTGCAGGCTAAGGCGACAGTGCGCTATCTGGTGCGGACCCGCACGCTGCCCGAGCTTACCGAACTGCTCAAGCGCGTAGATAAGGTGGCACAAGGTGCGGCACTGATGACGGAAACCACCATGAAATGCAATATCCTCAGCGGCGACGCCAACCTGATTGGTAACCGCGTGCTTGAAGAGCTGATGCAGTCGCACCTCGAACAACTCGGCGGCCCGGGCTTCGACGACGCCGACTATGCCTACGCGGCGCGTTTTCAAGAGACCATGAGTCAGGAAGAGATCCGCAGTGCCTATCAGCGCGTCGGCTGCGCCTACACATCGGGCGAACTGCTCTGCGACTATGTGCTGCCGCTCGACCGCCCGGAAAGTTCAATGATTGGTTCTACCGACGTCGGCTCGGTCAGCTGGGTGGTGCCTACCGTGCAGTGCCGCAGTGCGACTTACACTATCGGCACGCCGGGGCACTCGTGGCAGCTGGTCGCCCAGGGTAAATCCTCGCTGGCGCACAAAGGACTAACGCAGGCCGCCAAGCTGATGGCGAGCACGGCAGTCGGCCTGTTTACCCAGCCCGCGCACATCGCCGAAGCCAAGGCCGAACACGCCCGCGTGCTGGAAGGCACCCCCTTTGTGAACCCGATTCCTGACGATGTACAGCCGCCGTTTCCGGGCAGCCACTGATTGCGTCTGACAGACTCACGAGGAGCGACTGATGGGCAATTTGGGATTCTTAACCACGCTGAGCTTTGGCCCCGGAGGATGGGGGCCGATGCTGCTCTCCGGTGCGTTGATGACCGTGGCACTGTCACTTTCTGGCTTTCTGCTTGCCGGGGTGATAGGTGGTCTCTTTTCCTGGGCAAAAATCTGCGGTAATCGCCCAGTACGTTATGTTGCCGATGTTTATACCACGGTGATTCGCGGTATTCCCGACCTGCTCATTATCTATCTGCTTTATTTTGGCGGCAGTCAGGCGCTGACCCTGCTCGGCAAACTGTTTGGCGACGGACAGTTCGTCAGCTTTCCGGGATTTTTAGCCGGAATGCTGGCGGTCGGCATTGCGGCAGGCGCGCAGCAAACCGAGGTGTTCCGGGGCGCTTTCTACGCCATCGCGCCCGGTGAGCTAGAGGCCGCCAAGGCGTATGGTATGAGCACACCGGTGCGCATTCGCCGCATCGTTGTTCCCCTGCTGCTGCGCCACGCCCTGCCGGGCATGGGCAACGTCTGGCAGCTGGTGTTGAAGGCAGCGGCGCTGGTGTCGGTCACCGGACTGGCTGAGCTGATGAACAAGGCGCAGACCGGTGCAGGCTCGACCGGTAAACCGTTCGATTTTTACTGTGCGGCGGCGCTGTTGTATCTCATTATCTCGGCCTTTTCGGGCTGGTCGCTGCGTCGGGCAGAGGTGCACTACTCACGCGGGGTAAAACGCTGATGGACGTTAAATTTCTATGGGAAACCCTGCTCCAGCTGCTGCCCGGCGTCCCCCTTACCCTACAGTTGACCTTCTATTCGGTGGTGATGGGTTTCTGCCTTGCGCTGCTCATCGCTTTCGCCCGTCTGTCGCCTTATCGCGCGCTGAATCTCCCGGCGCGGGCATTCGTGTTCTGTTTTCGCGGTACCCCGCTGCTGGTCCAACTATTTTTGATTTACTACGGACTGGGTCAATTTGAGAGCGTGCGCAGCAGCATACTGTGGCCGGTACTGCGCGAGCCCTACGGCTGTGCGCTGCTTTCGCTGTCGCTTTGCACTGCCGCCTATGGCAGTGAAATTCTGCGCGGGGGTTTGCAATCAGTGCCGCACGGCGCGATAGAGGCAGCGCGGGCCTGCGGTATGTCACGGCTGCTGATGGTGAGGCGCATTATCATGCCGGTAGCCCTGCGTCAGGCGCTTCCTGCCTACGGCAACGAGCTCATTTCTATGGTTCAGTCCACGTCGTTATGTTCAATCATCACACTGATGGACATCACCGGTATCGCCGCACAGATAGTGTCCGATACCTATCGTGCGCTGGAGGTTTTTTTGGTAACGGGCGCGCTCTACCTATTGATCAATCTGGTCATTAGCCGAGTTGTGATGCTGGTCGAATATCGCCTGACGCCGCATTTACGGGGTTTTCATTTTAAAACTAAAGGGGTTGTAGAACATGAAATTGGCAAGCTTGGTTAGTGCTTTATGCTTAACGGCAACGTTATTCATCCCTTTTACCAGCCACGCAGAGGCCGGTAAAAAATGGACTGTGGTGAAAATTGCCACCGAAGGTGCCTTTCGCCCCTTCAACTTCACCAAACCTGACGGCACGCTCGACGGTTTTGAAATCGACCTTTACAAAGTCCTGTGTCAGAAAATGGACGTAAAATGTGAAATCGTGGTTCAGCCGTTTGCCGGGATTATCCCCGCGCTAAACGCCGGGAAATTCGATGCCATCATGGATGGGCTTTCCGCCACCGACGCGCGCAAGAAGATTATCGATTTTTCAGTTCCCTACAGTAACACCGGTCAGACTTTCGCCGTTATGAAAGGCAGTCCACTGGCGGTCATGCCTGACCTGGGTAAACGATTCTCTCTCACCCGCGATGAAGCCGGTGCCGAGGCCGAAGTGGCAAAGATTGCGCCATTGCTGAAGGGGAAAATTGTTGGCGTACAGGGCTCTTCTATCGGTGAACAGTTCCTGCAAAAATACCTGAAAGGCATCGTGACTATTCGTCAATACAAGACTACTGAAGAGCACGATCTCGACCTTAAGTCGGGTCGCGTGGATATGATATTTGCTTCGGCAACCTATCTCACTGGCGCGAAGGCCAAGCCGGGGAATCAAGACATCGAGCTGGCAGGCCCGCAGTTTATCGGTGGCTTGCTCGGCGCAGGTTCAGCGGTGGGGATTCGCAAGAGCGACCCGGAACTGAAGAAAATGTTTGATGACGCCATCCTGCAAACCAAACAGGACGGCACGCTGAAAACGCTGGCCATGAAGTGGTTCGGTACCGACACCGTGCCTCAATAACCGGATAAAAACGTTGGGGTGTTCGTCTCAACGACCTCTTCGCGCCAACAACAGTTTTGCACTGATAGCGGCATGATGCTTTGAGCGTCTTTCACTAAAAAACCCACGTCCGCTTTTTGCTGACAGCAAGGCGGACGTGGGTCGCAGGAAAAACTCAGTTCTTGGCGAGCTGATTTCCTGGCTTATTCTGATTCAGGGTGATGGTGGCGTTATATTCTCGCGGCAGTCTTCTGGCCTCTAAAAATACCGATTTCCAGTAAGGGTTGTCGAGCGAGGAGCGAATAACGCCTTTGCTAACCGAAGCGTGCAGGAATTGCTGATTGGTATCGTAGAAGCCAACGTGCATCTGGTTGCGAATGCGGAAGAACACCAGATCGCCCGGTTCGAGATGCCCCGGAGAAACGCGGGTTCCCATGCGCACCAGCTCGGTGGTGGTCACACGGTCCATTGGAATATTGAATCTGTCTTTGAGTGTTCTCCAGACGAAACCGGAACAATCGACGCCTGACAGCTTGGTGCCACCCCACTCATAGGGCGTTCCCTGCCAGGAGTGCATCTGGTCATGCAGCGCCGCGATAACGGAAATCATATCGGATTCCCGCTCGGCTTCCTGCTGCGTCATGGTGGTATTGGCAGCGGATTGACCGTCCTGACCGTGATTCTTCGAAGAACATCCGGCTAATAGTACAAATGATATACAAGCTATTTTCTTGAATAATTTTGATGATGTCATTTGATGTAAACCGAACAATTGAAATAAGTAATTGAGTTTTATAACCTACATCTCAAAAGCACAAAATGTAGCAAACGGCATTATTACCTTACTTTACTCAAATTTACAGTAATTTACTTAAGTCAGTGCTCAACCCGGCAATAGTTACACAAATCCGGCCGAAATCCGAACAATTAAACCGGTGCGATTGAAAATCTTGGCATAAACGTCGCTTCAAAATCGGGCATGATGCCCGCCTCTTCTCCTCGCAGATCGCAAATAATTCTTCGCGCGGCCTCGCGGCCCATCTCATAGACCGGCTGAGCAATTACCGAGAGCGGCGGCGAGACAATTTCCGTCCACGGGAAATTATCAAACATCACAAACGACAGATCCTGCGGCACGCGTAGCCCTCTGCCGCCCAGCTCACGCAGCAGGCTCATGGCAATGACGCTGTCTGAGGCAATTATCGCCGTTGGCGGCTGCAGAGCATTAAACAGCCGCTCGACGATAGCGGCTATCGCCTGGTCGCTGCTGGCGTTACCGACAATCGACGCCGGGTCTACACTGAGGCCGCGTTGGGAGAATGCCCGTTCGATACCGGCAACACGCTGCGCCACCGGCGTGACGCCCAACCCTTTGGTCGGCGAATATGGCGGTTCGAAGGTCATGCTGGTCAGATAGCTGATGCGTCGATGTCCGGCGTCGAGCAACGACAGCGTCGCCTGCTGCGCGGTCGACGTAAAGTCGAGGCCAATCACCTCGACGTTTAACTCGGGCACGGCGCGGTCGAACAGCTTGAGTGCTCTGCCGTCGGCGAGGATTTGCGCCAGATGGGCGTTATCTTCAGGCAACGACGAGCACGGCGCGATGATGATACCGTCGACCTGCTTTTCGAGCATCACCCTGACCGCGTCCTGCTCCACCGCTAGCGTCTCGTCACTGTTGCTCAGCAACAGGTGATACCCCGCCTGCCGAGCGACGTCTGAGATACCGCGCAGCGCCAGACCAAAGTGCGGGTTCTCGATATCACCCACAATCACGCCTAGCGTATTTGAACGGCCGGTGTTCATGCTGCGTGCCAGTTCGTTGGGCCGATAGCTCAACCTCTGCGCCGCCGCCCTAACCCGCGTTAATACCTCTTCACTCACAGAGCCATAACCGCCCAGTGCGCGCGCCGCCTGGGCCTTTGAAACCTGCGCCTCGCGGGCGACGTCGGCCACCGTTGGGGCCTTGATTCGTGCGTTGCCAATAGTCATAAGTTATTCGTATCACAGCTTTCGTTAAGGGCGATTGACGTTTAGATAATCACGTTGCTAGTATCATTGTAACTGATTTGAGACCGGTCTCACAATGATTGAACTCCCTAATCAGCCCCTGCATTGAGACCGGTCTCTAAAAAATACAAAAGATCCTGGCTCAATAGTCGTTGATGTTAAATACAACAAAAACGGACGCACTATGAAATCGCAAAAGACCCTGATTAAACTGGCCACCGTGCTTTTTGCTTCGCTCTCACTCTTTTCTCTTTCGTCCCCGCTGGCCAACGCCGCGGGCCAGCAGGAAAACCCTTATGGGTTAATCGAACCGGGCGAGCTGCGCGTTGCCAGCCTCGGCGACGCCAAGCCTTATACCTTTACTGACGCCTCCGGCAATTTCACCGGTTTTGACGTCGAGTTCTTCACCGACGTTGCGCACCGACTCGGCATCAATAAGGTGGTGTTTATCGGCCAAGACTTCGCCGGCATCCTGCCTTCGGTCGCAAACGGACGCTATGACGCAGGCGTCGCGGCGATAGGTATCACCCCGGCTCGTGAAAAAACCGTCGATTTCTCAAGCGGCTATCTCGCCGGTTATCTGACGGTACTGACGCGTAAAGACACCGGCGTCACCGACGTCAATTCGCTGGCAAAACACCGTCTCGCGGTGGTGCAGGGGACTTTGCAGGAAAACTACGCGATGCAGCATTTCACCCAAACTGACCTGGTGCGCTTCCCCGATAACAATGCGGCCATCTCTGCGCTGAACAACGGCACGGTTGACGCCGACTTCCTCGATTATGAGGCGGCCAAAGACTACGCCGCCCGCTTCAATCTGGTTCACGCTGCCGATATCCCGTCCTTTGACGCGCCAGCTGGCGTTGCTATCGCCAAGGGAAAACCCGCGTTTAAAGCCGCCCTGGATAAGGCGATTCAGGCCTCGATGCAGGATGGCACCTGGAAGAAGCTCTACCAGAAATGGTTCCCAGGCTCGCCAATGCCAAAGCAGTATCTGCCGCATTCAAGCTGATGTTCCCTGCTCGTCGTCTGTCTGTTTACCCCGCGGTGAGGGCAGCCTCACCCCGTTAAAAGTGCGAGGTATTGTATGAGCCTGTTCGAAATGCTTCACCGGACATTCTTCGATTTTAATTCGATGGCCGAAGTCCTGCCGCAGCTGCTGAAAGTCGGGCTGATGAATACGTTGATCATCTCGATTGCGGCGACGCTGCTTGGCACCACGCTCGGGCTGATTCTGGCGCTGATGGGCATCTCGCCCACGCGCTGGCTGCGTGTGCCATCGCGCGTCTATACCGACCTGTTTCGCGGCCTGCCGTCTATACTGACCATTCTGCTGATAGGTCAGGGGCTAGCGCGCTACAGCTATGAACTTTTCGGTCCGTCGCCCTATCCGCTCGGTATTTTTGCCCTGAGCCTGATAGCCAGTGCCTATATGGGGGAGATCTTTCGTGCGGGTATCCAGAGCGTTGAAAAGGGTCAGCTCGAGGCCTGCCGTGCGCTGGGAATGAGCTACGGTCGCGCAATGCGCTTAGTGATTGTGCCACAGGGGATCCGCCGCGTGCTTCCTGCGTTGGTTAATCAGTTCATTGCCATCATCAAAGACTCTTCGCTGGTCTATCTGCTCGGGCTGATGGTCAACGAGCGCGAACTTTTTCGCGTCGGGCAAGATACCGCGGTGCTCACCGGCAACCTTTCTCCTCTGATGCTCGCAGGGCTTTTTTATCTGATAATCACCGTGCCAATGACCCATCTGGTCAACTATGTTGACCAACGCTTCCGCACCGGCCGTCGCAAAATGACGCGCCCGGTCAGCAGTCTGAAAGAGGTCGATGAGCTGCAAAAACTTAATCCTCGCACCGTTGCCACCGGCGGCAGTGCCCCCTTAACCACCGAACGGGGACAATAATCCATGACGCTTGCTGCCCCTAATATTGACCGCGCCGCCACACCGTCGTTTCACGGCGCTAGCGTGGAAATTCGCGATTTAACGCTGGCGTTCGGCGACATTCAGGTGCTGCGCAAGGTCTCGCTCAACGTCGCGCCGGGCACCACCACTTGTATCATCGGGCCGTCAGGCTCAGGGAAGTCGACCCTGCTGCGCGGTATTAATCGCCTGCATGAACCGCAGTCCGGTGACGTGCTGGTGTCGGGTCGCTCGGTGCTGAAAGATAAACCTGACGCCCTGCGTCTGCGCATCGGCATGGTGTTTCAGCATTTCAACCTGTTCCCCGACCATACGGCGCTGGAAAACGTGGCGATGGCACCGTGGAAAATCAAGAAACTGTCCAAGTCTGAGGCCTACCGCCTGGCCGCCGAGCGGCTGAAAGAGGTCGGCCTAGAGCAGCGAGCGGAGCACCGTCCGCGCTATCTGTCCGGCGGTCAACAACAGCGCGTCGCCATCGCGCGGGCCTTGGCTATGGACCCTGAAGTCATGCTGTTTGACGAAGCGACCTCGGCGCTTGACCCCGAACTGGTCAAAGGCGTGCTGAACCTGATGGCCGACCTCTGTCGCCGTGGCATGACCATGATAGTCGTCACCCATGAGATGGGATTTGCTCGCAAAGTGGCGGATCAGGTGATTTTTATGGATGAGGGGGAAATTGTCGAGGCGGGCACCCCAGAACAGATTTTCGATAACCCGCAGTCCGCGCGACTGCGGCGCTTTTTGTCTGAAGTGCTGTGAGGCCCAACGACTCGCCGCACCACCGAATACCTTTTATGATGACTCAAGAGAAGGAAAACAAAATGTCTTCATCCACTGAACACGCAACGAAAACCGTCGCCGTGATAGGCGCGGGTATCATCGGTATCTCCAGCGCCGTGCATTTGCTGCGTCGCGGCCAACAGGTCACGCTGTTTACCGAGGCGGAGCTGGTGTCCGGTGCATCGGGCCGGTCGCTCTCATGGCTGAACTCTGCCGCCGACCGCACGCGGGAATATCATGCACTGCGTATGGCGGGCATCGACCGCTACCGCACGCTGTTTGCACAGGACTCCTCTCGTGACTGGCTGCGTTTCGACGGTGGCCTGTACTGGGGGGAAGACAAAGCTGCCGAAACGCTGACGCGCCACGCCTATGAATTCGCTCACGGGTATGATTCGCACCTCACGGGTCTGGCGTCGGTCAGTCAAATTGACCCTCAAGTCAGGGCCGAAGCCGTCGCTGAAAGCGCACTGTTTAATCCGGGTGAAGGCTGGGTCAGCCTGCCACACCTCGCCAATTATCTGATGGCCGAGTTTCACCGCCTCGGGGGACAGCTTTATGAATATGCGGGCAAAACCTCGGTCATCACCGATGCCAGCGGTAAGGCCGTCGGCGTGAAAACTGGTAACGGCGAAACCTTCAGCGCAGACAGAGTGCTGGTGGCCTGTGGCCCGCAAACGCCCGAAGTGGTTGCGCCGCTGGGTGTCACTATCCCCAACGGCTCCCCCTTATCGATGCTGGTCATCACTCAGCCGGTCGAAAACAGCGTGAAAGTGGTGCTAAACACGCCACGAGTTGCGGTTCGTCCGAATCCGGGGAAAACCCTGGCGCTGGACCATGACTGGTATGAGTCGGCCATTACCCGCAGCGCGGCGGGCGAGTACAGCATTCCCGAAACCGTGGTTGATGAATTGGTGGCCGAGGCGGCGAAAGTGCTCGAAGGCGCAGAATCACTGAAGGCAGCGAGCTGGAAAATCGGGCTGAAACCTGTTCCCGGTGACGGCGAGCCGGTGCTGGGCGAGCTGCAAAGCGTGCCAGGCTGCTACGTGGCGTTTACCCATTCCGGCGCCACGCTGGCGCTTATCGTCGGCGAACTGTTGGCCAGCGAAATTGCCAGCGGCGAAAAACATCCGATGCTGGCCACATTCCGCCCCGAGCGTTTCACTGCCTGAGTGATTTCTCGCTAGGCAGGCTGGTGATGACTTGATATAAATTGCTGAAAACGCGGGGATCCCTGCTCGCCAAACAGGTCGTGCGGGGTTCCCTGACAGTCGATTTCACCCTGATGCAAGAACACCACCCGATTGGAGACGCGGCGGGCAAAGACCATCTCATGGGTGACCACCAGCATGGTCCTCCCCTCCTCTGCCAGACTCTGCATCACCTTCAAGACCTCCCCCACCAGCTCTGGATCCAGTGCCGAGGTGGGTTCATCAAACAGCATCACCTCAGGGTCCATGGCCAACGCGCGGGCGATCGCCACCCGCTGCTTCTGTCCACCCGAAAGCTGTGACGGATAGAAGTCCTTACGCTCATACAACCCGACGCGGGCCAGCAGTGATTCGGCTTTCTCGATGCAGGCTTTGCGGCTTTTCTTCTGCACGTAGCGTGGCCCTTCCATCACGTTTTCCAGCACGTTCATGTGTGACCAGAGATTGAAGTCCTGAAACACCATGCCGAGTCGCGTACGTATCCGTTCCACCTGTTTGCGGCTGGCAGGCTGCGGATTGCCCCTGGCGTCAGGCTTCATCAGGAGTGTTTCACCGCCGACCGCCACGGTGCCGGAGTCCGGCGTTTCAAGCAGGTTGATGCAGCGCAGGAAGGTGCTTTTGCCTGAACCACTGGCCCCCAAAATGGAGATAACCTCGCCCTGCCGTGCGTCAAGTGAGATACCTTTCAGCACCTCATGCTCGCCGAAGGATTTGCGGATATCGATCATCGATAGCGTGATAGGTTGCATTATTGGCGCAGACTCCTGTGAAAATCTTTCCGTGGGGTTTCAGGACAAGATTATGCAAGAACAGCGCCAATCCCCTCGACCTTGGGTAAATCACGTCGAGGGCGGCGAGAGCGTTAGTTGAGCGGCATGCGCTCAGGGTCAGGATACTGGTACTCGAAGCCGAGCTCTTTCACGATGCGGCTACCGTCAACCAGCTTACCCGCCGAATCTTCAGGCTCGGGGGCGAACGTCGGTTCGGGAAGCCCCAACTGGCGCGCTAACAGCGGATAAAACTGCTGTTTAGCCGGATGTGCAGGCGCGCAAAGGTTAAAGGTGTGACCGCCGCGTGGCAGGCTCAGCAACAGCTGAATGGCAGAGACCACGTCGTCCTGATGCACCAGATTAACGCCATGATTTGCACCTTTAACGTCTTTCTTGCCCGCCAGGAAACGGCCCGGATGACGGTCGGCCCCAACCAGTCCGGCGAGGCGCAGCACGTCAACGGAAGTGTTCGGCAACTGATGGAACCACTCCTCCAGCTCTTTGAGCACCTTGCCCGCTGGCGTGACGGGATTCAGCGGCGAGTTTTCGCGCACAGTGCCTGTCCCCTCGCCATAAATTGAGGTCGAGCTGGTAAAGATAATGCGCGGTACGGCGTGCGCCAGTGCGCTATCAACCAGCATCTGCACCGCCTGAAAATAGAGCTCGCTCCCTTCCACCGTGCGCCTTGCAGGCAGGGTAATCACCAGCGCATCGACGTTGAGCAGCACATCCAGGTCGTCAGCGTCGCACTCCAGCGTCATCTCGGGCGTGAAGGTCATTTGGTAGCATTCGATGCCGCTCATACGGGCGGCCTCAACGCCGTCACGCGTGGTTTTGCTGCCAACAACCTGGTATCCCCTGGCGCTTAGGGCAATGGCCAGCGGCATACCTAGCCAGCCTAAACCAATTATTGATACCTTCTTCATTTTGTTCTCCAATACCTACCCGCTTTTAATAAAGCTACGTCATTTAGTTTAGCAGGCTACCTCCGCCACCTCTCTTAAACAACGGCTTATTATGTAATGATTTTCAACAGATTGTCAGAACGCGAGCGTGTTGCGCCTGTCCGGTCTTCTATACAATCGATTCATGCTTATCATTACATGGCCAATAATATTAAAATTATTCATCAGCAGAAAAAAAGGTTGCGCGTCAGAGCACGGTGGTTTAGGTTAATTGGCAACAGATTTAGAACCTATGGCTGATAACAGCGGTAGGCAACAAAACGCTTAGAAGAGAACAAGACAATGCTGAACATTCTGATCAACCACCATCACCACCATCATCCTGACTAGTCTTTCAGGCAGATTGGTGCTGGAAGACTTTTAAGATCTTCCAGTGGCGCGCAGAATGTAGCAGAGAGCCCTCGGAAGATTTCTTCCGGGGGTTTTTTTTTACCCTAAGAAATTTAAAAACGAATTAAATCATAAATTTAAAGACAGAGGTCATCATGCTGGACAAAAACCGTTTACGTATCGCAATGCAGAAATCCGGTCGCCTGAGCGACGATTCACGTGAGCTGCTTGCACGCTGCGGCATTAAAATTAATCTGCAAGAGCAGCGTCTGATTGCCTTCGCCGAGAACATGGAAATCGACATTCTGCGCGTTCGTGATGACGATATCCCAGGACTGGTGATGGACGGTGTGGTTGACCTCGGTATTATCGGTGAGAACGTGCTGGAAGAAGAGCTGCTGAGCCGCCGTGCTCAGGGTGAAGACCCACGTTATTTCACGCTGCGTCGTCTCGATTTCGGCGGTTGCCGTCTGTCGCTGGCAACGCCACTGGACTTTGATTATCAGGGGCCACAGAGCCTGGGTAACAAACGTATCGCCACCTCTTATCCACACATCCTCAAGCAGTATTTCGACAAAAAGAATCTCGACTTCAAGTCTTGCCTGCTGAACGGCTCCGTTGAAGTCGCACCGCGTGCCGGTCTGGCCGACGCCATCTGTGACCTGGTTTCTACCGGCGCAACGCTTGAAGCCAACGGCCTGAAAGAAGACGAAGTCATCTACCGTTCCAAAGCCTGTCTTATCCAGCGTGACGGAGAGATGCCGCAGTCCAAACAGCTGCTGATCGACAAACTGATGACCCGTATTCAGGGCGTGATTCAGGCACGTGAATCCAAATACATCATGCTGCACGCGCCGAGCGAGCGTCTGGACGAAATAATCGCCCTGCTGCCGGGCGCCGAGCGTCCGACCATTCTGCCACTGGCTAACGACAAACAGCGCGTTGCGATGCATATGGTGAGCAGCGAGACCCTGTTCTGGGAAACCATGGAAAAACTGAAAGCGCTGGGTGCCAGTTCGATTCTGGTGCTGCCAATTGAAAAAATGATGGAGTAAGGCGATGCAATCCAACGGATTTTCTACCCCAATCGACTGGCAACAGTGTGATGAAAAGCAGCGCAGCGAACTCCTCACTCGCCCTGCTATCGCAGCTTCAGGCAGCATTACCGAGACCGTCACCGAGATCCTGACTCGGGTACGTAATGAAGGCGACGTTGCGCTGCGTGAATACTGCGCGCGCTTCGATAAAACCGACGTGGACCAGATTCGTGTCACCGCCGAGCAAATTGAACAGGCGTCAGCGCGTCTGGGCGACGATGTTAAGCAGGCAATGGCCAACGCAGTTCGCAACATTGAGACATTCCACGTCGCACAGAAATTGCCGAAGGTGGATATTGAAACTCAGCCCGGCGTACGCTGCCAGCAGATTACACGTCCTATTGCTTCCGTCGGCCTGTACATTCCGGGCGGATCGGCGCCGCTGCCTTCTACGGTGCTGATGCTGGCAACCCCGGCACGCATCGCGCAGTGCAATAAAGTTATCCTTTGCTCGCCGCCGCCGATTGCCGATGAGATTTTGTATGCCGCCAAGCTGTGCGGCGTTACCGAGGTCTATCAGCTCGGTGGAGCACAGGCGATTGCCGCGATGGCGTTCGGCACAGAGAGCGTGCCGAAAGTGGCTAAAATTTTTGGACCGGGCAACGCTTTCGTGACCGAGGCCAAGCGTCAGGTCAGCCAGAGCCTGAACGGCGCAGCTATCGATATGCCTGCCGGTCCTTCAGAGGTGTTAGTGATTGCAGATTCTGGCGCAACGCCTGATTTCGTCGCCTCTGACCTGTTGTCGCAGGCGGAACACGGCCCAGATTCGCAGGTGATATTGCTGACGCCAGACGCCGAGATGGCAGCAGCCGTTGCGGTAGCCGTCGAGAACCAGCTGCAAACGCTGTCGCGCAGCGAGATTGCCCGCAAGGCGCTCGCCAGCAGCCGTCTTATTGTGGCAAAAGATTTGGCACAGTGCGTTGAAATCAGCAACGCCTACGGCCCTGAGCACCTTATTCTGCAAACCCGTGAGCCTGAAGCACTGGTTGACAGCATCACCAGCGCGGGTTCGGTATTCCTCGGTGACTGGTCACCCGAATCTGCGGGCGACTACGCCTCAGGTACCAACCACGTATTGCCGACCTATGGTTATACCGCGACCTGTTCAAGCCTGGGTCTCGCCGATTTCCAGAAGCGCATGACGGTACAACAGCTGACTCCGGCAGGCCTGCTGGCGCTGGCTCCGACGATTGAAACCCTGGCTCAGGCCGAGCAGCTGACCGCGCACAAGAATGCGGTTACCCTGCGCGTTGCCGCCCTGATGGAGCGTAAATAATGAGTGAGACTTCGAAGCAAAACGTTTCAGTCGTTGGACTGGCGCGTGAAAATGTTCAGCAGCTGACCCCTTATCAGTCTGCTCGCCGTCTGGGCGGTAACGGTGACGTTTGGCTCAATGCCAACGAATATGCGCTGGCCCCGCATTTTGAACTGACCGCACAAACGTTCAACCGCTACCCAGAATGCCAACCGAAGGACGTGGTTCGCCGCTACGCCGCGTATGCGGGCGTGCAGCCTGAGCAGGTTCTGGTCTGCCGCGGTGCCGACGAAAGTATTGAACTGTTGATCCGCGCCTTCTGCGAGCCAGGTAAAGACGCCATCCTTTATTGCCCGCCAACCTACGGCATGTACAGCGTCAGCGCCGAGACGTTCGGCGTTGAGGGCCGTACCGTGATGGCGAAAGAGGACTGGCAGCTGGACCTCCCGGCTATCGAGCAGGCACTGGACGGCGTGAAGCTGGTCTACGTGTGCAGCCCGAATAACCCGACCGGCAATCTGATTAATCCAGAAGACATTCGCAGCCTGCTGGAAACGACGCGCGGCAAGGCTGTCGTGGCCGTCGATGAGGCATATATCGAGTTTTGCCCGCAGGCGACCGTGGCCGGCTGGCTGAAAGACTATCCGCACCTCGCTATCCTGCGTACGCTGTCAAAAGCCTTTGCCTTGGCAGGCCTGCGCTGTGGCTTTACGCTGGCTAACTCTGAACTGATTGACGTATTAATGAAGGTTATCGCGCCTTATCCGCTGTCTACGCCGGTCGCCGACATCGCCGCGCAGGCGTTGAGCGAGCAGGGCCTGGCGTTGATGCGCAAGCGCGTGGCGGAGGTGAGCGAGACCCGTGAATGGCTTCGTCAGCAGCTTGAGCAGTGCGACTGCGTCGAGCAGGTGTTTACCAGCGAGAGCAACTATCTTCTGGCGCGCTTTACTGCCTCCAGCAGCGTCTTTAAAACGCTTTGGGATCAAGGTATTATCCTACGCGACCAGAATAAGCAACCGGGACTTTCGGGCTGCTTGCGTATTACTATCGGCACCCGTCAAGAGTGCCAGCGCGTCATTGACGCCTTACGTCCATTACCGGGCGCGACTTCAACCGTTCGTGAAACAAGCAGCGCCAGCAAGGAGCCAATGTGAGCCAGACCCCTGTGAGTCAAAAAGTTCTCTTTATCGATCGCGACGGTACGCTGATTTCCGAGCCACCGGAAGATTTTCAGGTCGACCGACTGGATAAGCTGGCCTTTGAGCCGGGCGTGATCCCTGCCCTGCTTGCATTGCAGTCCGCCGATTTCAAGCTGGTGATGATAACCAATCAGGACGGGCTGGGCACCGCGAGCTTCCCGCAGGAAACCTTCGACCCGCCGCACAACCTGATGATGCAGGTGCTGACCTCGCAGGGCGTGGTATTCGACGAGGTGCTTATCTGCCCTCACCTGCCCGCCGACAACTGCGACTGCCGCAAGCCGAAAACGCGTCTGGTGCAGCGGTACCTCGAGAACGGCGTGCTGGACACGGCGAACAGCTACGTTATCGGCGACCGTGAGACCGATATCCAGCTGGCGCGTAATATGGGCATCACCGGTCTACGCTATGAGCGCGACGGCCTCGGATGGGCCGCTATCACCGAGCAACTTACCCGACGTGACCGCCACGCGCGCGTCAACCGCGTGACCCGTGAAACGGCTATCGATGTTGAAGTCTGGCTCGACCGCGAAGGCGGCAGCAAAATCAAGACTGGCGTTGGCTTCTTTGACCACATGCTGGATCAGATTGCGACCCACGGCGGTTTTCGTATGAACATCGACGTGAAGGGCGATCTGTATATCGACGATCACCACACCGTGGAAGATACCGGTCTGGCGCTCGGTGAGGCGCTGCACAAGGCGTTGGGCGACAAGCGCGGGATTGGCCGTTTTGGCTTCGTGCTGCCGATGGACGAATGCCTGGCGCGCTGCGCGCTGGACATCTCCGGCCGTCCACACCTCGAGTACAAGGCAGAATTCAACTATCAGCGCGTGGGTGACCTGAGCACCGAGATGGTCGAGCACTTCTTTAGCTCTCTTTCTTACACGATGGGCTGCACGCTGCACCTTAAAACCAAGGGCAAAAACGACCACCACCGGGTAGAGAGCCTGTTTAAAGCCTTTGGCCGCACGCTGCGTCAGGCCATTCGTGTCGACGGCAATACCCTGCCGAGCTCTAAAGGAGTGCTTTAATGGACGTGGTTATCCTTGATACTGGCTGTGCCAACCTGTTTTCCGTCAAGGCTGCCGTAAAACGACTGGGCTATGAGCCGGTCGTCAGCCGCGACGCCGACATCGTTCTTAAGGCCGACAAACTGTTTCTGCCGGGCGTCGGTACCGCACAGGCGGCGATGGAACAGATTCAGCAACGTGACCTGATAGAGCTTATCAAGGCCTGTACTCAGCCGGTGCTGGGTATCTGCCTCGGCATGCAGTTGCTGGCTTCAAGCAGCGAAGAGAGCGGCGGTGTGCCGATGCTGGATATCGTCGAGACGCCGGTTATCAAGATGCCTGAACGCGGCCTGCCGCTGCCGCACATGGGCTGGAATAAAGTGACGGCGCAGGCCGGACACCACCTGTTCCGCGGCATCGATGAAAATGCCTACTTCTACTTCGTGCACAGCTACGCGATGCCGGTTTGTGAAAACACCATCGCGCAGACGCTGTACGGCGAACCGTTTACCGCCGCCGTGCAGAAAGATAACTTCTTTGGCGTGCAGTTCCACCCCGAGCGCTCGGGTGCCGCAGGCGCGCAGCTGCTGAAAAACTTTTTGGAGATGTAAACAGCATGATTATCCCCGCTTTAGATCTAATCGAAGGCAGCGTGGTGCGTTTGCATCAAGGCGACTATGGACAGCAGCGTGATTACGGTAATTCCCCTCTGCCGCGTTTGCAGGATTATCAGGCTCAGGGTGCCGAAGTGCTGCACCTCGTTGACCTGACCGGTGCAAAAGACCCGGCAGCGCGTCAGATCCCGCTGCTTAAGCAGCTGGTTGCTGGCGTGAGCGTTCCCGTGCAGGTAGGCGGCGGTATTCGTACCGAGCAAGACGTTGAAGCCTTGCTGGAAGCCGGTGTCTCCCGCGTGGTGGTCGGCTCGACGGCGGTGAAAAACCCGGAGCAGGTTCAGCAGTGGTTTACGCGTTTTGGCGCCGATGCGCTGGTGTTGGCGTTGGACGTGCGCATCGACGACGCAGGCAATAAACACGTTGCGGTAAGCGGCTGGCAGGAGAACTCAGACTCGACGCTGGAACAAGTTGTCGAACAGTTCCTGCCGTTTGGCCTGAAGCACGTACTCTGCACCGACATTTCCCGCGACGGCACTCTCGCCGGTTCCAACGTCGAGCTGTATCGCGAAGTCTGCCAACGTTTTCCGCAGGTGGCGTTTCAGGCGTCGGGCGGTATCGGCAGTCTGGACGATATCGCGGCCCTGCGCGGCACTGGCGTAAAAGGTGTGATCGTTGGCCGTGCCCTGCTCGACGGCAAGTTTAACGTAACGGAGGCAATTTCATGCTGGCAAAACGGATAATCCCCTGCCTGGATGTTAAAGATGGTCAGGTTGTGAAAGGCGTACAGTTCCGTAACCATGAAATCATCGGCGATATCGTTCCGCTGGCTAAACGCTATGCCGAAGAAGGCGCGGACGAGCTGGTATTTTATGATATCACCGCCTCCTCCGACGGCCGCGTGGTCGACAAGAGCTGGATTTCTCGCGTTGCTGAAGTGATTGATATTCCTTTCTGCGTCGCGGGCGGAATCAAAAGCATTGAAGACGCGGGTAATATCCTACAGTTCGGTGCCGATAAAATCTCTATAAACTCCCCGGCGCTGGCCGATCCGACACTGATCACTCGCCTTGCCGATCGCTTCGGCGTACAGTGCATCGTGGTCGGTATAGACACCTGGCACGACGCTGAAACCGGCACGTATCAGGTGCATCAATTTACCGGCGACGAAGCGCGCACCAAGGTGACGACCTGGCAGACTATCGACTGGGTAAAAGAAGTACAGCAGCGCGGAGCCGGTGAAATCGTGTTGAACATGATGAACCAGGACGGCGTGCGTAACGGCTACGACCTGCGCCAGCTTAACGCTATTCGTGAAGTCTGCCACGTGCCGCTTATCGCCTCGGGCGGTGCGGGAACCCGTGAACACTTCCTCGACGCCTTCAAACTGGCGAGGGTCGACGGCGCACTCGCTGCTTCCGTGTTCCACAAACAAATAATTAATATCGGTGAGTTAAAACGTTACCTTGCCGAACAAGGCGTGGAGATCCGCTTGTGAGTATTCCAGAACAAGATAAAGAAGTGAAAGCCCCGGTTATTCTGAACGCCGAACAACTCGCCCAGCTTGATTGGGAAAAAACCGACAACATGATGCCCGCTATCGTGCAACACGCCGTTTCGGGTGAAGTGCTGATGATGGGCTACATGAATCAGGAGGCGCTGGACGTCACGCAGTCGAGCGGCAAAGTGACCTTCTTCTCGCGCACCAAACAGCGCCTGTGGACCAAGGGCGAAAGCTCGGGCAACTTCCTTAACGTGGTCAGCATCACGCCGGACTGCGATAACGATTCCCTGCTGATTCTCGTCAATCCGATTGGCCCAACCTGCCATAAGGGCAACAACAGCTGCTTCCACCCTGCCAGCAGCGACTGGGGTTTCCTGTATCAGCTGGAGCAACTGCTGGCGTCGCGTAAAACCGCGAGCCCGGACAGCTCCTACACCGCCAGCCTCTACGCCAGCGGTACCAAGCGTATTGCGCAGAAAGTCGGCGAAGAAGGCGTTGAAACGGCGCTGGCCGCTACGGTGAATGACCGTTTCGAACTTAAGAACGAAGCCTCAGACTTGGTTTATCACCTGCTGGTTCTGCTACAGGATCAGGATCTGGACTTCAGCACGGTTATCAATAACCTGCGCGACCGCCACACCAAGTAACGGACTCTGAGCACAAAAAAGCCGCGCAGACATTAGCTTTACGCGGCTTTTATAATGACGTTGTCGAGCACATTCCTTATTTCCCCCTAAAATAATCTTAACTCAGGTATAAGTTCTTAATAAAAAATATATCATCTTAAAAAAGTGATAATTTACCTGATTTTTTGCGCTGATCTTATTAATTTTTGAGGCTGGCTGCCTGATGCCGTAAAAGGGGGGTAAACCTGGCGGGTACTATTGAGTTGTCCACACTAGCTGCGCTGATTAACCAGGCAAAAGGGTTTATCGATGTAGGTTCATCGCCGATGCCTATGGCCGCCGCGCTGCAAACACACTGCGTCGTGTTTTTTGGCTCCTGTAACCTTGCTCTAAGGTAGGCGGTCGAATTTAAATCATTTAATATCATCGCGCACAGCGAGCAACTGAGTATTCGAGTATTTGTACTCTTAAAATCCATATTGACTCAGACTACCTCATGCATCATTCGAATGAAAAATAAAGAGTTAATCTTAACTGTTATCTGCCTGCTCACCGGCATGGCTGCCAGCATCTGGGTGGTCAATCTCAATTTCCTTGCCGATTCTGATGTGGCTAACTCGCCAACAGTCTGGCATGAGATAACTCAGCACGGCTGGTCAGTCATGAGAAATTGGCGACCAACAATAGATAACTGGTATTTCTCTGCCTACCCGATTCATTTTTTGCTGTTTGAACTCACCGGGGGTACCTCTCCAGAAATATTACGTTGGCTTTCCATTGCGCAGCTGTTTCTTTGCGCCGTGCTGGCAGCGATGATTTGCTATGAACGTAGCAACAATAGCCTGAGCTTTTTGCTAGTGCCATTTTTTTGCGGATTAAGTCATTATGCCCAAGTTTCAGGTTATGTAGCCCATCCTTTCTCGCATAATCTGACCAATCTCTATGGATTGCTGTGCGTTTATCTTTATCTGGTTAACCTTCGGCATCGTAGCCTGCTCATTGATGTTGTGCTCTACCTACTGGTAATCGCTGCTTCCGTTTCCGATCCATGGCTTCTTGCAGCCTTTTATTTGCCGCTGCTGCTGGTGAATTTCTATGAAATCTTTGGCTTGAAGATACGTCCTTTCAAGGGACTGGTTGCCCCCGTTTTAACCGGCATTGTTCTTTTTACCCATAGCGTTGAACGTATTTTTCATTTACCCGTTGCTCACTTTAGCTTAGGTTCTCCCCAACAAATGATCGACAATGCGCGATGGCTTTTGTATGGGCTTGGCGGCATGTTGAACCTGTTCGTCGCTGAGCGTGACAGCCTTTTCATGATTTCTGCTGCCATCGTGCTGGTACTCTACCTGTCCTCCATCAACAAACCTTCACGCATAAGTAATGTAGATTTCCTGATCCTGATGTCAGTATTTGGCATCTCTTCTGCCTTCATACTTAGCAGCACTCCGGGTGCCTATGTAAGCGCACGATTCTTCGTAAACATTGTCTATCTGATCATTAGCGTTATCTTTCTGCATGCAGTCAGCCATCGAAAAATCATGCTGGTGCCGTTGTTAATCTTGATGATTTCAGGCTACGCCTCTAATTTCATTCAGACGCCGCTTAGGGATAGCCCTTCTACCTCCAGCGATATCATCGCGTTTATGCAGGCTCACAATCTTGACTATGGCTATGGTCCATACTGGGGAACCGATGCCTTGGCCACAGGCTGGCGCTCGGATTGGCATCAAATCATCAGGCCTGTAACCTTTGATACTTCAACTGGTTTTATCAACTTCACTGGTAGACCGCAGACTTTCGATAATTGGTACCAGTTTGGGGCGGACAAGGCCTGGAAGCGTCAGTTCGTTGCTATTTACAACGACGGAGAGCAGTGTCGAGATATCACGATTTGTTTAGCAGGGGTTAAAAAACAGTTCGGTCAACCCGATGAAACCTTGCGGTTCAGGGACACCACGTTCTATATATACAATAAAAGCCTGATTGGTGAGTTGAGCGCTATTAATTTGCAAAACAGGGTTCACTAGCGTTTGGCTGACCCTGACCCCGTAGGTGATCCATTCATAATCAGGAATAACCGGCTTCATTCTGGCTGCATATTCTGGCAACCGGCAGATTATTCGGCAAGTTCGGACGGGTCAGCGAGCCCAGTGCAGAATGGGGACGCCTCTGGTTATAGTGTATGGTTACTGAATGGTGCAGGATTTTGGGGTAAGGCCAATACACTGGGTAAAACTCAGCACAAAAAAAACCGCCGAAAATAAATTCTCGGCGGTTTTAATATTTAAATAAACTGTATCTACCAGTTAATTACATCACTCACTAACGATCAGTCCAACCACTCGGTGTGGAACACGCCTTCTTTATCGGTACGCTTGTAAGTATGTGCGCCGAAGTAGTCACGCTGTGCCTGGATCAGGTTAGCTGGCAGAACCGCGCTGCGGTAGCTGTCGTAGTAGTTGATCGCAGCAGAGAAAGTAGGCGTCGGGATACCGTTCTGAACGGCATAGGACACCACGTCACGCAGCGCTTGCTGATATTCGTCAGCGATGTTTTTGAAGTATGGCGCCAACAGCAGGTTTGCAATTGACGCGTTTTCTTCGTAAGCATCGGTAATTTTCTGCAGGAACTGAGCACGGATGATGCAGCCAGCGCGGAAGATTTTGGCGATTTCACCGTAGTGCAGGTTCCAGTTGTTCTCGTCGGAAGCCGCTTTCAGCTGAGAGAAGCCCTGCGCGTAAGAAACGATTTTACCCAGGTACAGAGCACGACGGATTTTTTCGATAAATTCTGCTTTATCGCCCGCAAATGCTTTAACCGCTGGGCCAGTCAGAACTTTAGAAGCCGCAACGCGCTGATCTTTCAGAGAAGACAGGTAACGGGCAAATACAGACTCAGTAATCAAAGTCAGTGGCTCGCCAAGGTCCAGAGAGCTCTGGCTGGTCCACTTACCGGTACCTTTGTTTGCTGCTTCATCAAGAATCACGTCTACCAGGTAGTTACCCGCTTCGTCTTTCTTGGTGAAGATGTCTTTGGTGATGTCAATCAGGTAGCTGCTCAGCTCGCCTTTGTTCCATTCAGCGAAGGTGGTAGCCAGCTCTTCGTTGCTCAGATTCAGAGACTGCTTCAGCAGAGAATAGGCTTCAGCAATCAGCTGCATGTCGCCGTATTCGATACCGTTGTGAACCATTTTAACGTAGTGGCCTGCACCATCAGCACCGATGTAAGCTACGCAAGCGTCGCCATCGTCAGCACGGGCGGCGATCTGCTCGAGGATTGGAGCAACCAGTTCGTAAGCTTCTTTCTGACCACCAGGCATGATGGAAGGACCTTTCAGTGCGCCCTCTTCGCCACCGGAAACGCCGGTACCGATAAAGTTGAAGCCTTGGTCGGAAAGTTCTTTGTTACGACGAATGGTATCTTTATAGAAGGTGTTGCCGCCATCGATGAGGATGTCACCTTTATCAAGGTGTGGTGTGAGGGATGCGATAGTTTTATCGGTCGCTTCACCTGCTTTCACCATCAGCAGAATACGGCGTGGTTTTTCCAGTGACTCAACAAACTCTTCGACTGTGTAGTATGGAACCAGATTTTTACCCGGATTCTCGGCAACGACTTCATCAGTCTTATCGCCAGAACGGTTAAAAATAGCAACGGAATAACCACGGCTTTCAATGTTAAGCGCGAGGTTACGACCCATTACCGCCATACCAACGACGCCGATCTGTTGTTTGGACATTAGCAACTCCTGTCTGAAATAGTTGATAGCTCGGTGGAACTCAAACCCCTGTTCTTAGTAGGTTTATCCTCACCGCGCCATACAAATGAACCCAAGCATTGTACATGAGAATGACTGAGGGTGTACCTATCACAGCTATAACTATCACAACCATTCAAGTGGTCGGTGCAGTTTAGCCTCAGCCACCATGCCGAGCATTTGACACTTTACCGGTAACAACGACGAATTGCAGGTCAAAAAGAGCGAATTTTACGACATTAATCCGGGCTGATGCACGGCGGCTTGTTGTGCGACCCATTTAGCCCAACCTGAGCAAAAGCGGGGGAAATAGGCTATTGGTTAAAATGCAATCTAACGCTTAGCGCTTAAGTCATTATAGATCGCCATATACTTATTAATCATTTGCTCATAGGTAAAGAAATCTTTATACCGCTTGTAAGCATTCTCGCCGAGCTGCGCAGCGAGTTGGCTATTATTTGCCAATAAATCCATAGCGTTTCGTAATGAACCGACGTTATTGGGCTCAATAACGATTCCGGTTTCGTTATGAATATTAATGTAAGTCGTCCCGGTGCCTATTTCGCAAGAAATAAGCGGTTTTCCGAACATCGCACCTTCCAGCAACGAAATACCAAAGGCTTCAGAGCGCAGATGCGACGGAAAGACTAACCCGTGGCACAGCTTTAATAACGCAAACTTATCGGCGTCTTCCAGTGCACCGACAAAAAAGACGTTATCAAGCGCCAGCTCTGCCGCTTGCTGTTTGAGTTCCGCTTCGGCGGGACCACCGCCTACAATCACGATGGGATAACTCGCATTTTTAGCCGCGGCCAATAATATATGCAGTCCCTTATAATAACGAAAGGCGCCGATAAACAGGAAAAATGGCGTAGAAAACTGCTGCGACCAGAAAGCCAGCTTTTCGTCATTCACCGGCGGATAAGATTGCTCATCAATGCCAAATGGAATAACGCTGACTTTGTCTCTGAAACATTGTAATACCGGGCTGGTCTGCACATAATTAGGTGATGAGGCAACAATCCGGCTCACGCTCCCCAAGAATTTGTGCATCAGGGGTTTGTAAAACTTGAGTATATTTTTTTGCTTTACCACATCCGAATGATACGAAACAACCGTAGGCTTTTTCACACCAGCCAAAAAATGTATCAAATCCATAAAAGGGTATGGAAAATGATAATGGATAATATCGGCCTTTTCCGCGAGCTTTTTAAATTTAGTCAACGCATTTAAAGAAAACGGCGTTGAGGCTAACTCGAAAGTAATTTTTGCAGAGGTAATATTATGCTTATGGAAAGAGCTAACGTCAGTGTCCCCGCGCGGGCTTAATACCAGCACCGTGTTTTCAACATTGAAATTCGCCGTACCTTCACTTAGCTGGAAAATAACTTGCTCAATTCCGCCAAAAGAGTCTGGATAGTAAGTTTTATAGAAATGTAATACTTTCAACATAAAGACTCTAAACCTTTTTATAGGCCGCTATTGTTTCTTCTGCACAGCGTGCCCAGGAGAATTTTTTAGCCTGTTTTAAGCCAGTCTCGATTGATAATTGGCGCCACTGATTATCTTCAATACAGCGCTGTATAGCCGCTGTCAGCGCCTCAACATCGAGAGGTTCACATACCAAAGCAGCGTCGCCCACAACCTCGGGTAATGAGGCGGCGTTTGAGCAAACAACAGGGACGCCCGATGCCATAGATTCTAGCACCGGCAGGCCAAATCCTTCATATAAAGACGGAAAGAGGAAAGTATTCGCAGCGGCAAATAATAATGGCAACTCTTTCGAGGCCACATATCCTAAATACTTAATCCACCCTTCGCGTTCGCCACGCTGGAACCTAAGGTGAATGGCCTCACTACTCCAGCCAGAATAACCACACAGTACCAGTGGGTAATGATTTCTAATGGACAGCGGCAATCTTTCATAGGCATCAAGCAGCGTCGCGATATTCTTTCTTGGCTCAATAGTTCCGGTATACAAGCAATATTTACCGTGCTCCAGGCCCAGTTTACGCATCAACTCGGCCGTTTCTTCCGGTTTGCGAACATAAAACTGGCCGCTGCTGGCCAACGGCGTGGCATCGATTTTATCAAGCGGATAGTTGAAATAACTGGCAATTTCCTGACGTGAGAATTCGGAAACGGTCAAAAGTCTCTCTGCACGCTTAAGCGACAGCAGCAGCTCTTTACGCATATATTTTACGCGTTCAGGTGGATGGCATTCAGGCCAGGTAAAAATAGATAAATCATGGAACGTAGTGATAGCATTGCCCACATTTGGCGGCAGATAGTAATTTGGGCAGTGAAAAATGGCATCAGGTGCCTGCTTCAGAGCGCGTGATTTAAGCCAAGGATAGGTATAGCGATAAGCCTCGGTAATCAGCGGATTCTTTTTTAATGCGCTTTGTAACTTTGACTTTAGGGCACCACTTTCTACCGGTACCGGACGCTGGTCAATTAATCTTCGCCCATTTAGATAGCGTAGCGAGCTTATTTCGTCGCTGGTTTCAAGATAATTGGTTAATTCCAGTGCATAGCGCCCTATTCCGGTCAGAGGAAATTTTATACAGTCTGATGAAAATACTAACTTCATTGTTTACACCCATTTGCAATCACAAATAGAAATTATCTGTGAAAGTTCCTGTCTGCTAATGAATAACGCTTATTACCCGTTAACCACAGACATGAATTATTTAGAACCCATGTCTACAGGAAAGTTAAAGCAACATGGGTATTACACCCATGTTGCGTTTTTTAATTCACCGACCCCAGGCCTATTTAAAGACTTTAGCCCTTAACAGGCCGGTACACATATTTTCTAAACGTCTGGCCACAGTATGATAATCATGCTGTTGACGCCATTCGTCAGCACGTTGCTGAGTTTTAATCGCCTCTGGCGATTTTTGATTAATCGCCGAGATGCCCTCAGCGATTTCAGCAACTGAAGTCCCTTTGAATCGGAATACTGCATCCCCAAGATCGTCAAAAATGGCTAAAGGCGTTACCGCTACCGGTTTATGCGTTGCCATTCCGTACCGCACAGCGCCACTGGCAGACTCCCCCGTATTTTGGTAAGCGAAAACCAACACATCAGCATCTGATAACAAACGGAGGCTTTCCTCGTCATCAAGGAAGTCGTTGTACATCTCGACTAAATCCTCAACCCCCAATTTAGACGCTGTGGCTTTAAGTTCTCGCACTAAATCAGCCGATTCGCTAACCGGATATTCGGCATTGACCAGCCTTAGTCGGACGGGTTTCCCTGCTGACTTGAGATAAGCAACGGCCTCAATAAGCTCTTTCAAGCCTTTATGAGGCAGACAGAAACCATAACTTGCGACTAACGGTAGAGCATTAGGCTTAGCGACTTTATCTGCTGATTTTGGATAGCCCAATACGCCGTGTGGGAATAAGGTTACGTTATTGACTATCCCCAACAGTTTTAAACGGTTGATATCGGTTATCGAATGCACAAGCAGGCGATCGCACATTTTTAGCGCATCCGTCATTTCTGACAAACGGAAGTTCCAGTGAGGTTCTTTTTCAGGATCAACTGTCGAATGCATTGCCATAACGATGACTCGCCCGGCATGGTGGTGCTTTTCTATAAATGCAGAAAGCTCGCGATGATTGAAGAATCCGTAGTTGAATTGAATAACCAGAGTATTCAAGCGCAACGCTTCAATTTGTGCATCGAGTGCATCAAGATAGTTGTTTTCTTTTCCAACAACCCAACTTCTCAAAACGTTACTTTCATCCACGCTAACCAAGTCGTTAGCTGCGGGAGCAAAGATAACAACTTGATCGCTTGGCATATCAGCAACCAGGTGCTGGGAATAAGTTGCAATTCCACACTTGGTATTCCAGGTAGACAACCAGCCTATCCGCGTGTCTTCGTGGGCAAGTTCGAAGTTTTTACGAAGATGAGCAACGGCAGAAGTCGAGCGTTGGGCTACATCAGACCATTTAAATTTGGCCATAATAAGCTCACGCCCTTTTAGCGCCATCGCTTTCAGCTTTTCTTCACTAGCTTCTGCCGCGTCTTTCATTGCACGGCCGAGATCATCAACGTTTGCACTGACCCAAGAAGATGAGAAAAGTCCAAAATGGGTTCTGGCACGCTCGAACTTATAGTCCACCAACCATGAATTTTCAGGAGTACAGAAATCGAGCTGGCCGCTCCAGTTAGTGGTGATGGCGGGAAGCCCACTCAACATGGCTTCAGCAACCGGCAGACCAAATCCTTCCGCACAGCTTGGGGCAACTAATACATCACAAAACTCGTACAGCGCTTTGAGATCAGATTCGGCCATATCCTGTTCAATAATGATTACGTCAGGATAATTGACGTTGGCCGCACGTTCCTCAGCCAGCCACTGATGAACTTCATTATGTGGATTAGCGAACGTTTTTATTATTAATGAGACTTCATCGGCCGCAGTAAAGGCTGAGCCGTAGGCAGCCAACATAGCCTGAACCCCTTTGCGAGGGAAACAGGATGAGACATGCAAGAACTTAAATTTTTTAGCCACCAGCTTAGGTGCCGCGCCGCTCTGAATACGATCCCAATGTTCGCATCCGTTACCCACATTAAAGACAGGAATCATCGCGCCATTATCAATCAATACCTTGCGGACATGCTCTGAGGTACACAAAACAGCATCTAATTCACGGTTGAAGTTATTGATCCACTCCTGCGGAAAACCCGTTTCTTCCCAGGCATAGCAGTGCAAAAGTTTTACATCTGCATTTATACCTGAGACGCGAGGTGGGTAAAGATTGCGGCTTAATACGTTAACCGTTCTTGAACCTTGCTTCTCAATCCGTTGGTTGAACTCTTTAAGATCGGCATTGTTCTTGTCATTAATGAAGGTTTCACTGGGTGCAAAATCACCAGGCCCTTCCGTTGAGTGGAGTAATACCTCAACATTGTCCTGACTCAAGGCACGAGCAAACTCTCTGTTCACCAGGGCCAGGCTGTAAGAACTGTCAAATGGACCTTCTACTCGCCAGGATAATTTCTCAATATCGACAGAGTGAAGTTCAATTAATTTCGCGTTGCGGTCAATGGATTCTGCCGTGGCGCGTAGGTCGTTATCAGTAGGTTTTTCGCGGCAGTTGATTGATGAAATAGCCGTCACAAGCTGTGCAGGAGTCACTGTTTCACCAGGAAGCGGGGCAGCATCCGCAACAATCTTTTCAAAACAACCTAAAGCGGTTATTCCTGCGTAATCCCAGGAAAACTTTTTAGCCTGGATAATCGCGTGTTGCTTCAAGCGGGCAAGGAAAGCATCATCACTAAGCGCCTGATGAAGCTTTTCCTTTATTGAATCAACCGAGTAGGGATCGAAAAGTGCATCTTCATACCCAATAACCTCAGGAATACTGGTTACATTGGAACCGATTGTCGCCGCCCCACAGGTCATGGCTTCCAATATTGGCAAACCAAACCCTTCATGCAAAGAGGCAAACACAAATAGCTTAGCCAACTGATATAAAACGACTAAATCATGCTCGGACACATAACCTGTCAAAATCATTTCGTCTTCACGTAACCGAACATTGTTTGCAATAGAGCGCAAACCGATGCGATCGCTATCAGACAACTTACTGACAATAACCAACTGGTGTTTATCACGAATTGCCGGTGATAGCTTGCTGTATGCTTCAATAAGGCGTCTAAAGTTTTTACGCGAGTCGAATCCACCGGGCGCGTAAAGTACGACCTCACGAGTAATTCCATATCGCGCTTTCAGGGTAGTAAATTCGGCGTCAACCACTTCGCTGACAACGAACTGCTCCTCAGTTGCAGCAGAGACAGTATGAACTTTCTCAAAAGGAACATCTAACCACTCAATGGCTTCCGCAGAGGTGTAATCTGAATTAGTTAAAATCAAGTCAGCGTTTTTAAGCCAGTTGATTTTTTTGAGATAATATTCTTTGAAAACATCATCTTGGAGGTAAACATCTGACTGTACCAAAGGGATCAGATCGTGATGAAGAACGGCCACTTTAGTATTTGGAGAAAATTTGGCAATTGACGTCACGGCATTATCGACGTGGCCTTCAAACAGGCTGGTGATAAAGACGATATCAGGGCGCAGATTCTGCAAAAAAGCCTCACGGATATATTCCGCACTTTCGCTACGCCAAGCATTATCTCTTTCTAATGCCCTGACTGGGCCTGGCACATGCCACACCAGGATGTTCTCAGCAGGAAGATATTCACTGAACTGTGTTTTTAAATCAGCAATTGTTTCAGGAAACAATGATGACAAGGTGATAAAAATCTCGTGCTTTGTGTTGTTGCGAATAATCGCCTTTGCAATAGAAAGGGTATAACGGCCAATTCCGCGATAACGGCTTTCTGTCTGTGCCCCTTGCAGGTCAATAACAATGCGCATTATTACTCTCCGTGCTTATTATTATTTGTATTCTTCAATTGTTCGTAAATAGCAATAGCCCGACTGGTCATATTTTCCTGATAAATAACGCTACGCTCTCTCGCAATGAGCCCACTTTGTGAGTTGGGCGCAGAATACACAACTCGTCGGTAAACGGATTGTATTAGTGTGTATATTCCCAGCTTTTTAATGGTAGAAAATACAAAGCGTCTGATTTTAGGATTATTGTGGAAAACACCCAAGGCAATATTGATTGATTTTTTTAATATTCGCTTAATGACTTGGCGGCCGCGTGCCCGGATGCCGTGTGTGCGAAGAGCATGGGCCTGACCTGAAACCCAACGCAGAGGGTATGTGATTTTCCAAGACTTGCTGTTATGGAAATCAATAACTTGCTGCTGCAGGCTTTGATTGTGGGCATGAACGGCTAAAAGCTCATGTTTAGTGTTTTCGAATTCTTGCTGGAAACGCTGCAACTGATTTTCAAAGTTATGAAACTTAGTAGCCTGATTACTTAAGGTTTTGTTTATCCTTTTAGCCTGCTGTGCAAGACGTTGGTCATAACGGTTTCCCAGGTTATCCAGAGTGACACCATATTCTTGGTTGAAACATGCGTCAGCTAATTGAATAATCTCTTGGTCGGCTTTCTTTTGCGCAACCAGACCATAATCAGGACTCACTCCTTTTAGAACATCTACTAACGTAATAACCGATTCTAAGTCTCTTAAAGTGCTTTTTTCCTGCAACCTTAATATTTTGGTTCTTAAGAAGCCATAATAATTAGGGATAAATTCAAGCAGCGACGGAGGCAATGGATGGTTATGCGTTGGATCCATGTAAAATGAACAAGTACCTACGCTGATATTCTCCGGGTTAGGCGTTTCAAGTATCAGTAATCCCCCTGGCTTCAATACGCGCTCAGACTCTTTAACGACCGCCTGCAAAACTTCAAATGGCAAATGTTCTGCGATATGAAATCCGGTAATAGCCAGTAGGCTTTCGTCAGCCTGGCTCCGAAGGAATTCAAGACAGTCCATTTTCTTGACATCCAGACCAACCTGCAAGCCGCGTTCAAGCATTCCCTCATCCAGATCAACCCCAAATGCCGGAATATTGTGATCCCTGAGGATCTCTAGCCATTCACCGCGACCACAGCCTATGTCTGCAACAGCGGCAGAAGGGTCGATTTTGGTTAATGCGGTAATGAATGGGATATAAACTTGTAAACGGTTTTTAATGTCCTGTACGCTGCCGCGGTGTTTCTCTTCAAAAAGGCGGTAATAGTCTTCGCTAACTGTATAGAAACTATCTTTCATAAGAACACTCTAGCTCCGTTTGCAACCATGACACACCCATGAATGACAATTTGTCGAGATTGATAACATTAAATACCAAAGCCAAGTCTCGCCACTCATAGTTGTTATTAATATGAGTATCGCGATCGTGTAAAGCCGTCGCGATAGAGAAATTACCTTCTCCCAAATTCATGGGGAATCGATAATTAAAGGTCACCTTTTGCCCCGGCTCAAGGTCGTTGACTAACTCTTTCATATGGTATGAGTTAGTGCCGAACACGACCTGACCCAAACGATCTTTGACCTGAAAGCCCATCACCAACTCTTTAATAGGACGATGAATATCCACTTCAATTTTCAGAGTCACGCGATCGCCAACGCCGATATTTTCGGAAACTTTACCGCTGCTGTTAATTAATGATATCGCCGCAACCTTTGCATCGCCGTTGCCCGAGATGGTCTGAATTTGGCCTGATTCAGTTTTCTCCTGGCGAATAGTCACTGCGGATCCAGATTTCTCAGCCAGCATCGCATTGTAGAAATCCATGATTTCTTCAGGATTTCCTTCTTTCTCAATTCGACCTTTATTGAGCAAAATGGCACGATCGCAAATAGACTGAATGGCTGATTTATCGTGGGACACCAATAAAAGAGTGGTGCCCTTCTCACGGAACTCACGAATACGTGCAAAACTCTTGTGCTGGAAATACGCGTCGCCCACCGAAAGTGCTTCATCAACAATCAGGATATCAGGGCGAATTGCAGTAGCGATACTGAAGGCAAGACGTACTTGCATACCGCTCGAGTAAACGCGAACAGGCTCATCGATATAATCACCAATTTCGGCAAAAGCTTCAATTTCAGGCATCAGCTCGGTTATCTGCTGAGAACTCATCCCTAACAATTGGCCTGACATGTAGGCATTTTGCCTACCGGTAAAATCGGGGTGAAAGCCCATTCCCAGCTCAAGCATCGCAGCAACTCTGCCTTCAAGGTGTACTTCACCCGTAGTCGGTTTAGCCGTGCCGGTAATGAGTTTCAAGAGTGTACTTTTGCCGGCGCCGTTGATGCCAATGATACCTAACGCTTCACCAGGCTGAACCTGGAAAGAGATATCATTGAGGATCCACTTTAATTTATGGCGCAGCTTTTTGGTTGGGGATATCCACTCAACGAGTCGTGACGATTTTGAAGGATACTGCTTATAAGCTTTTCCAACATTATTTACTGAAATAAAGCTCATTATAATTCATCCACCATATCAGCAGAATGCTTCTTGAAGAGTCGCATTCCTAACGCACAAAAGATAATCCCTAACAATAATACCGGCCACAAGGAGTACCAGTCAGGCATCTTGTGATAAGCAAAAATTGACTGATAACACGCCATGAGTCTGGCCATTGGGTTATACATTAAAATATGACGCGCCCATTCTGGCAGTGAGTTGAGAACATAAACAACCGGCGTAAACCAAAACCAAAACTGCAATAAAACGGTTACGAACTGGCCCACGTCACGGAAAAAGACGTTCATTACGCCAAATATCATCCCCAAACCCACGGAAAAAATTAGCTGAACGCACAACAATGGGATTACGGCAAAGAACAGCATGTTCGGGAAATTGCCGGTAAACACTAGGAATAGGATAAATAATGTAAAAATGATTAAGAAATTTAAAACCGCCGATAGAATAACCGTGATCGGTAAACAAATTTTAGGAAAGCTCAGCTTCTTAATCAGGTTTGCATTGCCAAGAAAAACGTTTTGGCTTTTATCAAGAATTTCAGTAAATAATGCCCAGGTTAATACGCCAGAACAGAGATAAATACTGTAAGCAAATGGCCCCGCCTCGCCCGGCATTCTTGCGCGCATCACCTGGGAAAACACCAAGGTATAGACCAGAATCATGGCTAACGGCTGCAGGACTAGCCATAGTGCCCCCAGCATACTGGTCTGATAGCGAGACTGAAAGTCTCGCTTCACGCTGCTGATGATAAAACCACGGTAGCGATAAATCGCTAATAACATATCTTTCACAGAGCATCCCCGCCTAATAACTGGAGGATTTCCGCCGTTTTCTGATTCATCAGTTCGGTATTCCCTTTTGATTCGACATTCAAACGTACTACCGGCTCGGTATTCGAGGTGCGCAGGTTGAAGCGCCAGTCCGCATACTCGATGCTCAGCCCGTCAGTTAAATCGACATGTTGGGCATCAGCTTCGTAAACGGCTCTGATTTTATCAATCACTTCATTAGCGCCAACAATTTTGCGGTTGATTTCACCTGAAGCAGGGAAAGCCGCCATGCGATCTTCAACCATACTGCTAAGGGTATCGCCTTTAATTGCCAATAATTCTGCCACCAATAACCACGGGATCATGCCGCTGTCGCAGTATGCGAAGTCTTTGAAATAGTGATGGGCACTCATTTCGCCGCCGTAGATAGCATCTTCGGCTCGCATACGTTCCTTAATGAAGGCGTGCCCCGTTTTCGACATGACGGCAACACCGCCCTCTTCTTCGACAATGTCTTGGGTATTCCAGGTTAAACGCGGATCGTGGATAATTTTCGCACCCGGATTTTTTTGCAGGAACGCTTTAGCAAGCAATCCAACAATATAATACCCTTCGATAAAGGCACCGGTTTCATCAAACATGAAACAGCGGTCGAAATCACCATCGAAGGCAATGCCCATATTGGCTTTAGATTCGATAACCGCGGCCGTTGAATCTGCGCGGCATTCCGGCAGCAGCGGGTTAGGGATCCCATTAGGGAAATTACCGTCGGCGTGATGATGAACTTTTACAAACTCTACCGGTACCGCCGCTTTTACAAAACGCTTTTCGATTTCATCGATAACGTGGCCGGCAGCGCCGTTTCCGGAGTTGATCACTAGTTTTAATGGCCTGGTAAAGTTCTTGAGATCGATATAACCCAATAGATGATCCACATAGGCATCCAGCACCGAAATCTGCTTATAGCTGCCGCGTGATTCAGCCGCTACCTCGGCAAACTGATTCTGTTCCGCAAGACGTTTAACATCTTTTAGGCCAGTATCTCCGCTAATAGGTTTCGCATCTTCACGTACTAACTTCATCCCATTGTAATTCATCGGGTTATGACTGGCAGTCACTTCAATTCCACCGTCAATCTTCAAGTGTGCTGTGGCAAAATAAATCTCTTCGGTACCGGCAAGGCCAATATCCAGAACATTTACGCCTGCATCGCGCAGGCCGTCAGATAATGCGAGCTTTAGCTCTTCACTTGTTAGCCGTACATCGCCACCCACAACAATGGTTTTAGGTTTCAGAAACTCCCCATAGGCTCTACCAATACGGTAAGCAATATCAGTGTTGAGTTCTTCGCCCAGTTTTCCACGAATATCATAGGCTTTGAAACAAGTTAACGTAGTCATGTAAACCTCAAGTATTAATTACGACCGTAGTGATCTTTAATGCGAATAACGTCATCGTTGCCAAGGTAAGAACCTGAGCGAACTTCAAGGATTTCCAATGGAATTTTCCCAGGGTTTTCCAAGGTATGAATTGATCCAATGGGGATAAACGTAGACTGGTTTTCCGTTAACAGGAAAGTCTTCTCACCAATAGTAACCTGCGCGGTGCCTGCCAGAATTATCCAATGTTCTGCACGGTGATGATGCATTTGGGTGGACAATTTCCCCCCCGGATTAACAGTCACACGGTTTACATTAAAGCGGTTTTCTGCGACCACCAAATCACTCTTACCCCACGGGCGATAAATATCTCGGTGGTGTTTATACTCGCTTCTTTGATTGATCTTAAGGTATTCAACGACTTTTTTAACGTCTTGAACCTGCGATTTATCAATAACCAGCAACGCATCTTTGGTGTTAACAATCACCAGGTTTTTAACCCCCACGGCTGCCACCATTTTTTCATCGGTATTGATATAGCAGCCTTCAGTGTTGTGAAGGAAAACGTCACCCGTCAGTGCGTTATTGTTCGTGTCTTTCTCGTTAACTTCCCACAGTGCAGACCATGACCCAACGTCACTCCAACCCGCATCCAGCGGAACGACCATGGCATTGGTGGTCTTTTCCATTACCGCGTAATCGACAGATTCGTCAGGACACAGGGCAAAGGATTCTTTATCAACCGTGATGAAGTCCATGCCGTCCGGTAACTCGCACAGCGACTTTTTACAGGCCTCATAGATATCCGGACGAAATTTCTCCAACTCTTCGAGGTATTTTTTGGCCCGGAACATAAACATCCCGCTGTTCCAATAATATTCGCCCGAAGCAATGTAGGATTCGGCCGTTGGCAAATTAGGTTTTTCAACGAAGCACTTAACTTTGTAACCTTCGTCAAGATTACCAATACTGTCACCACGTTGAATGTAGCCGTAGCCTGTTTCAGGTCCGGTCGGCACAATTCCGAAAGTGACCAAGCTGTTGGCGTTGGCAAATGGAATGGCCTTTTCAACGGCAGCATGGAAGATTTCAACATCGTGAATAACGTGGTCAGCGGCCAGCACCAACATCACAGGATCATCGCCATCTTTAATGGCATTTAACGCAGCTAACGCGATAGCCGGGGCAGTATTGCGGCCAATCGGTTCTAAAATAATGTTATTAGACAGCTTTTTGATCTGTCTTAATTGCTCAGCCACCAAAAATCGATGCTCTTCATTGCAAATCACGACCGGCTCGCGTACTTCAAGTGATTCCAAACGCAGCACTGTTTCTTGCAACATCGAATTTTCACTGTGCAGTCGCAAAAACTGCTTAGGGTAGAGTTCTCTCGACATTGGCCAAAGTCGACTACCGGTACCGCCTGCCATGATCACTGGGAGTAACATTTTAATTCCTTAAGGTCTTACCGTGCAGCATTACAGTAACAATGTACCGAACACAAAATTAGACATCCACGCTACCGCCTTGGCCTGAAGCAACCAAAGTACCGTAGAGCGCATCAAAATTTATCTTTGCATCATAGCGCCGATAAATCTTCCAGAAAATTCCCCAACGTTAACACGATCTAGTTTTTATATACTCAATAATTGGCTTGTGTAGAGATTATCATCTTTTTCTGTGACAGTACTTGGCTGAAGATCAATGATGCTTTTACACAACAACGAAAAGCACCGAAAATTCGGTGCTTTTTAAAGGTATTGAGGTAGTGAAAAAAGGAGTATTACATACTCAGAGTTTTCAACCAGGCCTTGAACTGTTCGCCGGTTGCCTTGTGGCGCAGGCCATATTCAACAAAGGCTTTCATGTATCCCAGCTTGTCACCACAGTCGTGTGAACGACCGGTCATGGTGAAGGCTTCAACGGTTTCTTTCTTCATCAGCAGCGCGATTGCGTCTGTCAGCTGAATTTCGTTACCCGCGCCGTAAGGGGTGATTTCCAGCAGAGGCCAGATGTCTTTATTGAAGACATAGCGCCCTACTACCGCCAGATTTGATGGCGCGTCTTTACGCTCAGGCTTCTCAACAATGGCTTTCATCGGCGTACTTTTGCCTTGTTCGCCTTCAACGCCGTTGCAGTCAACCACACCATATTTAGAAACGTCTTCTTCCGGCACTTCTTCAACCATAACCTGGCTGTAGCCCGTTTCATTGAAACGCTTCAACATCGCTGCCAGGTTGTCTTTACGCAGATCGCAGGACACTTCGTCCATCAGCACGTCCGGCAGAAGTACAGCAAATGGTGCGTCGCCGATCAGAGGGCGTGCACACAGAACGGCGTGACCCAGCCCCTTGGACTGGCCCTGACGCACGTTCATGATGGTAACGCCTTTCGGGCAGATAGACTGGATCTCTTCCAGCAGCTGACGCTTAACGCGTGATTCCAGCATGCTTTCAAGTTCAAAAGAGGTATCGAAATGGTTTTCAATCGCGTTTTTAGACGAGTGAGTCACCAGAATGATTTCTTTGATGCCGGCGGCAGCACATTCGTTAACGATGTACTGAATCAGTGGCTTATCAACAATAGGCAGCATTTCTTTTGGAATGGCCTTTGTCGCTGGCAACATGCGCGTGCCTAGACCGGCAACAGGGATAACAGCTTTTAACATTGTAAGAGATACTCCTCAACACCATAAGATTAAAATCAGCCAGCGGTTTGCCATGGTTTGTTCACCGCTTTACTAACTGAAGATACTTAAGCAATTGTTACAACCCTAAAAATCACTTAAGCAAAGTATAGACTCTCGCCTTGCATTTGGCAGGTTCATCGACAGTCCCTTGCCTGTATAAGATGTTGTCTTATCACTATGAAATTCTTTGTAGCCTATGCAAATGTCGTTACAACGCTAACTACAAACAACAACATAACAGCAAGTTAAGTATGACCTTAAGTCAACCATAAAAAAATAAGATTGTTACCCAAGAAATGATTTTTTTTAATAAAAACCGACAAAAAAACGTCTTGTCCTCCTGGTCTAAGCCTGTCATTGCCGACCAAACCACCAGATCGCTGGAAAAGCCACCGCCACTCCGTTTTTGGTCTCCCGCCGCAACGCTAAGTATTCCCCTTTAGCTGTCTGATTTAAATTTGAAATTTACGTTGCCAACGACCATTATTCATTTTGCGGACTTCGCCGCGACAGTGAAGGTAAATAAGCGATATGGAATGGATTGCCGATCCGTCGATTTGGGCCGGGCTGGCTACCCTGGTGATTCTCGAGATTGTGCTGGGAATCGATAATCTGGTTTTTATCGCGATACTTGCCGATAAACTACCCCGAGGCCAGCGAGACCGCGCACGCGTTACCGGTCTTCTGCTTGCGTTGGTCATGCGACTCCTGCTTCTTGCCTCAATCTCGTGGCTCTCGTCCCTCACTCATCCCCTGTTAACAATATTTAGCAAATCCTTCAGCGCCCGTGACCTGATTATGCTGGCCGGCGGCCTTTTCCTGCTGTTTAAAGCGACCACAGAACTCAATGAACGGCTCGAGGGTAAGGATGAGGAGAACACTCAACAGGGAAGTCGTGCCCAATTCTGGCCTGTCGTGGCACAGATAGTGGTGCTCGACGCGGTATTTTCTCTGGACTCGGTCATTACAGCGGTCGGCATGGTCGACCACCTTGCCGTGATGATGGTTGCGGTCTGTATCGCCATCGGCCTGATGCTGCTCGCCAGCCGTCCGCTGACGCGCTTCGTCAATGAGCACCCGACCATCGTTATCCTCTGCCTAAGCTTCCTGCTGATGATAGGTTTTAGCCTGGTGGCAGACGGCTTTGGCTACAATATCCCCAAAGGCTATCTTTACGCGGCGATTGGCTTCTCGGTCATGATAGAGGTGCTGAACCAGCTGGCACAGTTTAACCGCCGCCGCTTCCTGTCTTCTCGTCGCTCGCTGCGCGAACGCACGGCCGAGACAGTACTGAAGGTGCTGCGCGGCAAGCATGAGGAGGCGGATCTCGACTCGCATTCCTCTGATATGGTCGCCGATATTGCTAACGAAGACGACGCTATCTTTAACCAGCAGGAACGCAAAATGATCGAGCGTGTGCTTGGGCTTGCCGAGCGATCGGTCAGTAGCGTCATGACCTCGAGGCACGACGTCGATAATCTCGAACTTAACGACCCACCCGAGGTGCAAACCCGTCAGTTAGTCAATAATTCTCATACCCGTATCCTGGTTACCGAAGACAGTTCCACCGATGCACCGCTCGGCGTTATCCACGTCGTTGACCTGCTCAAGCAGCAGTTGCTGCATAACGAACTCGACCTCAAGGCCATCATCAAGCAGCCGCTGATTTTCCCGGAGCAGCTTTCCCTATTGGCGGCGCTGGAGCAGTTCAGGCAGGCCAAGACGCACTTTGCCTTCGTGGTTGATGAGTTTGGTTCGGTGGAAGGGATAGTGACGCTGACCGACGTAATGGAGACCATTGCAGGGAGTCTGCCGGAATCGTCGGCCACGCTCGACGCGCGCCACGATATCGTTCAACTTGAGGACGGCAGCTGGATAGCCAACGGTTATATGCCGCTTGACGATCTGGTGACCTATTTGCCGCTGCCGGTAGAAGAGAAGCGCGAATATCATACCCTTGCCGGTCTGCTGATGGAGCACGCGCAGGTCATCCCTCACCAGGGCGCACAGCTGTATATCGATAACTACCTGTTTGAACCGATCGAGGTGAACAGCCACCGCATTCTCAAGGTAAAGATAACGCCGTTAAAGCCGATTGCCGATGATTATGAAGTGTGAGCACGAAGGGGATTAAACGCGACGGGCCTGATGATTCAGGCCCGTGCGGCAGGGAAATCACATCTTGTTAATGAATGACTTCACTTTGTCGCTGTTCTTGTCGTCTTTGTTTTTATCAATCCAGTTCTGAATTGCATTTTTCGCATCCTGCTGCAGCTGTTGACGGAGGATCTGATCCACCCGCAGCTGATAGTTAAGCTGTTTCCACGGACCAAATACGCGCAGCGGAATCTCGGTTTTTTGCAGCGTGGCAATCAAATCGTTGTCACCCTGCCAGCCGCCGGTGATTTTCACCCGCAGATTCATGTCGGCCTGTTCGTCTGGGAAGTTAACCTGTCCGTCGCCTTTCACGCTCATCATCGCGGAATCCGCCGACAGATTGCTCAGCGTCAGTACGCCATTGCGCAATGCGCCGTGGGCCTGCAATTGCTGAATATCGCTGTAGACCTCGTAGCGTTGCATACCCTGAACGCGGTTATTGCTGCGGCTCACCGCCTGCTGCACCAACTGCTGAATATTCAAGCCATTCAGACGCGCATTGTCCATCGACATTTGCGCATCGCCCTGCCAGTTGCTGTTGAAGTCAGTCAGCGACAGGCCTTTTCCGCTCAATGCCCCGTGCAGGCTGAAGTTGCCGATTAACGCCTGCGGCAAATTGTAGGCACGCAGCAAATCACCTAACGGAATGTTGCTGAGGTCCGGCGTAAAGTTGACCAGCAGACGTGGGCCAGTGGCGTCTAGCGCGCCCGGAAGCGAGAACGTTCCCTGCCCCATATTGCCGCTAAGCCGCGCAATCTTGACGTTACCGGCCTGATTGGTTGCCTGCAAATCGAGATTCTGAATTTTTAGCCCGCGGTAGGTCACGTCAACGGCCTTGAGCGCTACCTGAGCATTAAAGCCGGTCAGCACGTTCAGCGAGTCCTGCTGCGCATCTATATCTCTGGCAATAACCGGTGCCGACGTCACGGACTGCGCTTTCTGCTGGGCGCTGCCGGTGCCGTTAGGCTGCCACCCGGAGATAGCGTCCAGATTCACGTTGTTCGACTGCAAATTCAGCTGATAGTCCGGCACATCGTTGAGCACCGCCACGCCGCTGCCGGTCAGCTGATTATCATTCGCCGACAGCGCGAGCTGGTTGAGCGTCATGGTGTTATTAGACTGTTGATATTTTGCCTGCAGGCTGCCCTGCCCCGAGACGCCCTGCGCAGGAATGTCTGCGCCGCTGAGCTTATAGGTCAGGCTAGTAATATTGGCCGAATACTGGCGCGGATAGTTTTGCATATCCAGCGTCGCATTGAGGCTCAGCGTCAGGTCACGCTGATCGCGGTTGATGCGGCTCGACAGCTGTACGGTCGCCTGACGACGATCGTTCTGTTCCATCTGCAGATTAATGTCGCGCACGTTGATCTGGTCGCTCTTGGCACGCTGCCAGATGAGCAGGCTGTCGGCAACGTTGAGACGGCCGATGTCAAATTTCCAGCCATCGTCATCGCTTTCAACGCCCTGGCTTGCAGAATGCGCCGGCGCGATGGGCGCGTCCGGCTCGTTGGCTTCACTGTCAGGCGTCAGGCGAATCACCGCACTTTTGAGCATCACCTGTTTAACAGAAAGCTGATGTGAGAGCAGCGGCAAAAGGCGCACGTCGAGACGCATGTTTTCTGCGCTCACGACCGGCTCTTTGGCACCCGGAGCAGTAAGAGACGTTTGGCCCGCCAAAATACTCAGCTGCGGCCAGACATGCCAGCGAAGGTCGCCATCGATTGCCAGTTTATAACCGCTTCTTTGTTCAACGCGATTAACCATGTAATTGCGGAAGTCATTAGGGTTAATCAAAAAAACCAGCGAGGTCATACCGGCGATAATAACCACCAGTAAAATAACCAACGTTGTCACTAATCTTCTCATGCCATCCTCTTATAAGTTGCCTGCCCTTGCATCCTGCCAGGACTTGTCAGTCTTTATCAATACGGCTGGCAACCGCGCTCTGCTGGTCCCGATATTTTGCGTCCTGACGACTGTTATAGGGGCGCGCTGCCGCACCGGATAACGGTTCAAAGCTTAATGCGCCGATAAGCATCCCTGGGCGCAACGCCAAAGGCAGTTTACCTGAATTATAGAATTCAAGCACGATACGGCCCTGCCAACCCGGATCGATACGGTGTGCGGTCACATGAACCATCAGACCGAGGCGCGCCAAGGAAGAACGTCCGTCGAGCCAGCCGACCAGGTCATCCGGCAGCGTCACGGACTCGAGCGTCACCGCCAGCGCCAGTTCACCGGGGTGTAAAAAGAATGCTTCGCCTTCCGGCAGAACAATCTCGTCACTCATGACCCGGTCGAGGGCTGCGCCCACTTCATGCTTGGGACCGCTTAAATCGATAAACCCTGCGTTGTGCCCAAGGAATACGCGAAAACCATTGCCCAGGCGCACGTCAACGGTGGCGCCATTGATACGTTCAACGGGTGGACGCGGTTCAATACTCAGTTTACCGTTGTCCAGCCAGGCCTCTATATCGCGATCGCACAGTCTCATTACAACTCCTTTGGCACTTCTTGATGTAGTAGTCGGGCGAAAAAACTCCGCCCCTATTGCTAATTGTTATTCGAAGAACTGACTAATTTTTGCTTTCAAAATGTCGATTGCGATACGGTTTTTACCGCCGCGAGGCACGATGATGTCGGCATATTGTTTGGAAGGCTCAATGAACTGCAGGAACATTGGGCGAACCGTTTTCTGATATTGAGCCATCACCGAGTCCATAGAACGGCCGCGCTCGTTAACGTCGCGTTTCATGCGGCGCATCAGGCAGATATCCAGTGGTGTATCGACGAAAATCGAGAAATTCATCTCCTGACGCAGACGGACGTCGGTCAGCAGCAGGATCCCTTCAAGGATAATGACTTTTTTTGGTGCCAGCGTCACGGTCTCGTTCAGACGTGTGTGCTCGATGAAACTATAGCCTGGCAATTCAATGGCCTTCCCTGACTTCATCGCCTGCAAATGCTGGAGGAGCAGATTATGGTCCATCGCGTTGGGATGGTCATAGTTGGTTTTAACACGCTCTTCCATGGTCAGATGACTCTGATCCCGATAATAGCAATCTTCCGGTATAACACCGATATGTTCGTCACCGACCTGATCGCGTAATTCACGATACAAAGTGCTGGCAATAAGGCTTTTTCCAGAGGCAGATGCGCCAGCGATACCCACGATGACACACTGATGGAACTTGTCAGACATAAAATTAACGACCTGATTTGGAGGTTTGAAGGGCAAGCAGCCTGATGGCGCTTTGATCGCGCCAATTATAGGTACAACCTGTTGATGAAGCCAGCCTTAAAGCCACTAACCGGCTGGCTTGATTAAATTAATCAGCAAATGTGTGATTATTAGACGGCGCGGAAGGCAATTTCGGTCGGAATGGCATCGCCCTTCCAATAAAGCTGTGAGGCAACCCTGGAGGCGAGCTGACGATACAGGACCGTAAACTCGCTGTCAGGGTTGGAAACCACGGTCGGCTCACCGCGATCCAGGTCTTCGCGCAGCGAAATATGCAGCGGCATTTGCGCCAGCAGTTCACAGCGGTATTTTTCAGCCAGCGTCTGCGCGCCACCGGTGCCAAAAATCGCCTCATGGTGACCACACTGACTACAAATGTGCATGCTCATGTTCTCGATGATGCCCAACACCGGGACCTTGACTTTCTCAAACATCACGATGCCCTTCATGGCATCAAGCAGCGCGATGTCCTGTGGCGTCGTCACCACCAGCGCGCCGGTCACCGGCACACTTTGCGCCAGCGTCAGCTGAATGTCACCGGTGCCCGGCGGCATATCAATAATCAGGTAATCAAGGTCCGGCCACAGCGTATCCTGCAGCATTTGCAGCAGCGCCTTGCTGGCCATCGGGCCGCGCCAGACCATAGCATTTTCGTCGGTCACCAGATAACCAATGGAGTTGGTCGCCATGCCGTGCGCCATAATAGGTGCCATGTGCTGGCCGTCTGGCGAGGTCGGACGCTCCTCCTCGGTGCCGAGCATGTTGGGGATCGACGGACCATAGATGTCGGCGTCAAGAAGACCGACCTTCGCGCCTTCAGCCGCCAGCGCCAGCGCGAGGTTTACCGCCGTTGTCGACTTGCCGACGCCGCCCTTGCCGGAGCTGACCGCCAGAATATTACGCACGCCCTTGATCCCTGGGCGATCGTTGGCGCGGCGCAGCGTGGCGACGTCATGCGACAGACGCCAGTCAACGGAGCGTGCACCGGTTACCCGCAGCAGCTCGGAGGTGGTGAGCAATTTCAACTGCTCGAAGCCTGATTTCCAGGCAAAAGGCATGATGAGTTCGATGTGCAGAACGTTGTCCATTACCACGCACTGATGTAACGCTTTAAGCGCCGTCAGACTTTTTTGTAATGTAGGATGGGTAAAAGTCGCCAACACCACGTTAACAGCGGCGTGAAGTTCAGCGGGAGTAACGTTCTCAGGGGATTGTGATTTCATCCCGGCTCCTTGAAATACAGATTTATTATGGAATTCAGTGGCGGCAGTTACCGTAAACTTTCCGCTATCTCACTGTTATAAAAATAGCATAACAGAATCCCTGTTTGTTTACGTGGGTAGGCTCTGTGAGTTAACATCGATCCCCCCACAATCTTAAAAAAGAAAGCAAGCTCTTACTATGGCTCAAGTCGCGAAAAAAATTTTGGTAACCTGTGCACTTCCTTATGCTAACGGTTCTATTCACCTCGGACACATGCTCGAGCACATCCAGGCAGATATCTGGGTCCGTTACCAGCGAATGCGCGGCAACCAAACTCACTTCATCTGCGCCGATGATGCGCACGGCACCCCAATCATGCTTAAAGCACAGCAGATGGGCATCGCGCCGGAGCAAATGATTGAGGAGATGAGCCAAGAGCATCAGAAAGATTTCGCCGGTTTTGGTATCAGCTACGACAACTATCACTCCACGCACAGTGAAGAAAACCGTGAGTTGTCGACGCTAATTTACAGCCGTCTGAAAGAAAATGGCTTTATTAAGAACCGCACTATTTCTCAACTTTACGATCCAGAGAAAGGCATGTTCCTGCCGGACCGTTTCGTGAAGGGCACCTGTCCGAAATGCAAATCAGCGGACCAGTACGGCGACAACTGCGAAGTCTGTGGCGCAACCTATAGCCCGACCGAGCTTATCGACCCTAAATCTGCGGTTTCTGGCGCGACGCCGGTCATGCGCGATTCAGAACACTACTTCTTCGACCTACCAGAGTTCAGCGCCATGCTTCAGGCGTGGACCCGTTCTGGTGCGTTGCAGGAGCAGGTTGCCAACAAAATGCAGGAATGGTTCGAGTCAGGCCTGCAACAGTGGGACATCAGCCGTGATGCGCCTTACTTCGGCTTCGAAATCCCTGATGCCCCAGGCAAATACTTCTACGTTTGGCTGGACGCGCCAATTGGCTACATGGGGTCTTTCAAGAACCTGTGCGATCGTCGCCCAGACCTGGACTTCGACGAATTCTGGAAGAAAGACTCCACCACCGAGCTGTACCACTTCATCGGTAAAGACATTGTCTACTTCCACAGCCTGTTCTGGCCAGCCATGCTGGAAGGCAGCAACTTCCGCAAGCCGACCAACCTATTCGTCCACGGTTATGTGACGGTGAACGGCGCGAAGATGTCCAAATCTCGCGGTACCTTCATCAAGGCCAGCACCTACCTGCAACATCTTGATGCCGACTGCCTGCGTTACTATTACGCCGCGAAGCTGTCATCACGCATTGACGATATCGACCTGAACCTCGAAGACTTTGTACAGCGCGTTAACGCCGACATCGTGAACAAGGTCGTTAACCTTGCCTCACGTAACGCCGGTTTCCTCAGCAAGCGTTTTGAAGGCGTTCTGTCCGACAAGCTGGCCGATGAAGCGCTGTACAAGACCTTTACCGATGCCGCAGCCAGCATCGCCGAGGCTTATCAGAGCCGCGAATCTAGCCGTGCAATCCGTGAAATCATGGCGCTGGCCGATATTGCTAACCGCTACGTCGACGAGCAGGCACCGTGGATTGTGGCAAAACAGGAAGGCCGTGACGCTGACCTGCAGGCTATCTGCTCAATGGGAATCAACCTGTTCCGCGTATTAATGACTTACCTCAAGCCGGTTCTCCCTTCACTGGCCGAACGCACCGAGGCATTCCTTAATAGCGAACTGAGCTGGGACAGCATCGATCAACCGCTGCTGGGTCATAAGGTGAAAACCTTCAAGGCCCTGTTCAACCGTATCGAAATGGACAAAGTCACCGCGATGGTTGATGCCTCTAAAGAGGACATCGCCGCAGCCAAAGCCCCGGTAACCGGTCCACTGGCCGACGCACCGATTCAGGACACCATTACCTTCGACGACTTCGCCAAGGTGGATATGCGTATCGCCCTGATTGAAAGCGCAGACTTCGTGGAAGGTTCTGACAAACTGCTGCGTTTGCAGCTGGATTTGGGCGGCGAAAAGCGTCAGATTTTCTCCGGCATTCGCTCAGCGTATCCTGATCCAAAACTGCTGGAAGGCCGTTTGACCATCATGGTCGCCAACCTGGCACCGCGTAAAATGCGCTTCGGTATTTCAGAAGGCATGGTCATGGCAGCGGGTCCGGGTGGGAAAGACATCTTCCTGCTAAGCCCTGACAGTGGCGCACAGCCTGGCATGCAGGTTAAGTAATATTTGAATCAACCTCTCCCTCGCACCCCGTGAGGGAGAGATTTTCCCTCCGGCATAATCGTCACAATCTTCCCGACAGATAAGCACTTTGTGCGGCACTCAGTCTTAATCAGCGACCGTAGATACATTTCCCTGCGTTATCATGGTAATCCTTACCACCACGACTCTAATTTCTTCTCCCAGGAGCTAACGATGTTTAACTTCGATTTTTATAACCCGACCCGCGTGCTTTTCGGCGCAGATCGCATCGCGGATATAGGTCAACACATCCCTGAAGATGCCCGTGTATTAATTACCTACGGCGGCGGAAGCGCCAAAAAGTATGGCACGCTGGATGAGGTTAAGGCCGCAATAGGTGACCGTGTCACGTTTGAGTTTGGCGGTATCGAAGTTAACCCCCATCTCGACACCTTGATGAAGGCCGTCGATATTGTGAGGGAAAATAAGGTCGACTTTTTGCTGGCCGTCGGTGGCGGTTCAGTGGTGGATGGCACCAAGTTTATTGCTGCTGCGGCATTATATGAAGGCGATATCTGGCCGCTGTGGTCACAGCGCCAGCCTTTGAGCGAGGCTCTTCCGCTCGGCTGTGTGATGACGCTTCCGGCGACGGGCTCGGAAACTAACCACGTGGCGGTAGTCACTAATACCGCACTGGGCCAAAAATCCGGCTACAGCGACCCGCTGCTGTTCCCAAAATTTGCCGTACTGGATCCGACCAAGACCTACACCCTGCCGGTCACACAGGTTGCCAACGGCGTCGTGGATGCGTTCATTCATGTCATCGAACAGTATCTGACGTATCCGGTTTACGGCAAAGTACAGGACCGCTTCGCCGAAGGTCTGCTGCTAACGCTGATTGAGGAAGGGCCGAAGGCGCTGACAGATCCGCAGAATTATGACGTTCGCTCGGCGATCACCTGGTCCGCCACGCTGGCATTGAACGGGCTGATTGCCGTCGGCGTGCCTCAGGACTGGGCGACACACCGTATCGGCCACCAGCTGACCGCACTTTACGGTATCGACCATGCGCAAACGCTGGCAATTCTCTTGCCGGGGTTGTTGCAGGTGCAGCGCGAGAGCAAAAAACAGAAGCTGTTGCAGTATGCAGAACGCGTATGGAATATTCAGACGGGTGACGACGATGCCCGCATCGACGCCGCCATCGCTAAAACGCGTGAGTTCTTCGAGTTGATGGGCCTGAAAACGCAGCTTAGCGCCTATGGTCAGCCAAAAACCGCGATCGACGAAATTCTCGATAACCTCGAGCGTTTCAATATGTTGCCTATGGGGGAACGTCAGGACATCGACCTGGCGCGCGCTAAGGAGATCCTCACGCTGAGCTACTGATGCTCAACGCCAGCAGGGCGCAAAAATGCGCCCTGCTGGTTCTGTAACATGCTCTTGCCCTTGATTTTTGACCCCTCAGCCCTCTTACGAAAGCTCGGAAAGCCGCTGTGCTGAGACGATCAGCTCCTGTAACAGCATCTGCCTTCTCTCCATTGGCGTATCGCGACTCACCATGAAACAAAATGCCGCCACCGCGTGGCCGGTGCGCGTGCGGATAGGAGCCGCCATGCAGCAGGTGAAGCTGTCGGACAGGCCTTCTGTCAGGTAGTAACCCTGTGCGCCTGCCCGGTGAATGTCGTCAAGAAACTCCTGTTTGTCGATGGTTCGCCCGTTGGCAAGCACGAAGTCTTCGTCCGGGATCAGCGCCAAAATATCCTCGGCAGACCAGTCACCCAGCAGCAGTCTGCCCGATGCAGTCCAGGGAATGGGCACCTTCACGCCGATGTCGGAGCTTATCTTGAACGGCTGTGCGTTGCTTTCTGAAAGCACCACCTGGTACTTATTGCCCTCGAGCATACACAGCTGTACGGTTTCGCCGTGTTTAGCCACCAGCTCCACCATTAACTGATGGGAGCGACGGATGAGATCGTTGTGGGCCATGTAGTCCGCACCGTAATAGTGCATTTCACGACCGAAAAAAATGTTCCCTTCTGCGTTGGACTCAAGCCATCCGGCCTCAGTCAAGATGCTGACCAACTCATAAATGCTCGACCGCGGCGCGCCCGTGGCGTCTATCAGTTCACGCATCGTCATGGGCTGACGCGCCTGATGTAATTGACGAAAGATATCAATTACGCGGTCCACGCCCCTTGCGCGGGGTGCGTTTTCTACCGGCATATTTACTCCCTTATTCATCTACCCTGGCTTTATCACGCTGAAGCACATCATACACAGTATTTAATCGAGCCGTGAAGCGAATCCCATTAATCACAAATAATATGACCGCACCAAACGGAGGCCCTTATTTAGGGCGAAAAATAAAATAGCCCAAAGGGTGAAATATCGATAGCGATCACAAAATAGTTATTTAAAAAAATCCCCACAACAACGGGTTATCTATTTTTCGCATTAATTAACTTATAAAGCCGTGGCGCTATATTGCAAATCGATATTCTTTATGCAAATCTAAAAACATCCGGTATCACAGACTTAAGTCTGATATATCAGACAGCAACCCAACCCTGATAACCCAATTTTTTGATTATTAAATTGCGCGCTTATCGCAATTTTTGGAGAAATGCATGTCAATTAAACGCTATGGCACCGAAGGTGGCGTAGGCACAGGGGGGCAGCGACTGCCCTTTGCCCGAGCGGTTGAAGCCGACGGCTGGCTTTATATCTCTGGCCAGACCCCGATGAAAGAAGGCGAAGTCGTTGAGGGCGGCATCGTCGAGCAGACACGGCTGGCGTTCGATAACTGCCTGCAAATTATGCGCGAAGCCGGGTATGAGGTGAAGGACGTAGTCCACGTGACCGCAGTGTTAACCGACGCCAGATACTTCAGTTCTTTTAACAAAGTTTTTAGCGAAGTGTTTGACGGGCATCCTCCCGCCCGCATCTGTAGCGTTCAGGATTTAGTGGTCGACTGTAAAGTCGAGGTTGATATGAAGTGTTTCCGGGCCGACCGAAAATAATAACCCAGCTAAACGCCAGCGCAATTAATCGCGGATAACATCAGCGTTATTGATATTTAAACTCACATCACAGCATGTCGATTTTTATTACACCGAGGGTAACAAGATGAATCACATAAAATATAAGAAGCAAGCCGCCTGTCTTTTTAGCGCCGTGAGTTTATTCGCCTTAATGGGCTGCACACCGACCGAATCCAAAGATTCAAAAGCAGGCGCTGCCCCAACCTCCACCCTGCAAACCGTTTTGCAACGCGGTACGCTTCGGGTTGGCGATTGCCTGAGCTTTGCGCCGTTTGGTTTCTATGACAAAGCAGGCAACCCGGATGGTTACGACGTCGACCTGGCGAAGGAGCTCGCCAATGACATGGGCGTCAAGCTTGAGATGGTCAACACCACCAGCGCCAACCGAATTCCAAACCTGCAAACCGACAAAGTTGATGTGGTGTTCTGTAACTTTACCCGCAACCTCGAACGCGCGAAGGAAATAGGCTTTACTCAGCCTTACGTCGTCGCCAGCGAAGCCCTGTTGGTCAAGAAAAGCAGCGGCATAAAATCCGTGCAGGATATGGGTGGCAAAACCATTGCAACGGTGAAAGGCTCCACCAACGGCGACGAAGTTCGCGCGATGAATATCAAGGTCAATATTCAGGAATATGACTCTTCGCAGGCGGCCATTCTGGCGGTGAAACAGGGTCAGGCCGATGCGATGATCGAGGATAACAACTTCCTGGCTTATCAGGCCAAGCTCGACCCGACGCTGATGGTGACCGACGAAGCACTGGTACCGCTGGAATATAACGCCTTCGGCGTGAAGGCCGGCGATCAGGTATGGCTTAACTACCTGAACGAGTTCCTGTTTGAAATTAACGCCTCGAAGAAAAATGCTCAGCTGTACCAAAAATGGTTTGGCACCCTGCCGCACTATCCGTTGAACCCACAGTACTAATTGCCCCCAGACGGAGATAGAGAATGAGCTACCCATGGATAACCCTCTCCCGCTATTTCGGCACCTTCGTCGAGGCGGCCTGGGTCACACTGCAAGTTACCCTGCTGGCCTTTGCGTTGGCGATGGCATTGGGCCTGCTGGCGGCGTTGGCGAAAGAGTCACGCTGGTCTGTGCTTCGTCTTATTAGCGGCTGCTATATCGAAGTCATCAGAAATACGCCGGTTCTGCTGCAAATCTTTATCGTGTTTTTTGGCCTGCCGTCGCTGGGTATCGTGCTTAATGCCTACACGGCAGGGGTGATTGCGCTCGGCATTAACGTCGGTGCCTATCTGGCCGAAGTCTTTCGCGCCGGGATGCAGTCCATTCCTAAGGGACAACTGGAGGCTGCGTCAATCTTGGGTATCAGCCGTCTACAGGTATTTATCAATATCGTCATGCCGCAGGCCGCTCGCGCGGTCTACCCGGCGATTATTAATAATCTTATTCAGCTTTTACTCGGCACCTCACTGCTCTCGGCCATTGCCCTGCCGGAGTTAACCGGGGTAGCGACAGTGATTAACTCTCGTACTCTGCTTTATATCCAAACCTTCAGCATCACGTTGGTCATTTATCTGCTGTTCAGTAACGTCTTTTCCTGGATAGGCAACCTATTGGGACGTCGGATGTTTAATCCACCGCTGGTGAGCTCGGTAAAAAAGCCCGTTGGGTCCCGAGTAAAGCGGCGTCTGAACGTAATACGTGGAAAGTCTTTACCCGCAAATAATCTGCAACGCGGAGGTCTGCTATGAGCGATTTAATTCTTTCCAGCCTGCCGCTGTTGTTAAAAGGGCTGGTCGTCACCCTGCTACTGTCGATTGCCTCGATAGCCGGCAGTACGCTGCTCGGCCTGCTTGCAGCGGTATTACGCACCAGCAATATTCCTGTGGGCGCACAGATTGCCCGAGTCTATACCGAGCTGTTTCGCGGCACGCCAGTGCTGATTACCTTAATGTTTATCTATTTTGGCGTGGCCTATTTCGGCTATGAAATCAATTTGTTTGCCGCCGGGATCCTCGGACTGAGCATTTATCAGGGCGCATACATTTCCGAAGTATTTCGCGCCGGTATCGAAGCCGTCCCTCAAGGTCAGTGGGAAGTCTCGCAGATCCTCGGGCTGGACAAACGGCAGGCATTTTTCTCTGTCATTTTGCCGCAGACGCGCAGGATAGTGCTGCCGCCGCTGGTCGGACAATATCTGTCATTAATCAAAGACACCTCGATAGTCAGCATGATTGGCATGTCAGAACTGATGCATCAAGGTCAGGCGATCGTCGACCGTATCGGTCAGCCGGTGGTGATTTACTGTCTGGTGGCCGCCCTTTATTTCGCTATTTGCTACCCGCTTTCACGCTGGGTTCAACACCATAATCACACCAGGAGTCAGCTGTCATGACCAATAACGCTGTCATAACCCTCAATGGCATCACCAAATCCTTCGGCAGTACGCAGGTTTTGAAAGCGATCAGCCTCGACGTTAAACCGGGTGAAGTTCTGGTGCTGATTGGGGCCTCGGGTTCAGGAAAAAGTACCGTGCTACGCATCATGAGCGGGCTAGAAATCGCCGACGGTGGCGAGGTGTGGGTTAATGAAGTCCCGCTGCACGATGCAAAGCGCGCCAAAGAGATACGCGGCCACGTCGGCATGGTGTTTCAACAGTTCAACCTGTTTCCGCATAAAACCGCGCTCGGTAACGTCACCCTGGCGCTTATCAAGGCAAGAAAAATGTCGGTTTCCGAAGCCAACAGGCGTGGCATGGAGGCGCTGGAACGCGTAGGGCTCGCAGACCGCGCCGGGCATTATCCCTCACAGCTTTCCGGCGGCCAGCAGCAGCGCGTGGCGATTGCACGTGCGCTGGCGGTCGAACCGAAAATTATGTTCTTCGATGAGGCGACGTCGGCCCTCGACCCGGAACTGGTCGGTGAGGTGACCGAAGTGATGCGCGGCCTCGCCCGCGAAGGCATGACCATGGTCGTGGTCACGCACGAGATGGGATTCGCGCGTAAAACCGCTGACCGCGTGGTGTTTATGGACAAGGGGGTGATTGCCGAACAGGGCTCACCGGAGCAAATTTTCGTTAACCCACAGAATCCGCGCACCCAGCAGTTCCTGTCGCGCGTGTTGGAACATTAATATGAACCAGCTTTCATTGCCGCCGTTGTACAAATCGGTGGCGGGTCAGGGAACCACTCCCCTGCCACTCGGTACCGACGTGCTCTCCTCCTCGCAGGTGTTTTCACCGCTGATGGTCATGAAGCAAAGCGCGATGCAGCATAATCTGGCCAGCATGGCGCAATACTGCCGTCTGCACGGCGTCCGTCATGCCGCACACGGTAAAACCTCGATGTCTCCGCTGATTCTACAGTCCGCCGTGGACGCCGGAGCCTGGGGGATTTGCGCAGCGACCCCCGCACAGGTCCGCGCCCTTCGCACCTTTGGCATTAAAAACGTGTTTTTAGCCAACGAGCTGGTCGACCCTGCCGGTATTCGCTGGATAGCCGAGTACCAACGCGAAAATCCCGCCACCGAGTTTCTCTGCTATGTCGACTCTTTAGCGGGCGTCGCGTTGCTTGATGCGGCGTTGAGCGAGGTGGGCACCTGCCTGTCGGTATTGGTGGAGGTCTCGGTGCCGGGCGGCCGCACTGGCTGTCGCAGCATGGTCGAGGCGGTAGCGATTGCCCACGCCGTTAAGCAAAGCCCCTATCTTGAGCTTGCCGGTGTCGCCGGCTATGAGGGCGCGATTGCCGGCGATCGCAGCGAGGAATCGCTAGCCGCAGTGAGAGACTATTGCCAAACCATGGTCAGCGCCGCCCGCGCTATCGATGCCGAAGCGCTTTTTGCGCCGGGAGAAGTGTTGTTAAGCGCCGGAGGTGGCACCTTCTTTGATATCGTGGTCGAAATGTTTGCAGCGGTAAAACTTAGCCGCCCGACCGTGACGCTCATCCGCTCAGGTGCCTACATGGCACACGACGACGGGCTTTATTCGCGCCTTGCCCCTTTTGCCCAACCAAACGCTGAATTCACCTTTCAAGCGACGTTGGAAATCTGGGGCCGCGTACTGTCGCGCCCGGAGCCGGGTCTGGCTATTCTCGATTTTGGCCGCCGCGACGTGCCTTTCGATCAGGACCTGCCAGTGCCGCACTTTTTCCGCGACCGTGACGGTTCGCATCCTCGCACGGCGGCGCAGAGCACCATAACCGCCGTCAACGATCAGCACGCCTATCTTAGCCTGCCCGCCGATCTGCTGTTGGCGGTCGGTGACTGGGTAGGATGCGGTATTTCTCACCCCTGCACCGCCTTCGACAAGTGGCGCTATCTGCCGCTTATCGACGATGAATATCGCTGCGTCGGCGATATCAGCACCTTCTTCTGAGCTGCCTCACGACATAATCAGCCCGCCGTCGATGTTGATAGTCTGTCCGGTCAGATAGCGGGCGTCGTCAGAGGCCAAAAACGCCACCAGCCCGGCGACGTCCTGCGGCTGGCCGGCGCGTTTTAGCGGAATACCTTGCACCCACTCGGCCATTAATTCCCCCTTGGCGTAACGCTTCTCGTCGCTACTGAGGATTTCGCCCCACACGCGGTCGTTGTAATCCCACATCTCGCTTTCGATAATGCCGGGACAAAATGCATTGACGGTGATGTTATAAGGAGCGAGTTCAAGCGCCAGACTCTGGGTAATGCCGATGACGCCCATCTTGCTGGCCGCATAGTGTGGCGTATAAATAAAGCCCTGACGCCCCTGGCCCGACGAGGTGTTGATCAGACTCCCCGCACGCTGTTTGACCATGATTTTCGCGGCCTCGCGGCAGCACAGCCAGACGCCAGTGGTGTTGACGGCCAGCACCCGCTCGAAGTCCTGTTTTGGCATGCGGTCGAAACGATCGATAGTGATCACCCCGGCATTCTGGATAGACACATCGACGGTGCCAAATTTTTCCAGCGCCTGCTGATAGAGCTGTTGCACCTGCTGTTCGTTGGTGACGTCAATCTGTAAGGGAAGAATATCGACGCCATACTGCTGACGCAGCGTCTCGGCGGTTTCAAACACCCGTTCCGCGTTCGACACCATCACCAGATTGGCTCCATCACGGGCAAAGCGTTCGGCAATTCCGGCCCCAATGCCGCGGCATGCGCCGGTTATCACCACCGTCTTGCCACTAAAGTCTCTGTTCATCTTCGCGTTTCCTTATTGTGAATGCTTAGCGGACTGCTCCAGCATGCTGGCCACTGCGGCTTTCCAGCCCTGCCAGTGCTGCTGCAAAATGTGATGCCGTTCAGCGTTGGGCTTAAAGACGTCATGCTGTGGCAGCAGTGCCCTTAGCCTGACGTCGTCCAGCCCCTCAAGCGCCCTGCGGGAAAGAAGACCCGCGCCGAGCGCAGAGAGTTCCGGCGTATTGCTGCGCAACACCTCACAGCCCAAAAGGTCAGCCTGAAACTGCATCAGCCAGGGATTACGCGTCGGCCCCCCGTCCACCCGCAGAGAACTAAGGTGGAAGTCGGGATGCTGGCGCATGGCGTCGATGACGTCGGCGATTTGATAGGCGATGGCCTCGAGTGAAGCACGGATAAGATGCGAACGCCCCACGCCTCGGCTCAGCCCGCTTATCACGCCCCGCGCCTGTCCGTCCCACCAGGGAGCCCCCGCGCCGGTCAGTGCAGGAACAAAATAGACGCCCAGTGTGGATTCGACGCTGGCCGGTAGCTCGGTCAACGCCCGGCTCAGGGTTTCGCCCTTACCGTCGGTCAGGCCGGTGATTTGCGCCATCCACGCCACCGCATCACCGGTGTGCGGGATATTGCCCTCCAGCCCATAAACGGCTCTTTGGCCATCGTGCCAGGCCACGGTGGTCGCGAGCTGCGTGATGCTGCTCTGCGGCTGAGGAATAGGCGCCATGACCGAAGATCCCGTACCGTAGGTGGCCTTCACGCCGCCGAACTCGCCGAGCCCGTGGCCATAGAGTGCAGCGTGAGAGTCGCCGACCATCGCAAGAATCGGCAGTCCGTCGGGGATCCCGTCTAGACCGCGCGTCTCGCCGAAGAAACCGCTGGAGGGACAAATCTGCGGCAACGCCTCGCGCGGAACACCAAACAGCTTCAGCATCTGCGGATCCCAGTCACCGTGCTGGAGATTTAACAGCTGGGTGCGGGCGGCATTTGAGGTATCGCAGCGAAACGCCTCGCCGCCGGTCAGATTCCACAGCAGCCAGGCATCTATCGTACCGAGGCAAATCTCGCCGGAGGCCGCGCGCGCTGCGCCGTCCGGCAGGCTGTCGAGCAGCCATCGCATCTTGGAGGCGGAAAACAGGGGGGCAACCGGCAGGCCGGTAATATCACGAATGACCGGTTCCTGATGGTCACGGCGCAGTTGCTCGCAAAACGCCGCGCTGCGCGAACATTGCCAGGTCAGTGCCGGCGCGACCGGTTTGCCGCTGGCGCGATACCAGCCGATGGCCGTCTCGCGCTGATTGCTTATCGCCAGTGCCGCAATACGCTGCATGCCCACGCTGTCGATGACTTCGCGCAGCACGGTGAGTGAAGCTTCGACCAATACCTCGCCATCTTGTTCGACCCATCCCGCCTGCGGCGTTTGTACCTGCAAGGGCCGCGAAGACTGGGCGACCACTCGCCCTCCGCCGTCGATAGCGACCGCCTTGGCATTGCTTGTGCCTTCATCGATCGCCACAATGACGTCCCTGTGTCGGGTCTTTACCTCAACCATGGCTCACCTCAGACAGCGGAGACGTTGCCTGCTGCTTTTTTTCGTGACGGCGCATCAGCGTGACCTTACTTTGCAGACGCTGCTGGAACTGGTCGATAACCACAGCGGTCACGATAACCAGACCTTTAATCACCATCTGCCAGAACTCGCTGACGCCAAGCATCACCAACCCATCGGCCAGGAACACGATAACAAAGGCACCGATAATTGAACCAAACACTCGGCCACGGCCACCGGCCAGCGCGGTTCCGCCGAGTACCGTGGCCCCGATGGCGTCCATCTCGAACATATTGCCGGTCATCGGGTGCGCGGTTTGCAGCTGCGACGCCACCACCAGCCCGACCAGCGCCGCACAGAACCCGGAAAAGGCATAGACAAAGATTTTGACCTTGGCTATCGGCACGCCCGCCAGCCTGGCAGCCGATTCGTTGCCGCCGATGGCATAGATATAACGACCGAGCGGCGTCTTCTTGGTGATATAAATACCGAGCAGTACCACAGCGACCATCAGCCAGATAGGATTATAGATACCGAGAAAGGTGCCTGAACCGAGCGTCGCAAAACCGGTGTTACCCAAAGCTTCGACCCCGTTCAGATTGGGAAAGGTTTTGCCGTCGGTAGTCAGCAGTGCCGCACCGCGCGCCACGTACATCATCCCCAGGGTGCAGATGAAGGGCGCGACGCCAAGTTTGGTGATCACCAGCCCGTTAAGCGTTCCTATCACTACTCCGGCGACAGCGACCACGACACTGACCTCAATCACGTTAAGAAACAGCAGGTTGTCGCCCCAAAGCGGGATGCCAAACGACAGCAACGCTCCGCCAATCATGCCGCAAATACCCGCCACGGCCCCCACCGAGAGGTCGATCCCTCCGGTTAAGATGACCAGCGTCATACCGACCGCCAGCAGGCCGGTGATAGCGACGTGCTGGGTCATGATCAGCAGGTTGGACGGCGTAATAAAGTTGGGCACCATCGCGCTAAAGAAAGCGACCACAATCAATAACGCGATAAAGGTGCGCGCCTTGAGTAAGTACATGTAAATGAGATACTTTTGACTTTGCATAGCCGTTCCTTAATCTTAATCGTGTGGTGTCGACGCGCGGATCAGCTTTTCTCTGTCCACGTCGGCACGCCGCAGGTCGGCAGTAATTTTGCCGTCCGCCATGACAATTACCCGGTCCGCCAACTGCATCACTTCATCCAGTTCTGATGACGAGAACATCACCGCCAGTCCCTGCTGCGCCATCGCGCCAATCAGATGATAAACGTCGGTTTTCGCGCCGACGTCGATGCCGCGCGTTGGCTCGTCGAGAAACACCACCTGCGGATGGGTCATGAGTGCCTTGGCGATCACCACCTTTTGCTGGTTACCGCCGCTCATCGAGGTAACCGGCAGACAGGCGTCACTCACCTTGATGGACAGCTTGGCAATCATCTCTTTTACCGCCGCGTCTTCGGGCACATCGCGGATCGGTAACAGCATTTTTAGGAAACTTTTGCTGCACAGGCTGGAAAGCGTCATGTTGATTTTTATCGACAGCAGCTGAATAAGCCCTTCCGCCTGACGGTCTTCGGGTACCAGCGCCATGCCGTGCTTGAGCCGATAGGCAAACGGGCTGTGCTCCATGCGTTTCCCCTTCAGCCAGATCTCGCCCGCGTCCTGTTTCAGCAGGCCAATCAGGGTCTTGAACAGCTCGGTCCGCCCGGCCCCTAAAAGTCCGTAAACACCCACCACCTCGCCCTGATGTAGCGTCAGGCTAACGTCATTGAGTGAATAACCGCCGTTTTGATGCAGCAGCGTCAGACCGTTGGCCTGCAACACCGCGCTACCTTTTTCGGCGCAGCGATAGTCAAACTGCTTTTCTTTTTCACCGACCATGCTGGAAATTATCCAGGGAATACTGACCTGACTGACCTCCTGCTCGGCGACAAACTTGCCGTCGCGGAAGACGGTAATGTGGTCACCAATTTCCATCAGCTCTTCCAGCCGGTGCGAGATATAGATGATGGTGACACCGCGTCGCTTGAGCTGCTCAATAACGTTGAATAGAACCTTGACCTCGGACTGACTCAGCGCCGAAGTGGGTTCGTCCATGATCAACACCCGCGTATCCTTCGACAGCGCGCGGGCTATCTCCACCAGCTGCTGATGGCCGATTGCCAGCTCTTCCAGCGGCGTCAGCGGATCAACGTCCAGCTCCAGGCGCTCCAGCAAGGACTTCGCCAGCTGGTACTGATAATCGACGTTGATTCTGCCGCGCTGGAAAAATTCGTTACCGATAAAAATGTTGTCCATCACCGTCATATTCGGAAACAGATTCAGTTCCTGAAAAATGATGCTGATCCCGTGCTTTTCCGCCTGATGGGTCGAGCTGAGCGACACCGGTTCACCGTCGAGCAGGATTTCGCCGCTGGACGGTACTTCAACGCCGGCCAGCATCTTCATCATCGTCGATTTACCGGCACCGTTTTCCCCGATAAGCACGTTGACCTTGTTGCGATAGACGCGGTAATTGACGTTATCGAGCGCCGTTACGCCGGGATAGACGCGCGAAACGCCCTGGGTTTCGATAATCACCGGTCCCCCCTGAAGCAGAGGGTTGGCGAAAGGCTCCGGCTGTGCGCTGCTACTGCGTTGTTCAAACATCGCGACTCCTTACTGCGTGGCCTTGTCAGCCGTGATTTTCGCAGGTGTCAGCAGAATGGGTGGCTGCGGGGTATCAAAGGCGCTAAATACGCCATATATCGTCAGTTTATCGCCGACCTTAAACGACGGTTTGCCGAGCGAGGCAATGGCCCGCTGATTGATGGCTTTACCGAAATCACCGAACATATTCTGATCGTTGAAGTCGCTGTAGCTCAGGCCACGATAACTGTCGCGCAGCTCGGTACCGCGAAACGTTGGGCCAATCTGCACTTTCACTTCCCCTACTTTCGGGTCATCGCTCTTCAGCACAATCTGGCCGTTGCGTGATTCAGTATTGACCTCACTGACGGTGCCACTCACGGTGGTGTTGAATACGCAGGGATTCTCGTCCTGACTGCGATAACCAAGCTGCTGGCAAGCGGTATCAAAGTCTTTCGCCCCCTCTATCTGGCCGAGTAAAGTAGCAAGCGGCTTGGCAGAGCTGACTATCTGCGGGGCAATTTGTTGGTCAAACAGCATCGCCGCCTGTGCCAGGTGAGGGTTCGGGGGATTCTTCAGTTCCGCCAGCTTTTTTTCGGAAACTATTCGGCAACTGCAAAGCAGCAGCGTTGCCATGAGTATCCACATCAAGCGACTAGACATTACGCTTCTCCTTTAAGCCCCGCCCAGGCGGGGCCTGTATCTGCTCTATGCGCGCCAATCTTTACTTCTGATAATTGAAGTTGTTGACCTTGTCGGCGTTGTCTTTCTTGATGAGAATGCCGCGGAACAGAATACGTTCTTTACCGCTGTAGCTGCCTTTCTGGATATATTGGTCAAGAATTTCCACGCCCTGAGAGGCAATCGCCTGCGCCTGAAGCATCACGGTGGCGTACAGTGCACCCGATTTCACCGCGTCGCGCTCGTCGTTGCTGCCGTCAATGCCGACGACGGTAACATCGCTACGGTTCGCCGCCTTGAGGGCCGCAATAACACCCAGCGCTACCGGACCGTTGCCGGTTATCACGCCTTTGATGTCTGGATGCGCCTGCAGGATGCTGTCCATAATGCGCTTACCGTCAATCAGCGTGCCTTTGGCGTCCTGACGGGCGATCATTTTCATATCAGGGTATTGATCGATAACGTTGTGGAACGACTTGGAACGGGTCACGCAGTTGTTGTCCGCAAGATTACAGGTCAGTTCGGCATAGGTGCCTTTCTCACCCATTTTTTCAACAAATTCATTGGCGACGTCAGAGCCAGCCTGGAAGTTGTTGTGGGAAATTTGCGCCAACGCCACGCCGTCGACCGGGATCTCACGGTTGATAAGCACCACCGGCACACCGGCATCTCTGGCCTGCTTCACGGCGGCAACGCTTGCCTGAGAGTCGGCGTTGTCCAGAATAATGCCCTGAACCTTGCGACCAATAACCAGGCTTATCAGCTCACCCTGCCGTTTAACGTCCTCGCCGTGCGAAAGCACCAGCGTTTTGTATCCCAACGATTCGGCCTTGGCTTCGGCGCCTTTCGCCTCGGCGGAGTAATACGGGTTATCCAGAGAGTTAACCAGGATAGCGAGGGTGCCTTTTTCTACGGCGAAGGCGGGAGGAACGACGAGACTGGCAAGAACGGTTAACAGGGCAAGGTGTTTTTTCATGGTGAAGTTCTCTCAATGTTATTGTTTTTTATAGAGCTTTTGGGCGTTTATTTTGTAGGGTTAACGCCGTTTTTTAGAGTCTTACTGCAAGCCGGGCTTACCAGATGGTGAAACCACCGTCGATCATCAGGTCCGCGCCGGTAATCATGTCGCTGCCGTTGCTCGAGAAAAACAGAATAGCGGCGGCGATTTCGTCGGTATAAGCGAAGCGTCCAAGGGGGATGAGTTTTTTCATCTCTTCGCCTTTTTCGCCGCGCCAGGCCTTCTCGCCCATCGGCGTCAGCACCACGGTTGGGGAGAGCGTATTCACATTAATACGGTGCGGTGCCCACTCTTTGGCCATGACCTTGGTCATACCGAGTAACCCGGCCTTGGCAGAGGTGTAGGCGCAGTGGTTATCGATAGCAATCGAGGCCGCCTGCGAGGCAATGTTAATGATTTTCCCACCTCTACCGCGTGCTATCATGCTGCGCGCCGCCGCCTGTGAGCAGAGGAACGGTCCGGTCAGGTTAACGGCCAGATTTTTCTGCCACTGTTCAAAGGAGGTTTCTACCGCCGGTTCGAGATGTACGTAGCCTGCGCAGTTGACCAAAATATCAATCTGCCCACACTGCTGTTCGACCTGGCGAAACACGTCGACGACCTGAGAGGGACAAGTGACGTCACACTCGAAATAGCTAACCTGACGTTCTCCCAGCTCATCCACTATCTGCTGTTTCAGAGCGCTTTCGAATTGTGGATAGAGCAGCGCCAGATGCGCGCCCTTCTCCAGCATCATACGGTTGCTTGCCATCGCGATACCGCCGAATCCCCCCGTGACCACCACGACTTTTCCCTCTAGCGACAGGTGGGTGTCCACGCCGTAGCGCAGGTTGACGTCGTATTGATTAGTGCTCATTCGCAGCCTCCCGTGCAGCGGCAATCGCTGGCCCCTTCAGTGCGGCAACCAGACCGGATGTATCGATAGAAAATTGACGGCGCAGTGCGGTACGACTGCTGCTGTGGGTGAACTCGTAGGCCGGAATGCCGAACGCTTGCAGCGGCTGACTCAAACGGTATTTAAGGATTAACTCACCGATGATGGTGCCCAGACCACCGCTCAATGCGTGTTCTTCCATGGTGATCACCTTTTTATGCGATTTAATCAGCTCGACCACCGCCAGCTCGTCGAGCGGCCACAGCGACGGCAGCGACACCACCGTCGGATTGCAGCCCTGTTCGCGTGCGGCAAGTGCCTCATGCGCCAGCGTGCCAAGCGTGAACACCACCACGTCGTCGCCCTCGGCGAGTACGTCCGGCTGACCCGGAATAAAGCGATAATCCTCGTCGTGCAACACCGGAAGCTTGTCGCTGTCCATGCGAATGTAGACCGGGCCTTTATGTTTGATGGCATGGCGAACAATGGCCTGCGCCTGACTGGCGTCCGCGGGGGCGAAGACCTGCAGATTGCCCAAGGTACGGGCGATGGCGATATCGTTGGTACAGTGGTGCGTTGCACCCAGTGGGCCATAGGCAAACCCGGCATTGAGGCCAAGCATTTTCACGTTGGTTTCTGAATAACAGACGTCGTTTTTCATTTGCTCATTCGAACGGGCAAACAGGAAAGGTGCGGCGTTAGCGGTAAACACCACGTGGCCGCTCAGTGCGACACCCGCGGCCATGCCGACCATGTTCTGCTCGGCTATGCCGACGTTTATCACCCGGTCCGGATAAGCCTTTTCGAACGGCGAAATTTTTGAAGTTGAGGTCGAGTCGGCCACCATCACGCTAAGGTTGGCGCCCTGCTCCTGTTGTTCTATCAGCGTCGAAACGACGGCGTCGCGCAAGTCTTGCATGATCACTCCTCCAGCTCTGCCAACCCTTCGGCCAGCTGTTGATCGTTAGGCACGGCGTGGTGCCAGGCGGGTACGTTGGCCATAAACGAAATGCCGTGGCCTTTCTCGGTATTGGCCAAAATGACGCGGGGTTTGCCCTGCATCGGCTGGGTGACGGCGGCATGAATAGACGCCGGGTCATGCCCGTCACACTCGAGCACCTCAAAACCGAAGGCGCGCCACTTATCGGCCAGCGGCTCCAGTGGCATGATGTCCTCGGTTTTGCCCGCGAGCTGCAGGCGATTGCGGTCGACAATGGCAATAAGATTGTCGAGCTTAAACTTGCTGGCAGACATCGCGGCCTCCCAGTTGGAGCCTTCGGCGAGTTCACCGTCGCCTAGCAACACGTACGCACGGCGATATGCGCGACCGCTGATTTTATTGCCGAGCGCCAGCCCAACGGCAATCGGCAGGCCATGGCCAAGACCGCCAGAATTAATCTCGACCAGGTCCGGAAGCTTTTGGTGCACCGGATGACCCGCCAGCAGCGTATCGTCCCCCATAAACTGGTCGAGCACGTTCGGGTCTAACAGTCCCATCGCCGCCGCACTGCAATACAGGCCGCCTGCGCCGTGACCTTTGGAAAGAATGAAGCGATCCCTGTCGGGACTCGCCTGTGCGCGGTCCATCACTGCCATGTAGAGGGTGCAGATGATATCGATTTCAGAAAGATCGGCCCCGGTGTGGCCTTTGCCTGCGTGGTGATTCATTTGCAAAACGTAACGGCGTGCCTGCCGGGCGACAGTTTTTATTTCCTGAAACGTTTTCATTTCCTGAGCGTCCATCTTTACCTCGTCTTGACCTTGCCGTTCACTTTCTACTGCCCCCATGAACAGTGTCGCTAACGGCGCAACTCATTTTCGAATAAAACTATAAATTATCGTTTTAGGGAAAAATGCGCGGTTGATCAAGTTTCATACAAAAACAGGTTTTTTATTAAAATCCTTAAATATTAGAAATATACATAAATAAGACTTGTTCTTAAAAATGATAACACTATGTAATACGAGGAATAATGACCAAAAACACTGATTTGATTTTCATATGAAAATCAAAAAAGGTTTTTTTGCTCCTCGCTTTAGATCTGCTGCAACGTTACTATTTTCATCATGTCGCGATAATTTGGCTTTAAAGCAGGTTTTAACGGCCCTATGCCGCTAAAATGGTGCCAGTGAACGGATAAGGAGTATTTCAATTGAAAAGCAAAAGCGAACAATTGGCGGATATGCAGCATCGTCGCGACAAGATATTAGAAATGATCAGGGAAGATGGCACCGTCACAGTGAAAATGCTCACTGACGCCTTTAACTTGACCGAGGCGACTATCCGAACCGATCTGCGGGTGCTGCAGAAACAGGGATTTATTCAGCGTTATCACGGTGGTGCGACGCTAATGGACGGCAAACAAAATACTCACGCCCTGCTGCTCGAGCGTCAGACACAGATGCGGGAAAAAGACGCCATCGGACAGCTGGCGGCCAGTTTTATCGAGTCAGGTGACACCATTATTCTCGATTCCGGTACCACCACCACGTCGATTGCCAACCATCTTGGGCATATTAAACGTCTGTCGGTCATTACTACCGGGGTGAATATCGCCCTACAGCTCGGCGGTGAGCCCGGCGTTAACATTTTGCTGACCGGCGGTACTTTCAAGTTTCCGACTCTTTCGACCTCGGGAGAAAAAGCGGCCAGTTTTTTTGAGAACGTATTGGCCGAGAAGCTGTTTCTGGCAACGGCCTGTATCTCACCGCGCGCGGGCCTCAGCTTCCCTAGCGAGACGGATATCAAAGTAAAAAGCGCGATGATTCAGTCGGCCAACGTGGTTTACGTGGTCGCTGATTCAAGCAAGATTGATAAAGTGTCGATGTTTGCGCTGCCGTGCGAGTGGTCGAAGATTCATTATCTGATAACCGACAGCGGGATTAGCGCCGAATCCAAGGCTGCATTTGAGGCAGTCGGCGTAAAGGTGCTGGTGGCTTGACTAAGCGGTGGGGAGTTTGGGTGGCTACCCAATGCGCTTGAGGGAGTTTATTGCAAAGTCTTTTAAGGTCTCTAAGATCAAAAGCATGCGCTTCGCTTACTGGGCGGCGCATACATTTGACCTAAAAGACTTTGACCTTTAAGACTCGAAACCAAAAATTTTGACCTAAAGATCCAATTCTTGAACCCATGGAACGATCGGTCAATCCTCCCCCCTATTTAGGCCAATTTGGCCAAATCTTGCGATCCTCATTGCGGTTGCCATACAGTTTATCAACGTCACCGCATGACAGACCAATATCTTTCAACTGGCAGCTGCTGAGTCCACGCAGTATTTTCATCGTATGACGGCGCTCACGCCAGTTTGCATAGGATGTGAAAAATGTTCTCCACCAACCGAGCTTTAATTCACCGTTATCAAGATATTTATCACTTAACTGCGCGCTAACGTCATGCTTAGACGCGTCGGCTGCCGTTTGCTGAATAGCACTCGCGTTGGTGGTAAATTGATCGCTATCACTGATTCTTTTCATCTTTGCCCTCCTGTTAACCCTTACACACAGAATGTATTAACGGCAGAAAACAATACAGATTCAGTTTTTAATTATTTTCAGCATACAGTTCTCGCCTTAAAGACAGATTTGGGCGTAAATTATGCCTATCTGTACTGCTATCGGGTGACAATATGAATCGCTATGAGCATTTAGCCAACGTTTTGGGTGAGCGCATCGAACAGGGACTCTATCCTTCGGGCCAGCGTCTGCCTTCGGTCCGCATGTTAAGCAACGAGCACGGCGTCAGCGTCAGCACCGTGCAACAGGCCTATAGGATGCTTGAGGACCGGCTTCTGGTTGAGGCGCGCCCAAAGTCCGGCTACTTTGTCTCGGCCAGTAAACGCCTGCCGGGGCTGCCGGCCGTATGCCGCACGCCGCAACGCCCCGTCGATATCTCTCAGTGGGATCAGGTGCTGGCCCAAATTACCAGCCGCGTTATCCCCGGTATGATAGCGCTTGGCGGCGGCACACCTGACCTGACCCTGCCCAGCCTAAGACCCCTCAGCCGTGCCTTGGTTAAGGTCGCACAACGTACCGACCTGAGCGCGCTTTATTATGATTTAATCGACGGTTCGAAAGAGCTACGCGATCAGATTGCACGCTTGATGATCGACAGCGGCAGCAGTATCGACGCCGAGAATCTGGTGATTACCACCGGCTGTCACGAGGCGCTGTCGATTGCCATTCGTTCCGTTTGTGAGTTTGGCGACATCGTGGCGGTAGATTCCCCGAGCTTCCACGGCGCGATGCAGACCCTGAAAGGTTTTGGCATGAAGGCGCTGGAGATCCCGACCGATCCGGTCACGGGTATCAGCATTGAGGCGCTGGAAATGGCGCTCGAACAGTGGCCCATCAAGGCCATCCAGCTTACGCCAAACTGCAATAATCCATTGGGTTACAACATGCCCGATGAGCGCAAAAAGGCGCTGCTGCGGCTCGCACAGTGTTATGACATCGCCATTATTGAAGACGACGTTTATGGCGATCTGGCCTATCAGTATCCGCGCCCCGCGACAATCTACTCATTCGACGATGACGGCCGCGTCCTGCTGTGCAGCTCATTTTCTAAAACTTTGGCCCCCGGTCTGCGCATGGGCTGGATTGCCCCAGGCCGTTACCGCGATCGCGCACTGCACATGAAATACATCGGTACCGGCGCAAGCGCCACCCATCCGCAGCTGGCCATTGCCGATTTTATCAAGGAAGGGTATTACCAAACTCATTTGCGCCGTATTCGCCAACAGTATCAGCAAAACCTCTGTGTCATGACCGACTGGGTGATTCGTTATTTCCCAGAAGGCGTGCGCGTCAGCCGTCCGCAGGGCGGATTTTTACTGTGGGTCGAACTGGATGAGAAGATTGATACACAGAAGCTTAACCGTCTGTTGGAACCTGAGAAGATTCAAATTTCCGTCGGCTCGATATTTTCTGCCTCAGGGAAATACCGTAACTGCCTGCGGCTAAACTATTCTCAGCTCGATGAGAAGATCCACGAACCGGCTATCAAACGCGTCGGCGAGGTGATTCATCAAATGATGGAAAACGGTTAGCACACTTTCGCGCTGCTCCACTCTGAGTAAGAACTGAGTAAAACCTGATTTTAGCATTGAACGCTGAATCAGTTTTTACTCACCGCTATTGCCGGGGATCACCTGAATGTCTTCCGCGCCTAGCACCCTGCCATCCTTCGCGTGCAACCTTATCGGCTCGATAGGCTGCAAATTCAACCTGTCTACCGCACGGCTACAGGCCTCGTCTTCAGCAAACAGATACTGATTTCCCCACTGTCCCAACGCTATCAGGATCGGATACAGCTCCTTACCTTTTTGCGTTAAAACATACTCCTGATAGGCGGAGCCGTCAGACGCCGGTCCAATCTCGAGAATGCCCTCCGCAACCAGCGTTTTCAGCCGCGAACTGAGGATATTTTTAGCCGCCCCCAGACTACGCTGAAACTCACTGAAGCGTTTAATGCCCCCCAGCGCATCTCGCACGATAAGCAGAGTCCACCAGTCGCCTATCAGGTCAAGCGAACGCGCGATCGGGCACACACTGTCGTTAAAACTGGTGCGTTTCATTTATCACTCCGTGCTGCGAAACCTAATCTGGTTGCATTATAAAACCTCCGGTGCTAAAAATCATCTGGTTTAATAATGAAACCCCATGATTCATTCAACCTGGCAATGACGAGAACAGAGGAAACACACCATGACTCAGACAACACAGTCTAAACCTTTAGCGCTTATCACTGGCGCATCCACCGGTATCGGCGCAACCTATGCCGATCGACTGGCTCATCGCGGGTATGATCTTATTCTGGTCGCCCGCGACGCCGCCAAAATGGAAAACCTGGCCGCCCAGCTCAGCGGCAAAACCGGCGTCAACGTGCGCGTTTTCCCCGCCGATCTTACCCGTGCCACCAGCCTGGCAAGCGTTGAACAGCTTATCCGCGATACCCCGGCTATCTCACTGCTTGTAAATAACGCGGGATCGGTCCTGCCGGGTAAATTTACCGATGCCGATGCTGACGCCATCGATGAGCTTATCCGTTTGAACGTGACCTCACTGGCACGCCTTTCCCGCGTGGCGCTCGACGGACTACAGACTCACAAAAACGGCGCGATTATCAATATTGCCTCTGTGCTGGCGCTGGCGCCTGAAATCAGCGGCCCGGTGTATGCGGCGAGCAAAGCGTTCGTTCTCACCTTCACCCAGTCGCTTCAGGTTGAGCTTGCCGATCGCGGGGTCTATTTCCAGGCCGTGCTACCCGCAGCAACGCGCACCGATATCTGGGAGAAAGGCGGCAAAAATATTGATGAAGTTCCGGGCGTGATGGAGGTTGGAGAACTGGTCGATGCGGCATTGGCAGGCTTTGACCAGAAAGAAGCCGTCACCATCCCTCCGCTGCAGGATGATAATAAATGGCTGGCACTGGACGGTGCACGCAAGGCATTACTGCCGGAGTTTTTACAGAGTCATGCGGCCCCGCGTTATCGTTAATCCTTGATTAATGAGTCCTTACAACTGCCCTCGTTGCAAGCGGCGGAGACACTGGTTACATTGGATAAACTTATTACTACAGTTTTTTAACATCTACTTTTATCCTCCCTGTTATGACCGCTGGTCAAAACACTAAACCATGGCAGAGTGAAAATGACTGAATTTGTTATCCCCGTACCGGAAGCCGCTTCACTGGCAATAGAAGGACAAGATGCTCGTTTCCCATTACGTCGCGTTTACTGCGTAGGCCGCAATTACTCGGAGCACGCGCGTGAAATGGGTCACGATCCGGACCGCGAACCGCCGTTCTTTTTCTCGAAACCGGCCGATGCCGTCGTGCCCGCTCAGGGTGAAGTACCCTATCCTCCTTTGACCTCAGACCTGCACCATGAAGTTGAACTGGTCGTTGCACTGAGTAAAGGCGGGAAGAATATTTCACCTGAAGAGGCGCTGAGCCACGTTTGGGGTTATACGGTGGGGGTAGATTTGACGCGTCGTGACCTGCAGGCTACGGCCAAGAAAATGGGTCGTCCATGGGATTTCGCCAAAGGTTTTGATCATTCGGCTCCGGCAAATGCGCTGCTGCCTGTCAGTAAAATTGGCCATCCGGCCAGCGGAAAAATCTGGCTGGCGGTGAATGGCGAGACGCGTCAGACAGGTGACTTGGGCGACCAAATCTGGCAGGTTGCCGACGTTATCAGCTATTTGTCGCAGTCGGTAGAGCTCCAGCCGGGCGACGTGATTTTTACCGGTACGCCATCGGGTGTCGGTGCTGTCCAGCCGGGCGATGTGGTCTCGGGGGGCATTGAAGGCATCGGTGAGTTCAGCTTCACGCTGAGCGCCAAGCCATAAAAAAACGGCCTCCTGCACGCAGGGGGCCGTTTTTCTTCATACAGAATCGTCGATTACTTCGCTTCAAACGTCTCTGCGTGTTCTTTCTCAAGCTCTTTCACTTCCGCTGCGCGTTTACGCAGACCGAACCAACCCAGTACCAGCAGAATCACCAGTGCAGGAATAGTCGCCACGGTATAAGTCCCGTTCGGATAGTCGAAGGCCATCAGCACCAGCACGCTGAACAGGAACAGGAGCGTCAGCCATGAGGTGAACGGTGCACCTGGCATCTTGAACGAAACGTCCTTCGCCTTGCCTTCTCTGATAGCCTTACGCAGTTTCATCTGACAAACCACGATGAAGCCCCATGAGCTCAGAATACCCAGCGATGCGATGTTCAGAACGATTTCAAACACCTGTGAGGGCACGTAGTAGTTCAGCACCACACCCACGATGTATATTGCAACAGTGACCAGAATACCGGCGTAAGGAACCTGTTGCTTGCTCATTTTTGACATGAACTTAGGCGCAGAACCGCCCATCGACAGCGAACGTAGAATACGCCCGGTCGAGTACAGGCCTGAATTCAGGCTCGACAGTGCCGCAGACAGCACCACGATGTTCATGATGGTACCGATGTAAGGGACACCCAGTTTGCTGAAGAAGGTCACGAACGGGCTCTGACCGGCCTGATAGGCGTTCCATGGCAACAACAGCACCAGCAGCACCACAGAACCGACGTAGAACAGTGCAATACGCCAGATAACGCTGTTGATAGCCTTAGGCAGGATTTTCTCAGGCTCTTTGGTTTCGCCCGCAGCAGTACCGACCAGTTCGATAGCCGCAAAGGCAAAGACTACCCCCTGGACTAGCACCAACGCTGGCAGCAGCCCGTGTGGGAAGATACCGCCGTTGTCGGTAATCAGATGTAAGCCGGTAGGTTGACCCGCCAGCTCTTTGCCGCTGCCGAGGAAGACCACCCCCACCATCAGGAAGATAGCGATGGCTGCCACTTTAATCAGCGCAAACCAGAACTCCATTTCGGCAAACCACTTCACGCCAATCATGTTCATGGTGGCGACGATGGCCAGTGCACCGAGCGCAAACATCCACTGTGGAACGTCGCTGAAGGTGCCCCAGTAGTGCATATATAGCGCAACCGCCGTGATATCCACGATACCGGTCATCGCCCAGTTGAGGAAATACATCCAGCCCGCCACGTAGGAGGCTTTTTCGCCAAGGAATTCACGGGCGTAGGAAACAAAGCTGCCGCTGGTTGGACGGTGCAGGACCAGTTCGCCCAATGCGCGCAGAATGAAGAATGAGAAGATACCGCAAACCAGATAGACCAGCGCCAGCGCCGGACCCGCCATTTGCAGACGCGCACCGGCGCCTAAAAACAGACCGGTACCGATAGAGCCACCGATAGCAATCATCTGCACCTGACGATTGCCCATACTCTTGTGATAACCATCCTCATGAGAATCCAGCCAACGCCTTTTGGCTGCGTGTTGTTCTTCCGCAGTTTTTTTATGTCGTTTCATTTCTTACCTGTTCTCCAAAAGAATTCTTTCACGCTCGGCCTTCAACATGAGCAAACGATTGCAATTGCTGACGCCTGTCGTGGCTTATCGCCACTGTATTATTCTTGACCAACCGAGGTTAACGAGGGGTTAAATTCGGCGACGGCGGAAGATGCTACCCTATTCTCTTGGATTGAGGCAAAAAAAACCTCATTTTAAATCGTTATAAATGCGCTTATCAGTACGATATTTTGCCATATAGTCGATATATTGACCGAAACATCCCCAACACTCTTGGGGATGCTCGTGATCAATCTCAAATTTCAGGCAAAAAGCTTGAGCTTGCCGACCACTTTTCGTACCGATTTTTTCTCTCCGGCGAGGGCAATTCCCAGCAGTTGAAGACTCCCTTCTGTCTGCAAAGCGACCGCCTCAAGGAAGGCCTCGTAGTGCGTAGTTTGTTGACCTTCAAGGGGAAAAACGGTTATATCGCAGCCATGCGACGTGCCATTGACTAACACCGATTTGAGATCTTCGTCACTTCCGCTCAGCACACTGATGCCCAACGGCGTGAGTCCGGGATAGGTTTTTCCGTCTGCAATTTCGAGAGGTGAACCGATTAATTCAGGATGACGCTGGCCTAGCGTCATTGCTAGCACCGCCGCCGCATTAGCGGCTTTTCCTGCCGGAAGACTTTCATTCAGGACGATCACCAGACGTTCAGGCTGAGTCGGTTCACTTAGCGGGGAAGTCGTGATAGAGGAGACTGACATTACGGTTTTACTCCATTTAACGAATAAAAACCGATTGTCAATGATAGCGTATCGCTAGTCTGGAAGATTTGTGCAGATTTGCCGATATTGCGCCGGAGACAGGCGATAGGCGCGGCGGAACCAGCGCCCCAGATGGCTCTGGTCAGCAAAACCAAGCTCTGCGGCAACCTGGACAGGTTTTTCGCCCTGCGACAGTCTGATGCGCGCCTCGGCCAGTCTCAACTGCACCAGATAAGCATGCGGCGCTATACCAAAGGCCTGCTTAAAGGCGCGCGTCAGCGTGAATCGATCAGTGCCTGTTGCAGCGGCCAGCTCCTGCAGCGACAGGTCCTCATTCAAATGCGCATGCATATATTCACGGGCCAGATGAGCGCAGCCCAAAGCAAGGTGCGCCGCTGACGCCTCGGCACGCCAATGGATATGCGGAGCCAAATGCGCTAACAGATTATCGAGCGCACTTTGTTGCACAATTCTGAATTCGCCAAAATGCAGCAGTTGAAAAGTCTGTGCGATGGCCTGCGCCAGTCGGGGGTCGCTGTTTAATGTTTTCGCAAATGAAAGTTCATAGCTGCTCGGCGTGTCGTGAAACAGGTGACGAATTTCACGGTCGAGCCATTCGGGGCTGAGATAAAAGGTCTGGTAAGTGAATCCGCCCTCTATTGGAGCGTCACCGTCATGTATCTCGCCAGGTTCGAGCAAAAAGATGTCACCGGGCGTGCTGGTGATTTTATTACGTCGGCAGTGAAACTGCTGTGTGCCCTGCTGCGTGACGCCAACCAGATAACTGTCATGCCAGTGTGCGTCGTAGGCGTGCCCCTCAAAATGCGCATGAATAGTTTCAATCTGGTACTCGGGCGAATGACGCACGTCTATCCAGTCGTTGTTCATTTATGTTCCTTCTCGAGGCGCATGATATTGTTGAGCCGCTGCACCGGCAATAACGCCTGCAGTTTGTCTCGACTGACTTCCTGGGGCGAATAGACCGTGAGTCTGCGAGCGGACCCGTCGGACAGGAGAAAACTGTGGTATTCAAACGACATCGCATCGGCAATGGGGTGATGAATACGCTTGATGTTGGTCAGCTGTGACAATACCTCTTGCCGCGCCCACAGCTGCCTAAAGGTCTCGCTTTTCACATTCAATCTGTCGATAAGCGTCGCAAAATGCGCCTCGTTGACGCAGTGTGCCGTTTCGGCGCGAAAAATTGCCAGCGCGGCGGGGGCTATCTCAGCCCAGTCCACCAATAACTCCCGGTGTGCCTGATTGGCAAACAGCATCGACAGCAGATTTCGGTCATCGCCCTCAAGCAGGGAATAATCGCCAAAAACTGCACAGGCCGCATTATTCCAGCCGACAATATCCCAACGTTTATTCGTAATGTACGCGGGCTGAAAGCTCAGATCATCAAGCATCCGCTGGAGCGCCGCCTCAAGCGGTGGCTCGTTCACAGGCAAGCGCTGGGGCATCATCCTGCCGCTCAACGCAAACAGATGGGCACACTCGGTCTCCGTCATACGCAGCGCATCGGCCAGAGTCAGGAGTACGCCTGCTGAAGCCTTCACTTCACGCCCCTGTTCAAGCCAGGTGTACCAGGCCGTGCCAACTTTTGCCAACTGTGCAACCTCTTCACGGCGCAAGCCAGGCGTGCGCCGTCGTTCCCCCAAGGGCAGGCCGACGTCCTGCGGCAGCAGCGATTCGCGGCGAGCGCGAAGAAAATTGCCCAACTCCCTGAAATTTCTTGCGCTCATGACCTTCTCCTTATGCAGACAGGTAGTCGCGAATACCATGATAAACCGAAGACTGTTTAGGGTTCTTTAAACACGCAAGGATAGCGCTGCGGGCGCCGATTGGATAACGCCTTTCGGCACGAGTCCTTTTACTCTCATCACTATGGATAATTTTATTATGACGACGCAACATGTTTTGGTTATTGGCGGTTCATCAGGTATTGGTCTGGCAACGGCAAATTTACTGGCGATGCAGGGCTACCGTGTCACTATCGCAGGGCGCGATGCCGAAAAACTGTATCGGGCTCAACGCGATGCGCCTTACCCGCTGGATACGGTTGTTGTCGATGCCACGGCTCATTCTCAACTCCCCGACGTTTTTGCCGACCTAGGGCCGCTCGATCACTTGATTCTGGCGCTGGGCAGCGGTAAGGGCGTGGGCGCCTTCGCCAGCCTCAGCGTTGATGAAGTGCGTCAGGGATTTGAAGAAAAGGTTTTTCCACATTTCAACTGTGCACAGGCAGCGCTGCCCACTTTAAGCGCCACCGGCAGTATCACCTTCCTAAGCGCCATCACGGCTCTGACGGCGATGCCGGGTACCAGTGGGATAGGTGCAGCCAATGCAGCGATTGCCGGATGGGTTCCAACGCTGGCGGCCGAAATCTGCCCACGAAGAGTCAATGCGGTGTCTCCGGGAGTGATTGATACCCCCTGGTGGGACTTTTTGGATGACCACCAGAAGAGCGGCCTGTTTGCTGAATATGCTCAAAAGACCCCTGTTCGGAGAGTCGGCAGCGCACAGGACGTCGCCGAAGCGATTGCTTTTTTGGTGAGAAATACCTTTATTACCGGGCAGAATATCGTGTGTGACGGTGGGTTAAGTCTGGGAGGATAGGTCCGAAGTCGCGGTATCAGAGAATAAAACAGCGCAAACTGTCTGAGTTTGCGCTGTCTTGGCAGCAGCCTTAAGGCTTACTTGTCTTGCAGGGACTTAGTGCGGTTAGCAAAGCTTTTACGCAGCTTTTGCAGCTTAGGCGGGATAACCGCCATGCAGTAACCGTTGCGCTGGCCTGCACCATCCCAGTAATCCTGGTGATAGTTCTCTGCTGGATACCAAGGCGCGATCGGCTCGATTACAGTCACCACCGGATCGGTATTGCTTTCCTGCGCACGGGCGATAGCCGCTTCGGCTTCGGCTTTCTGCTCGTCGTTCAGCGGGAAAATAGCTGAACGATACTGGGTGCCGATGTCGTTACCCTGACGGTTGAGCTGGGTAGGGTCGTGAGTCGCAAAGCTGATGTCCAGCAAATCGCCGTATTTCAGCTGGTCTGGGTTAAAACCGATGCGGATTGCTTCAGCATGGCCGGTTTCGCCAGTACATACTTGTTCGTAGGTCGGGTTCTCCGTCGTGCCGCCAATATAGCCGCTTTCAACGGTCTCAACGCCGATCACATCTTTAAACACAGCTTCCGTACACCAGAAACAGCCGCCCGCTACGATTGCGTATTCAATAGTCATTGTCTTTTCCTCTTCTTAAACACCGTGGTGTTAGCACCTTGCCCACAGGCTACACTTTTAAAGCAATTTGAACCAGTGGGCAGATGATCTCCCTGTGCTGTTATGAGAAACACTGCTGCTTTATCGTGCGAGACGGCGAAAGTTTAGATTTTTCGGCTCATAATTCGCACGATCAGGCTTCCCGCACCGGCGAGGGTCGCAAGCGCGATAACGCCCTGCCATCCCCCTAGCTCCAGGGCTTTGCTACCGAGTGCCGATCCGACGGCCATGCCGATGAACACCACCGTAAACAGCAGTGCATTCAGGCGTCCACGGGCCGCAGGATCCAGGCCATATACCAAGGACTGATGTGACACCAGCGTAGCCTGCACGCCCAAATCAAATCCAATTGCGCTCAGAACAATCAGCGCTATCTGCGCATGCGGCGACAGCAACGGCAGCAGGAACATGGCGGCAAATGACACCATCACCAGCGCCGAACCTATCTGCGTCACCAGGGCAGGCCCTTGCTTGTCAGCCAGTTTACCCGCCAAGGGTGCGGCAAGTGCGCCTGCGGCACCCGCGAGGCCAAACGCCCCTGCCACGCCGCTGCCCAAATGGTAGGTCTCGTTCAGCATAATCGCCAGCGTTGACCAGAAAGCGCTGAAGGCCACCGACAGTAGGCCCTGCGACAGCGCAGCGCGGCGTAGCGTTTTGTAGTGCAGCCAGAGGTGACGCATGGAGAGCAGCAGCTGCGGATAACTCAGCTCAGTGCCGGGCGTAAATCGTGGCAACACCCGCCACAGCGCCAGTCCCACCAGCGCCACGCTCACCGCCGCCAACTGATACATCGCACGCCAGCCGAAGTACTCGGCCACGACGCCGCTGACCACGCGAGAAAGCAGGATCCCGACCAGCAGACCGGTCATTACGGTGCCCACCGTCTTACCCCGCTGTGCCGCCGGGGAAAGCGCCGCCGAGGCGGGAACGATATCCTGCGCCAGGGTCGCCGTTGCACCGATTAATAGACTGGTGAGGAGCACGCCGTGAATTCCGGGCGCGAAACCACACAGCAGCAGTGACAACGTCAGTAACACACTTTTCAGCAAGATAATCGTGCGGCGGTCAAAACGGTCACCCAACGGGATAAGAAACAAAATTCCTAACGCATAACCAATTTGAGTGAGCGTGGGAATAAGCCCCGTTTGCGTGAGGTTTGCGCCAAGAGAAGGCCCGATAATACCGAGCATAGGCTGACTGTAATAAATAGAGGCAACGCTCAGCCCGGTGCCTGCGGCGAGCGTAAACACCATTTTACCGGGAAGCGCGGGCTCTTCCACGGGTGCAATATTCTGTGTTGTTTCTAATTCTGACATAGTGGTATCCCCGGTGACTTTCTTTTTGCCGAAAGGTTAAGTATCGCTGACTGGCGATACTGTGCGTGGTCGCTCTGGCTGCTATCCGATGTGTGCATTTTTATGTATGTCACCAATAAGTGGTAGTCATCTAAAAGGTAAAACTGTTATACATAATACGTATGAGCAAAACTTCCTCAGGCGGTATCGACCGCATAGACCTGATGCGTACCTTTATACGTATCGTGGAAAGCGGCAGCCTCTCGGCGGCTGCACAACAAATGCAAACCAGCCAACCCACCGTCAGCAGGCGGTTGCAGGCGCTGGAGCGTATGCTTGGGGCAAAACTGATACTGCGCACCACGCATGCGATGAAATTGACCGATGACGGACAACGCTGTTATCGCCATGCCAAGTTGCTCATTGAGCAGTGGAGTGCACTCGAGGACGACCTCCGAGGCGATGGCGAAGAACCAGAGGGCATTTTGCGCGTCCGTGCACCGCACGCCTTCGGACAAGACCAGCTGATCGCCCCGTTGACTGAATATCTGCAGCGCTACGGCAATATGTCCGTTGACTGGATGCTGAATGACCGTACCCCTGACTTTATCGCCGAACACATCGACTGCATGATTCAAGTTGGGGAGATAACCGATCCCTCGATGGTCGCGGTCTTGCTCGCCGAGGTGCCGAGAATCGTCGTTGCCTCACCGTCGCTTCTCGCGGGTTACTCTCCTATCAAGCAAATAGACAGTCTTGCCCGATTGCCCTGGATAGCGGTAAGTACCTTTTACCGTAACGAAGTGACGTTAAGTCATGGGGAAAGTGGGAGAAGCGCCAGCTTTGAGATTAAACCCAAATTAAGCACCGACAGTTTGTATGCCGCGCGTAAGGCGGCAGAAACCGGGCTGGGGGCAGCAATAGTATCCGCTTGGGTTGTGAGCGAAAATATCGTTGACGGAACCCTGGTACATATTTTGCCCGATTGGCACGCTAAACCCTTACCCGTGTACCTGGTTTATCCTTACGCCAGCTATTATCCCGCTCGACTTCTAAAGTTTCTGGAATTAATTCGCACAGTAATGCCAGAACTCAGTGGCACACGACGGCCGCGAAATTAACCACCGAAATATTATTTTAACAATCCGAGCATATAACGAGAGGTGGGGAATAATGCCTCTATTTACGCCTCGTCACATATCTTAACGTTTTCAAGTTTTGACTCGCCAAAGAAAACGCTTTTTGTATTTTATCCCTACTATTTCCCAAGGAGGCGAAAAGGTATCAGGCTTAAACAAAGTCAAATTGCGTATAAATTAAAAGCAGCTGTTCAAAAAGAGTAACGTCAGAATTAATTTTTGACCGATTGTCTATAAATTTGGCGGTAAAAACAGACCTTATAGTTACTTCAGGTAATTATTGTGCCCCACCAAGCCGCGCAGGCCCCTCTTCTACCATAAGAAACTGTTATAGAACGGCAAGTTTTATACAAACTTTTGACAAGATTATTAAAAAAACCTCTGTCAGGAACTCACTAAGGTGTTGCGAATCTGGAACAATCGTATTATATATACTTATCGTTGTTTCAAACGCAGAGCGTCAAAAAAATGCAAGCAATAAACCTTGAAAAATATGACGTTTCGCCAAAATTTGCTCTGGCCGCTCTTGTTTCAAATTGCTATGATGCTAGCATAGGATTAATCCTAGATGCGTTTTTTTTAAACAATGCAAAAAAAGCAACAGGATATAATTGCCCCTTGTTAACCGCCAGATACGCTATAACAGCTAGGATCTTGCCTCACCGGACCTGATGAAAACGTAACGAGCCTTAATCTTTTGGGAGGCTGTAAGCCAAATAACAATGCGACTCTGACCCAAACCTCCGCTAAAGCGATTTTTATAATGCTCTTTATTTAAATCATTGATGCGGATAAAACGGGAAAAGCGCATAAAAAAATCAGTCTTAATCTCTACTTTATTTTGTAATGTTGGCTCTGAAGATAATAGGCATTATCTGAAAAACAGGTTCTCCAGAAGATAGTTTGAATGGTTTTGTTAACCTTGTTTTGCTCAAGCGAATTTGTCCACGAAGTTCATTTCAGCAGAGAAAGTGAGAAAAACTGACAACTAAACCCCTGTGAGTCAAGCCCTCGCGACAGTTTAGGTCAACAGGATTGTGCGTAGCCCATAGATGTAAAAACATCAAGTGCAAGGCGGAATAATAATATAAACGACAGCGCAGAGCCTCCTAAGCTGTCGAAATAATTTAGCGAAGCTAATTTATTTGGAGAGCAAGGGCTGTTATTGTCTGTACTCTGAAGTGCGGACCAAGATTATATGCTTATTTTTTTAGTGTATTGGTAGCTACGAGCCAAGGGCGGTAGCGTACTCTTTCCCGGTTAACACTTGAACACTTCAGAAGTAATGCGAGATTTCACACACCTTTTCCGGCAAGCAGGATGCATTCCCCGCCTGGGTCTGTTATCTCTTTAACGTCGAAGATGATGATGATGATAAAGACAGTAACTCTTAAAAAACGAGATGGTCTGGAACCTATGCACAAAAATCTTTTTAAACTTTCTGCGCTATTCTTTGCTGTGGGTATTTTGGGCGGCTGTACAGTTATACCAGGGCAAGGCTTAATTACCGGGAGTAAAAATGTCGTCGAGGTCCCAGACAGCGATTACGACCTGGACAAGCTGGTCAACATCTATCCAATGACCCCCTATCTGGTCAATAAGATGCAGCCCCCTGCCGCAATTGCACGTCCTAATCCACAATTAACAACTCTTTTAAAAAGTTATCAGTACCACATCGGGATCGGTGACGTGTTGATGATAACTATTTATGATCACCCAGAATTAACCACGCCAGCAGGCCAATACCGTAGCGCCAGTGACACGGGTAACTGGGTCGGTGCAGACGGTAATATTTTCTATCCTTATATTGGCCAGGTTCACGTTGCAGGTCTCACGCTTGATCAAGTTCGTACCATGATTGCTAAACGTCTGTCTGCTTTCGTAGAAAGCCCACAGGTTGACGTTAGCGTAGCCTCGTTCCGCTCACAGAGAGCCTATATAACAGGTGAAGTGACAACGTCAGGTCAGCAGTCAATTACCAATATTCCGTTGACCGTTGTCGATGCTATCAACGCCGCCGGCGGTTTGACCGCCAATGCCGACTGGCGCAATGTGGTGCTGACTCATAACGGCCACGATGAACGTATTTCCCTCCAGGCGCTGATGCAAAACGGTGACATGACTCAAAACCGTCTGCTCTACCCTGGCGATATTCTTTACGTGCCACGCAATGACGATCTCAAAGTCTTCGTCATGGGTGAAGTTGGCCAGCAAAGCACGCTTAAAATGGACCGCAGTGGTATGACCCTGGCCGAGGCCTTGGGTAATGCTAACGGTATTGCTCAGGATATGGCTGATGCTTCCGGTGTCTTTGTCATCCGTGGTATTCACAACGGAACAGGTCAAGATAAAGGAAAAATTGCCGACATCTATCAGCTGAATGCAAAAGATGCGTCGGCGATGGTTCTTAGCAGCAACTTCCAGTTACAGCCTTACGACATTGTTTATGTCACTGCAGCGCCTATCGTGCGCTGGAACCGCGTTATCAGCCAGATCGTACCAACGATCACCGGCGTTAATAACCTGACTGAAACAGTAAAATATATCCGTGACTGGAATTAAGACTGAGTCCCCACGCGTCAATATGTCAGCGATGACGTAATTATTGCGTGGGGGCAATTATTCATCTCTGGCTAAACCAGGAAAAGATGATGAAATACTTCTTGGCTATACCCACTTACAACGGTGGAAAAATATGGGAAGAGTCGATAGCTAACATTAAGAAGTATGCACCTGAAGATCTTTATGTTCAGGTTATCGATTCTGGCAGCCGTGACGGTACGGCTGCTTTAGCGGAACAGGCCGGGTTCAATGTCATTGGGATAAGTTCTCAAGAGTTTAATCACGGTGGGACGCGAAATCTTGCAGTAGACTGCGCTCCCGCCGACTGTGACATAGTGATATTCCTAACGCAGGATGCGATACCGGAAGAGGGGAGCCTGCAAAAACTGGTTGCAGCCTTTGAAGATCCCAAAGTTGCCTGTGCCTATGGACGCCAGTTACCTCATGTTGACGCGACCCCTATCTCTCAGCATGCACGCAGTTTTAACTATACCGCTCAAAACTATGTTTATACTCAGGCAGACGCAGCCCGCGTCGGCCTGAAAACAGTTTTCATTTCTAATTCATTTGCTGCCTATAGAATATCAACATTTAAAGAGTTAGGAGGATTCCCCTCTAATACTATTCTCAGTGAAGATATGTATTTCGCCGGGAAGGCGGTATTAGCAGGATATAAAGTGGCCTATGTGGCTGAAGCTCAGGTTCGTCACTCTCATAATTACACTTCTCTTGAAGAATTTAAGCGTTACTTTGATATTGGTGTTTTCCACGGTAAAGAACGGTGGATTCATCAAAATTTTGGCGGTGCAGGTGGTGAAGGTAAAAAATTTATTTTTTCTGAGCTGCGCTTTTTGCTCAAACACGGAGTTATGTATATCCCACGTGCATGTATAAATAATGCAATGAAAATAGCCGGATATAAGTTGGGGAAGAATTACAAAACCCTGCCATTCGGATGGAACCGCGCATTGAGTATGCACAAACGCTATTGGAAATAACAACTCCTCCGTTGCTTCTACCTTATTTGTTGAGGATACAATGAAAATTATCGTAACAGGTGGTGCCGGCTTTATTGGTTCGGCCGTCGTTAGACACATTATTCAGCACACCAATGATGAAGTGCTGGTTATCGATAACCTTAGTTATGCGGGTAATCTGGCTTCACTGGCTCCAGTAAGCAATGATTCGCGCTATAGCTTTGCCCAGGTAGACATTTGCGACGCAGTAGCGTTGAAAAAAGTATTCATTGAATTCAAACCTGACGCGGTGATGCATCTCGCGGCAGAAAGCCACGTTGACCGTTCTATTGATGGTCCTGGCGCATTCATTCAAACCAACGTAGTGGGTACCTATACCCTGCTTGAAGCCGCGCGTGAATACTGGTTATCTCTTACTGAAGAAGCCAAGGCCGCCTTCCGCTTCCACCATATTTCCACCGACGAAGTGTATGGTGATTTACACGGCGTGGACGACCTATTCACCGAAGAAACCCCCTATTCCCCTAGTAGCCCTTATTCTGCGTCCAAGGCCGCCAGTGACCATTTGGTGAGAGCATGGAAACGCACCTACGGCCTGCCTACCCTGGTGACGAACTGTTCTAACAACTATGGCCCTTATCATTTCCCTGAGAAACTGATTCCGTTGATCATCCTGAATGCCCTGGCGGGTAAACCTCTGCCGGTCTATGGCAAAGGCGATCAGATTCGTGACTGGTTGTATGTTGAAGATCACGCCCGTGCACTGCACAAGGTTGTGACTGAAGGTGAAGTCGGCGAAACCTACAATATCGGTGGCCATAATGAGCGCCAGAATATTGAGGTAGTTAATACTATTTGCGATTTACTTGAAGAACTGGTGCCAGAGAAACCTGAAGGAATTAAACACTATCGTGATTTGATTACCTGGGTTGCCGACCGCCCTGGACACGACAAGCGTTACGCCATCGATGCCGGAAAAATTGACCGTGAATTAGGTTGGAAACCGGAAGAGACCTTCGAAAGTGGTATTCGTAAGACAGTGCAATGGTATCTGAATAACTTCGAGTGGGTAAATACTATTAAAGCGGGTACTTGGACTGAGCGTCTTGGTCTTTCTAAATAAATTTTAAGGTGACAGAATCATGAAAGGTATCATTCTGGCTGGCGGCTCAGGAACGCGTTTATATCCCCTTACCCGCGGTGTATCGAAGCAGTTGCTCCCTATTTATGATAAACCGATGATCTATTATCCGATCTCTGTTTTGATGTTGGCTGGTATTAAAGACATTCTTATTATTACCACACCCGAAGATAATGATGCATTTCTTCGTCTTTTGGGTGACGGTTCCCAATTTGGTATTTCACTGCAATATGCTATTCAGCCAAGCCCGGATGGTTTAGCCCAGGCATTTATTATCGGCGAGGATTTTATTGCCGGTGAAAGCTGTGCACTGGTCCTTGGTGATAACATTTTCTTCGGTGAAAGCTTCGGTCGTAAACTTGAGCACGCGGTGAGCAATATTGATGGCGCTACCGTCTTTGGCTATCAGGTAATGGATCCAGAGCGTTTTGGCGTCGTAGAGTTTGACGAAAAGAATCGCGCTATTTCCATTGAAGAAAAGCCGACTGAGCCTCGTTCAAATTGGGCGGTAACCGGTCTTTATTTCTACGATCATCACGTTGTTGAAATGGCAAAGCAAATCAAGCCTTCGCACCGAGGTGAGCTTGAAATCACCACGCTGAACGAGATGTACCTGAAAGCTGGTAACCTGAAAGTTGAACAATTGGGTCGCGGTTTTGCTTGGTTAGATACAGGAACACACGACAGCCTGCTCGAAGCTTCTCAATTTATTCATACCATTGAGAAACGCCAGGGCTTTAAAGTGGCCTGTCTTGAAGAGATTGCCTTCCGTAAAGGCTGGATTTCGCATGAACAAGTTGCACAACAGGCGAAAATTCTAGCAAAAACCGGCTATGGAAAATATCTGACCCAGCTGATTGAATTTAAGGACATCTAACATGGAAATCATTGATACTCCGCTTGTAGGCGTCAAAATTATTCAACCTAAGGTGTTCGGCGACAGTCGTGGTTTCTTTCTTGAGACATTTGAGAAAAAACGTTACCAGCAAATGTTGAACATCGATCTGGAGTTTGTTCAGGACAACCATTCACGTTCTAGCAAGGGCGTCTTGCGCGGCATGCATTTTCAGACTGCTAATCCTCAAGGCAAACTGGTGCGCGTAGTTCGTGGTGAAGTCTATGACGTGGCTGTCGACATTCGCCCTGAGTCTGCTTCCTACGGCAAGTGGTACGGCGTACTGCTTTCCGAAGAGAACAAGACCCAATTTTGGGTACCACCGGGTTTAGCACACGGCTTTGTGGTGCTGTCTGATGTTGCTGATTTTGAATATAAATGCACCAATTATTATGCGCCAGAGCTTGAAGCCTGTCTGATATGGAACGATCCGGACGTCGGCATTGAATGGCCAATCGATAACCCACTGCTGTCAGACAAAGACAAACGCGGCAAAACACTGCGAGAACTGGTTAAATGAAAATTTTACTGACGGGTGCCAACGGACAGTTAGGACGTTGTTTTCAGGACAGGCTCCCGGAGGGCTGGCAGGTGCGCGCTCTGGGATCTGCCGAACTGGATATCGGCAACAAATCTCAGGTTGAAGAAGCCGTACTTTCATGGAAACCCGATGCCATCGTCAACGCGGGTGCCTACACCGCCGTTGATAAAGCAGAGAGTGAACCTGAATCCGCTGCTCGTGTAAACACGCTGGGTCCTGAAAACCTGGCTCACGCCGCGCGTAGCGTCGGGGCTAAACTGATCCATGTCTCTACCGATTATGTATTCGACGGTAAGGGCACCCAACCTTATCGTGAAACGGATACAACGAATCCTCTTGGCGTGTATGGTAAGACCAAACTTGACGGCGAAAACGCTGTTCAGGCCATTTTACCTGAAGCGGCGATTATTCGTACCGCCTGGGTGTTCAGCGAATACGGCAGTAACTTCGTGAAAACGATGGTCAATCTTGCCGAAAAACGTGACGAACTAGGCATTGTAAGCGACCAACGTGGCTGTCCGACCTATGCAGGCGACCTGGCAACTGCAATCATTGAGCTTCTTCAAAGCAACGCCCAAGGGGGCATTTACCATTTTGGCGGCGATCGTGAAGTTTCGTGGTTTGAATTTGCGGATAAGATCTTTGATGTTGCCGTTTCTCAGGGGCGAATCGAGAAGAAACCGACGCTTAACGCAGTGACAACTGATCAATACCCAACGCCTGCACGACGTCCGGCCTATTCTGTCCTTGCCGGCGAAAAGATAAAGTCTTTGGGCGTACAGCTGTCAAATTGGGAAGCCGCGCTTACTGAAATAATTCGCAAGTTTTGATTTAAACACCAAAGTCTTAAAGCTTACTCATTTAAGGTTAGCGATGGGTAAGCTTAAAAAGATCCTGAACGCTGAGACGCTATGAGAAAAATAAACGTTATCCTGGCTACGTATAACGGTGAGAAATACGTAACAGAGCAGATTCAGTCCATTTTGTTAAATTTCGAACATTTACCAGAGTACGACTGCCACATTCTGGTTTCGGATGATAATTCTTCTGATAATACCTCGGCGATTATCCAACGTTTTAACCAGCAGGATCCACGGATAGAGTTGCTCGATAACGGTAAAAAAGGTGGGCCTCGGGAAAACTTCAATTATTTGATTGCCAATACCGACGCGGACTATACGTTCTTCAGCGACCAGGACGACCTGTGGCTGCCAAATAAAATGCGCTTGTTCATCGACAGATTTATCGAACTTGAACAACAGCAAAGCGGCCCGATACTCCTGCATTCAGACCTTTGCGTGGCTGACAAAAATCTGTCACCCGTGCATATTTCAATGTTTACGTATCAGAATTTGAATCGTAATCCTGACTTTGCCGCGCTGATCGTCAGTAACTCTGTCACAGGCTGCGTGATGGCCCTTAACCGCGAGCTTCTGATTGAGACTCAGAACAGCCGCATCAGCGAGTCCATCATGCACGACTGGTATATTGCCCTGCTGGCTTCTTCTACTGGCCGCATTAGTTTCCTGGATAATTCGCTTATTCTTTACCGTCAGCATGGTAACAATCAGGTAGGTGCTAAATCAGCCTCACTGGGTGACATGCTGTTCGGCGCATCAATGAAGAAAAAAATGGAGCAAACGCGTATCTCGGTGCAGAAAACCCGAGCTCAGGCCCAGCTTTTTCTCGATGATTATGGTCAGGTCCTCAAATCTGCCGACAAAGCACTGCTCACTGCTTATATTGAATCTTTCGAAAAAGGGATTTTCTCTCGCTTCAAATTGTTTAGTAGCCACGGTATTCGTAAATCAGGTTCAGTACGTAATGTATTTTTCTTTATTTTTTATGTACTGGGTTTGTAATTCTACCGTAGGTTATTTCCCAACGTGAAGGTCATAAATAATCATGAAGACGTTTATCAATCCTCTTAGGGAAAAAGTATTAAACACGTTAGACTTCAATATCAGTATGCAGGCAGCAAAAGTCTACGGTTCCCTTCTCCATACCATGGATATTGGTCGATATGATGACCCTGAAATGGAGAAGGTACTGATAAATCGCGCCAAGGAATCATTATCCTTATCCTCGGAGTCAGTCCCCAATAAAGATTGTCTACATATCATTACTGAAGCTTATATTATTGGCGGTCATACGCGATTAATGGAAAAGCTGGCCGGAATGCATGAGATACCGCCAGATTTACTGATTACGCGCTACAGTGATGAAAAAGCACTGGAGCGTTGCAAAAAGATATTTACTGCCGTCCATTCGATCGAAGCAAACGACCTTATTGAAACCGTCAAGCAGATTCATTCCTTCTGCAAGGACTATAAACGTATCGTGTTGCATATCCATGCTGACGATATCGCAACGGTGGTGGCCTGCGGGTTGATACAGCAGGTTCGGGAGCTCAATGTTTACTTTGTAAACCATGCCGACCACGCTTTCACCTTTGGCAGTGCTGTAGCGAATTATTATTTCCAACTCAGCAGCTACGGTGCTCGTCTGGACAAGCTTAAGACTATCGCCGGGCAAACCTCATTTTTAGGTATTCCCGTGTCAGATATTCGCCCAGAAAAGGCGACTACCTCGAGTGAAGTCAGCGCTAACCCAAGTTTCTTTAGTTCAGGGGCAGCGATGAAATTCAAGCCCTTTCGCGGAGAAAATATCAATCCGCTAATAGCTAAAATATTGGATAAATGGCCACAAACCACCTTCACGATTGTTGGCGTGTCGATGTTAACAAACTTTTGGTGGTGGCCTCTCAAGCTGCGTTACGGAAAGCGGCTGAGGCTACTGCGTTACCTGCCGTACGATCAGTTTATCTCTCTGACACGGGAGGCTGATTTCTACGTTGATAGCTACCCTTTCCCGGGAGGAACCGCTTTTGCCGAACAGATTCTTGCCGGTAAACGAGGGATTGGACTAATGTCACGGGTACAAGGTTATTCGCCGGCCGATAAGCTTAAAAGACCAAGCGTGGGTGATGTGATTGACACGATTGACCACTATCAAGACGATGGGGTTGTCGAGGAGATAGTTGCCGTAAATGGTTATGAAGCAGTGAAAAAAAGGTATCTAGCCTGTCTGTATCAAAATGAGAAATCTTCTTTTGATATGGAAACTTTAGTACCTTGGGGTGGAGATACCCAAAGTCTGGTAGTACGAAATAAGGTGTTTGTCCCTATCAGTCCTGAAGTGATGAAATATCTTTATCGTAACGAAAAAAAACTTTTTCTGCGAATATTCCTACGCATGTCGCTCTTTAATAAAGCGTATATCAGTTGGAATGCGATAAAAAAATAATTGGGTGCTAATGTTTTTCAGAAAAAGCCGTAATTTTTGACAGTATTCAATGTTGGATTTCATGCAGCCTTAATAGCGAAATGGAATCCTTCGCGATAAGGGGCGGGAATAAAAATACGCATAATAATGCGATGTTAAACCCTAATCACTCTTACGCGACTATAATAATAAAACTTCAATAAGACGCTTTAAAATACATGTGCGATCCGCCCTTGCATTTCAACCATTAGGCGAGAAAATGTACCGATCGCACATTATTTCCACCATGGATGTCTGTCATATCGGGTTCGATGTGCGAATCAGATTAAAAATGTCATTTTTTGATAATCGACATAAAAATTGGCTTATACGGTTTCTCCAAAGCCCCAAATCATAACTAATCATAAGGTTAGAGGCATTATTATGAATTTATTTACACACACTGATGAAACAGACTCCTCACAGCCGCCACAACACTCGGTGATTGACCTGGTGACTTTCACTGACGAGCGTGGTTGCCTAGTCAGCGTGGAATCCATGAATCAAGTTCCTTTTGAAATCAAAAGGCTTTTCTACATCTTCAATACCAATACCAATCAAAATCGCGGCTTTCACGCCCACCGTCGTGACAAAATGTTCCTTATTTGTCTGGTCGGTAAACTGCGCGTTCGCCTGAATGACGGGATGAAAATCAGCGATCACTGGCTGGACAGTCCCTCTAAAGGCCTGTTGGTCAATGACATGGTGTGGGTAGAAATGCATGACTTTAGTAAAGACTGTGCATTAGTGGTGCTCTCAAGCGAAAAGTATGACAAAGGCGATTACATTCACGATTACGATGTATTCATCGAAGAGGCAAAGGCCAAGTATGAAGAATAAATATGGCAAAACCATACTGCTTCGCCCCGTTGAAACCAGCGACTATGAATTTGTTCACAGCCTGCGTGTTGCCCCAAAAAGTACTCAATTTTTGACACCGGTTGATGATGACCCGTTGCAGCAAAAAGTGTGGCTCGAAAACTACAAAAAACGCGAAGCCGCAGGTGAAGAATATTATTTCATCATTCAACGTATCGATAATCAGCAGCCCGTAGGTTCTTTGCGTGCTTACGGCGTCGATCGTGAGAAAAGTATTGCCCACTGCGGCAGCTGGATTCTCAATGAAAATAAAACCATGACCTCAGCAATCGAAAGTATTTTGCTGATGCTGGAATCTATGAATGATATAGGGATTGGTGTGTTAGTTGTCGATGCACGTAAAGACAACGCCCCCGCCTTACGCTTCATCAAGAAGATATCGCATCGCTATCACGGCGAGGATGAGACGAATCATTTTTACGAAATCGATGTCCCGGTAATGTTGGCGACTTTCTACAAAGAAAATGAACACTTTATTTTGCCAGATGCTCCAGAAAAGGATGCGTAAATGATCAACTTTCTCAATCTCAAGAAAATCAATACACCCTATGCGGAAGATCTTAAAGCAGCAAGCGCACGCGTGATTGATTCCGGGTATTACATTCTCGGGCCTGAAGTCCGCAAGTTTGAGCAGGAATTTGCGGAATTTTGTGGGGTGAGAACGTGTATCGGATTAGCGTCCGGACTCGATGCACTTGTGCTTGTGCTTCGCGCCTGGAAACTGCTGGGTAAAATCAAAGACGGTGATGAAGTCATCATTCAGGCCAATGCCTATATCGCCTGCGTATTAGCGATAACAGAAAACAATTTAAAGCCGGTGTTTGTAGAGCCGGACGCCGATAGCTATAACATCGACGTCAGCAAAATTCGTGAAGCGATTACCCCAAATACCCGAGTGATTATGCCAGTACACCTCTATGGCTACCTCTCCCCGATGCCAGAAATCATGGAAATCGCGCGTGAGTTTAACCTTTTGGTGCTCGAAGACTGTTCTCAGTCTCACGGTGCTACCCTTGATGGACATCGTGCAGGCTATTGGGGCGACGCCTCGGCGTTCAGCTTCTATCCGAGCAAAAATCTCGGCGCGCTGGGTGATTCTGGTGCTGCAACGACCAACGATGAAGAACTTGAGGCAACCCTGAGAGCACTTCGTAATTATGGTTCTAAAGAGCGTTATTATAATATTTATCAGGGTGTTAATAGCCGACTAAGTGAAATGCAGGCCGCCCTTCTGAGCGTTAAATTGAAGTATTTCTGGCCTGAAGTCGAGAACCGCAGGCGTATTGCTGAGCGCTATCTCGCCGGGATAAATAACCCGATCATTACCTTGCCAAAAGTCGCTAATCGCGAACAGCATACCTGGCACCTGTTCGTAGTTCGCAGCGCACATCGTGATGCATTAAAGCATTACCTCGAGCAAAACGGCGTGGAGACAATCATTCATTATCCTAAACCTCCTTATTTGCAGGAAGCTTACAAGGAAATGAATCATTTAAGTTTCCCGCTTAATGAAGCGATTCATGATCAGATTTTAAGTCTGCCTGCCGATCCATCGCTTTCTAACAGCGATGTAGAGCACATCATCGAAGTTTGCAATAAGTTCCGCGCGTAGTTTCCCTTATAAGAACTCGGCCATTTCACTGGCCGAAGTTAATAATTTGCCCTGGGCAACGTTTCAAAATTGTTCATCTATTTCACAGCAGAAAATATCGGGTACTCTTCTGCAAAGTTCAGTCTATACCTCTCTATATAGCTGCTCTTTATAAGCCGCCCTTTATTCATTCCGTTGCGCACACTTGGTGCAGTGGGGAACAGCCGGACAGTCTCTGGCCCTAACCAGAAGTGACACGAGATCATGACAATTTCCCGAAGAAGTTTGTTTCGCTGGCTTGTTCCCTCGGCAGCCGTCGGCTGGCTCGGCGGAAGTCGTGCCAATGCGGCAGAACCTCTCCAGCATGCTCAGGCAGTACAAGGCAGCGAGTCAATTGCAGCTGCAGTTGAAAATTTAAAGTCGCTAGACGGCGCAGGAATTACCGGTTACGCCCTTAAACATCCGTATGGCCGAAATACGGTGGGTGCGAAACTCAATAACTTTGTCACTATTGAAGATTTTGCCGATGCGGATAGCGCCCGCGGAGACTGGAGTACGGCGATTAACGCCGCGCTGAAGTACGCGATTAAGAACGATATCCACGACGTTTATGGCACCGGCACCTACAACATAAGTAAGCCCATTATCGTTGAGTATCTCGGTAACCGAGGTCTAAACATTAGTATTTCCCACCTGGTAGCCAATAAAAACTGGCAGGAAAACACCACATTGTGGGATGCCTTACCGATGATTTTCATCGGCGATACTGACGGTAACATTACCGGCCTGAATCTGCGTATCAATATGCTCAATGGCGCAGGCAAGGCAGACGGGATCCGGGCTAAAGACAATGGTTTTGCTTTGTGCCAACTACACATTGGTGATGCAAGAAACTGTATACGCGTCATCTCAAACGGCGAACACACCTGGCCAAACGGCGCCCTGCAGATTACCGGCGACTTTTGGACTGAAAACTGGCTAGGCGTACATATCACGCGTGGCACCAAAGGCACGACACCTATCTCGGAATCATGGAAGATAAACGTCAAGTTTGTTGCCAACAATCGCTACGGAGGCATTCTCCTGCGAGGGGGATCTCAATACTCTCAGCTTACCGGCGACCATGACTACAACGGACGTTATTTATCCATCGTGCAAGTTGACAGCCTTGAAGGCCTGTCTCGTGGCAAAATTGTCAGTAATGGTATCACCAGAAGTGAAATCCTGATGGCTTACCAGACTCAGGGGGAAGCATGGTTAATGCTGATGGAATCGAAAGATGTTTCGATTTCTCAGGGGACAACCAGCAGTTTCTCGAAAGGTCAAACACTGACCGTTTCGGGCAAATCGTCAATAAAACGTAAAATATTGCAGGTTCAGCGATGCGGCGATAATCCTTCAGGGACGAATTATGTGGATATTTTGCATGATTTTGAAGGTGAGCCTTTCGCTAAGATTCAGGCTTTGCTAGGTTACTGTAGTGGTATTTATGGTTCGATGTTATTTACATCGTTTATTACCGCTCAAAACGGTTTCTCAGGAACGACCGACGGTTTGCGAGGCATGGGTATTGCCAATTCAGGAACGGCGCTGTCTCTATATAACCGTGCACTGAGTGAAGAACCCGTAGCTAATTTCACTGCAGATTTCGTCAATTTCCAAAAAAAGCTCTACATGCAGGCTCATCTGTATGAAGGAATAGGGACGGCGCAGGTCATCGGGCGTTCCTCATCGGAATTCACGACATTATTTACGCTGCAGGAGTCTCCTTTAGACAGGTACCTTCAGGAGCTCAATCTTTATAAGGTTTATATCAAGACAAACTTTCTTGGCGTTGCCGGTGAGTTTTTAATTAGCCTAACCGCTGATCCCGCAGAAAAGACACCGATGGTCGCTCAGGCGGTGTTTTGGAACCAAGGCGCTTTTGCCTGGCGTGTATCGGGCTATGATTTTCAGGTCAGGCAGGAAGCGACTGATCAAATGCAGTTTGTCGCCAACATATTACGCGTCTAAAAGTGAAGTTGGTTTACGAATATGTAGGAAGCAGATTTGAATCAGGCAGGGCAACTCTGAACAAAAAAGGAACTAAAATATCGAAATTCACCCTTAAAGCACACAGACAAACCAGAAGATAAATGTCTGTATGGCTCACTCTGTAATCGTTATTGTTTGTTCAGACCGAAATTCGATTAAGCAAAATTCCATAACCACATTTATTAGTGCGGGATTAATAATGTCAGAAAAAAAAGACGCAGGATTCGCCAAGATGGAAACCAACGCAAATAGCCTGGATCTGGGTCGCTTATATGGCGCAATCCTAGACGACCGAAGGCTGGTGATTATTACCGTTGTGGTGATGATGCTATTGGGCGTAGTTTTTTACTTTTTCGCTACACCGATCTATAGCACTGACGCTATGGTTCAGGTTGAAACAAACGCAGGTTCTGCGTTAATCAACGATCTTTCCAGGCTTTTACCAGATTCACAGCCCAAGTCTGACGCACAAATTAAGATGATTAAATCTAAATTGGTGCAGTTCAAGACTATTCAGGAATTGAATCTCGACATCGAACAGGAAGAACATTTTTACCCGTTATTTGGTAAAGGCTGGGCGCGCCTTACCCACCAACCCCACAATATGCTCGAAATTGGCCATCTACAGGTTCCCGATACCATGCTAGGCCAGTGGCTGACATTCACGGTCACCGGTCCCAAAACTTTTCAGCTCAGCTTTGACGGTCGTCCTCTGGTAAATGGTACCGTCGGACAACCTGCGACCGCTGATGGTGTTTCTATCACCGTTGATAACCTGCAGGCTAAAGATAATACTGTTTATACCGTCCGTAAGCTGCCTATCCGCGACGCTTATGACAAACTGGTTGCGGGCTTGTCCGTTGCCGATGCCGGTGTAGATACTGGTATGCTGGAAATGACGTTGAAGGGTGAAAACCCGCTGCGTGACCAGAAAGTCCTGAACAGCATCGCAAACAACTATGTATTGCAAAACGTTCAACGTAATTCTCAGGAAGCGGCTAACAGCCTGGAGTTCCTGAAACAGCAGCTGCCTTTAGTTCATGAAGAGCTGGATCGTTCAGAAGACAAACTGAATGCTTTCCGTCAGAAAAGTGATTCTGTGGACATGAGCCTCGAGATTCGTTCCGCACTCGACACCATGGTAAACCTGGATAACTCACTGAATGAGTTGACGTTTAAAGAGGCCGAAATCTCCCAGCTCTATACGCCAGAGCACCCGACCTATCGTGCCTTGCTTGAAAAACGTAAAATTCTGGAAGACGAAAAAACCGCACTTAACAAGAAAATCAGTAGTTTGCCTAACACGCAACAAGAGCTTCTGCGCCTGAATCGTAACGTGGATTCAGAACAGGAAATCTTCATGCAGCTGTTACGTAAACAGCAAGAGTTGAGCATTAATAAAGCGAGTACTGTGGGTGATGTACGCATCGTTGACTACGCAACTTCTGAAGTGGCGCCAGTCTTCCCTAAACTGAGCCTTATCGAAGCGTTTGCCGCTATTCTGGGTCTGCTGCTGGCAGTGACCTTCATCGTGATGAAAATCATGATGCGCCGTGGTATTGAAGGTGCGCGGGAACTTGAAGAGCAAGGCATTACCGTTTACGCGAACGTTCCTTTTGCCTCCAATCAAAGCCGACTGGCCAGCATCCCTATCCTGGGTAATCTGAGCAAGAATAATAAGGCCAAGAAGAGCAGAGAAGTCCTGGCTATCACCGACCCGGCCGACCTTACCGTCGAATCGCTGCGTAGCCTGCGTACCAGCCTGCACTTTGCGATGATTGAAGCGAAAAACGATATCCTGATGATTACCGGTGCGGTACCTCAGGCAGGTAAGAGCTTCATCTCCGTTAACCTTGCGGCCGTTATCGCGTTGACCGGTAAGAAGGTGCTGCTGATTGACGCCGACATGCGTCGCGGTTCTGCACACGAATACTTCGGCTTCAACCCACGTAAAGGGCTTTCAAGCGTACTCGCCGGACAGCAGACGGTTTCTGAAGTCATTCATGAGACCGAGATCCCGGAACTGCAGGTGATTACCCGTGGCCGTACGCCGCCTAACCCAGCAGAACTTCTGACCAGCAAGCGTTTTGAAGATTTACTGGAATGGGCTAACCAGAACTATGATCTGGTGGTTATCGATACCCCGCCGGTGCTGTCCGTAACGGATGCCAGCATCATCGGTCAGATTGTCGGTACAACCATGATGGTTGCGCGCTTCGAACTCAACACCGTTAAGGAAGTTGAGGTCAGTATCAAGCGTCTGGAACAGAGTGGGGTTAACGTTAAAGGCTGTATCCTGAACGCCATCGTACGTCGCTCTGCGAACTACTATAGCCAGAACTACAGCTACGACGCATTCTATACTTACGAGTACAAACGCCACATCGATAAAGACTAATCGTGCAGGCCTAGCGGGCTGCCAGGCAAGTCATGTGCCAGTCCGAATGCACCCTTTATAACCTTGAGATAAAAGGCTTATAAGTTCTCTGGTGTATTCGGTACTGGCATTTTTTATTGCTAAATTTCCTGTCTACCAGGCCAACGTTCACCATGAAACAATACATCTCGAAGATCTTCAGCAGCGGATTTATCCGCAATATATCCTGGAATTTGCTGGGATATGCCCTGCCGGTCCTGGTTGCGATCGTTATGATCCCGGTAGTCATGAAGCACACGGGTCTGGAACGTTTTGGGGTTCTGACTCTCATCATTGTGCTGATAGGCTCAATGACCGTCTTTGATTTTGGTATTACACGCTCGGTCACCAACTCGGTGAGAAAATATCTCGATGAGAAAAATGAGCGGGCCATGCTGACCGTGGTGAAAACCGGTTGGTTAATGATCACCTGCGTTTTATTGGTGATTTCGGTACTGTTCTGGGTCGAGAGCCGTTGGATAGCCGAGCATTTCTTTAACGTATCCAATCAGCAGATACGTGAAGAGATCGCCGGTAGCATGAAGATTGTGGCGTTTAGCCTGCCATTTGTTATCGCACAAACCATTTTTGTCGGCGTAATGGAAGCCTTTGGCGCCTTCAAGAAGATAAGCATCGGCAAGGCCCCTTTTTCGATCCTGATGTATCTGGTTCCAATGATCATCTCATTCTTCACCCCAAGTCTGTTCTACATCACCCTTTCACTGTGCATTTTACGCTGCATTATGGCCGTCGCCTTTTACCTGATGATGCGCAGCGAAATTAAAACGGTAACGCCGATCTCGCTGATGAGCGTCCCGACCACCAAAGCTATCGCACTCGAACTGGTCAGGTACGGCGGCTGGGTGTCGGTGGGGAACATCATTGCGCCGATTATGCTCTATATCGACCGCTTCTTTGTTGCGTCTATCGTCGGGGCCACGGTGTTTGCCTACTACACCACGCCTTACGATGTGGTTTCACGTATCGCCATCGTCGCGGTAAGCGTTTGTGGCGTACTGTTTCCGATGCTGGTCACCAAGATTGCGACCGATATTCGCAGTGCTAACGCCTACTTCAACAAAGTCATGCTGGGGATTTTCGCGATACTGGTTATCCCTGCGGTAGCCGGAATTTTCCTGTCGAAATGGTTCCTGTCGGTGTGGATTAATCCAGGATTCGCCGAACACTCGTGGATCATCTTTTCGATGTTTCTGGCGGGGTATCTGGTGCACGGTCTGGTTCAACCGGCCTTCGTGTGGATCCAGGCCTGTGGAAAGCCGTGGATTATCGCGATGTGTGAGATTGTCGACCTTGCGCTGTACGTGATTTATCTGCCGTGGATGACCCATCATTATGGGATTATCGGCGCGGCCATCGCCTGGAACTTCCGTATGCTGCTGAGTCTGGTAGTGCTGCACACCCTCCGCTATGTGCTCTATTCCCGCGAGCTTAAACGCAGTCGGTTGGTTGTTTCTACCCTGTCTTGACCCTGATAATGCCCCGCTCTGCGCCTCTCAGCGCAGAGCGGGGTGACGTAGAGGGTTACTTCTCGCCGAAATGAATTACCGTACGAATTGATTTGCCTTCGTGCATCAGGTCAAACGCTTCGTTGATGCTCTCAAGCGGCAGCTTGTGGGTGATAAACGGATCCAGCTTGATTCTACCCGCCATCGCATCCTCTACCATCCCCGGTAACTGAGAACGCCCTTTCACACCGCCAAACGCTGAACCACGCCATACGCGGCCAGTCACCAGTTGGAACGGACGAGTACGAATCTCCTGTCCTGCGCCCGCAACGCCGATAATCACGCTCTCCCCCCAGCCCTTGTGGCAGCATTCCAGTGCGGCACGCATCACGTTGACGTTGCCGATACACTCGAAGCTGAACTCCACGCCGCCGTCGGTCATCTCAACAATCACCTCCTGAATCGGTTTATCGTAATCATTTGGATTGATGCAGTCTGTTGCGCCCATTTCACGCGCCAGCTCGAATTTGCTCGGGTTGGTGTCGATGGCAATGATGCGACCGGCTTTAGCCTGTACCGCGCCCTGAATCGCCGCCAGGCCGATACCGCCGAGGCCAAAAATGGCCACGTTGTCGCCCTCTTTCACCTTTGCAGTGTTATGTACCGCACCGATACCGGTGGTCACGCCACAGCCCAGCAGGCACACTTTTTCCAGCGGCGCTTCAGGATTGACCTTGGCAAGCGAAATCTCCGCCACCACGGTGTATTCGCTAAAGGTGCTGGTGCCCATGTAGTGATAGATAGGCTCACCGTTGTAGGAGAAACGAGTGGTGCCGTCTGGCATCAGCCCTTTACCCTGCGTCGCACGCACGGCCTGGCACAGGTTGGTTTTACCCGATTTACAGAACTTGCACTCGCCGCACTCGGCGGTATAGAGAGGAATGACGTGGTCGCCCGCCTTCAGCGTCGTTACGCCTTCGCCGACTTCTACGACAATACCGCCGCCCTCGTGGCCCAGAACCGCCGGGAAAACACCTTCAGGATCGTCGCCTGACAGGGTAAATGCGTCAGTGTGGCAAACGCCGGTATGGGTGATTTTTACCAGCACTTCGCCTTTTTTCGGTGGAGCGACGTCGATTTCGACGATTTCAAGCGGTTTGCCAGGCCCAAATGCTACGGCTGCACGTGATTTCATAATGCTTCCTATCGGTAGATAAACAGGTGGCCTTGTCGCCGGTCGGCGCAGAAGGCTATTTCAAATAAGACCGGATGAAGCCAGAGATTTCATCGGTACACTGAGTTCGTTCGTTGAGGGAAGGTTCACCCGCCAACAACGTGTCTTTAAGATGAATTTCCATCATCTCGGCCATCAGGCCATTTGCGGCACCGCGAATGGCGGCTATCTGCTGGAGCATGGCAACGCAGGGAACATCGCTGCCCAGCGCGCGTTCCAGCGCCTCAACCTGTCCGCCAATGCGTCGGATACGGGCTAAGACCTTCTTTTTATCTTCTGCTGAATTTGGCATTCATCGGATCCTTTATACTATAGGGGGGTATAGTATATGCATAAATGAGAGATGGCAATATTGAGTGTAGATAAAGTGGGGGGAATTTCAGGCAATAAAAAAGCCGATAACATCGAGATGTTATCGGCTTTTCAGAGCGTTTAACCGCTGTAGAGACGTATTACGCCGTCAGCAGTTTCTGCGCGGTGCTTTCAACCAGCGCCAGCAGGACTTTGATGTCTTCCAGCGTAACGGTTGGGTTCAGCAACGTCATTTTCAGGCAGGTGATGCCGTCAGATTCAGTGACGCCCACGTTAGCGCGGCCAGAATCCAGCAACGCATCGCCAATCTTCTGGTTAAGCAACGCAATATCTGCATCGCTGCTTGCTGCCAGATGCTCAGGACGGAAGCGGAACAGTACGCTTGCCAGCTGAGGCTCCATCACCAGCTCCAGCGCTGGCTGCTCGGTCACATACTGTGCAACCTGCTGAGCCAAGGTCACGCCATGGTCGATAATCTCTGCGTATTGCTTCTGACCCAATGCTTCCAGACCCATCCACAGTTTCAATGCATCGAAACGACGGGTAGTCTGCAGCGATTTGGATACCAGGTTTGGCACGCCCTGAGCTTCATCAAACTCGGAGTTCAGGTAAGCCGCCTGGTAGCGCATCAGCTCATAGTGGCGCGCTTCTTTGAGCAAGAAGGCACCGCAGCTGATGGTCTGGAAGAACTGCTTGTGGAAGTCCAGAGTAATGGAATCCACCAGCTCAATGCCGTCCAGATAGTCGCGATATTTCTCAGAAAGCAGCAGTGCACCACCCCAGGCCGCATCAACGTGCACCCAGATGTTGTGTTCTGCCGCCAGCGCAGCGATATCACGCAGTGGGTCAATCGCGCCCGCATCGGTAGTACCCGCCGTGGCAACGATAGCCAGAATCTGCTCGCCGTTGGCTTTCGCCAGTTCCACTTTCTCACGCAGATCGTTGAGATCCATACGCGCAAAGCGGTCGGTTTTCACCAGAGTCACCGACTGGTAACCCAGCCCCATCAATGCCATGTTCTTCTGCACAGAGAAGTGTGCATTTTCAGAACAGAAGACTTTGATCTTCTTCAGGTCACCGGTCAGACCGTCCTGCTGTACCGAGTGCCCCTGACGCGCAAAGAAAGCGTCACGGGCCAGCATCAGACCCATCAGGTTACTTTGGGTGCCGCCGCTGGTGAACACACCTGCGTCGCCAGCCTGATAACCTACCTGAGAACGCAGCCATTCAATAAGCTTAATCTCAATGATGGTTGCTGATGGGCTCTGGTCCCACGAGTCCATACTCTGGTTAGTGGCGTTGATCAGCACTTCCGCAGCCTGGCTTACCACCAGGCTTGGGCAATGTAAATGTGCGACGCACTGAGGGTGATGCACCGACAGGCTGTCTTTCAGGAAGAACTCAATCGCACGTTCAATCGCCGCCTGGTTGCCCAGACCCTGTGGATTGAAATCCAGGGTAATGCGTTCACGCAGCTCAGCAACGGTTTTACCCTGATACATCTCGGGTTGTTGCAGCCACTGCACAACCGCCGCGCTACTCTGGGCAATCGCCTGCTGGTAGGCTTCAGTACTTTGCGCAGAAGCTGCCAGAATCGGGTTTAACTTGGACATTAGGGTAAATCACTCCACTCAGACAGGTTTGATGCCAGCGGCCAACAAAGCCTGTTCGAATTTATCCAGGAAAATACCCAGTTCTTCATTGCTGATAAGCAGGGATGGCAGCAGGCGCAGTACGCAACCGCCACGACCGCCACGCTCAAGGATCAGCCCAGCTTCGAAACATTTTTTCTGCAACAGTGCGGACAGCTGTGGATCGGCCGGGTAGCTACCCATGTGATCCGGCGCTTCGTTAGGCTTGACGATTTCCATACCGATCATCAGACCCAGGCCGCGAATGTTGCCGATAACCGGATAACGTTTCTGCAGCTCGGCCAGCTGGCCTTTCAGCCATTCGCCCTGCGCAGCCACTTTATCGGCCAGATTATTTTCTTTCATGTACTTCAGCGTGGTCAGGCCGGTTGCCATAGCAAGCTGGTTACCCCGGAAGGTTCCGGTGTGGTGACCCGGTTCCCAGGCATCGAACTCTTTCTTGATACCGAGAACGGCCAGCGGCAGACCGCCACCCACGGCTTTAGACATAACGATGATGTCAGGCTCAATACCTGCGTGTTCAAAGGCAAACAGCTTACCGGTACGGCAGAAGCCAGCCTGAACTTCGTCGATGATCAGCAGAATGCCGTGTTCGCGAGTCACTTTACGGATGCGCTGCAGCCATTCGACAGGAGCAGGGTTAACACCGCCCTCGCCCTGAACGGCTTCCAGGATCACGGCCGCAGGTTTACGAACACCGCTTTCCACGTCGTTGATCAGGTTTTCGAAGTAATAGGTCAGTGCCTTAACGCCAGCTTCACCGCCAATACCCAGCGGGCAGCGGTACTGGTGTGGGTAAGGCATAAACTGCACTTCTGGCATCATGCCATTGACGGCTTCTTTCGGAGACAGGTTACCTGTTACCGCCAGTGCGCCATGGGTCATACCGTGGTAGCCACCGGAGAAGCTAATCACGCCAGTACGGCCAGTATGCTTTTTAGCCAGTTTCAGCGCAGCTTCAACGGCATCAGCACCGGATGGACCGGTGAACTGCAGGCAGTACTCTTTACCCTGTCCAGGCAGTAAAGACAGCAGGTAAGCCGAGAACTTGTCTTTCAACGGCGTCGTCAAGTCAAGCGTATGTAACGGCAAGCCGCTAGTAATGACATTTTGGATGCTTTGCAGTATGTCAGGGTGATTATGACCCAGAGCCAACGTTCCCGCTCCAGCCAGGCAGTCAAGATATTGATTATTCTCAACGTCGGTGATCCACACGCCTAACGCTTTGGCGATAGCCAAAGGCAGCTTGCGAGGATAACTCCTAACATTCGATTCAAATTCAGCTTGTCTCGCCAAATAGGTTTCATTGTTTCCATTTAATGAATTTGCACCTAAAGTATCAATACGGACTTCATCCGTCATCATATCTCTCCTACAACTCGGGTTATCAGGAACGCCGCAGTTGAATAAATTGAATTGAAAAATTAACCGCTGTGAAAAATCGCGGCCAATATAGGGCTTTTGGGGTATCTTCTCAATAATTTATTTTGTGTAGATTTGTTTATCCTTTTCTATATGAATCAATATGTTGTTGATTTATTGCCCGATCATGCCACAGATAACCTGCCGAGTGGCGTTTAATAAGGCACGAAAAAACCCCTTTTGGCGGAAAAAACCGACCTTTCAGGGGCCGATAACAGGTAAAAAAAGCGGCCAGTACCGACTTTAAAGCAATGTGAATCAACGGATAGCTATGAAACTCAGCCCCGACGACATTCTTTTCCATCGCGGCAGTCTTCTCGACGCCAATGGATTAATCCACGCATCCTACGATTTTGAGCAGGATGACCAAATTCTCGGCGACTACTTTGCCTTGACGCCAGAAATTGGCGTAGCCAATGCCTCGTCTCAGCCTATTGAAACAGACTATTCAACGATAAAAACTCTGCACATCATCAATGGCATGGGTGTCGCTCTTGGCGACTCCATCATTGGACTCACCGCGATTCAAGCCTTACGAACGTTCAATCCTGCGCTCGAGGTTAAAATTTATCGGCCCTCGAAGGCACCCGATTACGTCGAGCAACTCTATGCTTTAGCCGAAGGCAAGGTCGCACACTGCCGGCCCCTTCCCGTTTCACTAAAGGCAATCCCCGAGCAGGATCTACGCATCGATATTGGCAATCATGTTTTTTGGCCCGATTTCTCGACCTTGCCGATGATTGACTTCTTCCTTCAGGCGTTGGGTGTCGCTCCTGACGCGGTATCGCCGTTACTTAAGCGTAACCACTGGCTGCAACAGCTCGAGTTGCCCGCGATCGCTTCACCCTGGCACAGCGGCGGTTATGTGCTGTTTTGCCCGACTGCGAGCACGCCTATTCGCAGCATTCCCGCGAACCTGCACGTCGGCATGGTTGAGCAGCTGTGGCAGAAATATGCACTCCCGATACTCGGGTTTGCGGATGTCGTTCATCCTCGTTACGTGAATATTAGCAGATTCTCAACCAAAACTGTTCATTTTTTAAGCTGGATTAAACATGCAGCCGCATTAATGACCTGCGATTCGGCGGCAGTGCATGCCGCAGCAGGCTTTGAGATCCCCACGACTGCGTTTTTTACCTCGATCTTACCGGAGTTCCGCGTGCGGGATTACCCGCTATGTACGTCGTTTGTCGTGGACGTCCCTGAGCTGGCATTGATGCATACCAGTTCACAGAGTGCGCACATCGCCGCCGTCGAAAAGGCATATCAAAGGCTCGCTAATGATTTACGCCTTCTGTAAGGTCTTTTTTTTGGGATAATCTTTAGGCGGAGACGGATGAAAAAAGATCAAGCCGCATGGCGTCGCGGTGAATACGTCATAACAACCGATAAATCTCCCCTCGACAGGACATTCATTCACGCTTTCCTGAGCCGTTCGACGTGGGCCAAAGGCATCAGCCGGGAACGGCTTGACGCAGCCATCGACAACAGTCTGTGTTTTGGGCTCTATAAAGGCAGTGAGCAGATCGGATTTACACGGCGGGTGACTGACTTCGCCACCTTTGGTTATCTCTGCGACGTGTTTATTATCGAGCACCATCAGGGACAGGGGCTCGCGCGCTGGATGATGAATTATTGTCTTGAACACCCGACCTTAACGCAACTGCGACGCATTATGCTGGTGACCTCAACGGCCGCCGGGTTGTATGAAAAGGTGGGCTATATGCCGGCCAATACCGATAACTTTGTCTGGCAGATAAACCGGCCGGAAATTTATCAGCAGAGCTAAAACTCCCCGCTTCCTGCGTAAGGAATGCAGCAAGCAAGGAGGGTTTTATAGCCGCCTCTCAGCCAAGCATCTTAAGTGCGGCATCAACCACTGACTGCATCTCTTGGCTGCTGCGGCCTGTTTTGCCTACCACCCTCATTCCCTGCGTCATACAGAGAATGGCCGTGCCGACAATTTCTTCATTAACCGTCGAGGCTATCGAACCGTCCTCTTTGCCCCGGAGAATCAGCGCCTTGAGCATATTTTCACTCGCGGCGAGGCTGAGCTTCAGCTTGAGGGCAATCTCGTCGTCAAACGTTAACAGCTCCGTGGTGCCGCTGACGACCAGGCACCCGAGAATTCCCTGTTCACCCTGCGCCGAATTGGCGTAAAAACGCAGCGCATGTTCCAGTTGCTCTCGCCCGGTTATCCCCTGCGAGATGTTGGCGTCTAGCTGGGCATTGCGCACGCTTTTATAACGATCGAAGGCGGCAATAAAGATCGCGCGCTTGTCCTTAAACGCCTTATAAACGCTACCGGAGGCCAGCTCCATTGCCTGGGTTAAATCGCTGATTGAACTGGCGTGAAATCCGCGTTCGGAAAAGACTTTTATCGCCTTGTCCAATGCCTGATCCATGTCAAATTCTCGCGGTCTGCCGCGCTGTCTTGAAATGATATTTTTTTGAGAGGAAATTTTATTTTCATTCATCGGCTCAATATAGAGAATGATGATTTCCTATACAAGAGGTACCTTGAAGCCCCTACCATTAAAAATATTAAACCTTTGACTTTATAATAACGGGCGGTGAGGTATGCGAGTTACATATCAAACGAGGAAATACAGAGATTGCGGCTTTCATGGCCTGTGAACCCCTAAGATAGGGCAAACCAGGGGGGAGTTCGCTCCCACTGGTTGGATTGGCAAACAGTACTCCTGAGCCTCCTTTATTAAAAAGCCAGCCCTTTCAGGCTGGCTTTTTATATTACTTTCAATCACCTGGAACGCGACGAGATAATCTCATCGGCGACGTTACGCGGCGCTTCAGCATAGTGGTGGAACTCCATGCTGTAAGTCGCGCGCCCTTGAGACATTGACCGCAGCACCGTCGAGTAACCAAACATCTCCGACAGCGGGACTTCGGCCTTAATCAGCTTGCCCCCGCCGCCCAGAATTTCCTCCATGCCCTGCACCGTCCCGCGCCGCGAAGACAGGTCACCCATCACACTCCCCGCGTAGTCTTCCGGTGTTTCCACTTCGACTCGCATAATCGGCTCAAGGATAACCGGACTCGCTAACCGTGCCGCCTCTTTGAACCCAAAGATAGCCGCCATCTTGAACGCCATTTCCGATGAGTCCACCTCGTGATACGACCCAAAGGTCAGCGTCACTTTGACATCCACCACCGGATAACCGGCCAAAATACCCGTGTTGAGCGCCTCAACCACGCCTTTCTCCACCGCAGGAATAAATTCACGCGGGACAACGCCGCCCTTCGTCGCATCGATAAAGGAAAAACCTTTGCCCGACTCCTGCGGCTCAAGCGTGAAAACGACGTGGCCATACTGGCCTTTACCGCCCGACTGACGCACAAACTTCCCTTCGACGTCTTCGGCTTTCTTACGCACGGTCTCACGATACGTCACCTGCGGCTTGCCGATATTCGCTTCAACGCCAAATTCGCGCTTCATGCGATCGACGATAATCTCCAGATGCAGCTCGCCCATCCCGGAAATAATCGTCTGCCCAGACTCCTCATCGGTGCGAATACGGAACGACGGATCCTCTGATGCCAGGCGCTGTAACGCGATGCCCATCTTCTCCTGATCGGCCTTGGTTTTGGGTTCAATGGCCTGCGAAATCACCGGCTCCGGGAACTCCATGCGCACCAGCGTGATAATCTCACTCGGATCGCACAAAGTTTCCCCGGTCGTCACCTCTTTTAACCCTACGCAGGCGGCAATATCACCCGCACGGATTTCGTCCACCTCGTGACGCACGTTGGCATGCATCTGCACGATACGCCCGATACGCTCTTTCCTGCCGCGAATCGGGTTATAGACACTGTCACCCTTCGACAGCACGCCAGAATAGACGCGCACAAAGGTCAGTTGGCCGACGTAGGGGTCGGTCATCAGCTTGAACGCCAGCGCGGAAAACTTCTCGCCGTCGTCCGCGTGACGATGCACCTCGTTGCCGTCTTCGTCGGTGCCGATTACCGCAGGAATATCCAGCGGCGAAGGCATCAGCTCCACGACGGCGTCGAGCATGCGCTGTACGCCCTTGTTCTTGAACGCACTGCCGCAGAGCATCGGCTGAATTTCACCGGCAATCGTACGCTGGCGCAGCCCGAAGGTGATTTGGTCTTCGCTCAGCTCGCCCTGCTCAAGATATTGGGTCATCAGCTCGTCGCTGGCTTCTGCCGCGGCCTCAACCATTTTCTCACGCCATGTCTCGGCGCTCGCCTGCAACTCGGCGGGAATCGGGGCATAGCTGAACGTCATCCCCTGCGTCGCGTCATCCCAAAGGATCGCGCGCATCTTGCGCAGGTCAACCACGCCGGTGAAGTGCTCTTCGCTGCCGATTGGAATAACAATCGGCACCGGGTTCGCCTTCAGCCTGTCAATCATCATCTGACGCACTCGGAAGAAGTCAGCGCCGGGGCGGTCCATCTTGTTGACGAACGCCAGACGCGGAACCTTATATTTATTGGCCTGACGCCACACCGTTTCAGACTGCGGCTGCACGCCACCGACGGAGTCATAGACCATCACCGCCCCGTCGAGAACGCGCATCGAGCGTTCAACTTCGATAGTAAAATCGACGTGCCCGGGCGTATCGATAATATTAATACGATGCTCGTCAAACGTGTGGTCCATCCCCCGCCAGAAACAGGTTACCGCCGCCGAGGTAATGGTGATGCCACGCTCTTGCTCCTGCTCCATCCAGTCCGTTGTCGCTCCACCGTCGTGCACTTCACCTAATTTATGGTTCATGCCGGTGTAGAACAGGATGCGCTCGGTGGTGGTCGTTTTACCGGCGTCGATGTGTGCCGAGATACCGATGTTACGGTAGCGCTCGATAGGAGTTTTGCGAGCCATATAATGTCCTTAGTAGAGGATGGCTAATGAATCAGGCGGGAACCATTTCCCGTCGGCGTTGATAGATTGCTGTACCGCGAAAGCATACTACAATTGTACGAGTATATACGAACAATCGTTGTTTACTATCAGTGCTATCGTCCTGCTCTTTGGCAGGAACATTGCATCGGCAAGCGGCTGTGGGCTATGATCCGCGCCTTGCAAAGCCTCGTGCCATCCGGGCTTTTACGCCGACCCTATGAGTATCGAACAGGAAAGATATGATTGCCAACCACCCTGAACGCGAGCAGATCCGCCTCGAAAATGTCCTGACTGCGTTAGGCAATCCATTACGTCTTGCGGTGATACAAAAGCTGGCAGACGGGGGTGAATATCCCTGCGGCATGCTGCTACAGGGGTTATCGAAATCGACGCTGACTCACCATTGGCGGGTGCTACGTGAGAGTGGGGTTATCTGGCAGCGCCCTGACGGTCGTGCCAATCTGCTGTCGTTGCGCAGAGAAGATTTAGATGCGCGATTCCCTGGCCTGCTGGACTCGCTGCTGCACGCGGTTGAAAACGACAATATCACGCTGGAATCCACCGCCCGACATCGACGAAACGACGACGCGGCAATATAAACGCTCCTAACTCATCTCATCAAGCTGGCTTTTAACCAGCGCGCAGAATGTCGCAATCATCGCCGAAGACTCCTTGCGCTGCGCCAAAAACAGCGGCGCATGCAGTTTGGCCTCGTCGGAAAGTGGCAGGTAGACCACGCCCTCACCCCCGAGTCGCACCATACAAGCAGGCACGATCGACACCCCCAATCCCGCCCCCACCAGACTCAGACAGGAGGTCAGTCGCGGCGCCTCCTGAACAATGCGAGGGCTGAATCCCGCGCGATAACAGGCGGCAAGAATCGCGTCATACAATCCCTGTCCGGCCGGACGTCGGTACAGAATGAAGCCTTCGTTAATAAGCGTCTTAAGCTCGACCGCGCCATCGCCAATCTGTGCCAGCGGATGCCCAACCGGCAGCGCCACCATCATCGGTTCCTGCAAGATACGTTCAATTTTCAGCTCCGGCATGCCCAGCACCGGCGTGCGCACGAACGCCACATCGAGCGTACGGTTAACCAGCGCCTGTAACAGCTCGGTACTCCCCGACTCCTCAAGCTGCGCAGTCACCTGCGGATAAACCTCGCGATAGCGCCGCAGCACGGTCGGCACGAAGGCATGCAGCGCAGCCGAGCTGGTAAAACCGATCCGAATATTACCCTGCTTACCTTCGGTGGCTCGCTGCATCGTCGCGCTGAGATTTTCGGCGCGTTCCAGCAGCGCCTTGGCCTCCTGAAACAGCACTCGACCTATCTCGGTCGGTTCAACACCGCGAGGATAGCGCGCCAACAGCTTCACCCCGAACTCCTCCTCCAGGCTCTGCAAAAGCCTTGTGAGGGGAGGCTGCTGGATAAACAGACGCTGCGCCGCGCGAGTGATATTGCCCTCTTCCACCACGGTGACAAATGCCCGTAGACGTTTTAAGTCAATCGCCGCCATACCTTTTAGGTATCCTTTATAGTCTTCAAATGCATTAGACACATTGATATCTCAACTGGCATCATACTTAAAAACCATACCTCAATTAACTCTTTTATTATTACCGAGCCCTTTGATGCCTGCACCCGTGAATAACAATGCCAGTACCGAACAGGTTATCGACTACCACGCGTCTGCGCCCAGCTGCCGTGACCTCTTTATGGGCTTCTTTATTTTAGGACTCACCGGCTTCGGCGGTGTTTTGCCGATGGCGCGCAGGATGATTGTCGAGAAGAAACGCTGGCTTGACGGCAATGAATTTACCGAGTTGCTCGGCCTGTGCCAGTTTTTGCCGGGGGGCAACATCATCAACCTGTCGGTAGCGTTAGGCAACGAGTTTCGCGGACTGCGCGGGGCGCTGGCGGCAATTTTGGGCCTTATCTGCGCGCCGACGGCCATTGTGGTTGGCCTGGGTCTGGTTTATGCCCGCTATCAGAATGACCCGGTGGTCGAGCACCTGTTTGCCGGGCTCGCGGCGGGTGCGGCCGGACTGCTGCTTTCGACCGGCATCAAGATGCTGCTGCCGCTGAAGGGAAAATGGCTCTCGCTGGCTATTGTTGCCGTCGGTATTCTCGCTATTGCCGGTTTACGCCTGCCGATGCTGCTTGTGATGCTGGTGCTGGCACCGGTTAGCATCCTGCTTTACTGGAGAAGCCAGAAATGATCGGCGTATTAATCACGCTGGCGCTGCTGTTTACCCAGCTGTCGGTGATGGCTTTCGGCGGTGGAAACACCATTTTACCCGAGATGCAGCGCGAGGTGGTGCAGAACCACCACTGGATGAGCGCGCAGGAATTTAGCGCCCTGTTCGCCCTTGCACAGGCCGCTCCCGGCCCGAACATGATGATTGTGCCGCTGGTCGGATGGCAGGTTGCCGGATGGGCGGGTCTGCTGGTGTCATCGCTCGCTAAATTTGGGCCGTCGTCAATCATCACCCTGTTGGTGATGCGCGGCTGGAGGCGTTACAAAGACAGGCCGTGGCGTCAAATCGTACAAAGCGGACTCGTGCCGGTGACCGTCGGACTGGTGGTTTCCAGCGGACTGTTGATTGCCGAGGCGTCGGCCACCAGCGTTGCGCTTGGCGGCGTCATCCTGCTCTGCACCGCTTTAGCCATGAACAAGAAAATCCATCCCCTGTGGGTGCTGGCAGTCGGTGCCGTTCTCGGGCTGGTTTTGGCCTGAGTCAGAGGACTAAGTCATACAACCGCGTTGCGACAATCGACAGGTAGCCTCAGGGAAGAAGCTCTTGTCGGTTGACCCCTTCAAACACCTGCTCCAACACGTGAATCACCGCCCTGACTTTGGCCGCGCGCTGTAAATCAGGATGCAGCACCAGCCAGATATCGACCCAGTCCTTGCTCTCGGGAAAAAGACGAATAAGCTGCGGACTCTTGTCGGCCAGAAACGAAGACAGCAGGCCAATCCCCAATCCCTGAAGTGTGGCCGAACGCAGCAATAGCTGTGAGTTTGACTGCATGACGACGTTGGGACTGGTGAGACTCTCTCCGCAAAAATTAGCCCAGTGCCGAGGTACAGCATCGCGCGGAAACATCAGCAGATCGTGCCCCTGTAGCTGTGTGCCTTTTACCGGCATCCCTTTTCTGTCGAGATAGTCTTGAGTGGCATAAAGCCCCATTTCAATCGTAGCGAGCCGCTTGACCACCAGCGTATCCTCTTCAGGACGAACGCCGCGGATAGCCAGATCGGCATTGCGATAGGATATATCATAGACGTTGACCGCCGTCAGCAGCGAAACGGTGATTTCCGGATACTGTTGACGCAGCATTTTAATCGCTGGGATCACAAAGGCCTCCGCCAACGTATCGGTGGTGGTAATCACCACGTTGCCGGACGGACTCTCGTCACCATGGATAGCCTTGCGGTTTATCGCGCTGACGGCGTTTTCCATCTCGATAACGTGGGTCAGCAGCGCTTCGCCGAGCGCGCTGAGTGAAAAGGCCTTAGGCGTGCGAACAAAAAGCTTGGAACCTAAGCTGTCCTCAAGCGCCGTTATTCTGCGGCCTACGGTCGCCTGATCGACATTCAGTTCACCGGCAGCCTTACGTAACGTCCCACAACGCGCTAGCGCAAGGAAAAAACGCGCATCATCCCAATTCATGTTGAAATTTCCGTTTCCCAAGAGGGTTTATGTTAAGCATGCAATATTGAATCACCGTGATGCATTCTTGTCGATTTTTTCTCTTTTTACTCAAGGCTATGATGCGCGCATCCCCTGAATCCGCCCGCCATACATCGACACGTATGGCGGGCGATTGCCGGGTCATCCATTGGGTTCTCAGGAGTACCGCATGTCATCAAGTCTTAACGTTGAACAGCTCACCTCCCGGCCGTCTGCCGGTAAATCACATTTTGCCATTTTACTGTTTCTTTCGATGGCACTGATGGCTGCACTGCTCAACAGCAGCGCACCGACGCCGCTTTATCCCCTCTATCAACAACATTTAGGTCTGAAAGCGATCAGCCTGACGATAATCTATGGCGCTTACGCCGGGGGCGTTCTTATCTCGCTGCTGGGTATCGGCAATGTGGCCGGACGCATTACCGATCTGCGGCGCGTCATTCTGCCTGCCCTGCTGATTGTGTTCTGCGGTGCGCTGCTGTTTTCGCTGGCCGATACCTTTTGGCTGCTGTTTTTTGCCCGTTTGCTGGCAGGCGTAGGGACCGGGGCATTAACCGGGGCGGCTAATATTGCCCTGCTGCGCTTCGGCCCCCAAGATTCTGGCAAAATAGCCGCATTAATTGCCACCGTCTCTTTTACTACGGGTCTTGCGCTCGGTCCTATTTTCAGTGGCATCGCCCTGCAAACGGGATTTCATCCCACTACGTTACCGTTCATGATAATCATGGGTCTGGTGGCCATTGCCATGGCGGGGGTCTCGTTGAACTGGCCGTTGAGCGAGAAAGTTTCTTTGACTCCCCTCTCTTCCGAACCGCTGCACGGTGGGGATACCAGCCTGAAGTCAGGCCTCAAGGCGACGGGAGCAAAATTCGTCTTGTGTGCCCTCGCGCTATTCACCTGCTGGGGCGTCGCCGCCAGCATGCTGTCCCTCGGGCCCAATGTTGCAGAGAGGCTGCTGGGACTGCATAACCGCGGCGTATTTGGCTATGTGATAGCAGCCTATCTGAGTATCGCTGGCATAAGCCAGATCCTCAGTCGCGGCATTAACGCCCGTCACTCGCTGATTGTTGGCTGTCTGATGCAGGCGTTGTCGGTGATTATTTTTTCCGCCGCCATTGCCTGGCACTCCCTCGCGCTGGCGGCAGTTGGCATCGTTATTGGAGGTTATGCCTATGGCGCTATTTTTGTCGGCAGCGCGACGCTGCTGAACAGGATTTCCCCCAAGGCCAGCCATGCCCGTTTAATCTCGCTGTTTTATGTGATTGCTTACGTCGGCAATTGGGTGCCGATTCTACTGGGTAAGGTAATCGATTCTGGCGGTCTGTTGCTGGCGTCGCATCTGCTGTTTACGCTGAGTACCCTCACCTGCCTGATATTGGCCTTCAGCGTAACAAAAACCGATTTTTAAAGGCGCAGCTTTACCGGCCCCTTGAGCGTTCAATGCTATAGTTGCTTCAGGGGGTAACATGCCAAATCCTGAGCCACAGACCGATGAATCAGAATACGTTACCGAAACGGGAGAAGTCAGTGCCACACTGTGGAAAATTGCCTGCGTCACGATGCTTGGCTCTTTTATGTCTCAGCTCGACTCTACCCTGGTCAACGTCTCGCTAGACAGCCTTTCGCACGACCTGCACGCTTCGCTGGCGACGATTCAATGGGTCATCAGTGGCTATCTCCTGGCGCTGACGCTGGCGTTGCCTCTCAACGGCTGGCTGGTGAGTCGTTTAGGGACTAAGTCAGTGTATATCGCCTGTTTTATGGCCTTCACCCTCACCTCGGCGCTCTGTGGGCTGGCCTGGTCGGCAAATTCGCTGATCGGCTTTCGTATTTTACAAGGCATGAGTGGCGGCCTGCTCGCGCCCATGGCACAAACAGTGATAGCGCGAGCCGCAGGCAAAAATTTGGCGCGGGTGGTCGGATATATTTCCGTGCCCGTGCTGCTGGCACCGGTATTTGGCCCCGTCGTTGCCGGGAGCATTTTGCACTTCGCCTCGTGGCGCTGGCTATTTCTGATCAATATCCCGATTGGGATCGTCGCCATTGCGTTAGCGTTTCGCTTTCTGCCGAACGCTCCTCAAGAGACCATCAAAAGCCCGCTCGACTGGCTCGGGCTTGCCCTGCTTTCACCGGGATTGGTGATGTTTCTCTACGCCGCCGGACAAATTTCAACGCCCTCAGGGCAGATAATCCTCAGCGTTTCCCTGCTTCTGATAGCCGCATTTGTGTTTAATGCCCGTAAAAAACGGCAGCGTGCGCTGATAGACATCGCGTTATTCCGCAATAAAACCTTCTCAGTAGCCGCTATCACACAGTTTCTAACCAACGGCGTGATATTCTCGGGACAAATGCTTATTCCGCTCTTTCTAATGCGTCTAGGCGGTTTTTCACCTACCGAAATGGGGTGGATGATGTTGCCACAGGGATTGGGGATGATGTGCGCCAATCCGCTAATGGGGATGCTGACACAGCGTTTTGGAACTCGCTACGTGTCGGCAGGAGGAGCACTGCTCTCGCTGCTGGGATGCCTGCCTTTTATCCTGATGGCGGCAGAAGGAATTCCTGTGCCGGTGCTGGCATGTTCGCTGTTCATTCGCGGTGCAGGGCTCAGCGCCACGGGGATTCCCTCTATGGCGGCAGCCTATAGGTCAGTAGAAAGCAACGTCTTGCCGATGGCCACCACGACGCTCAATATTTCACAACGAATAGGCGGACCCACATTGACAACACTTTGCGCACTATTTCTTCAGTGGCAGATCGACCTTCAGACGCACATTACCCCATCTTCACGTCCCTATCTCTCCGCGTTCATCCTTTTAAGCGTACTGCACAGTTTAATTATCATCAGTGCAATACGCCTGCCGAAAAGAAAGGATTAATCATGCCTGAGCGATATCCCTTTCAATATAATGATGATTATCTTTATAAAACTCGGTCATTATTACCGGCATGTCTATTTCGTAATAAAAGTTGGTGGCATCTTCGCTATGAAAACGTTGGGATATTTTCTTTATAAAGCGAAGGGCCATTGCATGATCTTTACGTGCATCGACAATCACTTTTTTCATCCCTAATTCATCCATGGCTTCACAGAGTAATAAAATACTTTCTACTGCCGATGTCATCGTTTTATTCTCATTAAGAATCCAACTGCCGCACTGTGCGGTTTTCTTCTCATTATCAATATTATAAGCGCGTAAAGAACCCACTGACTGAGCATTATCGACGCGTTGAATGAGAAAATAACACTCTTCCCCTGCATCCTCACGCTTTTTATATTGCTCTAACCAACGTTTTTGTTGCAAGGGGTCATCATCGACAATACTCAGAAATTTCGTACTCTTAGGCGCAACGCGTAGGCTATGTATAAACTCGTAATCACTAATTTCTACCGGACGTAGAACTATTGTTTTGCCATGAAAACTTTTCATTAGTTTTACCCTCTTGGATAAAATTATTAAAATTATAG
>NZ_MRWE01000063.1 GCF_002093665.1 Rouxiella badensis | reverse complement strand
CAATAAACATTTACTCAATAATAGCGTTCACTTTATAAGCATGGTGGTTTCATATTTAAGAATATTTAAATTGAGGTGCTCTTGCTCCTATGCAGAAATCGCCACCTGCTACACTTATTCCTATTCGTTTACGGTGTCAGAGATAAGGAATAACGATGGCGAGCAACAAAACGGTCGGTGCAGGATTACCGGAACCGACACATACCTTACTGTTGAGCGGTAACGACGTTGAGCAAAAACGCGATGAAATCCTTAACTATTTCACTCAAACCTGGGCACTGTACGAGAGTCTTTTCGACTGTCTGGCCAATGAGCGCGCCTACTTCACTAAAGCAATCTCTCTGCGTCATCCCCTGATTTTCTATTTCGGGCATACTGCGACCTTCTACATCAATAAGCTGATGGCCGCCGGGCTTATCGAGGATCGCATCGATCCGCATATTGAAGCGATGCTGGCGATTGGCGTTGATGAAATGAGCTGGGATGATTTGGATACCAGCCATTATGACTGGCCTGCGCTGGCAGAGCTGCGTGATTATCGCGGTAAGGTGCATCGCAGGATTATTGAATTTATTAAAGAAATGCCCTTATCGCTGCCGATCGATTGGGAGAGCCCGGCCTGGGTTATCCTGATGGGCATCGAGCACGAGCGTATCCATCTTGAAACCTCGAGCGTGTTGATGCGCCAGCTGCCGGTCGAGTGGTTACAGCCTCAGCCGCACTGGCCAGCGTGTCAACGTGCGCGCACCGACCGAACTGCCGCGCCTGAAAATACGCTGGTTTCTCTGCCAGAGACCACGTTGACGCTCGGCAAAACTGATGATACCTATGGCTGGGACAACGAATATGGCCGCCTTGACTGCGACATCAAAGCGTTCAAAGCCAGTAAAATGCTGGTCAGTAACGCCGAGTTTTACGAGTTTGTGCAGGCTGGTGGGTATCAGGACCCGCAGTGGTGGGACGAAGAAGGGCAAGGCTGGCTGTCTTTCTCCAAGGCCGAGATGCCCACATTCTGGGTTGGCGCAGCATCCAAACCGGCTATCCTGAAATTGAGGCTGCTGGCCGAAGAGGTGCCAATGCCGTGGGACTGGCCGGTTGAGGTTAACCAGCTTGAAGCAGCCGCTTTCTGCCGCTGGAAGGCCGAGGATACCGGTAAGTCAATCCAGCTGCCGACCGAGGCAGAGTGGTACGTGCTCAGGCAGCAGGTTGAGGGCGACCAACCTGGCTGGGATCAGGCTCCCGGCAATATTAACCTTGCGTGGTGGGCCTCAAGCTGCCCGGTTGACAGATTCCCGCAGGGTGATTTTTACGACATTGTCGGTAACGTCTGGCAGTGGACGACTACGCCTATCAGCGGCTTCGATGGCTTCAAGGTACACCCGCTTTATGACGACTTTTCGACGCCGACCTTCGACGGTAAACATGCCATCATCAAAGGCGGCAGCTGGATCTCGACCGGCAATGAGGCGCTCAAGTCTTCCCGCTATGCGTTCCGCCGTCATTTCTTCCAGCATGCCGGTTTTCGCTATGTGGTCTCAACTCATCAGGAGAAATTAACCGTCAATCCTTATGAAACCGATCTTCTGGTATCGCAGTACCTTGATTTCCAATACGGCCCGCGCTATTTCAACGTGCCTAACTATGCACGCGCGCTGGTGGATATTGCCGAGCAGGTGGTTGAAAAACGTGGCTCTGCATTAGACATTGGCTGCGCCACTGGCCGAGCCAGCTTTGAGCTTGCGCGCACCTTCGACCAAGTGACAGGTATGGACTACTCGGCGCGCTTTATCGACGTCGCGCTGTCGCTGGTGCGGGGAGAGGAACGACGTTATCTGATGCCGGAGGAGGGCGAACTGGTGCAATACTGTCAGGCTAGCCTGTCTGAGATAGGTATTACGCCAGAGCAGGCTAAGCGCGTGCAGTTTGTGCAGGGTGATGCCTGTAACCTTAAGCCTCATAGTGAAAGTTATGATCTGGTTCTGGCGTCCAATCTGCTGGACCGCCTGCGGGATCCGAGACGTTTCCTGCACGATATCTCAGCCAAAATCGTCAGCGGGGGGGTGCTAATCATCTCTTCTCCTTACACCTGGCTTGAGGAATTCACTCCGAAGGAGAATTGGATTGGCGGCGTTCGCGAAAACGGCGAGGCGCTGAGCAGTTATCAGGCTCTACAGCGTTTACTGGACGGTGACTTTGAAGAAATTAACCCACCGCTCGATGTGCCGTTTGTCATTCGTGAAACGGCGAGAAAACACCAGCATACCGTGGCTCAGGTGACCGTCTGGCGTAAGCGCTGATCTCTAGGCCGGTTCGATGCAGATTGAACCGGCCTATTTTCTCAGGTATTTATCAGGTCTTGATCAGATTCTCCTCAGGTTAAAAAGAGCATATTTCGCTCATTATTAGGATGCAGACAACGAATAGGCCGAAACATTAAACGGTATTCTCGTTAATTTATTAAATTAACGGGTTGATGGCTTAGCGATTTTTTGCGGTGCGCTAGCTGATTTTTTTATTATTATTAATTTTATGATCTGATTTTTATCTGATGTTTCTATTG
>NZ_MRWE01000062.1 GCF_002093665.1 Rouxiella badensis | reverse complement strand
ATAGTATATATATCAGTAAATAAACCGGTGAACAGTTCTAAAATAACTCTTCACTGACTGTTCAGTACTAGTCACCGTGCCTTAATTGACCCTTTTCTTTGGCTAGCCAGAATTAACGGTATTTTTCGATTGATAAGAACAATTTGACCTAAAAAAAAGGTTTGTAATCATGTAAAGGTTAATATTGGCAATTATTGATAATTATTGGCAATCTACTTTTTAACCAGCTTAAATTTCACTCAAATTGCTGGGCTGCCACACAACAAGGGCTTGTTGCCAAGCGCAAAAATATTCTCACAATAGGGGGCTACTTAGTTAACTCAGCCGGAACTGGTCAACGCCAGCCGGATACAAAAAGGTAGCTTTCATGCTTTCAGTTGCAGCCCAAACTCCACCCAATTCCGTTCCTCCCATGGCCCTTCACTTTCCCCGCGACCGCTTTATGCGTCTGCCCGAGGTCATTCACAGCACAGGCCTGTCACGCTCGACCATTTATGACCTGATTAGCCGTCGGCAGTTTCCCGCGCAGCTATCTCTCGGCGGTAAAAACGTCGCCTGGCTGGCCTCCGAGATTGACGGCTGGATGAATGAACGCATTGCGGCCCGTTATCAGGGGGAGCAATCATGATCACCCTGACTATCGATGCCAAAAAGTTCACGTTGAACGATGAAGACACCGTGTATCTGGCCGAAACACTCAATCTGGCCGTGCGGAGAAAAGCATTGCCCACGGAAAAGCACCGCAGCGTCACCTTTCGCACGCTGGCGGTAGAAAATCACGGGGCGTCATCTCGCCAGAATGGGTATTTCCGATCACATCCTGATCGATCCGATCACGTCCTGACCGATTGCTAGGGAAAAGCGGCCCATGTCATCAAAAAGCCTTTTCTCTGGCGAGCCGGTGGTCTATAGTTTTCCGGCTGCCGCAAAATCGGCAGCCGGGCGTGGAAACCCGAGCAACTCAATGGCGACACAACACGCGCCAAGCGTGTTTTTTTATGTCGTAGCCTTAGCGCACCTATTAAAAGTTCAGGGGTTTATACACCTCTGTAACTGTCTAACAATGGTAGCTCAGGCGGGGCTGACTTCGGTCAGGCCGGTATTCATTGAGGCCGGTATTTCCACCCCCGTCTGGGCTACCACCCATAAGTGTGGAAACTTCGGTGGTAGCAATAACCATTACTCAATGAAGGCTGCCAACATGGCTACTACCCTCACCCCGTTATACCCGCAGTTTACCTATCTGTTTGCCGCCGTTCGCCGTGCCGAAGTCAGTGCGCCTGTTTGCCGTTTGCGCACCGTTGCTGCCAACGAACGCGCCGCACGCCGCGAGTTTGCCCGTGATTATGTGCTGCTGTTTGCCGGTCGCCTGCCAGCGGGGATGCCAGTATGAATACTCTTGCCGCCCGCTTTAACCAGCACACTCAATACCCCATTCCTCATGCCGACTATCTGCGCCTGCAACATGCCCACAACGTCGGCGTACTGTTCCTCGACATGCTCGATTCACAGGCCTGCGCCGGTCAGGGCTACGAGCCTGCACACAGCCAGTCCTTTGCCTCCGTGGTCGCCATGCTCACCGACCAGCTCGGCAAGGTCGTCGCCACCTGTGAATCCGTGATGCTTACCGATAAGGAAATCATGCAATGAATAACGCCCATCAGTCCTGCTTACCCGTTGAAGTCCTGACCGCCGTCTACCGCCGCGCCGTGGCGCAGGCATATCTCGATACCTGCGCAACATACGGCGTGAGCGTGGGGTATTCGCTGGACGAATTGCAAATGACCATTGCGATGAATCTGGAAGGCTATTACGTCACGCGCCACGGTGCTGAGGAAGGCATGGACATGGCCTGCACCATGCTCGGTGATATGGTGTCGCCCGACATTCTGGTGGCGAAGCCGCGCCTCACTCAGTTGGGCGAAACCATGATGGATGAACTGTGCCGCGAAAGGCTCTCGGCCCCACTCTCCGCCACGCTGCACTAAGGAAGGCGACCATGACGCAACTTACCGTTTCACACACCGCCCGCGTGGCCGTCGGTCAATGGCCTACCCTGTTACCGGCATTGGGCATTACCGTGGGCCTGAACGGCCAGCACACCGCCTGTCCGGTTTGCGGCGGCAAAGACCGCTTCCGCTTTGACAATCAGGCCGGACGCGGCACCTGGCTCTGCAACCAGTGCGGGGCCGGCGACGGGCTGGCGCTGGTCGAAAAAGCGCTGTCACTTTCGACTAAAGAGGCCGCCGCGCAGGTGGCCGCCCTGTTGGGGGACAATCCGGCCCCTGTTGTTTCGGCCTCGGTGCTACAGATTGACCAGGACAAAGTGGCCGCCCGACTGAAAGCTGCCACTCAGGCTCAGACTTTGGTGAGTAAAGCCATCACGCAAACCGGCCACGCCTATCTGGTGAATAAGGGCTGGCCGGACGAACCCGCGTTGACCCTGAACGGCCCGCCGCTGCGCATCGGTGGCGAAACGTTCAAGCAAGGTGATTTACTGGTGCCGCTGTTTGACGACCAGGGCGCGGTGGTTAACGTACAGCTGATTAACGCCAGCGGCACCAAGCGCATGCTGGCCGGAGGGCAGGTCAAGGAGGCGGCGCACTTCTTTGCGGGTGAATCTCACGCTGTAATCTGGCTGGTTGAGGGCTACGCCACCGGCCTGACGGTGCACAACCTGACGGGAGACACAGTGTACGTAGCGCTCAGCGCCAATAATCTGCCTGCGCTGGCGGCGCAGCTGCGCGAACGCTTCCACGAGGCGCAGTTACTGATAGCGGCGGACAACGACGAAAACGGAAAGGGGCAGGCCAAAGCCGACGAGGCCGCCTTGCTCAGCGGCGGCAAGGCCGCGCTGCCCGCCGAGGTGGGTGACTGGAATGATGTTTACCTGCTGGCAGGCGACACGGCAACCCGCAAGCAGCTGCTGGCCCACAGCCAGCCTAAGGTAACCAGCCCCTTTGATACCCTCAGCGCCGCCGACCTCAAGGACATGAGCGCCAGTGAGAAAGCGTCACTGCTGGAGCAGCATTATCAGTATCGGCTTGCCATGCCGCCGATTGGCGGTGAGCTGTGCCGTTATGAGAACGGCGCCTGGCAAACGCTCCCTGACGGCGTCGCCAGCCGTGAAACGGCGGCCCTGTTTCAGAAAATCCGTGCGCCGTTCTCGGCGGCGGGTATCGGCGGCATTCTGGACACGCTCAAGCTGATGGTGCAGCAGATGGGGACGCCCGTACGGCAGCTGATTGGCTTTAAGAACGGCGTGTTTGATACGGTAACCGGTGAATTCAGACGCCACGACAAGGCACACTGGCTGCGCACTGTCAACAGCGTCAACTACACCTCACCTAAGGCAGGCGAAAATCTGGCCGAGCACGCCCCGAACTTTTATCAATGGCTAACGCGTGCAGCGGGCAATAAGGAGGAGAAACAGGCGCGCATTCAGGCGGCCCTGTTTATGGTGCTGGCCAACCGTTATGACTGGCAGCTGTTCCTTGAAATCACGGGGCCAGGCGGCAGCGGAAAAAGCATTATGTCCGCGATTGCCGAACTTCTGGCAGGGGCCGACAATACCGTATCAGCCGATATTGAAGCGCTGGAATCGGCACGGCATCGGGCCTCCATCGTGGGCTATTCGTTTATCCAGTTACCTGACCAGGAGAAGTGGAGCGGCGACGGTGCAGGTATCAAGGCCATCACCGGCGGGGATGCGGTCACCATTGACCCTAAATACCGCAATGCCTATTCCACGCACATTCCGGCGGTGATTATGGCGGTGAACAATAACCCGATGCAGTTCAGCGACCGCAGCGGCGGCATTGCGCGCCGCAGGGTCATCATCACGTTCCCTGAAGTCGTTGAGGCCCACGAGCGTGACCCGCGACTGCTCGACAAGATTACCGCCGAACTGTCGGTTATCGTGCGCCACCTGATGCAGCGCTTTGCCAATCAGAACGACGCTCGACAACTTTTGCAGGCGCAGCAGAACTCCGACGAGGCGCGGGAGGTGAAACGCGAGACTGACCCGCTCATGGACTTCTGCGGGTATCTGTCTGAAGTTAGTACGCCCAACGGGTTGTACATGGGGAACGCCAACATCATTCCGGCCAACCCGCGCAAATACCTGTATCACGCCTACCTGTCGTTTATGGAGGCCAGGGGGCACAAATACCCGATGAACCTCACCGCCTTTGGTCGGGCCGTGCCGCAGACGTTGAAGGAGTACGAGATAATGCTGCTCAAACGCAAAACCAATCAGGGTATACAAACCAACCTGATATTGAATGAAGACTGCGAGGCCGACTGGCTCCCCAAGTGGGAAACCGTCTAACAAAAACACCCCACTCTCAACCGGCTCAGGCCGGTTTTTTGCATTCTACACCTACTGTTCACGAAAAGGTGACCAGTTCTAGGTAACTGTTCATTGACTATTCACATCTTAATACATTGAAAATATTCATTAATTTTAAAAATTGAACAGTATGAACAG
>NZ_MRWE01000006.1 GCF_002093665.1 Rouxiella badensis | reverse complement strand
GATTTGATCCGCCTCCCAGAATAAAACATATTTTTTGTATTATTGTTTTATGGAAAATAAGTTCCACTTGGCGTTAAGGTGGATGCTGTGTACCACAGTCAGGTGCCGTGCCCAGGTAAATGATGTGACGCTGATTAGGGGCGGCTTAAACATTTGAAGCTAAAAATTCATGTTTTACAGGAGAATAAAGATGACGCTGAAATTAGGGGTGATTGGTACTGGAGCCATTGGCCAGGAACATATCCGCCGCTGTAGCTATGTGTTACAGGGGGCAAAGGTGGTCGCAGTTTCCGATATCAACCTCAAAGGAGCTGCCGAGGCGGTTAAACGTCTCGGTTTGGAAGCAGAGGTGTTGTCCGATGGCGAACAGGTCATCAATTCCTCCAATGTGGATGCTTTGATTGTGACTTCCTGGGATCCCACCCACGAAGCGTTCGTTTTAGCTGCGATTGCCGCGGGCAAGCCGGTATTTTGTGAAAAACCGCTGGCGATCACGGCTGAAGGTTGTAAACGCATTGTCGATGCTGAAATCGCTTATGGCCGTCGTCTGGTGCAGGTCGGTTTTATGCGTCCCTACGATCAGGGTTATCAAGCCTTGAAAAAAGTGATCGACAGCGGTGAAATCGGACAGCCCTTAATGCTGCATTGCGCGCACCGCAACCCTGCCGTGGATGAGAGTTACAGTACCGATATGGCAATCACCAATACGCTAATCCACGAATTAAGCGTATTACGATGGCTGCTGAATGAAGATTTTGTTTCGGCTCAGGTCATTTTCCCACGGGCGACGGCGCATACCCACGCTAAATTGCGCGATCCGCAAATTGTATTGCTGGAAACGGTCAAGGGTGTACGCATTGATGTAGAAATTTTCGTTAACTGTAAGTACGGCTATGACATTCAAACTGAAGTAGTAGGGGAAAGCGGTATTGCCAGCCTGCCGGAGCCAAGCAGCGTTTTATTACGCAGCAATGCCAAACGTTCACACAATATTCTCACCGATTGGAAAGATCGTTTTATTGATGCCTATGATACCGAACTACAAGACTTTATTAATGGTGTTATTAAAGGGGAATTGACGGGGCCTTCCGCCTGGGATGGATATGCGGCCTCAACGGCGGCAGATGCTTGTGTTAAAGCGCAAAACACCTCAGGTCCAGTGAGTATTTCTTTGCCTCCGCGCCCGGCTTTTTACGAGCGTTGAATACTCGTGCGTAAATTCGCATAAGGCGGCTTGAAAACCGTTGTTGGACAATTTCACTCTTTAAGGTGCGTTTATCATGGACAAAAATAAAGTCAGACTCGGCATTGCGCCTATCGGTTGGACGAATGACGACATGCCCGATTTAGGCAAGGAAAATACATTTCAGCAAACGGTAAGCGAGATGGCGCTTGCCGGTTTTACAGGAAGTGAAGTCGGCAGCAAATATCCACGCGATCCAAAAATTCTCAAGCCGATGTTGGATTTGCGCGGCATTCAAATATGCAATGCCTGGTTCAGTACTTTTTTCGCCGACGGAGAAAAAGCGCGCACCATTGATGAATTCATCATACATCGCGATTTCCTTCATGCGATGGGAGCGAAAGTTATCGGCTGTTCGGAGCAGTCGCGCAGCACGCAGGGCACATCGCGTCCCGTGCTTGAAGGGCGGCCAATTTTTACCGACAGTGAATGGCAACTCGTGGCGAATGGCTATAACGAATTGGCCGACCTCGCTGCCGAGAAAGGAATGACGGTAGGTCTTCATCATCATATGGGGACTGGCATTCAAACCGCGAAAGAAATTGAGCATTTTCTTGATATCGTCAATGACGATGTTTATCTGCTCTTTGATACCGGTCATGCCTATTATTCCGAAGGATCTCAGGAAGCGATGTTACAAATCCTGAAGGCGCATTTGCCACGTATTAACCATGTTCATCTAAAAGATGTTCGAGACAGCATAGTGAATGAGGTTCGTACTCATAAACTGAGTTTTCTTGAGGGTGTTAAAAAAGGCACTTTTACCGTACCGGGTGATGGAATTATACAATTCAAGCCGGTCTTTGAGTTATTAGAGGATTTTGGTTACGAAGGATGGATTGTCGTAGAGGCAGAACAGGATCCCGCCAAAGCTAACCCGTTTGAATATGCCCTCAAGGCGCGTCGTTACATTCAGGAAGTGGCTGGAATTTAACGTCATTTCTTAGATATTGGTTTATTGATGTTTTCCCCGCGGGGTAATTAATTCGCCTCGCGGGAGTTAAATCATTAAGACAGGTTATTAATAAAAAATTAACGTAAAAAAAGAAGCTTTCACTCAGCGAGTAATTGAGTACCAACGGCTACGCGCGGTGATAAATAAAGTATTTATTCGATAAGTTAGAATTAAAAGCCTTTGATGAATATTGGGTTTAATTTGTAAGTCACCATGACGGGGTTACATATCATGTTAGCCAGATGAGATATCAATTCCTAATTGATGAAGTATTTAGATTAATTGTTGCCCATTCCTATTACTGCAATATGTCCCTACAACAGAGTCTAAACGATCATTGGAGTCACTATGGAACATGAACAGTTTATAACAAAAAATACGGCCTCCGGCCCGAACAGCACGACCAAGACAGAACCGTTCGTCAAGGTCATTGCTATCATCTCAACACTAGGGGGCCTGTTATTCGGTTATGACACAGGCGTTATTTCTGGCGCATTATTGTTTATGGGCAAAGAATTACACCTGACTCCTTTTACCACAGGGCTAGTGACCAGCTCCTTGCTGTTTGGTGCAGCATTTGGTGCCTTGGCAGCCGGACATCTCGCGGATAGCGCTGGGCGTAAGAAAATTATTATCCTACTGGCGATTATCTTTGCGGTGGGCGCTGCGGGTACCGCCATGGCACCCGATGTGAATTGGATGATTTTCTTCCGTCTGGTTCTCGGTCTGGCCGTGGGCGGTGCGGCGGCGACTGTGCCGGTTTATATTGCAGAAATTGCGCCAGCGAATCGGCGTGGCCAATTAGTGACCATGCAGGAGCTTATGATTGTTATCGGGCAAATGCTGGCGTATATCACTAACGCAACCTTCCACGAGATCTGGGGCGGTGATACCACCTGGCGTTGGATGCTGGCCATTGCCACTATTCCTGCAATCATGCTCTGGTTCGGCATGATGTTTATGCCAGACACGCCGCGCTGGTATGCCATGAAAGGCCGTTTTGCCGAGGCTCGCCGTATTTTGGAACGAACCCGTGCCAAAGAGGATGTAGAGTGGGAATTGACCGAAATAGAGGAGACTATTGAAGAGAACCGCCATAAAGGTAAAGGGAAACTGCGAGATTTGGCCACACCTTGGTTAGCCAAGCTGTTCTTTCTCGGCATCGGTATCGCCACTATTCAGCAGCTTACGGGCGTTAATACCATTATGTATTACGCGCCAACCGTACTTAAAATGTCTGGTCTAAGCACCGATGCGGCTTTATTTGCCACCATTGCGAATGGCGTAATATCGGTATTGATGACCTTCGTAGGTATTTGGATGCTGGGCCGCATTGGGCGCCGTCCGTTGGTATTGATAGGGCAAATAGGCTGCACTGCCTGCTTATTCCTGATAGGTCTCGTCTGTATGCTGCCCGAATTTCATGCTAACGGCGGAGTGAATCTTGTTCGTTGTTATATGATCTTGGCCGGTATGTTGCTGTTCCTTAGCTTCCAGCAGGGCGCATTATCACCTGTCACCTGGCTGTTACTGTCTGAGATTTTCCCGACCAGAATGCGGGGGATCTGCATGGGGGGAGCCGTATTCTCTCTGTGGATAGCCAATTTTATTATCTCGATGGCGTTTCCACTGTTACTGGCCTATTTCGGTCTGGCGGGAGCATTCTTTATCTTCGGCGTTATCGGTATCGGCGGCGGAATATTTGTCATTCGCTGTATTCCCGAAACGCGTGGCCGCAGCCTGGAGCAGATCGAGCATTATTTTTATGCAAAATATAATTCTAGCGCGAAAGTGAAGGGGCTGTTAAACACCATTGAGAAACGCAAAGTCTGATGTTGTTCTGTTACGCGCTGGCCTTTATTAGCAGGGCCGGCGCGTAGTGCGTTAATCCGCTAAGTTAACTCGTAAAACTTGAGAGAGACGCCCTGCGCCGTTCGTTGGCCAGTGCAAATGAATATAGATTCAGTCATCCAGCGCAGTGCCTCGCTATACACCTCGAACTTGGGGACAGCACGAAAATAGATTTCCTCCTGCGGGATCAGATTAAAGAACGACATATCGTCACTAAACAGTTTTTCTCTCCACTCCGCAGGAATGCGGCGGATGCCGTTATTCTCAACATAGACCCGGCCCTCGCTGGTTTCCAGTCCGTATCGCGCGGAAAGCTGGCAGGTTCCGTCGGGGTGAATAATTTGGCTGTCGATGCCCCCTGGTAGTACCTGCCCACGTAATCTTCCGCTGACTTCCCCTTCTAGAATCGCGATCAGTTGGCGTTTTCCGCCTTCTGCTGTGGCATTCACGACTATCGGTTTATCGACTTTGATCTCCACAGAAAAACTGTGTTTGAGCTCTGGATGCATTATTCCTCCGCAGTTTGAGCGATTTATAGCTGTGTATAAAACGGAAGCGCTTTAGCTTGTATCGGCTAATGGGTTTCTGTTTTTCAATTAAAAATCAAAAATTTCAAGGAAAGAACGAATGAACTATAACATTGCGGAGCGCTTGTGTAAGACTTTGAACAACATGGGTTATCCGGTTGAAGAAAATCAGTTTGACGCCCACTCCACCATTGAAATCAGTTTTGCCAACATTCCCAGCCTGTTTTTCTCTGTCATTGACGACAGATTATGGCTGTGGAGCGCCCTGACATGGATGGACAGCTCAACCTTTACCTCCTGGGGGGCAGAACTCTGGGAAGAGTTACAGGCGGCGCTGTGCTGGGTTGTGACGGGTCAGCCGGTTCTCGGGCTTGGCAGCGAAGGCTATGAGCTGAAAGCGCTGGTGGATGACCACTGTTTTGATGAAGAGGCGCGTCTTGAAGAGTTGCTGGAAGGTTTCTATGTACTTTGTGTTCGTCTGCATGAGCGTTTTAGTCAGTCCCGCTAGGCTCCTTGCCGTTGTCCAGCACTATCTTGAGGGGTATCCATCGTTAATTTGACGGCTATCACGATATGTGAATTTCATAAATAAAATAAATGGCTTGTTTGTTTCGTTTTGTGCACAGTAGATCCTATCGAACTGTTTAGCGACCTGTTTCACCTAGTTTTGAGAATAATGAAAAAGGCATTCCACGGAGTCTCTGTATAGTTTTTGGGGATAGCAACGCCGTCACACCGCTGAGAATAGCCACTGAAACAGGGTTTGATGCGCCTGAGGTTAGCGGTATTAATGGCCTGAGGCGCATTGGGGGGCATAAGCCCGAAGAGGTCGCGGAATGGACGTCAATCTTATCTACGGTATTCACTTCTGTGGCGGACGTGTGGTGTCCTGAGCCGCTTAGCCCGACGCATTTGAAAGATGACCTGTGGCAAAGGGGTAAAGACAATTTCGATAGCCTGACTGCCTGGACTCACCGTTAGCGCCGGAGAGTAAGAACAAGGATGTTCTTAAAGTGGGATCCGGCTTGGGGTCTACGAATGAAATTTTTTGTTCATTTTGTTAGACTGAAACATTCACTATGATGTTAATTAAGGGCGGCTTCCCGTGTCGAAACATACCACTCAATTGTCTATTTTACAGGAAGACATTCGTACCCGTTACGACAGTCTGAGCAAGCGTCTTAAACAGGTAGCACGCTATATTCTTGATAATAGCAACAGCGTAGCGTTTGATACGGTGGCGTCCATTGCTCAGCGTGCCGACGTGCCGCCCTCGACGTTGATTCGTTTTGCCAGCGCTTTTGGCTTTAGCGGTTTCAACGAAATGAAACAAGTATTCCGTCAACACCTGATGGAAGAGACGGTCAGCTATACCGAGCGTGCGCGCTTATTTCGAAAGTCTTCTACCGAGGAAGGCACTGCCGCACCGGAAAAACCGGACGAAGTGTTGAACATGTTCTCGATGGTCAATGCGCAGGCGCTACAGCAGTTGCCTGCACACATTACCGCCGAACAGCTTGACCAAGCGATCGCCATGCTCTCGCAGGCGGAAAACATCTATATTATCGGCCTGCGTCGTTCCTTCAGCGTGGCCAGCTATTTAACCTATGCGTTGCGCCATCTGGAGCGTCGTGCGTTTCTGATTGACGGACTCGGCGGGATGTTCTCAGAACAGTTGAGCATGGTGAGCCCAAAAGATGTGGTCATTGCTATCAGCTATTCGCCTTACGCCAGTGAAGCGATGGAACTCGTCCAGCTCGGTGCACGTCGCGGTGCGCGGCAGATAGCGATTACCGACAGCCAGGTCAGCCCATTAGCGGCATTCAGCGACGTCTGCTTTGTCGTGCGCGAGGCCCAGCTCGACGGTTTCCGTTCACAGGTTGCATCAATGTGTCTTGCGCAGACTATTGCAGTGTCGTTAGCGTTAAGTAGTGCAGAGTAGGTTTTGATTTTCAAATAAAATCGCCGCCAAATGAATCCAAAAAGCGCGCAATCGCGCTGTTGGAATCCCCCGACGCCCATGCCTCCATCCCGACCACGCCGCGATACCCTGTCTTATAAAGCGCGCGTGCGATCGCCGGGTAGTTAATTTCTCCGCTGCCCGGCTCTTGACGGCCTGGTACATCTGCGACCTGAACTTCACCAATGTAGGGCGCCGACTGGCGAATCAACTCAATTAGATTACCTTCACCAATTTGCGCGTGGTACAGGTCCAGATTCATCTTTAACCACGGGCTGTCGACGGCTGAAATCAGCGTCAGAGTGTCCTGTGCGCTGGCGAAGGGGGTTCCCGGATGATCAACCTGGGTATTGAGGTTCTCCAGCAAAAATACCTGCTGGTGGCGTTCGCCCAATTTGGCAATTTCGCTCAGTGTTTTATAGGCCTTAATCCACATCGCGCCGGTGACGTGGCTTTTCGGTTTGAGCGGCAATCCCTGTCCGTCTAGGCCGGTACCGTGCAGATTGAGGCTAGGGCAGTTCAGGCGCCTGGCAATCTCAATCGAGACTTCGGCTGTTTCAAGCAGACGCGCAATGCCGTCATCATCCAGCAGATCACCGCTGATGTAGCCGGTCATTGAGGTAAAGCGTGCACCGGTTGCGGCAAGCGCGTCGATGTCTTTTTGAGTCCAGTCCCAGATTTCTACCGCAAATCCCGCCTGATGAATACGTTTAACACGCTCAACAAAAGGCAAGTCCAGGAAGACCATTTCGGCGCAGACTGCCAACTGGAAAGGAGAGCTAAGGGCCGTGGACATAATATTTTCCTAATCAAAGATCTTAAAAAGCAGCCCGGAGGCTGCTTAGAAGTTTGAAGTGAAAGGCCTAATGCAACTGATTAAACCTTATTTCTTGGATATTGATCTGAGTTTACCCAGGCGTGGTCCTTTTCCCAGGTAAATTGCCATTTACGTTCCGGACCGGCCATAACGTTCAGATAATAGTTATCGTAACCGGCAATGGTTGCCACCGGGTGATAACCGCGTGGAACCTGCACGACGTCGCGATCGTATGGCGCCATGCATTCATCCAGGCTGCGATCGTCGGTGTAGACGCGGTGCAGCGCAAAGCCCTGCGGGGGATCAAAACGGTGATAATAAGTTTCTTCCAGATAGGTTTCCTTACCTTCCACCGGCGTATCGTGCTTGTGGCTAGGATAAGAACTGGAATCGCCTTCATCGGTATAAACCTCAACTACCAGCAGGCTGTCGGCTGGCTTGTCGTCAGGGAGGATGTTATGCACCAGACGGCGGTTACGTCCTTTGCCGCGACGCTCAACGCCCACGTCTTTCGGCGCAATCAGTCGTGCAGGCAATTTGCCGAAGCCGGGGGCACTGCATACTGCCAGCTCCAGCGCGGTTTCAGCTTTCACTTCTGAGGGCGTATTGTGCGGTACGTAGACCGACCACGCGGGAATGCGCTCAAACGGGCTCATTCGTTGGCCAATATGCTCAAACTTTTCTGCAGGAGTGACCACGCTTGCCCGTCCGGAAACGAGCACCAGACAGCGTTCTTTATCATCCGCTGGCAGGGTCAGCGTCTGACCCTCTTCAAGTTGATAAACGTCGAAACCCACATACTTCCAGCCCGCACTTTCTGGCGTAATATGCTGGATACGCCCGTCTTTCGATGGGGCATGCTTACTGAGCAAGCGGGACATGTTCCTCTCCTTGTGTAGAAAATATTAACCCAGCGTCGGCATGCTGAACTCGGCAACGGTATGTTGCCCGGTTGGCCAGCGAGTGGTCACGGTTTTCATACGCGTATAGAAGCGGACGCCGTCTGGCCCATGCACGTTCAACGCGCCAAACACCGAGCGTTTCCAGCCACCAAAGGAGTGGAAGGCCACCGGTACCGGCACAGGAATATTGACACCCACCATGCCAGCCTCAACGTTTTGCACAAACTCACGAGCATAGTGACCGTTGGTGGTGAAAATCGCGCTGCCGTTGCCAAATTCATGGCCGTTAACAGTGTTCAGCGCCGAGTCGAAATCTTTCTCGCGGACGATGCCTAAGACCGGTCCAAAAATCTCTTCGCGGTAAATCTTCATATCGGTGGTGACATTGTCAAACAGTGTACCGCCAACGTAGAAGCCTTCCGGATGACCTTCAACCTTGTGGTTGCGGCCGTCGATAACCAGTTTCGCGCCTTCGGCAACGCCCTGATCGATATAGCCAACGACCTTGGACTGGTGAGCCTTAGAGATGACGGGGCCCATTTCATTTTCTTCTTTACCGCGCAGATTTCCCGGGCCGATACGCAGCGCATTGACCAGCGGTGTCAGCTTGGCAATCAGTTTGTCGGCGGTGTCATCACCTACGGCAACCACGATTGGCAGCGCCATGCAGCGTTCACCGGCAGAGCCGAATGCGCCGCCCATAATGGCTTGCACGGTCGCATCGAGGTCGGCATCCGGCATGACGATAGCGTGGTTTTTCGCGGCACCAAACGCCTGTACACGTTTACCGTGGGCGCTGGCGGTAGCGTAGATATGCTGGGCAACCGCAGAGGAGCCCACAAAGCTGACTGCCTGGATACGTTCATCGCTGGTTAACAGGCTGGCGGCTTCGTTGCCACAGTGAACGACGTTGAAAACGCCGTCCGGCAAGCCTGCTTCTTTCAGCAGTTCAGCCAGACGGATTGAGGCAGAAGGGGCTGGAGCCGGTGGCTTCAGGATAAAGGTATTACCGCAGGCCAGTGCGACCGGGAACATCCACATTGGCACCATTGCCGGGAAGTTAAATGGCGTAATTCCCGCTACCACGCCCAGCGGCTGCATGACCGAGAAACTGTCTACGCCAGTGCCGACGGTGTTGGAATACTCGCCTTTTAACAGGTGCGGAATACCGCAGGCGAATTCAACCACTTCCAGACCGCGGGTCAGCTCACCCAGCGCATCGGAATAGACTTTACCGTGTTCGCTGGTGATCAGTTCAGCCAGCTCATCACGGTTCTTCTCGATCAAGGCTTTGAATTCAAAAAGGATACGTGCACGGCGCAGAGGCGGAGTCTTGGCCCATGAAGGGAAAGCCTTGTGTGCATGCTCGATGGCCTGTAACACTTCCTTCTCGGTGCTTTGTGTGACCTGACGGATGACCTGACCGGTAGCCGGATTAGTTACCGGCAGAGTTTCTTTGCTACTGCTCGTGTGGAGCTGGCCATTAATGAAATTCGCGATTGTTTCCATCTTCTCTACCTTACCTCAGAACCGTGATGAGTATGCTGGACCCTGCTAAGGATCGCCCGACTGAATTAACCTTATTACTTTGAACTAAATGTTTCAAATTAAATTTTATGGAATTTATGTTTCTGTGATCGGTGGCAGGATTTTATGATCTCAACCTGCGGAGATGTGCACCTAAAATACAGGCCTTAAAATTATATCTATATGATTTAAATGCTTTAAATTTTTGATGAAATGCCGTCAGATAAGGCCTGGGCTGAAAACGTCATAGAGACCGTTGTCATGCGCACGAGAATGTCTGACATTTCATTTTAACGGTATAAAAAGTTCATTACAGGTGTTTTCTGGACACTGGGGCGTGGATTTATCCTCGTTTTGTCAGACCGAGTTTCACCAGCAGCATGCCGAGAAAAGCGCACACCGCTGCCAGCAAAAATACGCTGCGATAGCCCGCGTGGCCTGTGAGAATCCCTGCCAGAGGGCCTGTCAACGCATAGGCCAAATCTTGAAAGGCCGAAAATCCCCCCAATGCCGTACCTCTGGCCTCTGGCGGTACACGGCGCACTACCTCAACGCCAAGCGAAGGGAAGATAAGCGAACAGCCACAGCCAGTGAGCGCGGCACCAGCCAGCGCCATCAAGGGATTAACCGCCAGAAAAATCAGCAGCAGCCCGGCGCATTCCACCAGTAAGGAAAACTGTGCCACCTTAATGCCGCCCATCTTGTCCGGCAGGTTGCCAAAAGTCAGCCGGACGGCGATAAACGCACTGCCAAACGCCGTCAACGCAAAACCGGCATATGGCCAGCCAAATTGGGCAAAATAAAGGGTGACAAACACGCTGAGCACCGAGAACCCGATACCCTGTAGCATAAGGCCCAGACCCGGTCGCCAGATGAGCAGCCAAATAGCGCTGAGCAGCTGTCTTTTGCCAGTATGTACGGCAACCGGTGGTACGCCTTTGTCGATAACCAGCGCAATCAGCGGCAATACCAACATCAGACCCGAGGCGGCGGCCATCCCCTGAGAGTGGTAAATTGCTAATCCCAACGGTGCACCGGCGGCCATCGCGCCATAGGTCGCCATTCCATTCCAGGACATGACCTTACCCGCCAAACTGCTGCCAGCCAGCCCCATTCCCCAGGTCAGATTGCCGGTCAGTAACAGGCTTTCGCCCACGCCAAGCAGTACGCGTCCGCCGATCAGTAGGCCGTAAGCCAGCGCGAGAGCATTTCCCGGCATCAACGCGGCAGCAAGCGTGGCAATGCCTGAACCCACGCAGCTGGCCATGCCCAGAAAGGCGGTGCGCCGCGCGCCCTGATGATCGGCCCAGCGGCCTGCGGTACTTCGCGTGATAAGCGTGGTCAGAAATTGGGTACCGATGGCGATACCGACCATCACGTCGTTCAGCCCTAGCTGTTGATGTACGTAAAGCGGAATAATCCCCAGCGGCAGGCCAATCGACAGATAGGCGACAAACATGCCGATACTGAGCCGTAATAAAAGGCGGCGAGGGTGTGGCTCCTGAATTAATGTCGTCATCGGCGGAACCCATTGTGGTTAATGAATGACATGAGCGGTTAAATGCGACAAAGCTGAAAATAGCGAGGGCCTGACTGTCGAGCGGAAGTCAGGCCCCAAGGGCAGAGTATTAGCGATGGCTAGCCGGGCGATATTCACGCCAGTATTTGATGAGCGTGAGGTAACGCTGCTTCACGTCGTTAATCAGTTCTTCATCATTAAACTTGTTTGCCAGCCACTGGCGGGAGGATTCGCCAAAGATGGTGCGTCCTACCGCAAAGCCTTTGACCCATGGAATATCTGCTGCGGCCGCAAAGCCGGTTTTCAGCGTAGATTCTGGTGCGTCGAGGCCGAGGATCAGAATGCCGCGGCAATCAGGATCGTTGTTGTCGATAAGCTGACCTATCGCTTTCCAGCCTTCGACACTTTGCGCAGGAAGTTTCCACCAGTCAGGCTGGATCCCGAGGGAGTAGAAGCGCTCAACGGTCTGGGCATAATATTTCTCGTCCTGGAAGGGACTGTCGCTCGGAAGGATAATCTCAAGCAGCAGCTCGTGGCCGGACTTGCAGCACGCCTGGTAAACTTCCAGCGCCAAGGCCTCCTGTTCTTCACGCAGTGCAGCATCGTCTTTTGGATGGTAGAACATCAGGCATTTCACCACGTGTTCCAGCGGCCAATCGATCAGCTGCGAACCAATGTTCCCGTGTTCAAGGCGCAGAGGACGCGAACTCGGCAGTTCAATCGGGCGACCAATCCACCAGCCTTCGCCGGTAATGGCATTCAGTGCGTTCTGTCCGAAGGTCGTGTCGGCAAGAATACCGCTGTTGTTACGCAGCCCGGCCTCTTTAGCCGCCTGACGCGCACCCTCGAGCAGCAATACTTTCAAACGCGGGATCTCGTTGACGTTAGCGCCGACTTCCTGCGCCATGTCCACAAGCTGTTTACGGTGGTCGAAGGCGAAGATGCACAGTTCTGGCCAATGCTGCTTGCGGGTGGTGACCCGATGCAGGTGGTTCAGGCGGGCGTCTTTGTCTGGCTGCGGCACAGATTTGTCACGCAGCAGATAGTCGTCCAACTCTTTTTTGGTTGGCATGGCGGGCGCACAGCCGTGGCGTGAAACCACCAGCGCACCGCAGGCGTTGGCGTAGCGGCAGGCTTGTTCCCAGCCTTCGTCATTGAGATAACCGCGCAGCAGGCCTGACATGAAGGCGTCGCCCGCCCCCAGTACGTTCAGCACTTCGACACGAACGCCGGTTTGCAGTTTTACCTCATCCCAGGACGTGGGGATCTGCTCTTCAAATACCGAGCAGCCTAATGCACCGCGTTTGCAGACCAGGGTGGCATCGGTCAGTTCACGAACGCGCGCCAGGGCGGTCAGGGTATCGGTGCTGCCGCCTGCGATGTGGAACTCTTCTTCCGTCCCGACAATCAGGTCAAAGTGATGCAGCACCTCTTGAATCTCGCGGGTGACCTTCTCGGATGAAACAAAGCGGGTTTCACCGTCACCCAGCGCGGTCAGGCCCCACAGCACCGGACGATAGTCGATGTCCAGCGCCCGACGCAGGCCGTGTTTTTTGGCATAGTCCAGCGCGGTCAACACCGCCTGGCGGGTATCGGGATGCGAAAGGTGTGTTCCGGTGATAGCCAGAGCGCGCGAAGAAGCGATGTAGTCTTCGCTGATGTCCTGTGGCTTCAGCGCCATGTCGGCACAATTATCGCGGTAGAAGATAAGCGGGAAAGTGTCTTGATCCTTGATGCCCAGCAGCACCAGGCCGGTCAGACGATCTTTATCGGTAATCAGATATTGGGTATCGACGCCGACGCGGGTTAACTCTTCGCGCAGGAAACGTCCCATGTGTTCATCGCCGACGCGGGCGAGCATGCCGGAGCGCAGCCCCTGAATAGCCGTTCCGTAAGCCACATTACCCGACGATCCGCCGAGGTATTTGGCAAAGGAGCTTGCATCTTCCAGGCGGGCGCCAATTTGCTGCGCATACAGATCGACGGCGATACGTCCCAAACAGATAACATCCAGTTTCTTTTGCACGTTGTTCATCTTCCTATCCTCAACCCAAGCTGAATGGCCTTTAAAGTATATTAAGGATTAATAATTTCATTTTCAATATAAATGAAATATTTTAACGCATTGTTTTTATGATGTTGCTCACAAATTATCATATTGGTGAAAGGTTTAATCTTGCGTTATTTTGTTAATTTTTTGTTTTTTATAGAAAATAAATTAAATTGTGAACCCACTGGCAAAATGAAATGAAATATCCTGTTTTGACATTTTTAATTCATTTTATGTCTATCCCATAAACAAATGGCCCGGACTCTCATGATGAGGAGCCGGGCCATCTGGTCAGGTCAAAGGAACGCTTATTTTATGCCATCACCCAGGGGGCCGATGTTTTCGCCATGAACCGGTTCAACGTCGTCTTCGATATCGCGACCATAGTATTTTCTCAACACGATGGCTTCGATTCTTTCTAACGGAACGTTAGCTGTTTCAGGTACATAGCGATAAGTAAACAGGAACATCAGCAACGAGAAGCCCGAGAACAGCAGCAGCGGGAACCCACCGTGAAACACCTGCTGCAGGTAGGGGTTGCTGTTCATGATAGGGAAGGTGGTGCTGACGGCAAAGTTAGCGACAGACAGCGAGCACACCGAAATACCTACGCAGATAGAGCGAATTTCCATCGGGAAGATTTCGCCCAACACGGTCCAGATAACCTGACCCCAGGTGATACCAAACAAAAACATAAAAGCAAACAGACCCAATACAGAGTATACCCCTGCGAAGCGCAGATAGAATGCGGCGAAGGAGTAGGCCAGACAAACCGTCGAAGCGAGTGCGCCCCACAGCAGCAGTTTACGTCGCCCCACTTTATCCAGCAGAAACATGCCCACTACGACACCAAGGAACTGCGCAAAGGCCAGCACGAAGGCCAGGAACATTGCAGTGTTGTTATCGCTGGAGATATTTTTCATCAACGTAGGGCCAAAATACTGAATGACGTTTACGCCGCTCAGTTGGTTACCCAAGGCAAGGCCAATACCAATGATTAACAGAGGAAAGGTTTTTTTATTCAGTGTGAATTTAGCTTTTACCGTACTGTGGATATCGGTCTTAATTGAATCTTTGATTTCACCAAACACGGTTTTGGCATGTTCAAGGTTTGAAATTTTACCCAGGGTAGTCAGCGCTTCTTTATCGCGACCCTTAAATACGCTCCAGCGTGGCGATTCGGGGATAAACGAGATAAACACCAGTAAAGCGATGCAGGGAACCAGCGCCGAGGAAAGGATTAGACGCCAGCCGGTATCCACTAAAACGGCGGAGGTCATTGATTTACTGATGAAGAAGTTGGTCAGCATCACCACGCTTTGACCGCCCACACAGCAAATAGAGTAAAGCGCGGTGGTTCGACCGCGATATCTTGAAGGAGAAAGTTCCGCCAGATAAATGGGAGAAATCACGCAGGCCAAACCAATAGCGAGTCCGCCAATCAACCTGAACAAAATAAAGACGGTGAAGTTATGTGCCAGCGCTGTGCCGACAATGGACACCGCGAAAATAATGGCAGTCACGCAAAGTGAACGCTTTCTGCCGAAATGGTCACTTATTTTTGGCGCAACCAGACAGCCGATGAGGCTTGATACTTGAATACAGGACACTGCCCAACCGGTTTCTGCCGGGCCGAGCTGGAAGTAAGCACTGAGTGGTTCAATCGCCCCTGAAATGATTGAGCTGTCGTATCCCATCAGCAGGCCCCCAAAAGCAGCGACGGTGCAACAAAGCATCAGGTAGACCAGGTTGTAATGAGTCTTGTTTGTAGCCATTTTTACCCTCCCTTTTCACATTCAGTAGCGCACTCAATTGCGAAAGGATTCTGTACAGGTTAATGAGACATTCTATAAAAAATTGCTTTTTTTGAAATAAAAATTCGCAAATGAATATTAGTGAATTATATGTTTCATTAATGTGAGGGGGGCGACAATTTAAAAAATAGTCTCGTTTTATGAAGAAAATTTTATCATTATGTTTTTAAAGTATTTTATGTGAATTTTATTGCGAAGGCGGGAATAATTTGTGACGTGGTCGATGTTTTTATTGTGTTAACCTGGCTAAAAAGCGCTGTATAAAATGAGCCAAAGCCTGACATTAATTTTCGAAAAGACTCCTCAAATATAAGGACTTTCTATTGAGTTACCCGTAGCCAAAACCGCGGCTGCATAGCTTTGCCGAACGTAAACGGGTCAACGCCTTTTTACCTGCACCTTAAACAGCCACATGCAGTGACGCTGAATTATTTGCCGCATGATGATGGCTGTCAGTGACAGTAAGTGAAAGATTTATTCGGAATGGCAAAGTGTGCCTGCGATGAGGTTATTTAGGCGCATGTTTCAGGCCATAAGCAGATAAGTGGCATAACCGACGATGCCCCAAAATGTTAATGAAGAGCATACCATTCCGATCCAGACTTTACCTTTAAAGGTCATTTTAAATTTCTCTTAACTAATTGAGTTGGCTTGAGTTAACCGATAATTTATCTGTCTGATCCTCCTGATGCACTTTGTTTGGCCTTAAAATAAGACTTCCACAGCAATATTCAGAAATTTTGAGCGCTTATTGCAATATTGAGGCAAGCATTAACGGCCTTAAAGAAACCTTAATTGCCTTAGTTTCTTGATTGATATTATTCAAATGAATCTGCTATAACACAGACTTAACCCCCCTAATTTAATTCCTGCTCTATGATTGTCAGACCCCATCAACATTGGTTCCGAAGATTGTTCGTTTGGCACGGCTCTGTGCTGTCCGAGATCTTATTTCGTTTAAGCTTGAATCTGGCGATGTCGGTAGTCGCTATTCTCTGCTTCCAGTGGTACGAAGCCCTTGGCGTCAAGCTGACGTTGGCTCCCTTTAGCCTGCTGGGCGTCGCGATCGCCATCTTCCTCGGTTTTCGCAACAGCGTCAGCTATGCGCGTTTCACCGAGGCGCGAGTACTTTGGGGAAGTTTGCTGATTGTTAATCGCTCTCTATTAAGACAGGTTAAAAGCATTCTGCCGCAGCGTCCTGAACTGGCGCAGGAGTTTGCAGCACTGCTGATAGCCTTCAGTTATTGCCTGAAACATCAGCTGCGCGGGACGTCAATGCGTGAAGATTTGGCTCGTCTTTTGCCAAATCACGACCTGAAGTCGCTGGAGAGCAGCGCGTCGCCCTGTAATCGAATCCTGCTGCTAATTGGGCAGTGGCTGGGAGAGCGCCGTCAGGCGGGTGAGGTGTCGGACATTCTGTTTCAGAGCGTTGACCAAAATATTAATCAGCTGTCTTCTGTGCTGGCGGGCTGCGAGCGTATTTCTAATACGCCTATTCCGTTTGCCTACAGCCTGATTGTGCATCGCACGGTCTATCTGTTTTGTTCGCTGTTGCCTTTCGCGCTGGTGCCTGATTTGCACTACATGACGCCGCTGGTTTCGGTATTTATTTCCTATACCTTTATCTCGCTGGATGCGCTGGCGGAAGAACTGGAAGATCCGTTCGGCACGGCACCGAACGACCTACCGTTGAACGCAATGTGCAACGTTATTGAAATCAATCTTCGTGAAATGAATGACGAAACGAACCTTCCGCAAAGACTGCGACCGGATAAACAGTTCCAGCTAAACTGATTTATTTGTCAATCTTCTTACCCTCAATATGACCCAGTGAGCGCTCAGGAAAACAGATATCTCGCACCCTTTGTTTTATCTGGGCGGCATCTGGAAAGCCGCCGTCTCGTTTGCGTTCCCAAAGAATGTGGTCATCGAGGGTAATTTCATAAATACCGCCGGTGCCTGGCATGAGTGTCACGGAGGCGAGATCGGTACTGAAGGAGTTCAGCAGCTCCTGTGCCATCCAGGCTGCGCGCAGCAGCCAGTTGCACTGTGAGCAGTATTTGATGGTAACAGTGGGGCGTTTTTCCATGTGGATGGCTTCCGTTAAAGTGAATGAATCCTCGAATTCTCTACCGCAATAATCTAAATCGTTCTCGCCTTACGAGCAATGTGCAGTGTTTTAGGCCATGAAGGCGGAATTTTGCATCACAATATGCTGAAGAAACGCTCAATATGAGATACATCTGGTAACAGTTGCTTAAATAAGTAAATGATAATGATTATTAATCGTAAATCCTCTTCATGAGATTTATCTTAAATGGTATTATCTCTTCAACCCCCTTATACAGAGCTAACGCCGTTTCAAGCGAGTGCCGGAGATAAGCGCCGGAAGGGGGGGGATCCTTCCGGCTGCCTTTCCCAATGCGGTTAAGCGTCTATACTTAGTTCTGTGTTAAACAGAACAGAGGAAATTATGGCGACTATTCATAAGTATGGACAGGCTCACTGGGAAGGCGACATCAAGAAAGGCAAAGGGACCATCACCACTGAAAGCGGTGCGCTGAAAGACCAGCCTTACGGGTTTAATACTCGCTTCGAGGGTAAACCTGGCTCCAACCCGGAAGAGTTGATTGGCGCTGCACACGCAGCCTGTTTCTCGATGGCACTTTCTCTTATCCTCGGCGAGGCGGGTTTTACGCCGGAAGGCATTGATACCAAGGCCACGGTTTCACTCGATAAAGTGGACGGCGGCTTTGCCATAACGGCTATTAAGCTGGACAGTGCGGTTAAACTGCCGGGTATTCCCGAGGACAAATTCGACGAGCTGATTAAGAAAGCGAAAGCAGGTTGCCCTGTGTCGAAGGTTCTGAATGCTGAAATTACGTTAGAGTACAAACTCCATAACTAGGCTTCCTATGACCACTGAGCTCTCAGTGGTCATCATTCCCTCTATCGTCATCCTCGATAAATCGCCCCTGATGATCGGACTGCAACTTTTTTACGCTGTCATAACGACCCCATAGCCGGTAGCGGTTAAGGGCGATGCGATTATAGCAGGCGTCTCTGAGCGGCAGCGGCAATCGGCGCAGTGCTGTGAGCATACGCCACGGCCACGGCAGAAAGGACATCACCCGAAATATGGCTTCTGAACGTTTATACAGGTTTTCGCCGTCGATGAGCACGAGAGTGTTGACGTTCTGCGGGGATAATCCGGCCCATTTCAGCAACGCCTCTCCTGCCTCGGATTGTACGGCGACAAGGCGCACACTGTGATTTTTATCATGACGAATCAGGAAGTTGACCCACCCATTGCACAGTCGGCAGACGCCGTCATAAATCACGACGCGCTCGCCTTGACGTAAGTAAGGGGCAGGCCCCGGCGTGGTCATCATCCCTGCACCGAAACTTGCTCTTCTTCCTGCGCTTTCTGAATAGGTTCTTTTTCAGGCCGTGGATATTTCCACAACCAGCGGCCGCTGGCCATACGCCAGTAGAAGAAGATGCCGCGAACGATCCAGTCGAGGAACATGCCTAACCATACCCCGACGACGCCGAACCCCAGCACCACTCCCATCGTGTAACCAGCGACAATACGGCATCCCCACATTCCCAGCATCGATACCCACATGGTGAACCGCGCATCGCGTGCGCCTTTCAGGCCTGCGGGCAGGACCCATGAGGCGGCCCAGAAGGGAATAAAGGCGGCGTTGAGCCAGACGAGGATTTTAACGACGTGAATAACCTCGGGGTCACGGGTGTAGAACGACGCCAGCAGGCCCGCCAGCGGTACTGAAAGCAAGGCGAGCGAGCAAATCCCGATGGCGGAGAGCCAATAGACATGACGCAGCTGAAACTCTGACTGAGCTATCTCACCTTTACCCAGGCGCGTCCCGACGATGATGGTCGCTGACGAACCGAGGGCGTTGCCCGGCAGGTTAATCAATGAGGCAATCGAGAAAGCGATAAAGTTACCGGCAATAACGCTGGTGCCCATCCCGGCGACAAAAACCTGCGTAAGCAGTTTACCGCCGTTAAACAGCACCGATTCTATGCTGGCAGGAATGCCGATACCCAGCACCTCGACCAAAATACTGGTATTGATACGGGTGAAATAGCTTTTCAGAGAGATTTTTAGAGAGGGATTAAAGCCGATTGCCAGCACATAAAGCACCGCGATGGCACCGATATAGCGTGAAATCGTCAGTCCTAATCCTGCGCCGATAAATCCTAGCCCCTTCCAGGAAAGGCAGCCGTAAATCAGCACGGTAGTGATCACGATATTCAGTATGTTCATTCCGCCGTTAATTAGCATCGGAATTTTGGTATTACCCGCTCCACGCAGTGCGCCACAGCCTATCAGGGCGATTGCCGCCGCCGGATAGCTCCACACCGTAATACGCAGATAGCTCAACGCCAGCGCCTTAACCTCGGGCGCGGCGTTGCCGGCAATCAAATCGATGATACCTTGCCCATAAAACTCAATGATCATCGCCAGCAGTATGGCGAACAACGTCATGATGATTAATGACTGTCGCGCGGCATCGCGGGCGCGTTCGTGATTAAGTTTTCCCAGGCTGAAGGCCACCACCACCGTAGTACCGAGATCGATGGCGGCAAAAAAGGAAATAACAACAATATTAAAGCTGTCGGCCAGACCCACCCCGGCCATCGCCTCTTTGCCTAACCAACTGACAAGAAAGGTACTTAACACCCCCATTAGCAACACACAGGCGTTTTCGAAGAAGATGGGCACCGCGAGTGGCGTTATTTCTCGCCAGAACAGTACCCGATAGGAACGTCGCTTGGGATACCAGGGTGTACGCTTGATAGCGTTGAGCACTGAGGCTCTGAGGTTTTGCAAAATAGTTCCAGCTTTAAGAAAAAGTGAATTTCACTAAATAAGCATGATTAAAGAATAACAATTATGCAAAGTCTTTTTGTGCCAGATTTAATTAATTCAAACCGCCATTTCAGATTGGTTGAACAGTTGCACCAAATGGGGGGGATAGCCCATCATGGCCCAGTCAATAAGCCGATTCTTGGTGCTTTTTCACTAGGCCAAGTGCGGTGATGATAGTCGCCATCAGGTATCACGAGCCGCAACGGCAGATACCTTGCAGGCAACCATCTTCCAATATTGAAAAGGGTTTTTTTATGTCCCAGCGTATCGACTATTACAATGTGTCTTCCGAGATTGCCAAAAAATATCTCGACTTTAACAACTCGGTCAGCAAAAGCGCCGCGGCGAAAGAATTTAAGATTCTGGTCACTATTCGCGCCTCGCAAATTAACGGCTGTGGATTTTGTCTCGACATGCACGTTAAAGAAGCCAAAATCAGCGGTGAACGTGACCTGCGCGTGCATCATCTTGCCATCTGGCGCGACTCGCCGCTGTTCACCCCGCGTGAACGCGCGGCGCTGGAGTGGACTGAAGCCCTGACTACGCTGTCCGCGCACGGCGTATCCGACGAGATTTACGACCGCGTGCGTACGCATCTTACCGAGCAGGAAATTTCGGATCTCAGCTTCGTGATTATCGGCATCAACGGCTGGAACCGGCTTGGGGTCGCTTTTCGCGTCGAACCTGGCTCAGCGGATGCCGCCTATGGGTTGGAAAAATCCGGGCTGCGCTAAAGCAGTCCCAGGATCTTCTGGCCAATTTTCTCGGCCTGCGCCTGAGATTCAATATTGGTGAAACTGACAAGCAGGCCACGCTCAGTACTGGCGTGGCTGCTCCAGTTTGAAATTGCATGAACGTATAGCCCGTTGGCACGCATGCGGGCGGCAATCTCGACGTCGTTGAGGCCGTTGTGGAGTCGCAAAACCAGATGCATACCGCCCGGTTGGGGGTCGATGTGCAGATGCTGGCTCAGTATCTTGTTTAATCCCGCTGCCGCATGCTCGCGTCGTTCTGCATACAGCTTTCTCATACGGTGAATATGTCGCGAAAAGTGTCCTTCCTGCATAAAAGCGCTGACAATCGCCTGATTCATCTCACCCATACCTTCCAAGAACCCCAGACTGGCCTGCTCAAAGCGCTGCACCTCATTTTCCGGTACCACCAGATACGCAAGTCGGATGCCGGGAAACAGTACTTTACTAAAGGTGCCGCAGTATAAGACACGCCCTGCGGTATCCAGACTTTTCAGCGCTGGAAGCGGACGGCTGACGTAGCGATATTCACCGTCGTAGTCGTCTTCAATAATCCATGATTTTTTCTGTGTGGCCCATTCCAGAAGGGCCAGACGGCGTGACAGGGACAGCGAAACACACAGCGGGCTTTGATGCGCTGGCGTGACCACTGCCGCACGGGCATTTTTTGCCAGCGTTATCCCGCTATGCACCTGAATTCCCTCAGCATCGACCGGTACGGCAACCTGTCTGAGCTGCGCGTTATTCAGCAGTTGACGCGTTAGCGGAAAGCCGGGATCCTCGACCCATACGGCGTCGTCGGCCTTAAGCAAGGTGTGAGCAATCAGTTGCAAGGTGCTGCGATAGCCAGAGGTGATAAACACCTGCGCGCCCGTGCAGGCTATCCCACGCGCCATGTGCAAATAGGCCGCAATCGCGTCCCGCAGCGCAGGGAGTCCGAATTGCGCCGGATATTTCATGTCATTGGGCTGCATGGCGCGCAGGTATCTGGCGCCCAGCCTTGCCCAGATTTTGCGCGGGAAAGCGTCCATCGCCGGTAGCCCCATCTGTAGCGGCAAAATGGCCGGGGTATGCATACCAAAAGCCTTTGTCGGCGCACGCTGTGGCTGCGTTTTGTTTTCAGGCTGGGGCTGCACATTAGCCGCAATGCGGGTTCCAGCTTGCCCCTGAGACTGAATGTAACCTTCGGCGGACAACAGCGCATAGGCTGACTCGATAGTCCCGCGCGCCAGCCCCAGCTCTTTCGCCAACTGCCTTGCCGAGGGCAGGCGATCGCCGGGTTTTAGCAACTCCTGGTTGATAGAAGCCCTGACTCGGTGATAAATCTGGCGATAAAAAGGCTCATCGCTGGTACTTTCAATAGTAAGCAACGGTCTGCTGGCTGAGGATTTCATGGCCTACTCATTTATGCAGGTTGTGGGGATTTAATTATGTCATCTCGCCTTTGGCATGCAAGACGATGCCTGCCTGCAATCATTTAAAACAGAGAAGAGGGATTGTCGATTGAGCAGAGGACACATTGAGGCACACAGTATCTCCCATGCGGGATGGCTGCGCGCCGCGGTACTTGGGGCGAATGACGGCATCGTGTCTACCGCCAGTCTATTGCTTGGCGTCGCTGCGGCGCAGGTCGGCCACAGCGGTCTGCTGCTCACTGGATTAGCCGGGCTGGTGGCTGGCGCGATGTCAATGGCGACGGGCGAATACGTGTCGGTCTCTTCGCAGGCGGATATTGAAGAAGCGGCGCTAAAAGAGGAGCACAGAGAGCTGGAGGAGGATTACCACGGTGAATTTCGCGAGCTGGCGGGGATCTACGTCAAGCGTGGACTGAGCCTGCCGCTGGCGAAACAGGTTGCCGAAGCGTTGATGGCGCACGATGCGCTCGGTGCACACGCCCGTGACGAGCTGGGTATTTCAGAGATAACGACGGCACGTCCTTTGCAGGCGGCGCTGACATCCGCCTGCAGTTTCGCCCTCGGTGCCGCGCTGCCGCTGTTAGTCACGTTACTGGTGCCGCACGCCTGGGTCATCGGCGCTATCGTCGTGTCGACGCTGTTATCGCTGGCGATACTTGGCGGTCTCGCAGCAAGAGTCGGCGGTGCCTCGGTGTTGCGCGGCGTGGTGCGAGTCACCTTCTGGAGCGCGCTGGCCATGGGCGCTTCTGGAATTATTGGTTCGCTCTTTGCCCATTTCAGCGGTTGAGCAGGGTGTTGCTGCACATTAGCGGTCGACGGCAAAGGTGTGTTCACACAGAAAGTCGATCAGCACCCGGAGTCTCGGCGTCATGCAGCCGCCCGAGGGCCAAAGAATGTTGAACGATGCACGGTGGGAGACGTACTGCTCCAGCACGCTGTGCAATCTGCCAGCGGACAGACCTTCACGTACCGAGAACTCAGGCAGGCAGGTAATTCCCCGGCCCTGTTCGGCAAAAAAAACCTGTGCCTCTAGGTTATTGCAGACCATCGATAGCGGCAAATCGACCGGATTATCAAAGGTGAGCGGCCAGGGTTCGATTTTTCCGCTGCGGCTGAAACGGTAGTGCAGGCAGCTGTGCTGGGGTAACTCTTCTAAGGTTTGTGGTGTGCCGTGCTGCGCCAGATAGTCGGGAGAGGCGACCACGTATTTGGTGTAATCGCCGAGCTTTCGCAGGTTGAGGCGTGAGTCGGTTATCTCTCCGGTGCGGATCACCGCGTCGAAGCCTTCCTCGATGACGTCTACCATTTTATCGGTGAAATTAAGCTCCAGCTCAATGTCTGGGTACTGCCCCATAAATTCGCTCAATACCGGCAGCATCAGTGAACCGACCATCGGCAGGCTGATGCGTAATCTGCCGCGTGGAAACTGGGTCGCAAGGCTCAGCTCGTGCTCAGCGGCTTCAAATTCGGCCAAAATACGCCTGCTGCGTTCGAGAAACAGCGCGCCTTCCGCCGTCAACGTCAGGCTTCGCGTACTGCGGTGAAACAGCCGCACGTTCAGCCGGCTTTCCAGTCGCGAAATGCTCTTGCCGATTGCCGAGGCCGATACGCCCAACACGCCTCCTGCGGCAACAAAACTGCCGGTTTCCGCCACCTGTACAAAAACGCCGAGACTGCTCAGGCTGTCCATAGGTTTCTCCCCATTGCGGACAAAAAGGTCCGCAGATAAGAGAAATCTACCCCACTTTTTCCGTAACCCCTAGCGATCTATCTTGAATCTCTGGTTCATTACTTTTGGAAAAAGCATTATGCAACTCTCAGCTCTGGAAACAAAAAGCAGTGAGCATCAGGTCGCGGAAACGTCGCCGTTTGCTTCGGTTGATGCCGTTATCCAACGTGCACTCGAAGAGAAACGTCTGGTTGGTGCGGTAGTCATGGTCGCGTATCGGGGGGAGACGCGCTACCAGCGCGCGCACGGCTGGGCGGACAGAGAAACGCAGCAGGTGATGTCTTTAACGACGCTGTTTCGCCTGTCATCGGTGTCAAAACCTATCGTTACCGCGGCGGCGATGGTGCTCGTCCAGCAAGGGCGTCTTCATCTCGAACAGTCGCTGAATACGCTGTTGGCCGACTTTCATCCGCGCTTGCCGAACGGTGAGGTGGCGACCATTACCGTACGTCAATTAATGAGCCATACCGCCGGTTTCGGTTACCGTTTTCTGGAAAGCGATGAGCAGGGGCCTTACGCGCGTGCGGGAGTCTCTGACGGTATGGACGACGCTACGCACTCACTGAGTGAAAACCTGCAACGTATTGCCGACGTGCCGCTGCTTTTCACGCCGGGTAGCGCCTGGTGCTACTCGTTGTCCGTCGATGTATTGGGTGCAGTGATTGAGCAGGTTTGCGGGCAACGGCTCGACCAGGCAGTTAAAGCTCTAATCGTCGATCCGCTACAGATGCACGACAGTGGTTTTTACACCCTGTGGCCTGAGCGCCTCGCCACTGCTTACGTCAACGACAGACCCGAGCCGCATATATTGCAGGAAAATGAATATGTTGCTCCGTTTCCCGATACCGCCGGTATCCGCTTTTCGCCAAAGCGCATTCTAAATCCCGAGGCTTTCCCCTCGGCGGGGGCAGGTATGGTCGGTAGCGCACCGGACCTGTTGCGTTTCTTCGAGTCCTTGCGTTCAGGCAAACACGGTCTGCTTTCAAAAGCGTTAATCGAGGAGATGGGCCGCGACCAGACGGCAGGCGCAATTTTACCAGATGCGCCCGGCTTCGGTTTTGGCCTCGGATTTTCTGTGCTGCGTGACCCAGAGGAAGCTGGCTCGCCGGAATCCGTCGGCACCTGGCGCTGGGGTGGGGTCTACGGCCATTCCTGGTTTGTCGACGCACAGCGTGAACTGACGGTGGTCGCGTTAACCAATACCATGATGGAGGGAATGTCGGGCGCATTCGTTAACGAACTGCGTGACGCCGTGTATGCGAGTCTTTCAGGAGTAACACAGCCATGAGCGACACTTCAAGGCTGCCGGTTTCGGGGCTGCTGGCGCTGGCGATGACCGGATTTATTGCCATCATGACCGAAACCTTGCCCGCAGGACTGCTGCCGCAGATTAGCAGCGGTCTAGGTGTTTCAGCCTCAATGACCGGTCAAATGGTCACGCTTTATGCCCTCGGTTCGCTGGTGGCGGCAATTCCGCTAACGGTGGCAACCCGTGGATGGCGTCGCCGCCGGGCATTGCTGGCATCGGTGTTGGGCTTTCTGCTATTCAACACCCTGACAACATTTTCGACCGACTATAGTCTGACGCTGGTGGCACGCTTCTTTGCCGGTGCCTCGGCCGGGCTGGCGTGGGGACTGATCGCGGGTTATGCCCGCCGAATGGTCGAGCCTGCCTTGCAGGGTAAAGCCATGACGCTGGCAATGATCGGCACGCCGTTGGCGCTGTCGCTCGGCGTGCCGCTGGGTACCTGGTTTGGCTCGCTAGTGGGGTGGCGCACCGCGTTCGGCCTCATGTCGGCGATGACCCTGCTGCTAACGGTGTGGATCCTGCTCAAGGTTCCCGACTTCCCGGGCGAGTCACGCCAGAAACAGCGCTCGCTATATCAGGTGTGGCAACTGCCGGGCGTACGTTCGGTGCTGTGGGTTATCTTTACCTGGATAACGGCGCACAACATCCTTTATACCTACATTGTGCCTTTTTTGGCTCGGTCAGGGCTCGCGGGACAGGTGGACAAGATGCTGCTGCTGTTCGGATTGAGCGCCATGCTTGGCATTGGGTTGACCGGTTGGCTGGTGGACCGCTGGCTGCGTCGCACGGTGCTGTCGAGCCTTGTCCTTTTTGCGTTGACCTGCCTGGCGTTTGGCGGTCTGGGGGCCTCTGCGTCGGTGCTGTATCTGGGCATTTTTGTCTGGGGTCTGACCTTCGGCGGTGCGGCAACGCTGCTGCAAACCGCTTCGGCAGACGCGGCGGGTGACAGCGCAGACATCGCACAATCGATGATTGTCGTGGCCTGGAATCTGGCAATCGCAGGAGGAGGAATAGCCGGGGGGGTGCTGCTTAAAACGCAGGGTGTTTCGTCGTTCCCCTGGGTGATGCTGCTGCTATTGGTGCTGAGTCTGGCTATTGTACTGCGTGCAAAAAGCAACGGATTTACGCCCGGCTCGCGGATGGCAGAGTCAACTGAGAAGGCAGACTGTTAGCCCTCCTCTGAGAGACAGGCAAGTTGCCGAATGCGGCTGGCTGTGGCAGGTCGGCCGCCCGAGACTTTCGTCGCCTTGGACGGATCCCCGGCGACGAACTCCAGCGTCGGCGAAAAGTAGAAGGGCAGCCAGCCACCGTAGCCACTTTCCCACTCCCATCGGACTGGGCAAGGCCACAGAATGTCTTCATACAGGATGTAATACGTCCAACGTCCGGGGGGACGGCGTGGTTTGCGTGCGTTCATAGGTCCGACACTGATATCAATGTGAAAAATAAAATCGACCTATTTTCTCTCTCGAGGCATCAGGTTTCAACCAATTAACATGATAGAACAAAAATTAATCAGCGGGCGGGCGGTGTGACCAAGTTGGGGGCTGAAACGCTTGCAGCAGACTGATGAAGTGTCGTGTGGTGTGGCGCAAAAGCAACAGATAGCGCTCAATGTCGCGGCCATCCTGCGACAGCTTTCTCTCCAGCGTAAGACACAGGTTTTGCCCCGCCTCGAACTGCGTTAGCGCAAAATTCCCTTTTAGGCGATGAACCTTTCCTTTGAGCGTGTCGATGTCTCCAGTCTGCCAGGCCTGCTCGATCAGCAGCAGATCCTCTGCGCTGCTCTGTTTTAACTCGTTGATGATATTATTGATAATAGTCGACTGCCCGGCAGAAAGTGCCATCACCTCGTCGAGGTCGATACGCCGATTTTGCAGCAACTCCTGCAAGCAGTTCTTTAGGTCCGCCTGCGTCATCGGCTTGGTCAAATGAGCGTCCATCCCGGCTTTCAGGCACTTGGTTTCCTCGTCGGAAAAAGCGTTAGCGGTACAGCCCACGATGGGCAGATGAGACGGACTGTCGCCCTCCCACTCACGTACCCGATTGGCAAAGGCATAGCCAGACATCTCGGGCATCTGGCAGTCGGTCAGAATCATATCCACTTTAGGCGCTGGATGACGTTGCAGCTCGGCGAGCGCCTCGGCTGCTTTGTTAAAGGTAGTCACCTGATGCCCTAGCGCCGAGAGCTGCATTTTCATTACCAACAGGTTGGCGGGCAGATCGTCGATAACCCAGAGCCTAAACCCTTTGTTGACCGCCGAAAAATCTGCCGTGGAGGAGGGCGCTTGGTCGGCCTCCACCCGTTTTAGCGTCAGCCTGACGCTGAACGTCGAACCGATGTTCTCACGCGAGCTTATCTCGAGCTTGCCCCCCATCAGGACGACAAGTTGATGACAGATAGTCAGGCCAAGTCCGGTGCTGTCTGGCGTAGACGAGGATATCTGCCGATAGGGTTTAATAATGCCGGGCAGCAGCGCGGGCGCAATACCGATGCCGCTGTCCGTGATGCTAATGATTAATTCCTGATTTTTATCTGAGGAACTCTGGGATACCCGTCGCACCGACAGCACGACGTGCCCGGTCTGAGTGTATTTCACCGCGTTGCTGAGCAAGTTATTGACCACCTGCCTGAGTTTGCCCTCATCAATCAGATAATACTGGCCAAAACAGCTTTCGATATGAGTATTCAGGTTCAGGCCTTTCCTCTTCGCCAGCGTCTGATAGGCCTCGGCAGCACGGGTCAGCAAGGTAAAGAGTGAGACCGGCGTTGGCTTGAGCTGCATTTCACCGGCTTCGATTTTTGACAAGTCCAGAATATCACCGACTATTTGCAGTAGCCCACGTGAGGCGTTATAGGCCACGGCGATAGGAGACTGTGGGTTGTTGAGGCGCTGATTCTCAATCTCTAGCACACCCATGATAACGTTCATGGGTGAGCGGATTTCGTGGCTCATCCGTGCCAAAAATTCGCTCTTCTCATGGCTGAACGCTTTGGCCTCGGTGAGTGCCTGAGCCAGTTGCCCCTCAAGTTTGATGCGCTCGGTCATGTCATACCAACCAATCACCAGACCCTGTGGCAGCATAGATGTATTGCTGTAGGGCGTTATCCAACCGGCGATGCTGTGCAAATTCTGATTGAGGGTATAGTGCCCCTCGAAAAACTGCGGCTCGGTGGCCTGACTTGCCTTTACCAAACCTGCCGTCTCCAGCGCAGGTGAGGTAAAAAACTGTTTGTTCAACCCTTCGACCATACTGCCAATAATACGCCGCCTGTCGATGTTTAGACTTTGGCAAAGTGCCTGATTCACATGAGTTATTATCCCGGCAGCGTTGCACACCAGAACCGGCGTGGAAAGGCTGTTGAGCAACACCTCCCAAAATTTTACCGAGTCTTTTAACCGCTGCTCGGCCTGTCTGCGGCGAACCACCTGCCCAATCAGGAAGCTAATCAGGAAGAGTGATGCGACGCCGACGGCCACCGCTGCGGTATCGAAGTTACGGTGCGTTTGCCTGAGCATGGGCACAATATTCATCAGGGTCAATACGGTGAAATTACGGCTTAGAATATCTTTGATGGTGTCCTGGGGAAGCTGCGGAATGGCCCGATTAAGTGCCGCGAGAACGGCGGGGTTGTCGGCCCGCATCCTTAAATGGGTCTCGGTTACCAGGCTATCGACGTCGCTGACCTGCAGCTCGCCGGGATAAATGTTTTCGCTCAATACGCTGGCGGCGGCCTGACGGCAGAATACCCCGTCCCCTGCACCGGCTTTTAGCAGCGCAATCGCCTCGCCCAATGACGCTGTGGTGATAAGCATCGCCCGAGGGTAACGCTGTTTTAACGCCGAGAGCGGAGCGTCGTTGACGACGATAATATGTTTATCGTTAAGGTCGTTAAGATTTGTCTCGGCATTCTGACGGCGGTTGGGCAGTGAGACGATGCGCCAGTGGGTGGTGAAGAGCGGAAGTGTTTCAATTTCGCCGTCAGCCACTGGCGGGAATGAGGTTTCCATGAAAACGGCGTCGAGGGCGTTGCTGCCCAACAGGCCGTTCTTGATGATGTTGTCGGAGAGATACACCGCCTCCAGAGTCAGCGATGTCTCTCCCTGAGCATGAAGCTGTTGATTAAGTAAGGAAATAATCGCCGGCTCGATGTCATCATTCTGAACGCGGGTGTTAATTTCACTGTAGCGCACGCTGACGTTATCCACGCCGATGCGTAATACCTCGGCATAGGCCTGCTGCGCCAGGCACAGCAGCAACAAAATAAGGACCCTCGAGCTGCGAATCACAGTTCAATCTTAAGCAGATATTCGTACAGATCGGCATCCGTCGTCAGACCTAACTTGTGCATGGCACTTTTTTTCTGTCCACTGATGGTTTGTTTCGAGCGGTGTAGTATTTGGGCGACCTGATTTACCGTCTGCCCCTGTTTCATGAGCCGTAAGACTTCGGTTTCTTTGGGGCTGATAGGTACGTTGTGAGCGTGGCTGTCATCGGCAAGATTTTTAAGCCCCTGAGTCTTGCGGGTTCGTGTCAGGCTTTGCCCCAGCGCCAACGCCTTAAGACAGGCGTTAAGTTCTGTGCTCAGACTCTGTTTATTAATCACGGCCACCACGCCGGAATTCAGCATCAAGTTCGCGATAGCCTGATTTGACAGCACGCTGATAACAATAATCGGCAGTGAGGGATAGGTGCGGCGTAAAAACTGAATCAGGTGTAAACCGTCAGAATGCTGAGTGCCCGGCATGGTTAAGTCAGTAAGCAATAGATCAGGTTGAGCATTTTTGAGCGACGCCAGCAGCTCATCGACGTTGCTCGCGGTGCCACTCAGGGTGTAATCCCTGGCAAACTGCGTCTCCAGGAGCGATTTAAGCCCGAGCAGATAAACGGGATGGTCGTCGGCAATCAGAACTGTTTTCATGTTAGCTGTCTCACTGGCTCGGGTAGGGGGCCCTGATAAAGGGTCAGGACGCCGTTCAGGTAGAGGTTTGCGTTGTTGTCGTGGTCACTCAGCAGGGCGATATGCCCCTTACAGAAATCAGAACTGCTTAAAATAAGCCGCACCGGTTGGGTAAATGGCCTTACTGAGGTCTTATTCGCTCCCATAAACCAGGGTGAAAATAATGTTCTGTCATCGGGATGCATACGCCCGAGAATTTGTGCCGGAGTCATGAGTGCTGCCTGCGGTAAAGCGTCAGGCATCTTCAAGACATCGGTCCAGATAACCTTTTGCTGCGTGACGTTTATGCGAAAGGGGTAACTCTTCTGTTCGGCAAAGTTGGCGCTCATCAGTAATATTTGGCGCTCGCTTTGCCGTTTTAAAAAATAGAGATCGGTTATCCCGCTTCGCACCAGCAGTGCTGAGATGAATATGGCTAAAAGATAAAGTTGAGAAGCGGTAATACCGTTGTTATCGGAATAGAAACTGTCTGCGAAAGGGCCGCGATTATAAATGGTTGTGATGCTGATAATAAGCGCAATAATGACCTGTAATAGAGCCAGCCTTCGTTCTGTAATAAACAACAACGAAAGCAATATTAGGCCAAAAAGCAAATAAAGTGAGAAATCCACTGTCGGAATATTTTGCTGATAATCGTAATCAGGTAAAAACAGCGCCAACGTAATGAGCAGTATTCCGGTAATCAAAAGTAGGTTCTGGCTTTTAACCCTTTTATTGATAACCAACTGATTAACCATGAAAAGTGGCGCCATTGCCAGGCATCCGGTCGCATTGGAAATGCTCCAGCTTACAAAATGAGAGACGACAGTGGGGTAAGCAAGCATGCGTAAAGCGAACAGGATAGTCATACCGCCGAGTGCGCTGGCGGCCAGAACGATGCTGATAAACAGGGCCATTGCGCTGAGGTTGCTGGCGATACCGCGGCCCTTCATGAGGGTCAACCAAACGTGGGCGCTGAGACAGAGGATAACCAGATTAGTGACGGCAAAAACCAGCGTAATATCCATTGGGCGGTGATGCAGGTAGCTTGCCAGAACGTGCAGTGTGCCCGCGCTAACTAACCATAGCGGCCAACGTGAAAGGGGAGATGAACAAAGAATACCGAGCGTTAAGCCTGCGGGTAACCAAATCGCCGAGGAAAGGCTGCTGCTGTCGCGTGTTTCAAGGCATAGGAAGGCCAGAGCTAAATAACTTAATGAAAATAAAAGCCATTTCAGTGGGAACGCCCATCTGGTCATCAGACTATCTCTTTGCGAGAGGTGAGCTTTCTGGCTCACGAGATCTTAAGTATACAGGCTTAACGCGTTGATATGCTCTAAGGTCAAAATAAGAGCAAATAAATGGGGGGGATTTGTGACTCAGGTCATTCGCTCCTGCCCGAAAGTTATTGAGATCGGGCAAGAGAAGATGCGCTCAGGTGTTAAGGCGAAAGATTAGCGATACAGCGATTTGGCTATCTGACTAATACTTTCCATAAAGCTGTTGCCCAGGGTAGACAGGCTAAAGGGTTTCCTGGCCTGTAACTCAATGGCAGTAATCTCGCCTGGTGCGATTTCTTGCTCTGGGAGTAATGACAGGTCGAGCATGGCGCCATGGCGCGGGATAGTTCTTAGCATCGCCTTCGGCAGATTATTATCGGCAAGCAGATTGCGAAATTTGTGGATCAGTTGATGGTAATTATTATCACTGACCATGCCACCTTGTTCATACCAGACGATATTTATAATATCGTTTTTCTGAGTGACGCCCTTCAGCAGGCAAATAACCAGCCTTTTATGTTTTTCAGTGACTTCAAAGGTTTTGTTATTAATGCTCATTTGATTTCCCTTACAATTAATTATAGGGGAATCAACGAAAGGGTTGTTAAGTAAAATAGATGGTGCAATATATTTTGTATTCACGTTATCACCCAGCTTAATATTATTAAAAGTTTTTAAATAAAATGTACGAAGGTATAAAATGCGTTGCCCTCTTCTGTATCATTTAAATAAGGGTTTTAAGATAACCTTCGATTGTGAAACTGAGCGTATTAAATAGCAAAGCTGGATGTAATACAACGAGATTTCCCGTATGTTGAATTTTTCCGTACTCGTCCTAATCGTTGTTAAAAATTAAATATTACGAGGGTTGGCTGATTGTTTTAATAAATTTCAGAAGTTAAAAGAGGTATTTAAGGGAAGAAACCGGCGCGGCCATGGGGCAGACCGGTTTTATTAAGCTGCCGCAGTTAATCAGGTATCAGCGCAGAGAAGTCTTCTTCATACAATGCCTTGCATTGTTCCATAAACTCCGGGTAGCCGAGCTCTGAGGTCTGGACCTCACGACCCAGCCTTCTTTCCAGATCGGCATGAAACCATTCGAATTCACCGTGCAGTATTCCGGTAAAGCCGGTGAGAATGATGCACTGTTGCTGGGTTAGTTTGGTCACTGGAGATCCTTGATGGAGGGGGTTAACAGTCAGTGGGATGTTTCATCCTCAAGCCTATTTTGCCCCAGGATAGACAGGGATAACAACCCCAAGCGACAGGGGATATTTATCGTTATATTTTTAGGGAAAAGACGAAAAGTGCTCATTCTTTAAACGTGATATTGATCACATTTGCGCTTTTTGCTATTACTAGCGCGAATAGTCAAGGCTTCTTATTTTTGACCGTTTCGGGAAGGCAAATATCTCCCGCAATGTTTCTCGGGAAGGTCAGCGAAAAAGATTTATTGGATTGATTTTTAAGGACAATATGAAGGTTGTAATTATTGCTTGTGCGGCAAGTCTGGCATTTATGGTCATGCTGGATTGGCCGTTCATGATGCACGTTTCTAAATATTAGTGAACGGGATAGGTTTCCTCGTTCTTATCGCGGTGTTCTGAGGTCCTTATGCTGAAATTAGTCATTTATTCCAGTTTGGCTGTACTGCTTGCCAATCTGATCATTGACTTGCCTTTCGTTCTTGAGTCGAGCGGTTACTAACGTCCGACAGCCTACTGGAAACGTCGTCAACCGATAGCCAATTACGCGCATTTATAAAAAATGCTTAAGTTTGTAGGTGCAATCAGAAACCTGCACAGTAAGATGCCGTCGCCAATCAATCCTGCCAACTGTGGTTAGCTCCATCCCGCTGCTTATTTTAAGACAGGTGATTTCCAGCGCCTGTCTCTGTTAACGCGCAACGATATGCAACGGCATATTTTGCTCTAACGCCTTGTCTGGTAAGGTCTAGAACAGCAGTTCCCAAAGGATGATGGCAACAATAGCCAACATGGCAACCATGACTTCTACATCTTGAATGGTAACTTTGCTGTGAGTTTTACCTTGTACAATGTTCATAGTCACTCCTCCATTTGTTAGACAAATAGTGACGCGAATCTGAACATTTTTTTGTGATTTAGATTAAGTTTTATAAAACTAACCGCCTAAATCTTTAAAAAAAATAATGCTTGCGTAATCTTTGATGGCGTGCGTTAATGCACTCCTCGGTTTGTAGTACAGACCTTATGAAAGCAATTTGAGTAAAGTAGTTCACTGTATTAGCGTTATCCTTACTAGATATCTCTTCACCGCGAATTTCCTTCTTTAGTGCCCCATAAGTATCACAACTAAAAAAACAGACCTCCCTCGCCTTATGGCGGTATAAATTTAAAGGAAATTAATATGTCTACTAAAATGACTGGTTTGGTGAAGTGGTTTGACGCTGGTAAAGGTTTTGGTTTTATCTCCCCTGCTGACGGCAGCAAAGACGTGTTCGTACACTTCTCTGCTATCCAGAGCAACGATTTCAAAACTCTTGATGAAGGTCAAAAAGTTGAGTTCTCTATCGAGAACGGCGCTAAAGGCCCATCAGCAGTAAACGTTGTTGCACTGTAATAAGTGAACAGCGAGGCAAACTTACGATAGCGATGATGGTATAGACCGGAGCAGTTAAGTTGGCCCAAACAGAAAAACCCGCCCATAAAGCGGGTTTTTTGCTTTTCTGGGAAAAAGTTTTGAGCGAGAAGCGGCTTAAAGAGCTGCCCTCCGTCATTTTTTTGTAATGATTGAGTCATGTTGATGTGGGACCCCCGGCCATAGACTGGTCCCCATGGTGCAGCAGCATCCTAACATCAACTATCATTAAGGAAAAATCATGAAAAACTCATTTAAAAAACGTCTGATTACTTCGTCTATTACTGCATTACTGTTCGCGGGTGCGGCGGCACCGGCTTTGGCGGCGCCGGTTAAAAATATTGTTCTGGTTCATGGTGCATTTGTGGGCGGTTCGGGCTGGCGTCCTGTGTACGATATTCTGACCCAGGACGGCTATAACGTGACGCTGGTCCAGGAACCGCTGACCTCCTTTAATGATGACGTCACCGCCACCAAACGCATTCTTGATGAGCAAAAGGGTCAGGCTATTCTGGTAGGACACAGCTACGGCGGCGCAATCATTACCGAAGCAGGGAATGATTCACATGTTGCAGGCCTAGTCTATATCGCCGCACACGCTCTCGACGCCGGTGAAACCGAAGCCAGCAACGGTAAGAAGTTCCCAAATTCGGCGCATCCTTTTGCCAAATCAGCAGACGGCTATCTGACCATCAAGCCGCAATACTTCCCGTCCGACTTTGCCGCCGACCTGCCGTTGAAAGAGGCGCAGTTTGAAGCCAACGCGCAGATGCCCACCAACGCCAGCGTCTTCACCGCGAATATTCCTGACCCAGCGTGGAAGGTAAAACCGAGTTGGTATATGGTGGCTGAATCCGACAAAATCATTAATCCCGATCTTGAACGCATGTATGCCGCACGTGCTCACAGCCATAAGGTTGAAATTCCGGGAGCAAGCCACTCGGTATATGAATCTCACCCTAAAGAAGTGGCCGCTTTGATTGAGCAGGCAGCGCAGCACGCACTGAAATAGTCGTAGTGGTTAACCCGGCAGGGCGCAGTCTTATGCGTGCGCCCGCTGTTTTATGCATAACGGGGGAAGCAATGTGAGAATTCTGGTCATTGAAGATGAACCCAAAGCCGGGGAATATATGCGCAGCGGCCTGACAGAGGCAGGATACGTAGTCGATGTGGCGACTAATGGCCTCGACGGTCTGCATCTGGCGCAAGAATTTCTCTACGATCTCATACTGCTCGACGTGATGATGCCTGAAATGGACGGCTGGGAAGTGATGAGACGCCTCGACAAACAGCTGAAAACGCCGGTGCTGTTCCTGACCGCACGCGGCACGCTGGAGGACAAGCTCAAAGGGCTGGACCTCGGTGCCGACGACTATCTGGTTAAACCTTTTTCCTTTGCCGAGCTTTTGGCGCGAATTCGCGTCGCACTGCGCCGTGGAGCACGGGTTAAGCAGGAAGAAATAGTCGAGTTGGCCGACCTGCAGATAGACATTCCCAAACGGCGGGTTATCCGCGCCGGAACGCGTATTACATTGACCAATAAAGAATTTAATTTACTTCAGCTGTTTATGCAGCACGAAGGGCAGGTGCTTTCGCGCTCGGTGATAGCCTCGCGAGTGTGGGACATGAATTTCGACAGCGATACCAACGTCGTCGATGTTGCGGTGCGCCGCCTGCGGCAGAAAATTGACGATCCCTTCGATCTCAAGCTGATCCATACCGTTCACGGCGTCGGTTACCGCTGCGAAGACGAATCATGAAACCTGCCCGCTCACGTCTCAGCGCCTGGCAACACATTTCGCTCACCACGCGTCTGTCGATCATTTTTGCGTTACTTTCATTTATAGTGATCGCCGCCGTCGGTTTTACGCTATATCGCACGCTGGAAAAACAGATCAGTCTCCGCGATGACGGCGCGTTGCTGACCCGCGTAGAACAGATCCGTACTCTGCTTCGTGACGAAGACGTGATCAATCTGATCCACGAGAAACCTCAGTTGTTTGCCAACATGCTGGGCAACCAGGAATCGCTGCTGGTGCTGCGTTTTCCCGGCCAACCCCCGCTTATTGAAGTCAATCCCGGCCATTCACCGGTGCCTGATATTCCCCCTGTTCCTGCCAATAAAGATCTCACGCTTGCGGCAGTTCAGCACAGTGCCTCGCGCGACGACACGCCATTTATCTCGGTCTCTGCCGCGGCACAAACCTCGGATTCGCCGCATGATCTTGAGATTATCAGCGGCCGACTGATGACCGAACGTACGCGGATTTTAGAGGTCTATCGCGAACAGATTTTCCTGCTTGCGCTGGGGGCGGGGGCATTAACTGCGCTATTGGCTTATCTCATTGCCCGGCGCGGGCTTAGCCCACTGCGGCGTCTTGCCGGGCAAACCGCCGAAATTGGCATTCGTAATTTGTCGGTGCGAATTGACAGCACTCAGGCACCGCGAGAGCTGTCGACGCTTATCGAGGCATTTAATGAAATGCTCGACAGGCTGGAGATAAGCTTTACTCAGTTGAGTCAGGTTTCGGCGGATATGGCGCACGATCTCCGCACGCCGATTGGCAATCTGCTTGGGCAAACGGAGGTCGCGCTAAGCCAGCGTCGCGGAGTCGAGTACTATGAGAAACTGTTGGGTTCGAATTTTGAGGAGCTGCTGCGGTTGTCTAAAATGACCGATAACATGCTCTTTTTGGCGCGCGCCGAGCACGCGGACCACGCCATTGAGCGTGCCCAACTTACGCTTGCCGACGAGTTTGAGCGGGTGGGAGAATACTTTGAAGGTCCCGCGGATGAACGTCATGTGAGGCTTAAATTACGCAGCGACGGCAGCGTCTGGGCGGATGCCAACCTGCTGCGCCGCGCGCTGGCAAACCTGTTGGCCAATGCGATTCGTTATGCCGATCCTGGTTCTGAAATCTTGCTGCTGGCCGAGCAAATGCCTAAAGGTACCTGCATCAGCGTGACTAATCTCGGCCCGACTATCGAGTCGCAGCATCTGGCGCGACTCTTTGACAGATTTTATCGCGCCGACGTGTCGCGTAATACCCGATCCCAATCAAGCGGACTGGGGTTGTCTATTGTACGCAGCATCATGAACCTGCATCAGGGGCGTTGGGACGTCACCAGTGAAAACCGCGAGACGCGATTTACGCTGTTTTTCCCGCTGAAAATGCCTGAACCCTTTCCGAAAAATACCCAGAGGGAAAATGACCGTCCAAAATAAAACCTACAGCGATATGCGTTTCGATGACGCCACTTTTTGCGATGAGAAATTGCAAAACTGCCGCTTTATCCGCTGTGATTTTAGCGGCGCTGACTTGTCAGAAAGCGAGTTTATTGACTGTGATTTTTATGATGACAGTCAGCAGGTTGGCTGCTGTTTTCAGCGTGCCAACCTGCGAGAAAGCAGCTTCGTGCGCTGTGATTTGACCATGGCCGATTTTAAACACGTAGAGGCTATTGGCTGCGAAATCCGTGAGTGTAAAGCGTCAGGGGCTGACTTTCGCGGTGCCAGTTTCATGAATATGATCACCAGCCGCTCTTATTTTTGCCGAGCCTATCTCACCAAGAATAATTTTAGCTATGCCAACTTTCAGAAAGTCGTGCTCGAAAAATGCGAATTATGGGAAAACCGTTGGACCGGTGCCAATATACTGGGGGCCAGTTTTAGGGGGTCAGACTTGTCTGGCGGAGAGTTTCATCAAATAGACTGGACGACGGCAGATTTCACCTTTTGCGACTTAACGCGTTCAGAGCTGGGGGATTTAAATATCCGCCGCGTTAGCCTTGACGGAGTGAAGATTGATATATGGCAGCAGGCGCAGTTATTGGAACGGATTGGTCTGATTGTGGTGAGCTCGGTTTAATACGCTATCGCGATAGTGGAAATAAGCGACTATCCTTATGAGTACAGTTAACAGCATAGGGCTATTACCCGTATTTCTTATTGAAAATATCACGGAGCTGACATGTCTTTATCAGAAAATAACAACCGGTACGGTATTATTGCGGTAGATAAGCAGGGTGGTCGCGTATTATTTTTGCATCCAGAAACATTGGAAGTAGAGAAAGTATTAACCGGATTCCCACGCAATCCCCATGAGTTGTTGATTATTCCTGAACACGATAAAGCCTATGTGCCGATATTTGGCGACGGAATTCATGGCGATAATCCACATCCTCAGCATCAGGTTGCTGTTATTAGTCTTATCAACCATGAACTCAGCGGATTCATTGAGCTTAGCCCGCTTGAAGCACCGCACACCGCGCGTCTCGGTGCCGATGGCAACGTCTATCTCTGCTGTGAAAATAGCGCCACGATAGCCGTCATCGACCCTAAAACCGATAAAGTTATCCGCCAAATTTCTGTGCCTTCAACCTATACGCATCGTCTGAGCGTAACACCGGAAGGAAATAAGTTATTCACAGACAACGAGGAAGATGCCAGCGTCACGGTCGTAGAATTAAAAAATACTAATGGGAAAGTCATCGATAATATTGACATGCCGGGAGGTGTGAACGGTATTTCCGCTGCACCGCATGCGCCATTTATTGTGACCAGCAATGCCGATAAACCTGAACTAGTTATTATTGATAGCCAAACGCATAAAATTAAAAGATATGTTCCACTGCGTGGGCATAAGAAAGGGGCGCAAATTGTCCGTTTCAGTCAAGATGGTGAATATCTCATTGTGATTGGCGATCAAGAGCCGGTCGCGACCCTGTTTGATGGCGGCCTAAATGAAATAGCCTGCTTTAACGTCGGTAATAAGCCGATGGACGGTTGCTTCAGTCCGGATAATAAGCGCCTTCTCATCGCTAACGAAGCTGACGGTACGGTGAGTATTATTGATATCGCCAGCAAAAGGGTGATTGCAACCCCGTCCGTGGGGAAAGGCTGTGAGGTTCTGAACTATTTTGTCGAGAAGGCGGCGTAATTTTCCTGCCAACCTTGGTAAATAAAAGCTTTGTTGTTGTCGTTCATTCTGTGAATAATCGGACCAGGTGACTGGTTTGATTATTCAGGGAAAACATGACGCTCAATAACATTTTATTTACCAACAACGCTCGCCAAGTGGCACTGTTGCCCCGTGCGCGCATTCTGCTGAAACTGCGCACGCAGCCGGTGGTTGGCGCTTTGCTTCTTTCACTGCTCGCAGGATGCAGTTCCGAAAAAAATACCGTCAGCACCCAGCGACCTGAACAGGTACGAGCGGATATTGTGTCACTGATGCCGGCCAACGTTGCCGATAAACAGGGATGGGCGAAGGACATCAGCACCGCGTTTATCACGCAAAAAATCGACCCGACGACGGAAAATATCTGCGCCGTATTGGCGGTCACTGAACAAGAATCCAACTTTAACGCCAATGCGCCGGTGCCAGGTTTGGGGAAAATCGCCTGGAAAGAGATAGATAGACGGGCGGCCGAGGTTCATATTCCTGCATTCTTGGTTCATACCGCGCTAAAAATCAACTCTCCCAACGGCAAGTCCTATAGCGATCGCCTGGACAACGTTCGCAGCGAGAAAGAGCTAAGCGCGATTTTCGACGACTTTATCGGCATGGTGCCTATGGGGCAGAAGCTGTTTGGCAACCTTAATCCGGTGCATACCGGCGGCCCGATGCAGGTCAGTGTCGCCTTTGCCGAATCTAAGGCGAGTGGCTACCCGTATCCCATTGACGGCACTATTCGTCGCGAAGTATTTAGCCGCAGAGGGGGCATGTATTTCGGTATCGCGCATTTGCTCGGTTATCCGACGCACTACAGTGAGCCGATTTACCGCTTCGCCGACTATAACGCGGGTTTTTATGCCAGCCGAAATGCAGCCTTTCAGCAGGCGGTGAGTCGTTTATCCGGGGTAAAGTTGGCGCTTGATGGCGACGTGGTGAGCTACAGCGATACGACGGGGAAAACCGAAATGGCCGTGCGCAGGCTGAGTAAAAGGCTGAGTCTGAGTAATTCGGATATTTCTCGCGATCTCAGGCTGGGTGAGTCAATCGATTTTGAGAAGACGCCGACCTGGAAGTTAGTGTTTGCGCTCGCCGATAAAACGGCGGGTAAAAAGGTGCCGCGAGAAATGCTGCCGGGGATTGAGCTAAACAGCCCGAAAATAACCCGAAATCTGACCACCGCCTGGTTTGCCCAGCGCGTGGATGAGCGCAGACGTCAGTGCCTGACTCGAGGTTAACGCGTTATTTTGTTGATAAAATCCACCCTGCATTAATGAACAAATGCAGGGTGTTGATACTTAAATAACGGTTGGCAGCAGAGAAGACACGCAGTTAAGCACGTCAGTGCGGAATTTCTTCGACGCCTCATCAATCTCGCTGGCGTTCAACGCTTCTTTCTCACGTTCCACGAAGGTTTTTACCCCGGTCGTGAAGCTATTTTCAAACTGCGCATTCATGGTGTTGCCGACGCTGCCAAACAGCATGCGCATGGCAGATATTTGAACCAACAGCTCACGGTTGATGCGTTCCAGTTGATCGATTCTTTGGGATAAATTTTCTTCGCTCATTTCAGCCTCCTGTTTAAAACCCGCAAACCCTACCCCAATTTTACTCAATAAGAAACGAGTCCTCGCTTTTTCCTGCCGTTTACTCAAATAATAATGCTTGTTATCCGCTGTTTTTACGGACTCTTTCACCGTTATCAGCGAAGGACACGCACTGGCGTTATCCTTTTTCATTCAGGGAACATGATGAAAATTATAAAAATTCTAAACAATAACGCGGTCATTGCCGTCGATGATTCTCTGCATGAACAGGTCATGATGGGCAAAGGATTGGCTTTCCAAAAAAGAGTCGGCGAACGCCTCGATATGTCGCAGGTCGAGAAGATTTTCTCGCTACAGGGCAATGCGCTTAATGCTCGACTCAGCGAGCTGCTGGCCGAAATTCCGCTGGAGGTGCTGACCACGACCGAAAAAATCATCGATCTTGCGCAGTCGCGTCTTGGGCAGCAGCTTGGTAATAATCTGTATATTGCCCTGACCGATCACTGCCATTTTGCACTTGAACGTTTCAGGCAAGGGATTTCATTGCCCAATGCACTGCTTTGGGATATCAAACGGGTTTACCACCGTGAATTTGCCGTTAGCCTTGAAGCGTTAGACATCATCGAGCAGCGCCTCGGCGTGCGCTTACCTGAGGACGAAGCGGGCTATATCGCACAGCATTTGGTGAAGGGGCAGCTACAGGGCGAGATGTCTGAGGTGGTACAGGTCACACGGATTATTCAGCAAATTATGCACATCGTGAAATACCAGCTGCGCCTCGATTACCGGGAAGATAGCCTGAGTTATCATCGTTTTATTACCCATCTAAAATTTTTCGCCCAGCGAATGCTCAGTAGCAAACTGGTCCGTAATGAAGACGAGTCGCTGCACGATGAGGTCAAAAATCTCTATCCTCAAGCCTACCAGTGCGTGCTGACCGTGGAGCGTCATATTCAGAAAAATTATCTTTACGCGCTGACTAAAGAAGAAAAAATGTTTCTGACGATTCACATCGAAAGGGTGCGTAAAGAAACGCTCAATCAGCCAGCGGTTGAAGGGGAGTGATTCGAGAGATCGCTCACAAAATCCAAACGACGGTGAGACGCGTGCTTGAGTAAAGCTTTCTCTCAGGGCATGCTGTTTACCGAAAGTTAGGATTGTTACTGGAAAGCAGGCAAAACCTAAACCGATTTTTTGTTACGGCATTCATGTGCCGCTAACAGGATATCGGTTTAGGTTTTTTTTTGGCCTGAATTCCGGAAAACGCGAGTTATCAAGACTCATATCTGTACAGGGAAGAAGGTAAACACGATGAAATATAAAGAATTAGCTTCCGAGGTGTTAGGCGGCGTCGGCGGAACGGGGAACGTGGTCAGCCTGGTTCACTGCGCTACGCGCTTGAGATTCAAACTGCGTGACAGTAGCAAAGCGCACACAGAAGCCTTAAAAAAAACGCCCGGCGTCATCATGGTTGTGGAAAGCGGCGGCCAGTATCAGGTGGTCATTGGCAACGATGTCGATCAGGTTTATAAGCCAATAGCAGAGCAGCTCGACGCTTCACCTTCACAGCCTGTGAACAACGAAAGCACCGCTAAAGAAGGGCTGTTGGCTCGGCTTATCGATATTATTTCTGCCATTTTTACGCCATTTATCGGTATCTTGATTGCCGGTGGGGTGCTTAAAGGGCTGCTTTCTATCTCCCTGGCTGCCGGATGGGCGACTCCGCAAAGCGGCACCTATCAGATTCTGTTCGCCGCCAGCGACGCGATGTTTCATTTTCTGCCTATCTTCCTTGGCTATTCTGCCTGTAAAAAATTCCAGGGTAACCCGTTTGTCGGGATGGCCATCGGCGGTGCCTTAACCCATCCGCTGATGCTCGCCGCCTTTACCGCTTCACAGCTGCCGGGCGCGCAGCCGCATCATTTCTTCGGCATACCTGTTGTGATGATCAACTACGGTTCTTCCGTTATTCCGGTGGTGTTGGCCTGCTGGCTCTCTTGCAAAATTGAGCGCGGCGTACATCCTCGCTTGCCCAGTGCGGTGAGAAACTTTGTCACGCCGCTGTTGTGTATCGCGATTGTGGTGCCGCTGACCTTCCTGATTATCGGCCCCGCCGCAACCTGGCTGAGCAATATGCTTGCGCAAGGCTACGAGCTGATTTACGGCTTTAACTCGGTCATTGCCGGCATGTTGATGGGCGGCCTGTGGCAGGTTTGTGTGATGTTCGGCATTCATTGGGGCATCGTGCCTATCATGGTCAATAACCTCAGCGTTGTTGGGCACGACACGCTCATCCCTCTGCTGGTTCCGGCTATTTTCGGGCAGGTTGGCGCAACGTTGGGCATTTTTCTACGCACCAAAGACGCCCAGTTGAAAGGCAATGCGGCTTCGGCAATGGCGGCGGGAATTTGCGGGATCACCGAGCCTGCAGTCTATGGCATTACGTTGCCAAACCGTCGTGCATTTATTTTTGGTTGCGTCGGCGGGGCGATTGGAGCCGGGATCATCGGCTATTTCCAGACGGCGGTTTACTCGTTTGGTTTTGCAAGCATCTTCACGCTGGCCCAGCTAATTCCTCCCACCGGTTTCGACTTCACGGTGGTCGCGGCAATCATTGGCCTCCTGATCTCGCTGACCCTCGCAACGCTGCTGACTTATTTCTTCGGCATGAAGCCCGCCGCGAAACCTCAGGTCCAGGTGCAGGAGGTGGAGCCTGCACCATTGACCTCAACGACCCATGGCGAAGCGGCGCTTGAAAAAATCTATAGTCCGATGAGCGGCCAGCTGCACCCGCTGGAAAACATCAGTGACCCGATTTTTGCCGGTGGCCTGCTGGGCAAAGGGGCGTTCATTACCCCGACGGTAGGGCGTGTGGTATCGCCGATAGACGGCAAGGTCGCCTCATTGTTTAAAACTTTCCATGCTATTGGGCTTGAGTCGCCGCAAGGCGCCGAAATCCTAATCCACGTCGGAATAGACACCGTGAAACTCGACGGAAAATATTTTACCCCGCACGTCAGTGAAGGCGATGAGGTTATTCGCGGACAACTGCTGCTCGAATTCGACGGTGAGGCTATTCGCCGCGAGGGCTACAGCCTGGATACACCGATTCTGATTACCAATAGCGACGACTTTGCCGACGTCATTATCAATGACGTGCAGGACATTCAAGAAAATACCCCTTTATTGACCTTGGTGCGTTAACACAGGAGAAAGACGATGAGCCAACAATTTCCAAAAAATTTCTTATGGGGCGGGGCGGTAGCGGCCAACCAAGTGGAAGGCGCCTATCTGACCGATGGCAAAGGGCTGTCGACCTCTGACGTGCAGCCAAAAGGTATCTTCGGCGGTGTGGTTGAGCGTGTGGCCGGTGACAGCGGCATCAAAGACGTGGCCATCGACTTTTATCATCGTTATCCGGAAGATATTAAGCTGTTTGCAGAAATGGGATTTAGCTGTTTGCGGACCTCAATCGCCTGGACGCGTATTTTTCCACAGGGCGATGAGCTTGAACCTAACGAGGCCGGTTTGGCATTTTATGACCGCCTGTTCGACGAGATGGCGAAATACAATATTGCGCCACTGGTCACGCTCTCTCACTATGAAATGCCTTATGGCCTGGTGCAGAAGCACGGTGGCTGGGGCAACCGTAAAACTATCGAGTTTTTCGAGCGCTATGCGCGCACCGTTTTCCAGCGCTATCAGCATAAAGTGAAATATTGGCTGACCTTTAATGAGATCAATATGTCACTTCATGCTCCGCTGACCGGCGTGGGTTTGCCGGAAAACAGCTCGAAGCAGGATATTTATCAGGCCATTCACCATCAGTTGGTGGCGAGCGCCAAGGCGGTTAAAGCCTGTCACGAGATAATCCCGGACGCTAAAATCGGCAACATGCTGTTGGGGGGATTGCTGTATCCGCTGAGCAGTAAGCCGGAAGACGTGATGGAGACTTTGCAGCAAAATCGCGAATGGCTGTTCTTCGGCGACGTACAGGTTCGCGGTAGCTACCCGGCTTATATGAAACGTTTCTTCGCCGATCGCGGTATTGAAATCAATATCACCAACGAAGACCGACAGGCGCTGAAATCGACCATCGATTTTATTTCGTTCAGCTACTACATGACGGGCTGCGTGACCACCGACGAAGAGCTTAATCAGAAAGCGCGTGGCAATATTCTTTCTATGGTGCCGAACCCGCATCTGGCAAGTTCCGACTGGGGTTGGCAGATTGACCCACAGGGTATTCGAATTCTGATGAATGAGCTTTACGACCGTTATCAGATACCTCTGTTTATCGTTGAGAATGGATTGGGCGCTTATGATAAGCCGCAGGCTAATGGCGAAATCATCGACGACTACCGTATTTCCTATCTGAACGATCATCTGGTGCAGATTGGTGAGGCGATTCAGGACGGGGTCGAGGTGTTAGGCTATACCAGTTGGGGACCTATCGATCTGGTGAGCGCCTCAAAGGCGGAGTTCTCTAAACGCTATGGCTTCATTTATGTCGACAGAGATGACCAGGGCAATGGCACGCTGGAGCGCCGCCGCAAGAAAAGCTTCTATTGGTATAAAGAAGTGATTCAAAGCAACGGCGCAGCGCTGAAGCGCTAAGCCTCCCTACGACTCATCGGGGTTAAAGGTGACGCCGGTGAGTTGTTCGCTTAACTTCCAGAGCTTGTGCGCAGACTCAGCATCGACCGCCCACGGCATCACGCCATGAAGGGCGTCTTTTTCAATCTTTAGTGTGGCGATGTCGCAGTCTTCGCAGTACACCCCACCTCGACCCTCCAACTGCGGGCTGGTTGCACACCAGACGGCGGTGGCCGCGCCTTGCTCCGGCGTCTTGAATCCAGCTTCTGCGGTGGTTTTTATTTCACCCTGCTCGTTGAGGACACCCACAACACCATAGTCTTCATGGGCCATAAAGCGCAGTAGTGGGGTAAATATTGCCCCGGGATGCAGGGAGAAAGCGCGTACGCTAACGTTTTTACCCAACGTGTCTAACGCTAGCGCAAACAGAACGTTAGCCGTTTTGGACTGCCCGTATGCCGGCCATTTTTCATAAGGTCGGTGATAATAGTTAGGATCTTCGAAGTGAATGTCTGACAGGCGATGACCGGCGGAAGAGACGCAGACCACGCGGGCCCCGTTTGCCTGTCTTAACGCCGGAAACAGCCGCGCCGTAAGCTGAAAATGCCCCAGATGGTTAGTGGAAAACTGTGACTCATAGCCACGTGCGTCGCGGGTCAGTGGCGCTATCATAATTCCTGCCCCGTTAATCTTCCATCGGTCAGTCTTTGGGTTATGATTCAGACAGTGCGTTTAGTCACGCGTTTAAGCGTATTATGTCCTGCTCACCAAAACAGTATCGCCAGCAGGCCGCTGAGGGTGCGGCTGATTAGCCGACTTCATTCCGGGGAAAATGCATGAACGCAGAATTACTAAAACAACAAGCGCAGGCAAAGGTTGCATTAATACGCGTAGTGACCTCGCAGGATAAGGATTTCCTGGATATTCATCAGAATATTATCATTGCAAATCATCCAGAATTGGCGATGACAACTTACTGTCTGCCGGAGCAGTATGACGGTATCCATGATGAGCAAACGCTGGCGCTCGCCGTGCCAAAACTTCTGGCTCTCGGCCTTGAGCTGCAAAAATCCTACGATATTCTTTTGATAAGCTGTGCCTCGGATCCGGCGGTAAAACAGCTGCGTCAGTTGCTCAGCATTCCCGTTGTCGGTGCCGGGCAGTCCTGTTGTGAGCAGGCGCTTACCTTCAGCCACAGCGTGGGGGCCATTGGGATCGAACCGCGAGCACCGGCAATATTTTATGAGGTTTTACACGACAGACTGCGCACTTATCGACAGCCGAAGGGCGTAAACTGCACCCACGATATTCATAGCGAGGCGGGCAAAGCGGCGATTATCGAGGCGGTGCTGGCCTGTGAAAAAGACGGCGCTAAGGTGGTTGCTTTGGCCTGCACCGGCATGGCCACTACCGACGTTGCCGCGCTGGTGGCCCCTTATACCTCAATACCGGTGGTGAACCCGGTCTTGGCGGCCGGACTTGCCGTCAGGAAATTACTAAACAGTTAACGTGGACGAGAGGTTTTCATGGGCTGGAGACAGGAAATTCAGCAGGCTTACGATAATGCACAGTCCAGAACCGAGGCGCTGTGGCAAAAGTCTGCGGATATAGGTGTGCGGCGTGCCACGCCATTTTTTCATCCTACGCTGCTGTGTCAAACCATCGCCATTAAACCTCCGCTGAACTCTAAAATTCTCGCACTGCTGGCTCAGCTCAGGCAGCTAACCGAAGGCGATTCGCTCGCCGAGGTGATGTCATCGGAGGCGATACACTTTACCTATCTGGCTATTGGGACGCAGAAATACGGACCGGAAAAGGCCCAGGATATCAGCCCCGACCTGCTGACTATTTTCGAACAATGCTGCGCCGACCAGCCAGTGCATATCTCCGGGCTGAGGTTATTGGCGCTTGCAGATCAAATTTTGCTGGCCGGTTTTCCCGACGAGCACAGCTACTGGCGCAGGCAGGATCTTACGGCCAGAGTGCTCGGGTCGAGCGTGCGCGAAGAAGTCTTAGCCTGCCATAAAGGCGCCATACCGCAGGTTTTTTGGCACAGCACGCTGTTGCGCTATAACGCCGAAAGAATGCCAACCGCGCTGCGTCAGTTTGTTATCGACCATATTGCCGATGATTATGGTGAAGTTTTATCCACTCTGCGGCTGGTACTTACGGACTACAGATGGGAGAGGACTCTCTACCTGCGATAGTGCTGTGTCGAGAGCAACAAATTTCCAGAAAACACAAGTGGTAAAGCGAGTAACTATTAGCAGAGCAATTATTGTTAAAAACCAAACTGCCAGAGGCGTATTATCAGACTCATCCCCTTGCAGAGCTAACGCCGTTTTAAACGAGTGCCGGAGATAAGCGCCGGGAAAGGGGATTAATCAAAAAGGCCTGTCATTATGACAGGCCTTTTTGTTGTCTTTCATTCTGAAAGATTGGGGAATCTTTGCCGAAAAATGGGTAAAAAAAAGCCCGCACATCGGCGGGCAAATAACAGGGGTACTACAGGGTTTCTACACAACAGGGTTCTTACAGGGGTATCACAACTGCCTACTACATTACTGGTTCACACATTCACACAGGGACATCACTTTCTCTCGATGAATTTAAGATACCAAACCTAATGTATGGTTTTGTCATCGTCCGGTAAGGTTAAGAATCGATGTGTAAAGCGCAGTATTGGCATTTTAGGCAGAAAAAAGGCTTACTTTTCATGTAAGCCTTTGGATAAGGGGAAGTGTCAGTTAATGACAGGGCACGACTTTAATAGCCAGACCGCCGCGCGAGGTTTCACGGTATTTGGCGTTCATGTCTTTACCGGTTTCGTACATGGTATCAATGACTTTATCGAGGCAAACCTGTGGCTTACAGGTGCGACGCAACGCCATTCTTGATGCGTTAACGGCCTTGACCGACGAAATAGCATTGCGCTCAATGCAAGGAACCTGGACTTGCCCGGCGACCGGATCGCAGGTGAGCCCGAGGTGATGTTCCATCGCGATTTCGGCAGCGATAAATACCTGAACCGTGTTACCGCCCAGCAATTCTGTGAGGCCTGCCGCTGCCATCGAGCATGCGACGCCGACTTCTCCCTGACAGCCTACTTCGGCGCCGGAAATCGAGGCATTCATCTTGAATAATGCGCCCACCGCACCGGCAGCGAGGAAGAAGCGCCCGCTGGCGTCCGGGCTGAGTGGGCGAATAAACTGGTCGTAGTAGGTCAATACGGCAGGAATTATCCCGCATGCACCATTGGTCGGCGCAGTCACGACCCGGCCTCCCGCCGCATTTTCTTCATTAACCGCCATCGCGTACATGTTTATCCAGTCGACAACGCCCATGGGGTCGATGCTGTTTTTACCCTGTGTCACCAGAATATTACGCAGCGCCGCAGCGCGTCGTCTGACTTTCATCGGACCCGGCAGCATGCCTTCGGTGTGGATTCCTCGCTCGATGCCTTCTTTCATAACCTGCCAGATGGCGGCAAAGTGTGCCTCAATCGACGATTTGTCGTTTAGCGCCAGCTCGTTCTGCATCATGACGGCCGAGAGTGAAAGACCTGACTCGTCGCAGTGTTTCTGTAAATCTGCCGCTGAATTAAACGGATAGGGCACCGTCACGGGATTCATTTCACTCTCGCCGAACTCGGCATCGGTGACAATAAATCCGCCGCCGATAGAGTAATAGGTCTGGCTGTGTAGCAACGTATCCTGAGCGTAGGCGCTTATCTTCATGCCATTTTCATGGCGCGGCAGATTGTTGTCGTGAAACTTCAGGCTGTCCGGCAACACAAAGTCGACCTCTTTACCGAAAGCGGTCAGAGGCAGGCGACCACTAAGCTGAACCTGGGCAATAAACGGTGCGATTGAATCGATATCAACAGAATCGGGGAGATTGCCCGCGAGACCCATAATGATGGCGATATCGGTATGGTGTCCTTTCCCCGTCAGTGACAGAGAGCCATAGACATCCACCTGCAGGCGCGTAGTGCTTGCCAGCAAACCTGCTGCGGCGAGCTCATCCATAAAAGCCTTACCCGCTTTCATTGGGCCGACGGTATGCGAGCTTGACGGGCCGATACCAATTTTAAAAATGTCGAAAACGCTAATCATTGTGGTCCCCTCGGGCTTGCTGCATTAACCGAACAGGCTATAAACAATCGCAGACATTGCGATCAGGCCCATTATGACGATAAAGCCGTTGCTGATATGACCTGAATACTTTCTCATCGCCGGGACTTTGCGAATCGCATACATCGGCATAAGGAACAGCAGCATCGCGATGATTGGGCCGCCCAGTGTTTCAATCAGGCCCAGAATACTTGGGTTCAACGTGGAGATTGCCCAGGTTGAAAGCAGCATGAATACTGCCGTAATGCGATTCATTTTCGCGCTGCTGATTGTCTTGCCGCGGCTGCGCAGTGATTTGGTCACGATGCCGTTAAAGCCTTCGCGCGCGCCCAGGTAGTGGCCGAGGAACGACTTGGTGATAGCGATAAAGGCGATGACCGGGGCAATATAGGCGATAAGCGGTGTCTGAAAATGGTTGGCGAGGTAGGAAAGAATTGAGATGTTCTGTTTTTTGGCTTCCATCAGGTCAGCAGGAGAGAGGCTAAATACGCAGCTGAACACAAAGAACATCACCGTGACAACCATCATCAGCGTACTGAAAGTGAGGATTTTAGAGCATTTTTTCTCTGCTTCGTCGCCATATTCCTTGCGTTTTGCCACGGCGAAAGAGGAGATAATCGGCGAATGGTTAAATGAGAAAACCATCACCGGAATAACCAGCCACAGCGTCATCAACATGCCGCGACCTACATCGCCTGTGGTGGATGAAACGTGGGTGAAAATAGAGGTATTCCAGTGCGGAATGAGATAAAGCGACAGCGCCATTAAAACAATAACAAAGGGATAAACAAGAATGCTCATTGCCTTAACAATAAGATGCTCGCCAAAGTGAACCAGAGCCATCAATGCAACAATTAATATCAATGCTAATAACGCACGGGGCGGAGCATTCATATGCATTTGATGGGTGATGAAACTTTCAACAGTATTAGTTATTGCGACGCTGTAAACTAATAATATTGGGAAAATAGCAAAGAAGTAGAGCAAGGTAATAAACTTGCCCGCGGTAATTCCGAAATGCTCTTCCACAACTTCCGTAATATCCTGCCCAGCATTCTTACCTGATAAAACAAATCGGGTGAGGCCGCGATGGGCATAAAAGGTCATTGGAAAAGCCAGAATAACCATGATAATTAGTGGAATAAGGCCACCAATTCCGGCGTTGATTGGCAGGAAAAGCACGCCAGCGCCGATTGCCGTCCCGTACAACCCCAACATCCACATGGTGTCAGTTTTACGCCAAGCGCCGGTGTTTTCTACGCCTTCCTGGGCAAGTACTTCTACTTGAGAATTGCTCATATAACCTCTGGTGAACAAAATTACGTCATCTCAAAATGAGAGACTGAGTCACAATATTAAAAGCTGCCGTCACTACAATGAGGCAGATTTTGGATGGCGGGATGATACTCATGAGGAGTATGAATGTCCGTGATTTGGATCACCTATGGATTAATATAGGGGTAATTTCATACTTGTACGAGAATCGTACTGGGTTTGATTTGATATAAAGATTAATTAACGTTTTATTCATTTTCAATTGCCATACAGGATGCTAAAAATATTCGAATGCAGAGTAGCATAAACCTTATTTCCCTTAAATTGAGAAACACCGTTCTGGCAACAATAATTGAATAACTAATTTCTGAAGTGATTGTATTAAAGGAAATTACCGGCGATTATTGCCCAAGGAGACAAGCCGTGAAATATCCTGAATCGATCTTAATTAGAGATTCAGGAAGAGATAGCAGCGGGGTGTTATTTGAACAGTTCGTTATTGCCGAACAGTTTATTGTTGTTACTGCTTTGGATGCTAGTCAGGCAGTGGGCAGACGACAAATGCGTGGTTTGGCCCGACGGATTGGCCATATCTTGATGGTCTGTGCTCTGATTAAACGCATTATGTTCCACGCAAGGCTGAGCGGGGGCACTTAAAGGAACTTCTGCGGCCTGTGCGTAAAACGCGGTGCCTGCCAGCAACAGGATAGTGGTCAAAATTTTACAGCGGGTCATTTTGGGTGTCCGAAAACAAAGAAAAACGGGAGCCATGGCTCCCGTTTGTCATAAGAAAAGGTCAGAAAACGGGCTACACATGTTGCAGCGTATTCTGCTCCTGAAGTTCTTTGTTCGGTAGGCGAATCGTGGCAGAAATCGCAAGGGAGATAATTAATAGCACAGTAATCAAGCTGAAGGTCACTACAAATCCGCCGAACAGTGAGGCGATAAGTGAACCCAGCACGCTACCGATACCAAATCCTAGATAAAGCAGGCCATAGTTTTTGGTCAGATTGTTTAGGCCAAAGAAGTCGCTTACCAGTGAAGGATACACGGTAATAGTACCGCCAAAGCTAAAGGCGACGCAGGCGACCGAGGCGAAGAAGGTGGCTTCATTCATATGAGTGAAGAGCAGAATACTCATGCCGACCAGTGAAATAACCTGTGCTAGAGAAATCACGCGAATACGGGCCATTTTATCTGACAGCACGCCCAGAATCAGACGACCGCTGAGGTTGGCGATAGCGATTACCGTTACCGCGTTGGCGGCAGTCATTGCGCTGAGGTGCACCATGCCCTGGCCGATATCTTTTGCCACGCCAATAACGTACAGGCCACTCATGCAGGCGGTCAGGAACATGAGTGCCAGCATCCAGTACTGAGGCACACGTATTGCTTCGGCAAGACTGAAGTCTCGCGGCTGTTCCTGATGGTTGTTAACGACTTTCGCTTCCTGACGTGGCGCATCCGTCATCATCAGCCCCCCGATAACGATCATGGTCATCGCCAGCAGCCCCCAGATAATAAAGGTGTGCTCGAGTGAGTTAACGCTTAGCAGATAGCCGCAGATAAATTTGAAACCAAGGCTGCCCAGGCCATAAGCCCCGATAGCGCAGGCGGATACCACGCCTTTACGTTCTGGGAACCATTTGACGCAGTTGGACAACGACATCAGGTAGCCTGCGCCGTCGGCCAGACCGACCAGCACGCCTGCGCTGAGGTAAAGCATGGCCAGGCTATTGGAGTGTGCGGTCAGGAAAAAACCGACCGCCATTAATACTCCCGCGGCGAGGGTGACTTTTTTGACGCCGTAGCGCTCCTGCAGTTTTCCGGCAACGGAAGAGGCGACCGCCAGGCCGAGGCTCAGGAGTCCAAAAGAGAAGGCGACGCGGCTGATGGGTTCGTCGAGCTTGGCAGAAAGCTGGCCGTTGAACAGGCTCCATGTATAAACCGAGCCTAGCGCGAACATGGTGATGATGGTGCCTATCAGCGTCATCCAGCGAGTACGGTTGAGATTGGCCACGGCAACATTGGACTGCGTTCCGGTACGTGTAAGGCCTGACTTATCACTCATAGTGGGCTCTCCCGAGCGAAACTGATGCGTTTAAATTGGCGCTATGATAAGTCCTAATCGGTGAGTTGAATCGTTTCAGGCATGAAATGCCTCAGAGGAGGAATGAAGTGCATAAATATCGGTATGAATGACCTGATTTAGCCTGAGAAAAGCCTGGTTTTCCCCTGAGAATGGCCTTGCAGGCCGCGTCAGCTCTGGGTTTTTGTTGATCTAAATCACGCTTGATTCATTTAGCATTTCAGCAGGATGACGCGTAACGCTGTTTTCGGGCCCCGATCGTTTGTTTATCTCAAAACAGGGATTAGTTTTGCAGAAAACTTCGTTCTTGAAAAAGCCATCACTCTTTATTCTTTAAGTTATTGCTTATAACTAATTAATGAAGAGAGTCTTATGACCGCTATTGTTCCCCATCTTGATCATGTTGTTATCAACGTTGCCGAGGGTCTGAATTCATCAGAGCTGCTGTTTCGCAGGTTGGGATTCAGTCTAACGTCTCGTGGACATCACTCTTTAGGGTCGAGCAATCATCTGGCCATCTTTAATGACAATTACCTGGAGCTGCTGGGCTTTGAGGATCGCAGCACTTTGCTGCGTAAAGAGCTTTGGCAGGCGCCGTTAGGGTTGAACGGACTCGTGTGGAAAACGCAGAATGCCGACGCAGTTTACCAGCATCTTACACAGCGGCAGGTTGATGATGCAGAGCCAAAGGCCTTCTACCGACCGGTAAAACTTAATGATGGGACTGAACCCAACGCACGATTTCAGACGGTATCGATTGATGCGTCGCGTATTGCGCACGGCAGAAGTTTCTTCTGTCAGCACGTAACGCCCGAATTGGTTTGGCGCGGCGAGTGGCAGTCCCATCCGAATGCGGTGTCAGACATTACCGAGTTTGTGATTGCAGCGGCCGACATCCGACAGGCGGCGCAGGTCTATGTCGACGTGTTTGGCGACGAACAACTGCACGAGGTTGATGACCAGGAGTTGAGTCTCTCGGCGGGGCGAGCGCGAGTTCGTTTTGTGACACCGCAAAAAGCTGAGGCGGAATGGGGGATTGCACCCTTTGAACAGGCTTTTGAATCAAAGATGATTGCGCTGACCTTTGCGACGCATTCGCTCGATGCTGCTCGGCAGAGTTTGCAGCGCGGTGACATCCATTTCACTGAGCGAAACAATCAGCTTGTGGTGCAGGTCGGGCAAGGATTGGGGCTGACGTTAATATTCAGTGAACAATGACAAGAAAGGGTAAAATCTGCAACTAACGCCGTTATTGTGGGTCGAAACAGAACAATACGGCGTTAAGAGATACCTTCAGATGACTTCATTGATACGTAGTTTTTACAGGACCTTTGCGGTTGCACTGGTGCTTATGCTTCTCAATGGCTGCACGGCGCAGAGTGACTCCGGGCAAACTCAGGTTCAGGGAACGAGTACGATAAGTGCAGGGGCTGCATTTTAGATTGAGGATTTGATGCAACGTGTGGCTAGCCTGAGAATCTCAACGCTCGCCCTAAAAATTTGAAATCAAAAAAGCCATTACCACTTAAGCCCCCATTGATTATTCACACATTAAGTAGGACATTAATTGCCTTAATTTTGTTCGAATATTCATGGAGGTATTAGATGCACGCTGAACTGCTTTCCCTCTTTTCAATTTCGGTTGCGCTAGCCGTTGGGGCGATGAGCCCCGGACCGAGCTTTATCTTTGTTGCGAAAACCTCAATTGCGTCCTCTCGTCGAGACGGTCTGGCGACCGCGCTTGGTATGGGGGTTGGCTGTGCAATTTTGGTCTTGATTGCCTTTTCGGGGTTGCACCAGCTGTTGGTCACCGTGCCGTGGCTTTTCGTCACTTTGAAAATCCTCGGGGGTCTTTATCTCTTCTCTATGGCGGTCAAGATTTTCCGCGGTGCGAACCAGCCGTTGATTTTTGGGCCAGAAGGGCAGGCTGAGAAAATAGGTTTCGGCAAGAGTTTCAGCGTAGGGCTGGTTACGCAGCTATGTAACCCTAAAACTGTACTGGTGCTGGCAGGTATTTTCGCTGCGCTGATGCCGCGCGATATTCCAGGTTATTTCTATTGGGTTTTGCCCGCACTGGGTCTATTTATCGATACGCTTTGGTACACCTTTGTCGCCTTTGTGTTGTCTTCTGCCCGCCCGCAGCGCGTCTATTTACGCTATAAAAAATCGATTAGCCGAATTAGCGGTGGCGTGATGGCATTATTAGGAATTAAATTAATTTTCACTAAATAGTTTTTAGTTAATAAAGCCGCGTTGAGTTAGTTTTTTAAAACCTAACTCAGTGCGGGTGCTATTTTCTTTTTTGTGTGCTGGTTTAGCTCCGACTTTCATTGGCCTACGCCTTGGCCAAAACCTGTATCTGCTGCGGGAAATAGTCGGAAATTGTCTCATAAAGCGAGTGTGCTGCCTCGGGCAGCCGGTTTTCAGCGCGGTGCAGTGTCACGCCAATATCGCCAACCCGGGGTAACAGGGGGGAGCGAATAACCTTGAGGGTAGAAGGCATCCCCATCTCCGTGCGCAGGGTGACGCCCAATCCGGCCGAGGCGGCGGCCCAGATACCGCTCAGGCTTCTGCTGGTGAAGGCGATACGCCATGGGATTCCTGCTCTGTCGAGCGCGGCAGTTGCGGCGGTGCGCATGATGCAGAAGGGTTCAAAAACCAGCAGCGGTAAGGGGAGGTCTTGGGTCAGATAGGGCGTTAAATCAAATCCTTCGGCGGCTATCCAGCTTAGCGGTAATTTACCCAGCGATTGACTAAACGGCGTGGTGTCATTTCCCTGCCAACTCAGCGCCAGATCAAGCTCGTTCTGGCGAATAGCAGAAAGCAGGGGCTCATTGCGGGTGACGCTGGCTGAAATCTGCACGTTGGGATGCGAGCGGGAGAACTGGCCCAGAATTGCAGGCAATAGGGCCTCGCCGAAATCCTCCTGTAGGCCTAAACGCACCTCCCCGCCAACCTCACTGGCCATCAGCAGCGCATAGGCTTCATCGTTCAGACTAAGCAACCTGCGCGCGTAACCCAGCATAAGTTCGCCTTTTTCGGTGAGCACCAGATGGCGCCCCGCTTTCTGAACCAGCGCCGTTCCTGCCTGATGCTCGAGCTTTTTAAGCTGCGCGCTGATGGCCGACGTCGAGCGGCCCAACCGTTCGGCCGCAAGCACAAAACTTCCCAGCTCAATGCCGGTCACAAAGGTGCGTAAAGCCTCGGAATCAAAAGTCAGGGGTCTTTTAGCCACGATAAATCATCCTGTTTTTAGGGACTATAGCTGCTGTTATATCTGATTTTATAAATCATCATAGCCCGTTATCTTCTCCATTACACCTACGCCGAGGAAGATAAAATGAGCAAGTTCCCGATAACCCGCGAAACACTGGCCCAGGTCGCACCCAAGTTAGCGGCACTGAGCGAAGAGGTATTGTTTGGTGATATTTGGCAGCGCAGCGAGCTGTCGCCGCGCGACAGAAGTTTGATCACGGTGAGTGCATTAGTGGCGCTGTCCCGCACTGAACAGCTGCCTTATCACCTGCAACTCGCCGAGAAAAATGGCCTATCTGGCAGCGAAATCACCGAGTTAATCACCCATCTAGCCTTTTACTCTGGATGGCCAACTGCAGCCTCGGCACTGGCCGTTTTTGCTCAATTAACGTTGGAATAATCGGAGGCCATCATGCCCATTACTCGTATTGCCATTCCAGAACGCCGCTTCAACGCGTGGCAAAGCAAAATCTCCGAAGCGTTACAGCAGTCGCTCGAAAGCTGTTTCTCAGTGCCGGCAAATGACTGTTTTCAACTGTTTGACCGCTATGGTGAAACCGATCGCGTGTTTGACAAACATTATCTCAGCGGCGACGAGTCTGGGCGCAGCGAGGACCTGCTGGTGTTTCAAATTACGGCGGGAAGACCGCGTAACATTGAACAGAAACAGGCTCTACGCCGCGTTGGTTGAACGTCTCCACAAATCGATAGGCATCAACCCTCAGGACGTGATGATAGTTGTCACTTATACCGAGCCAGAGGATTGGTCATTTGGTGGCGGAAAGGTGTTCCACGTGGCGGATATTCCAAAATAGTGAGGTTTTATCATGCTTGCGATGCAATATAGCTTCACCTTTCCCGCCGATTACGACATGGCGATTATTGAACGCCGAATTGCTGAAAACGGTCATCGGCTTGACGGATTTCCAGGACTGCTGTTCAAGGCTTATCTTTACGCCCGCCGATCGGCACCACAAACCGCAGGTCGTGAGAATCTCTATGCGCCTTTTTATCTGTGGCAAGACGCAGAAAGCATGCACCGTTTTCTGCTCAGCGACGGATTCAAAGCGTTGACGGAGGCCTTTGGCTGGCCAACGGTGCGGGTAACTCCAGTATTAGCGACAGCGCTCTCGGCGGAAATTGGCGAGGCACGATTTGTCTCACGTGTAATCAAAACCATCGAACCCTACAGCATCCTGCCTGAATGGCAGATTTCACCGCCTTTAGAAGGTGCACTGGCGAGGGTGGTGGCCTGGGACACCCAACATTGGCAGCTTATTCGTTTCGCGCTGTGGAAAAATGCGCCTGAAAACATTCAGCAAGATGAACATTATTATCAGGTTGGGCACATTTCTCTGCCGTGAGTTTTCTTTTGCATTAATTGTTTATTCAAGCCCGCGCCGGATTATGCGGGCTTTTTAATGGGTGAGGAGTGGACTATTTATGACTATTTCTTTGCCACCTACTTTCCATAATATTGCCAAGTGATAGGATGTGGCTCACTTTTCTTAGTTGGGATTTTTCAATGGCCAGGCTCGTCGCTTTCATTGCGGTATTACTGACTTTAACTTCATATACAGCGTTTGCAGACACAAACTATAAATGCGTTTTGACCCACAGCATTCAGCGCCCGGACGGCGATGACTCAGCCGAAGTGCTGAATAAAAATGCACACGTGACGGATGCGGGGAATACTTTCACCGTTTCGCCCGATGGCATAAAAACCATTACCAGCCCCGAACTCACCGATATTATCGGCCAGAACAATCAGCCGATGAAGGCGGGAACGGCAAACAATCTGATGTATATTCACGTGCAGAACAGTTTCGTTATTGCTAATGAAACGGAAGGTTATATCTACGCCGACTGTGTAAAAATAGACAAGTAACATCCCGCGCGCCTCAACCCCATAATCCATGGATTGAGGCTGTTATCCCCCCGTAGTCTCTGGCATCGTCCCTTCTAACATTGTCTTTTGCTTAACCATTCATAAATAGAAACATTACTCTTGCTTGATTAGCACAGTTCTTATGGTCCGACTGACCGATAAGCGCTATTCTTTCGCACTTTCTGCAACTCCGCATTTTTCGTATTAGTACTGACGTCTGACAAGAAAGGTAATCCCCCGGTAATGGCCCTATTGAACGAAGAAATCCGCGACCATACGGCTGAGTCCCGGCTCTTTATCCGTCGTGCCGTTATTGCATTTGTCGTCGTTGTCATGCTGTTCGGCGTGCTGACCTTCAATCTCTACCACCTTCAGGTGGGGATGCACTCTTTCTACCAAACCCGCTCAAACCAGAACGATATCAAGATGCTGCCGATCGCCCCTAGCCGTGGGTTGATTCTGGACCGCAATGGCGTGGTGCTGGCGCAAAATATTACCCTCTACGAAATCCAGGTGATCCCCGGTAAAGTGCCGGATCTGAAGGCAACGCTGCAGGCGTTGACGCCGATCGTCGACCTGACCTCGGACGACATGGATAACTTCAAAGATGCGATGTATCACGGTAGAAAATTTGCAGAAATTCCGCTGAAACTGGCGCTGACCGATGAGGAAGTGGCGCGTTTCTCGGTAAACCAGTTTAGATTCCCGGGGGTATCGATAACCAGCTATCAGCAGCGTAGATACCCTTACGGTGCCGAGCTGGCGCACGTCGTTGGCTATGTGTCGAAAATAAACGACCGCGATGACAAAGAACTTTCCGCGGCCGGAGAGGCAGAAAACTACGCCGCCGACCACGATATCGGCAAGCAAGGCATCGAAAAATACTACGAAAAAGAGCTGCACGGCCGCACCGGTTATCAGGAAGTTGAGGTGGATAACCACGGTCACGTCGTGCGTTTGTTGACCGAAACGCCGCCGCAGGCCGGTCAAAACATTAAGCTGACGCTGGATCTCGGCCTACAGCAATATATCGAGCAATTGCTGAAAGGCCAGCGTGCTGCCGTGGTGGTGGTTGACCCGCGCGACGGTTCAGTGCGTGCCATGGTCTCCAGCCCAAGCTATGACCCTAACCCGTTCGTTAACGGGATCTCGGGCAAGGCCTACAGCGCACTGTTGAAGAACCCGGATCTGCCGCTGATTAACCGCGTCACGCAGGGCCTGTATCCGCCGGCTTCGACCGTAAAACCTTATATGTCTATCTCTGCGCTGTTTGCCGGGGTTATCACGCCGCAGACCACGTTCTTTGGTGCGCCGACCTGGACGCTGCCGGGGACCGAGCGCCACTACCGCGACTGGATGAAAACGGGCCACGGCTACCTCAACGTGACCAAGGCGATTGAAGAATCGGCGGACACCTTCTTCTACCAGGTGGCCTACGAGATGGGGATTGACCGTATCCATGAATGGCTGAGCAAGTTTGGCTACGGTAAATCTTCGGGAATTGACCTCGATGAGCAGTATTATGGCAACCTGCCGAGCCGTGAATGGAAGATGAAGGTTCACAAGAAAGAGTGGTACCAGGGTGATACCGTCTCGGTCGGAATCGGGCAGGGCTATTGGATTGCAACACCCATCCAAATGGTGAAAGCGCTGACTATCCTTATTAACAATGGTAAAATCATGACTCCGCACCTGCTAGATTCTATGCAGTTGGGTAAAGTGATTACCCCTTATAAGGCACCGCCAACGTCGCAGATTGCGGACCCGAAATCGCCTTACTGGACCATCGTTAAGAATGCAATGTTTGGTATGGCCAATGCGCCAAACGGTACCGGCTACAAGCTGTTCCACACTGCGCCTTATAAAATAGCTGCGAAATCAGGCACATCACAGGTATTTAGCCTGCGTGAGAACCAGAACTACAACGCCAAGATGACGCCGATACGCCTGCGTGACCACATCTTCTATACCGCCTTTGCGCCGTTCGATCACCCGACGGTGGCGGTGGCACTGATTCTTGAAAACGGCGGCGGCGACGGTGTGGTAGCAGGTCCGACAATGCGCGCTATCCTCGATCACATTTTTGTGAAAGATGATGCTACCGATTGCCAGGATGATAAGAACAAGAGCAGTCCGGCCTGCCAGTTGACCGAACTTAAACCTGGAACCGCCGGCTACGACGAGCACTAATACTGTCTGCATTCGGCGACAGCGAGACTACGGAGTGTCGCCGAATGGCGACACGTAATTCATTGATAAATAAAGAATCCGTTTTAATAGCCAATAGTTGTCTCTTTTTAGAGACTAACTGGCGGATTTCTAAACGAAAGTTTAGGTTCAAAAAAACAGCCATTAACAAATTTTAAATTTAATTCCATTTAATAACATGGTGTTATAATTTCTCTTTAAAAGTTGGCATGTTTCCTGCTATATTACTCGCGGTTGCTCATTCACCCCGTTATAAATGCCTCTGCAGGACTTTCTGCAATCTGCGCTCATAACATTAGAATGACGCCATAGAAAAGGTGCCTATCGTTCACCAGACCGATATCGTTGCTCCGGCAATCTTATCAAGCATCGAACGACACGTTGAGTGAGGCACCACCTCTTCTGCCCTGTAGGCGATTCTTCCCGAATGCCTACAGGGCAAACTCTCGCAGTGCTCCCTCCTTTAATTTCGACCCGGCCTCGGTTAGCATCAGCAAACAGACTGAGAGCGAGATGATTTCCTTGAAAAAGTGGCGTTTATTCCCCGGATCGTTACGACAGCTGGTGCTGATGGCCTTCCTGCTGGTGCTTTTGCCGTTGCTTATTCTGGCCTATCAGGCCTATGAGAGCCTGAATCATCTAAGCCGCCAGGCAGCCGAAATCAACCGCACCACCATTGTCGATGCGCGGCGCAGTGAATCGATGACCAGCATTGCGCTCGAGATGGAACGTAGTTATCGGCAATACTGCGTGCTGGATGACGATACGCTGTCGACGCTCTATCAAAGCCAGCGCCGTCAATACTCGCAAATGCTGGACGCGCACGCCTCTATTCTTCCCGACGTTCGCTATTATCAGAATTTACGCGACCTGCTGACCCAGCTCTCCTCCTTCAAGTGCCAAAACAACAGCCCTGAACCCAACGCCTCGCGCCAGCTTGAGGAGTTTTCACGTTCCAACGCCGAGATGGTGCAGGCGACCCGTGAGGTTATCTATTCACGCGGTCAGCAGTTGCAGCACGCCATTGCCGAACGGGGCAAGTTCTTCGGTTGGCAGGCGCTGGTCCTGTTTCTGCTCAGCGGCATGCTGGTGGTGCTGTTTACGCGCATGATTATCGGGCCGGTGAAGGGCGTTGAACGGATGATCAACCGCCTCGGTGAGGGCCGTGCGCCGGGCAGCGTGGCGAGATTTCGCGGACCGCAGGAGATTCGTGCGCTGGCGACGCGTATTCACTGGCTGAGCGAACGTCTGGCCTGGTTTGAATCGCAGCGCCACGAATTTTTACGCCACATTTCCCACGAGCTAAAAACGCCGCTGGCCAGCATGCGCGAAGGCACCGAACTGCTGCGTGACGAGGTTGCCGGCCCGCTCACCGACGACCAGCGCGAAGTGGTCGCTATCCTCAATACCAGCAGTCGCCGCCTACAAACGCTCATCGAACAACTCCTCGACTACAATCGCCGACTCGCCGATGCGCCTACCGACAAAGAACAGATTAATCTTCCTGAAATCTTCACCAGCGTGGCGGCGGCACATAGTCTGACGGCGCGAAGCAAGTTGATCCATACTGAGATAAAAACGGAGGCTGCTACCTGTTGGGCCGAGTCTGTTCTATTGGTGCGGGTGCTGGATAATCTCTACTCCAATGCGGTGCACTATGGGGCCGAATCCGGTAACATTTGGCTTCATAGCTGGCAGGACGGGCCACGAACAATGATTGATGTCGCCAATACCGGCACACCTATTCCCATCGATGAGCGCGCGATGATCTTTGAGCCCTTCTTCCAGGGGAGCCAACTGCGCAAAGGTGCCGTCAAGGGCAGCGGGTTGGGGCTGAGTATCGCCAAAGACTGCATCAGGCGTATGGAAGGTGAACTGAAACTGGTTGATGTCGACTATGCCGACGTCTGCTTTCGCATTGAGCTGCCGTCAGTCGCCGAAAAAAATAGCTGAGTATAATTAACCCATGCAGACAAGATTTTTATCCTTTTTTAGCCGTCTTGGCCTGATCTTCACATCCGCCCTGTTGACGCCGATGCTGCTTAGCGGCTGTGCGCGTCACCAGAGTGATGGATTATATCAACCCATTGAAGACGTTATCCCCGACAGTAAAGTGGTTGATTTCCGCATCGCGCCCTGTGAAACGCTGTGGGCGCTGGACGACAGCGCAACCCTCACCAACTCGCTGTATTGGCTGAGGGCGATGGACTGCTCCGAACGCATGAGCACGGCGCAGGCAAATTATCAGGCCGCGCAGATCCCCTCATCAGGATGGGCTAATATCTTTAAACAGAGCATTTTAGCGGCGGGCAACGATCCCGATGTTGCGCAGCGCAGAACGTTGCTCAATAACGTCAATGATTACCGCGCCGAGATGCCGAGCGCCGTACGTCCTCTGCTGCAGCTTTGGCGTGAGCGCCAATCTTTGCAAATCGCCTTTGAAGACGAAAAAGCCCGTAACGCCCGTCAGCAAACCTCTAACGAAGCGAAAATAGAGGAAATGAGCAATCAGCAAAAGCTGCTGGAGGCGAGTCTGGCCGATACCCGACGTAAGCTGGAGAACTTGACCGACATCGAGCGACAGCTCTCGTCGCGCAAGCAGTTGCAGGGAGAATTGCCCGACAGTGACGGCGCGCCTTCATCGACGTCGACCAGCGGCAGCCGCAGCGTGACAGGAGGGAACGTGCAAGCTAAAGACACTTACGTGCCGCCTAAAACGAATCAATTTAAATAATTAACGCGACGAGAGACTCATGACCGCAAGGAGAAACGCCAGCCTGCTGCTGGTCGACGACGATCCCAGCTTATTGAAACTGCTGGGAATGCGCCTTTCAAGCGAAGGCTTTCAGGTCACGACGGCGTCGAGCGGTGAGGAAGCGCTGAAGCTGCTGCGTCGCGAACGTATCGATCTGGTGTTGAGCGATTTGCGCATGGACGAGATGGACGGTATGGCGCTGTTCGCCGAGATTCAGAAACATCAGCCGGGAATGCCGGTGATCATTCTTACTGCCCACGGCTCTATCCCTGACGCAGTGGCGGCCACCCAGCAAGGGGTCTTTGGATTCCTGACCAAGCCGGTTGACAGAGATGCGCTTTACAAGGCTATCGATGAGGCGCTGGCGCAATCGGCACCGGCGAGTGACGAGAGCTGGCGTGAGCAAATTGTCACGCGAAGTCCTGTGATGCTGAGGCTCCTGGAGCAGGCCAAGATGGTGGCCCAGTCAGACGTCAGCCTGTTGATTAATGGACAGAGCGGCACCGGTAAAGAGGTGCTGGCGCAGGCGATTCATCGCACCAGCCCGCGTGGCAAAAAGGCTTTTATTGCCATCAACTGTGGTGCGCTGCCCGAACAACTGCTGGAGTCTGAGCTGTTTGGCCATGCCAAAGGCGCGTTTACCGGCGCGGTGAGCAGCCGTGAAGGATTGTTTCAGGCGGCGGACGGCGGCACGCTTTTTCTTGATGAAATCGGTGATATGCCGCTGCCTTTACAGGTCAAGCTGCTGCGAGTTCTGCAGGAACGTAAGGTGCGTCCGCTCGGCAGCAATCACGATATCGACGTTAACGTGCGTATTATTTCGGCCACCCACCGCGATCTGCCCAAGGCGATGGAGAAGGGCGAGTTTCGTGAGGATCTGTTCTATCGCCTCAACGTGGTCAACCTCAAGCTGCCTGCGTTGAATGAACGTGCGGAAGATATTCCCCTGTTGGCGAATCATCTGCTGCGAGAGGCTGCGCGTCGTCATAAGCCTTTCGTTCGCAGCTTTTCAACAGACGCGATGAAGCGCCTGATGGCGGCGAGCTGGCCGGGCAACGTGCGCCAGTTGGTTAACGTTATCGAGCAGTGCGTGGCGCTGACTTCCGCACCGGTGATTAGCGAGGCGTTGGTCGAACAGGCACTGGAAGGCGAAAATACGGCGCTACCGACTTTCGTCGAGGCGCGTAACACCTTTGAACTGCATTATTTACGTAAGCTGTTACAGATTACACGCGGCAATGTGACGCAGGCTGCGAGAATAGCGGGGCGCAACCGCACCGAGTTCTATAAGCTGCTCTCAAGACATGAACTTGAAGCCAATGACTTTAAAGAGTCATAGCCGATTTAAAGAGTCAAAGAGAATTAGGACGCCGCCGTTATCCCAAGGGTGACGGGAATATGATACTTTATGCGCCTGCTGGTGCCTTGAGCACCTAAAAGCTAAGAATTAAATCTTGCCGCTGCCTCTAAAGCATGGGCAAACGAACGATAAAAGGGCCTGCCATGAAAAAGATTGACGCAATTATTAAACCATTCAAGCTGGATGATGTGCGTGAAGCACTGGCTGAAGTGGGTATCACCGGGATGACCGTGACTGAAGTGAAAGGCTTTGGTCGTCAGAAAGGCCACACGGAGCTATACCGTGGTGCTGAGTACATGGTCGATTTCCTGCCTAAAGTTAAAATCGAGATCGTTGTGGCTGACGATATCGTGGACACCTGCGTGGAAACCATCATGACCACCGCGCAGACCGGCAAAATTGGTGACGGTAAGATTTTCGTATTCGACATCGCGAACGTGGTTCGTATCCGTACCGGCGAACAGGACGAAGAGGCTATCTAAGCGCTCTTTGCGGGCTGGTCGTCACCGACCGGCCCCCGTTTTCTGCTCGCAGACCCTTTCATCGCCTCCGGCTGTTCAGCCCTGAACTCGCCTATAAAACCTTATGTGGGCCAAAGCATTCGTAGTGAATGTTGGCAGCGTCAATGCCTGTTTCAATCAGTTGGCGTGCGGCAAACTGCATGAAACCGACAGGACCACAAAGATAGAACTGCATTCCGGCAGGCACCAGACGGTCTTTTATCGCCGAAAGGTCGAGCAAGCCTTTATGCTGATAGTCCTCGCCCGGCCTGTCTTGTTCGTCAGGATGCTGATACCAGACCTGCGTTTCCAGCAGCGGCAACTCCTTCTCTAAACCCTTCACTTCGTCGGCAAAGGCGTGCACCTGGCCGTTTTCTGCGGCGTGGATCCATTGAATTGGTGCCCGATGATGCTGTGCCGCCAGCTGGTTGAGCATGCTCAGCATCGGGGTTTGGCCAACGCCAGCTGAGATAAGCGCGACGGGGGTCTGCGGAGTCACGTCGAGACAGAAATCGCCGTGCGGCGGCGTGAGACAGACCCTATCGCCCACCTGCGCCTGCTGATGCAGGTAGTTGGAGACCAGACCATGGGACTCCCGTTTCACCGCAATACGATAGGTTTTGCCGTTCGGGGACTGGGTCAGCGAATACTGGCGAATTTCCTGATTCTCAAACTTTTCACTCTGCACGTAAACCGACAGGTACTGACCGGCCTTGAATCCGGCGACCGGCAAATTATCGACCGGCTCCAGCTCAAAACTGGTTATCAGTGAACTCTGTGGTTTTTTCTCTTTGATGCGAAACGCACGGGTGCCTGTCCAACCACCGGTTTGATCGGCGCTGTTCTGATAGAGGGCGGATTCGCGCTGAATAAACACTTCTGCCAGGACGCCGTAGGCTTTTCCCCAGGCATCCAGCACCTCCTGACCCGGGCTCAGCAACTCGTCCAGCGTTGCTAATAGATGAGTGCCCACCGCCTGATATTGTTCAGGCTGAATGTTCAGGCTGGTGTGTTTCTGTGCGATGCGCTCGACGGCGGGAAGCAGCGCGGCAAGATTCTCAATATTGGTCGCATAGGCGCAGATGGCGTCAAACAGCGCCTGGCGTTGGTCACCGTTACGCTGGTTACTCATGTTAAACGTGTCTTTTAGTTCGGGATGATGCGTGAAAAGTCGGTCATAAAAATGTGCGGTGAGTTTCGGGCCGGTAGCGGTAAGAAGGGGAAGGGTAGATTTGACGATAGCGATAGTTTGACTGTCAAGCATGAAGAGCTCCTGAGGGCACGGTCCAATGGCGTTAAGCCACTTTTCGGTTGAATGTTTCACGGTTAAAAATCGTTAAACTTAAAGATGTATTTTAAATGCATGTTATTACCGGGGCCGTAGTTTGTAAATACCCTTAGAAATTAAAAGGAGAAGCAGCACGCTGCGTGCTGGCTCACAAAGCTGAAATATTTGCATGCAAGAATGAAGAAAAGTCCCTTGAACGGGCTTTGTGTATCTCAGATCAAAGCCTTGCCCCAGCTGAAGCCAATCGTTTGCTTAAAAACCTGCGACTGAGACTATGCCAAGGGGGTAAAAACAGTTTACACTGTTGCCCAGAACCCATCTGGGGCGTTTTTTTTAAGTTTGTTGAGTCAGGAGATGCAGATGTTAAAGCGTGAAATGAACATTGCCGATTATGATGCCGAGCTGTGGCAGGCAATGGAGCAGGAAGTTGTACGTCAGGAAGAACATATCGAGCTGATCGCTTCAGAGAACTACACCAGCCCACGTGTTATGCAGGCTCAAGGCTCACAGCTGACCAACAAATACGCCGAAGGTTATCCGGGCAAGCGCTACTACGGTGGCTGCGAATACGTTGATATCGTTGAGCAACTGGCTATCGACCGCGCGAAAGAGCTGTTCGGTGCTGACTACGCAAACGTTCAACCTCACTCCGGCTCACAGGCTAACTTCGCGGTATACACCGCGCTGCTGCAACCGGGCGACACCATTCTGGGTATGAACCTGGCACACGGCGGCCACCTGACTCACGGTTCTCCGGTTAACCTGTCCGGTAAGCTTTATAACGTTGTGCCTTACGGCATCGACGAAAGCGGCAAGATTGATTACGAAGATCTGGCGCGTCAGGCAGAACTGCACAAACCAAAAATGATCATCGGCGGCTTCTCTGCGTTCTCCGGTATCGTTGACTGGGCTAAAATGCGTGAAATCGCTGACAGCATCGGCGCATGGTTCTTCGTTGATATGGCTCACGTAGCGGGTCTGATTGCCGCAGGCGTTTACCCTAACCCGGTTCCACACGCACACATCGTGACCACCACCACGCACAAAACTTTGGCTGGCCCACGCGGTGGTTTGATCCTCGCTAAAGGCGGCGACGAAGACCTGTACAAAAAACTGAACTCCGCGGTGTTCCCGGGTGGTCAGGGCGGTCCTCTGATGCACGTGATCGCAGGTAAAGCCGTCGCGCTGAAAGAAGCGATGGAACCTGAGTTCAAAGCTTACCAGCAGCAGGTTGCTATCAACGCCAAAGCGATGGTTGAAGTGGTGCTTGAGCGCGGTTACAAAGTGGTTTCTGGCGGGACTTCCAACCACCTGTTCCTGCTGGACCTGGTTGACAAAGGCCTGACCGGTAAAGAAGCCGACGCTGCACTGGGTCGCGCAAACATCACCGTGAACAAAAACAGCGTGCCTAACGATCCTAAGAGCCCGTTCGTAACCTCTGGTGTGCGTATCGGTACCCCAGCTGTGACCCGTCGTGGCTTCAAAGAAGCTGAAGTTCGTGAACTGGCTGGCTGGATCTGCGACGTTCTGGACAATATTAACGACGAAGCGACCATCGAGCGCGTTAAGCAAAAAGTTCTGGATATCTGCGCACGTCATCCTGTGTACGCATAATCTTCCTGCTTTTTTGCCTGAAAAACCACGTCCCCGGACGTGGTTTTTTTATGGCCGATTTTTTATATTCAGGCTTCCCGCAGTGTAATCCGGCGTTTTCTCCCTATCATTCAATAGTTCTGTCGAAGCAGGCTAATGCGCCTCCAGCAATGAGCGAATTCTCTTTCTTTCTTCCTTGGTCAGCGGCAGCTGGGTAAAAATAATCAGCGGATCGGCGTCGATAGTCTGCGTGGGGTAAGGGGTCACTATCATCGCAACGCCGCTCGGCGCACCCTGTTGATGAAAATCATCCAGCGTCTGGTATTTGATATTCAAAGGTATCAGTGTCGCCTCACGAATCTGTTGCTCTACCGCCTGTTCAAGTTCCGCATCAGCGTCGGTCAGCAGCAGGATCTGCTTCTCCTGCAATGCGTTGCCCTGCATGAGCCAGGCGCCAAAAATGACCGCCACCAAGCCGACTTCCTCATCGGAAAAGGTTATCTGATAAGCGTCTTTGAAACCTTCCAGCGCGTCGCGGGTGGTGCGCATCAAGCGCGGGTACATGCGATTGACCTCGTCCTGCATCTGGCTGTCCACGGTGATAGCAAAACGGCAGCGTTCAATCGCCGGCCCCAGATGGGCAAATAGCTGACTTATCAGCCCCTCGTAACTGCTAAATCTCATACCTGAGACGTCTTGAAAATGCGCCACCAGTTCTTCAATCTCGCGCATCAGTTTTCGGTCTTCGTCCGACCCCGAACTTTCATAGCTGTGATTTTTAATCAGCCTCAGCAGCAGCGTAATGAAGTCGCGTTCACATTCGGCAATAGGTTCGGCGCACAGGGTTTGAAGCTTGTCGAACACCAGTGAGGCCGCGATATATTCCGGTTTGTCGTGCAGCCACAAACGTTGCTGGTCGGTGAATTCAAGCTGCGTCGGGCTGATATTCTGCCACAGGCAAATCTGCAAAAAGAGGCGCAGGAACTGTTCATCGCGTCCGGTGAACTCACGGTTCAACTGCTGACTCAGACGCTCGATAATTCGGGGGAATTGCTCCTCATAGTGGACATTATCGACGTTGGGCATTTGGCTGAGGAGCTGCTTTAACTGCGGGGAGAAACGGCGGTTAACAAAATCTGGGCTACTGCGTATTGCTCGCCGCAGGCCGTCAATCAGGCAGATGCGCTTATCCAGAAGGCTGCCATATAGCTGACAATGCTGTTCGCCGGTCACGATGATTTCCAGCCGATGCAGGCGCTGAACGTCGGCCGATAGCTGCGCTATATCCTTCTGCGTAGTCGGTAGGTCCACACCGTTGATTTGACCGACGTTCTCCAGTTGTACCGCCTCTAACGGCGCATACAGCATCAACAATAGATTGCAGCGACGTTGTTGAGCTGAGAGCTCAGGCACAGGGGAGGTGTCCAGGCTCATATCACCTTCTGTATTCGCATTATTGAAAATTCTTCAATAGCATAGCAAACCATTGCTGTTTCAACGCGGTACGGCGCGGGCTTTTACACCGGCTTACAACTCAGATCACAGATATTTATCGTGAGTAGCTTATTTGCTTTGTTTTAAAATGTTACTTTATAACAAATTTTGTGAGTTATTGGTTTTCGGACACCCTTTTGGAACAGCAAAAATCGCGCCCGATGAAAAAATATCATGCCCTGAAAACAGCCTGTCGACTAACAGGCATTGCGCTATTAGCGGCCGTCTCGACGTCTGTGTTTGCGCATCCGCACAGTTTTATCGATATGCAAACGACTCTGGTGACCCGCGACAAAAATTTAATTGGCCTGAAAATGGTCTGGACGATGGACGAGATTACCTCCGCCGACCTGTTGTATGACGCAGGCAAGGCAACACCGGACTCCGTAGTGTGGAAGAAACTGGCGGCAGAGGTCATGGCGCGCGTGATGGCTCAACATTATTTCACCAATGTCTATCGCGACGGCAAGCCGGTTAACTATATGCGTCTGCCGAGCGAATATACCCTCTCGCGCAGCGGCGACAAGGCGGTGCTGGAGTTTGTTATTCCGTTGGCCGAGCCTGCGCCATTAGCGGGCAAGCCGCTGCTGATTTCCACCTTCGACCCAAGCTATTTTGTCGATATGACCTACAAGGGCGCACAGGCGTTGCATCTTCCGGCTGACGCGGCGGCGGCGTGTAAAATTTCGCTGTTTACCCCGGCCCCCAACGCGTCGCTGCAGGCCTACGCCTTATCGCTGGATAAGGCCGATGCGCCGCCGGAAGACATGGATCTTGGCCAGCAGTTTGCACAAAAGGTAACGCTTCAATGTCAGTAAAAGATACCCTAACGCAGTCTCAACACCGCGTCGCTGGATGGCGCAGGGCGCTGCCTTTCTGGCCATTGGCGTTTTTTTTACTGCTACTGGGCGTGGCCTGCGGCGTGTTATGGCACTTCTGGCCGCGCATATTGTTAAGCAGCATCATCTGGCAGCGCGACCTGCATCAGCAGCTCGCCAGCATTCTGCAACAGGTAAAAACCCATCCAGCGCAGGCAGGCCTCAGCCTCACGCTGTTTAGCCTTTTTTATGGCGTAATCCACGCGATAGGGCCGGGGCATGGCAAGGTCGTGATCACCACTTATCTCGCCACGCATCCCTCACGTCTGAAAAACAGTCTGCGGCTAACCTTTGCCTCTGCCGTCGTACAGGGACTGGTTGCGGTATTGCTGGTTACGCTAGTGTTAGGCGTCCTGCAATTGTCCTCACGTCAGCTTCATCAGAGCAGCTCCTGGCTGGAGAAAGGCAGCTTCGTTCTGGTCATACTGCTCGGCGCTATCCTCTGCTGGCGGGCGATTGGCAAGGCAATCGCCGAACTAAAGGCGGCGCGCAGACGCCAGGTTTTATCTTCGTCTGTGGGGATTAAGATTCAGCGGATCCGTCCTGCCACGGAAAATAGCCTGCTGGCGGCCTCTCATCAACATCATGAAAACTGCGGCTGTGGTCATCAGCATGTGCCAAGTGACAGCCAGCTTCAGGCGGGGACCGGCTGGCGTACTCAGGCGGCGGTCGTACTGGCCATGGGGCTTCGGCCTTGCTCCGGCGCGATTATGGTGCTGCTGTTTTCGAAGGTGATAGGCGTTTACATGTGGGGCGTGCTGTCGGCGCTGGTGATGGCGTTGGGGACCTCGCTGACCGTGTCGCTGGTGGGCTTTCTGGTGTTCTATAGCCGTGAACTTGCGGTCAGGCTCAGCGCCAATCGCGCCTCGTCGGGTTGGGTTCCGCTTGTTTGGGCGATGCTCTCATTAACCGGTGGGCTTATCCTTATCGCGGCCGGCGTGATGCTCTATCAGACCAGCGCCTCGGCATTCGGCGGAGGAATGGGGCCGTTCGGACACTGATAAAAGTATTATCAAGAGCTGAAGATAATAAATAAAAATTCAGCTCTTTAATTTATAACACTTTGTTGATTTAAAATATAATCATCTTGCTTACTTTATAAAAATAAGCTTATATTCAAGGCTCGCCGTCTGACTCTTTTTACACCTCTTATTTTCCTGCCTTACCTATGCGGTTTTCTTAACCTTAGCGGCGTTTTCTCTGACTCAGTATTTATTTCGGACTTTATTTATCAATTCAGCTTAACTGTTAAATAGTTATTACCTTTCGTGTTTGCCACAACGTCCGGGGAATACTAAAGATGAAGACTAACGAAAATATACAGTACCTCAGAGGCGCAGCGGCACTGTCCGTGGTGATGGCGCATACACTTTCTACCTTCACGGAGTTTAAAGACGTCGGCGGTTTTATGAGCGTCATATTGAATAATCTGGTGCTGGTGGGGCAGGTGGGCGTCGGGGTGTTTTTTATTATCAGCGGCTATATTATGTCGATGACGACGGTAAATAAAACAGGAGGAGGGGGAAATGCCGGTAAGTTTATTTTCAAGCGCGCGGTAAGAATATACCCAATCTATTTTATATGGACCAGCGTGCTCATTGGTCTATGGTATTTTGGCTTTATACTTAAATCCCATGAGTATACCTCCGGGAAAATAATCGCCTCGTATTTATTACTGCCTTATATCTCATTCAAAGGCGATGTCATTGATCCTATCCTGCGCCAGGGCTGGACGTTAATCTACGAAGCCTTTTACTATCTCGCCTTCGCTGGGCTAATCTTGTTCGACAAACACCGCAAGCGCGGCATCTACATACTGACTGCCTTCTTCATTCTTTTAAATATTTTGTCTGAATTCGTCACTTCTCCCACGGCCCAATCGTTCTTTTCAATTCATGACATCTATCTGTTCGTGGTAGGAATGTTGATCTTTCAGCACCAGCACAGGCTCCTTCAGGCGATAAAAACCAAGGCATCTCGCTGGCTTCTGCTGCTGCTGTTCTGCGTCCTGTTAGCAACGATTACCCTGAAAGATGCCGCAATGGGTGACTATGCCCAGTACGTTCATTATCTCGCGGCGGTCGTTTTCTTCCTCTATATATTTACCGCCAGGCAGGTCTCAGGATGGGTCCTCGAAATCGGCAACTCTTCCTATTCGCTCTATTTAACGCACGGGTTTGTCGCGATGGCCTATGCGGTACTGGCGCGCTCTGGCCGGTTCGGCACGCCAATGCTCATCGTATTAGGCGTCGTCACCTTCGTGGTGGCCGTTATCGTTGGCGAAATATCCTATCGTCTCATAGAAAGGCGGCTTATCTTTAAACGATCCACCGTTGCGCCCGCCGCGTCCTGATGCTGAAAAACAGGCATAAAAAAAGGACGCCGCAGCGTCCCTGTTTCATTACAAACTGATTAGCGCTTCAGCGCTTCGCTCAGTTCGTCACGCATCGCAGTCAGAATACCTTTAACGACGCGCGGGTTACCGGCAACAATGTTACCTGAAGAGAAGTGGTTGTGACCGCCAACGAAGTCGGTAACCACGCCGCCAGATTCACGAACCAGCAGCTCGCCACCGGCGAAGTCCCAAGGCTTGAGGCCGATTTCAAAGAAACCGTCAACGCGGCCAGCGGCAACGTAGGCCAGATCCAGCGCAGCTGAACCCGTACGACGGAAGTCAGCGCACTGAGTAAACAGTTTGCCTACCACGTTGATGAACGGGGTTGCGTGCTGTTTAACTTTGAATGGGAAGCCGGTCGCCAGAATGGTGCCATCGAGATCTTTCGCGCTGGTGCCGCGCAGGCGGTAACCGTTCAGCTGTGCGCCCTGACCACGGGTGGCGGTGAACAGTTCGTTACGCATTGGGTCATAAACTACGGCAACTTCGGTGCGGCCTTTAATGCGCACAGCGATAGATACTGCGAAATGAGGGAAACGTTTAACAAAGTTGGTGGTGCCATCCAGCGGGTCGATAATCCATTGTACGTCTTGGTCTTCACCCACCAATTCACCGCACTCTTCGCCGATGATGGTGTGTTTTGGATATGATTTGCGAATAACGTCGACGATCATGCTTTCTGCATCGCGATCTACGTTGGTAACAAAGTCGTTAGAACCTTTCTGAATGGATTCTACAGAATCAGGCGTTTCGTAATGTTTGGCAATTAAGTTACCGGCCTTACGCGCAGCGCGCACGGCGATGGTGAGCATCGGATGCATGGATATCTTCCAACTAGGATGTTAAAGAACGGGAAACGGCGCGCAGTATAGCAATACTTATTGTAAACGCCAACGACTTTGGGAAGCGCTTTTTTATAACATGCCAACGCCGCACAGCCTAAACCATGACGCGGCCACGGTTTGTGATAAACTGTTGCGATTTTCCGCAACGCTCAGAGTTTGTATGCTACACAATATCCGCATTGTCCTGGTTGAAACCTCCCATACCGGGAATATGGGCTCCACCGCCCGTGCTATGAAAACCATGGGATTATCCAGCCTTTACTTGGTTAATCCACTCGTTAAACCTGATTCGCAGGCGATCTCGATGTCTGCGGGCGCCAGCGACGTTATTGGTAATGCCACTATCGTTGACACACTCGACGAAGCGCTTGCCGGTTGCAGCCTGGTGATTGGGACCAGCGCCCGCTCCCGTACGCTGCCATGGCCGATGCTCGAGCCCCGCGAGTGTGGCGAGCACAGCGCCAAAACGGCGTTGACCGCGCCTGTTGCCCTGGTATTCGGTCGTGAACGCGTTGGCTTAACCAACGAAGAGCTGCAAAAGTGCAATTATCACGTCTGCATTCCTGCTAATCCGGAATACAGCTCACTGAATCTGGCGATGGCCGTTCAGCTGATTGCCTATGAAGTTCGCGTTGCCTGGCTTGCGCAGCAGGAAGCGGCCAAGCCGCAGGTTGAATACGAAGAAACGCCTTATCCGCTGGTCGATGACCTTGAGCGTTTTTATCAGCACCTCGAGCAAGTCCTGCTGCAAGTCGGCTTTATTCGCAAGCAACATCCGGGTCAGGTCATGAGCAAACTGCGTCGTTTGTTCACGCGCGCACGCCCTGAAGCACAGGAACTCAACATCCTGCGCGGCATTTTGTCGTCGGTCGAGAAGCAAAAAAACGATAAAGAATAAGCATTTTCATTCTGTTATAAGGTTGTTTATCAAAGTATTACATGCCAACTTTGCCGGGATAAAATAACCCCGAAAACGATGCATGTAATACTTGAGTAAATTACTAGGTTAAATAGTTGACTAAATTAGTCGGGAATGTCAGACTTCTTTCCATGTTGTCCCCCATTAGTATTTTTTGAATTTCACTGACAGGTAATCATGTTATGAGACTGACATCTAAAGGTCGTTATGCTGTTACTGCTATGCTTGACGTGGCACTGCATTCTCAGGAAGGCCCCGTGCCTTTAGCCGACATCTCTGAACGTCAGGGCATCTCTCTTTCGTATCTGGAGCAGCTGTTCTCTCGTCTGCGCAAACACGAACTGGTTGCCAGCGTTCGTGGTCCGGGCGGGGGTTATCTGTTGGGTCGTGACGCAGTTGAAATCTCTGTCGGTGCAGTCATTACCGCGGTTGACGAGTCCGTTGACGCCACCCGTTGCCAGGGTAAAGAAGGCTGTCAGGGAGGCGAACGTTGCCTCACTCACACCCTGTGGCGTGACCTGAGCGAGCGCATCAGCGGCTTCCTTAATGACATCACCATCGGTGAACTGGTTAACAACCAAGACGTGCTTGAAGTGGCCGATCGTCAGAATAACGACCTGCGCCGCATGCCGAATGGCCGTCCGCAAGAAACCATCAACGTTAACCTGCGCGCCTGATTCGAATTCGTCAGCACCAACCGCAGAATAACCGACCTCAGCCAACGCTAGCGTCAGACAAACCGGGTAGAACAAGACAGAGACTCTTCGTCACTGCAACCTTGTCGCCCGGTTTTCTTTTGTCCTTTTTTTGCTATAGGCACTGCCTGAATAAGCATATTCTGCTCTGAACCTCTTCTGTGGCATGATTTCCCTTTTAACCGGTGGTCAAGCCGTTTTAAACTAGCTCGTATATAAAGAAAGCCGCGTTCATTTTGGCGCGTGCTGTACGGAGCACTTTTGCCATGAAATTACCGATTTATCTGGATTATTCGGCCACTACGCCGGTTGACCCACGCGTAGCCGAAAAGATGATGCAGTGTCTAACGCTGGACGGTACTTTCGGCAATCCGGCCTCCCGTTCCCACCGTTTCGGCTGGCAGGCGGAAGAGGCGGTTGACGTGGCGCGTAACAACATCGCAGAGCTTATCAACGCCGACCCGCGCGAGGTGATTTTCACCTCAGGTGCGACCGAGTCTGACAACCTGGCGATTAAAGGCGCGGCGCTGGCCAACTCGCATAAAGGCCGACACATTGTTACCAGCACGACGGAGCATAAAGCCGTACTGGATACCTGCGAGCAGCTTGAACGCGAGGGCTTTGAGGTCACCTATCTCAATCCGCAGCCAAACGGCCTGCTGGATCTTCAACAGTTGGAACAGGCTCTGCGTGATGACACGGTGCTGGTATCGGTAATGCACGTCAACAACGAGATTGGTGTGATTCAGGACATTGCGGCAATCGGTGAGATGTGCCGCAGCCGCGAGATCCTGTTCCACGTCGACGCCACGCAGAGCGTCGGTAAACTGCCGGTGGATCTCGCCGAGCTGAAGGTCGATCTGATGTCCTTCTCGGCGCACAAGATCTACGGCCCTAAAGGGATCGGCGCGCTTTACGTCAGCCGCAAACCGCGCGTTCGCGTCGATGCGCAGATCCACGGTGGTGGCCACGAGCGCGGCATGCGTTCAGGCACATTGCCGGTGCACCAGATTGTTGGCATGGGTGAAGCCTATCGCATCGCGAAAGAAGAGATGACCGAAGAAGCGCTACGCCTGTCTGCACTGCGTGACCGCTTGTGGAACGGTATTCGCCAGATTAAAGACGTGTTCCTCAACGGTTGTGAAGGCCGGACCGCGCCCAACATCCTCAACGTCAGCTTTGCCAACGTAGACGGTGAATCGCTGATCATGACCCTGAAGGATCTTGCGGTTTCTTCAGGATCTGCCTGCACCTCGGCGAGCCTTGAGCCTTCTTATGTCCTTAAGGCGCTTGGGCTTAATGATGAGCTGGCGCACAGTTCTATCCGTTTCTCGGTGGGGCGTTTTACCACCGAAGAAGAGATCGATTACAGTATTTCGCTTATAGAAAAATCAATAAGCCGCCTGCGTGAGCTTTCTAACGCTAATCATTGAAGATAAACCTAACAAATTTGGAGTGTAGTCATGACGACTAAAGCGACCACTAATGATGTAATGCCTGTTCTACTGTCTTCAAAACCTGCGGACGCGCGTTGGGGCGAAAAGGCCCTGTTAAGTACTGATTCTGAAGGTATTACTATCCATTTCACGGCTGAAGACACGCTGACCTCAATTGCACGCGCCGGGCGCCGCATTGATGGCCAGGGCGTGAAAAAAGTGAAGCTTGAAGGGGCAGGTTGGGATCTCGAAAACAGCTGGGCGTTCTGGCAGGGCTTCCGTGGTCCTAAAGGCACGCGCAGCGTAGAGTGGGCCGAACTGTCTGAAGCGGACACCGAGAGCCTGCAACAGCGCCTGAAGATCATCGACTGGGTGCGTGACACCATCAACAAACCGGCTGAAGACTTGAGCCCGGAAAAACTGGCTCGCAGCGCGGTTGATCTGCTGTGCGAATTTGGTGACTCGATCAGCTATCGCATTACCAAAGGCGATGAGCTGCGCGAAAAAGAGTACAACGGCCTGCATACCGTAGGGCGTGGCTCTGACCGTCCACCGGTTCTGCTGTCTCTGGACTACAACCCTACCGGTAACCCGGAAGCGCCTGTTTTCGCGTGTCTGGTAGGCAAAGGCATCACCTTCGATACCGGTGGCTACAGCCTGAAACCCAGCGCGTCTATGGACTCGATGAAGGCCGATATGGGGGGCGCGGCGACGCTGACCGGTGCACTGGCGCTGGCCGCCGCGGGCGGTCTGAACAAACGTGTGAAACTTTACCTGTGCTGCGCTGACAACATGGTAAGCGGCAACGCACTGAAACTGGGCGACATCATTCACTATCGCAACGGCAAGACGGTTGAAGTAATGAATACCGATGCTGAAGGCCGCTTAGTGCTGGCCGATGGCCTGATTGATGCCTCCAAGCATAATCCGACGCTGCTGATTGACGCGGCAACGCTGACCGGCGCGGCAAAAACCGCCCTGGGCAACGACTACCACGCGCTGTTCAGCTTCGACGATGCGCTGGCTGCCGAACTGTTGTCCAGCGCTGCCGAAGAGCACGAGCCGTTCTGGCGTCTGCCGCTGGCTGAGTTTCATCGCAACCAGCTGCCGTCAAACTTTGCCGAGCTTAACAACATTGCAGGCCCTAACTACGGTGCCGGTGCCAGCACAGCTGCGGCATTCCTGTCTCACTTTGTGAAAAACTACAAGAAAGGCTGGCTGCATATCGACTGTTCAGCAACCTACCGTAAGAGCGCGGCTGACCAATGGTCTGCGGGCGCTACTGGCCTGGGTGTGCGTACCGTTGCTAACTTGCTGTTAGCCAAAGCGAAATAACTATGAGCGTCCCGCACGATATTCCTGCTGCCTCGCAGCAGGATGAAAATGAACTTGAGCGTTTGCTCAGGCTTTCTGTGACACAGGCGGCGTATCGCCCAGCTTTCTATCAGAAGCTGCTGGAGTCAACGGTGTGGGTTTTGGGCGATGCCGGGCAGGAAGCGTCAGAAATTCAACAGGATATCTCTGCCGGTAGCGAGCTGAATCTGCTGCACTGGGAAAAACAGGATGGCAGTTCGATCATTCCTGTGTTTTCGTCGGTCGAGGTGCTCGAGCGTGCCGTCGCGGGAGAAAGTGAAGACGAACAGTCTTTCGTCGCACTGCCAGCGCGTATCCTCTTTGAGATGACTCAGGGTGAAGAGCTGTTTCTCAACCCTAAGTCAGAATACGGCAAAGAGCTGTATCCAAGCGAAATCACCATGCTGCTTAACACCGGGGGGCTCGCCGCACCGGCCGAGCTGACGCTGGACGCCGAAAGTCAGCTGCTGATTGGTAAGCCGGAACAATACCCTTCGGCGATGGTTGACGCGCTGACCACGCTTTTTAGCCAGAAGAAGCCGGTTCGCCGTGCCTTCCTGGCGTTGATCCACGACAAGGCCGCTGACCCGCAACCCAATCTGCTGGTTGGCGTCGAGGCTGACGGCACCGAGGCGGAAGTTGACGCGTTGATCCGTGAAGCGGGCAACGTCGCGGCTGAAACCTCGCCAGACGACAGCCCGGTAGATTTCTGCATTGTGAATGAGAAGGAGAGGGGGCTGAGCCATTATCTGGTGAGCCATACTCAGCCTTTTTATCAGCGCAAGTGGGGAAGCTGGCTACGCAATATCATTCCTTCGTCGGGCAAAGCCTGAGATAAGGTATCCCGCTAAAGGCCGCCACTGTGCGGCCTTTTTATTACTCTTACCACCCGTGGATAATCGGCCACAGCGCCTCAATGTGTTCACTTCCATCGCGTATGACGGCGAATTCACCGTGCTGGCTGACCGTTGCACAGGCGTGATTAGGCAGGATACGCACCCGACTGCCGTAGGGGAGATAAGGCAGCGTTTGCTGGCTTCCCGGACGCAGCGCCACAATGCCGTGCTCCTGGTTAGCGTCTACCATCAGAAGATCGCCCAGCGGATTGCCAGCCATATCGCACACTATGCCGTAACGCTGGTCGACCGCCTGCGCCGCCGTGCCTCTGTCGCGTGACATCGCCATCCAGCCGGCATCAATCATTATCCAGCCTTTTTCACGCTGGTGGCCAATCACCGTGGCCACTACAGACAGCGCGATATCCGAGGTTTGGCAGACGCCCGCGCCGGTCATCACCAGATCAAACAGCGTGAAAACGCCGGCACGAACCTCGGTAACGCCGGTCAAGTCTTTGCTGAAATGCGCGGTCGGCGTAGAGCCGACGCTGACGACCGGACTCGGCAGACCCGCGTGACGCAGTGCATCGGCACAGGCCACGGCGGCGGCGCGCTCTTTCTCTGCCATCGCCTGATGTTCCTCCAGGCTCTTGCAGTGATAAGACTCACCGGCATGAGTGATAATGCCGCGTAGCTCAGCGCCGTCGTGATGCAGAATGCGGCCGATTTCAATCAGCAGATTGTCGCCCGGCGCTACGCCGCTGCGATGACCATCGCTGTCGATCTCAATCAATGCCGGGATGGCGATGCTCGCCTGGCGGGAGTAGTCAGCGACGGCACGCGCCTGCTCCAGGCTGTCTAAAATCACGCTGATATCGGTGCCGTCTTTTAGCAAGGCAACCACGCGGGCCAGCTTTTGCGGTGCGATACCCACGGCGTAAATCAGATTTTTGCATCCAGCGGCGGCGAACACCTCTGCCTCTTTCAAGGTGGAAACCGTGGCCGGCCCGTTACCCTCAGTAAGGATCAAACGCGCCGCCTCAACGGATTTTACGGTCTTCAGGTGTGGCCTCAGCGGCACGCCGAAACTGTCGGTGTGTTCGCGCAGTCGTGCAACGTTGCGTTCCAGCTTGTCGCGATTAAGCAGCAGAAAAGGCGTTTCTTTGTCGTGAATGCTGACGCCGTTCAACGGGGTATTATCAGTCATAGTCTGGGCCTGGCTAGCGATAAAAAGTCATAAAAGACCGGCATCAGGCACCGGCGTTATCCAGCGCATTCAGGATGGCGGCGGCGATAAACAAATCCTGTAGTGCGACGCCTGAGCTGTCGAAAATCGTAATCTCTTCGGGACCGCGGCGGCCAAAAGCGTTGCCAATAATGACGTTGCCGATAGCCGTAATAGATTCATCATCGTGTTCCGACACCCTGGGCGCATGCTGAAACTCGCCAAGGGTGCGCGACTGTTCAGGCAGGTCGGCAAACAGCCTGGCGCGTGCAAAGAGTGCGGGCGGGAGCTCCTGCTTGCCCCTGGCATCCGACCCCATGCTGGCAATATGGGTACCAGGCTTGACCCACTCTGCCTGAAACAGCGGAGTGGTTGAGCCGGTCACGGTCACAATGATATCAGCGGTCCGGCAGGCGGTTTCAGCATCGCTAACCCCCGCGTTTACCCCTTTCTCTGCCAGAGCGTCACAGAGCGCTTCGGCTTTTTGCCGGTCTCGATTCACAATCAGCACGTCGGTAATAGGGAAGCGCTCGAGCAGCGCCTCGGCCTCGTACTTTGCCTGATGTCCGGCACCAAAAAGGACCAGCCGCGAGGCGTCCGGACGCGCTAAATAGTGTGCGGCAACTGCATCGGCGGCGGCGGTGCGGAAAGCATTAACTTGCCCACCTTCGAGCACCGCGTTCAGTGCGCCGGTGTCATCGTCAAGCAGCAGTATGTAAGAGTTGTGGCGCGGCAGCCCGTGTTCGCTGTTTTTTGGCCAGTAGGTGCCGACTTTTAATCCGGTCAGCGGGACGTTCACCGACTGGGTCGCCGATTTGACCGTAAAGCGGGTGCCTGGCTCTGAGCCGTGACCGATAACCACGGGAAAAAGCGTGCTGGCGGGCGATGCGGTAGCCACTAACGCCGCCTTTATTGCCTCGAAGGCAAGCCGGTGAGTGACAACTGGACGACATTGCTCTGCGGAGATAAATCTCATCGCGCTGTCTCTTGAGTATTGGCATGCTCGGCTAGCAGGTGCGCGAAGTTGTCGAGGTCGACGTTACCGCCGCTGATGACGACGCCGATACGTTTACCGCGCAGGTTCTCGGCATTGGCACGCAGTGCGGCCAAACCCAGGCAGCCCGTAGGTTCAACGATAAGCTTCATGCGCGAGGCAAAGAAGGCCATGCTGTCGACCAGCTGCGCATCGGTGGCGGTGTAAATATCGTCCACGTCGCGTTGGATAATCGAGAAGTTAATCTGGCCGAGCGACGGTGTCTGTGCGCCGTCGGCAATTGTTTTTGGCGTGCTGATTTTGACGATACCGCCGCTGCGAAACGACTGTTGCCCGTCGTTACCGGCCTCTGGCTCAACGCCATAGATTTTACAATCTGGGGAAAGGGCGCGTGCCGCGAGCGCAGAGCCTGCCAGCAGACCGCCGCCGCCGAGCGGCACAAACAGTGCGTCCAGCTCACCTACCTCTTCAAGCAGCTCTTTTACCGCAGTGCCTTGTCCGGCAATCACCGGCGCGTAGTCATAAGCTGGAACCACCGCGTATCCGTGCTCTTGGGCCAGTGCGTGAGTGATAGCCTCGCGGTCCTGCGTATAGCGGTCATATTCAACGACTTTGGCACCGTATCCCTCGGTGGCGGCACGTTTGGCTTTAGGCGCATCCTTTGGCATGACGATGGTCGCCGGGATACCCAGCAGTGAGGCCGCCAGCGCGATACCCTGCGCATGATTGCCGGAAGAATAGGTGATCACGCCTTTTTCACGCTGTGCTTCATCGAGCAGTGCCAGTGAGTTAAAAGCTCCGCGAAATTTGAATGCCCCCATGCGCTGAAGGTTTTCGCATTTGAAAAAGACCTCGGCACCCAAGGCTTGGTTAAGGATACTCGACTGCATCACTGGCGTTTTATGGGCATAGCCCTCAATTCTTTTTGCGGCGGCTAAAACATCATCAAAAGTAGGCAGTGTATTCATTTCTTCCTCAGAATTTAACGTCGTTATACAGCGTAGCCCTTGATACGCCGAGATGCTGGGCGATGGTGCTTACCGCTTTGCGAACCTCGAGATAACCGGCCTCTTTTAATTCGGCCAACAGTTGGCGGCGCTCTTCGGCCTTCAATGCCTGTGGCGCTTTTGAGCGGCTGGCGGAAAACTTGTCGATGTGCTCACGCAGGGTGTCGGCATTGGCCGGATCCAGCGTCTCAGTGATATCGACACTCCCTGTCTGGCAAAACTGCGCCAGCATGCTTTGCATTTGCCCAAAAAGATTGAGATCGACATTCATGCACAGTGCTGCAACGTAGCGGCCCTGTGCATCTTTAATGCCGATTGAGGTACTTTTGGCGCGACGTCCGTCTGCAAAACGGTTGGCGTAGTTGGCGAGAACCTGCGGATACTCGGGGTCGTTGATGCGCGCCAGACCCAGTTCGGTGGCCGGTGCGCCAATCTCACGGCCCGAGAGATTATTTTGAATCGACAGGATGGCGTGCTTGGGGTCCAGCAAGTCGTGAACCACGACCTCGCAAAAGGGCGCAAAGGTTTCGCCGATGCCTTTGGCTATCTGCTCGAGCTGGCTTAAAAGCGCCTGATTGGCCTGCTGTTCGGGTGTCTGTTTTTTCATCATTGACAATTTATCTAGTATTATACAAATCGTCAATTTTTTACTGTTCCTCCCTTCAGGCCTGAATTCGAATTTGGGAGATGTGTTCCAGCATAAAAAGCAATTAATGTCTTTCGGTTAGTTTTTGCGTACTGCGGTAACGCAATTTTTCAAAACATGTGGTTGTATTTCTAAATCGGCTGGCGCATGTTTATTCGCATTCAGGCGTAGTGAGTTTTTACACATCTATTATCAGGGAGAAGTCGCATGGGGACGTCTTTAGGCTTGGGATTAGGCAGGTTAAGCAAGCGCTGGCAGACACTGACCGTTGGCCTGGCGTTACTTTGCCTGAGTGGCTGTGATGATCCTAAACCTAAAGATCCCCCTAAAACGCCCCCTGCGCAAATCGCTGAGAAAGCCACTGCGCCAAAAGCCGCCGAGGCTGTGATGCCCAGGCTCGACAATGCTCAACGTGAAGCTTTGGCTAAAAAGAGTGCGGGGCAGCCTCTTTCGCTGTTGGATGCTTCCGAGCTGCAGCTCGACGGTGCCAGTGCATGGGTCCTGACCTTTTCTGTGCCCCTCGATCCGGCACAGAATTTTGCTTCGCTGGTGCATCTGGTCGATACCAAAAGCGGAACCCCAGACGGTGCGTGGGAGCTGTCCGACAGTCTCACCGAACTGCGTTTCCGCCATCTGTTGCCTGACCGTCAGCTGGTGGTCACGGTTGACGGCGCTCTTAAAGGGCTCAACGGCGCACAGCTGGGGGCTGAACAGCAAAAGACCCTCACCACCCGTAATATTGAGCCTAGCGTTGGGTTTGCCAGCAAAGGATCCCTGCTGCCCACCAGACTGGCAGAAGGTTTGCCGGTTATCGCCTTGAATATTAATAATGTGGACGTGAATTTCTTCCGCATTAAAAGTGCGGCGCTGCCGGAGTTTCTGGCTGACTGGCAATCGAACAGCGCACTTTCATCCGGAGAGTCTGACACCCTGCTGAAGCGGGCCGATTTGGTTTACACCGGCCGTTTTGCGCTAAATCCTCAGATTAATACCCGCGAGCACCTGCTATTACCGATCGGCGGTATTGATGCGCTGAAGCAACCGGGTGTCTATCTTGCCGTGATGCAGCAGGCGGGGCGCTACAGTTACACCAATCCGGCGACGCTCTTCACCCTCAGTGATATCGGTGTTTCGTTACACAGCTACAGTCAACAGGTTGATGTCTATACTCAGGCGCTTGAGGCGGGCACACCGCTGGCAGATATTCATTTGCAGACGCTTGACGAGAAGGGCCACCCGCTGGCGCAGGGTAACACTGACGCTCACGGGCACGCGCAATTCGCCAAAGATCCAAAGGCGGTCTTGCTGTTGGCACAGCACGGCGGCGAAACCAGTCTGATTAACCTCAATGAACCGGCGCTGGACCTGGCCGAGTTTGATATTGCCGGACCCCAGGGTTACAGCAAAACGCTTTTCGCCTTTGGGCCAAGAGATTTATACCGCCCGGGTGAAACACTGCTGCTGAATGCCTTACTGCGTGACGCTGACGGCAAACCCGTGACGGCGCAGCCGGTGAAGACGCAACTGATCAAGCCCGATGGTCAGGTTGCCCGCACCTTTATGTGGCAGCCGCAAAACGGCCTTTACCAGTACCAATATCCTATCCCGCAAGACGGGCCAACCGGCGACTGGAAGGTCAGCTTCAACCTTGGCGATAATCAGCTGCGCTATTACCCTTTCAAGGTTGAAGACTTTATGCCAGAGCGAATGGCGCTAGATTTGAGCAGCAGTCAGGAGCCGGTTCTCGGCGATGCTGCGGTGACCTTTGATGTCACGGGCCGCTATCTCTATGGGGCACCGGCTGCGGGTAATCGTCTTCAGGGGCAGCTGTATTTGCGTCCGCTGCGTGAGGCGGTACCTTCCTTGCCGGGCTATGAGTTCGGGGCTATCAATGAAGAAAACCTCTCACGAACGCTGAGCGACGTTGACCAGACGCTAGACGCCGAGGGGAAAGGCGCTGTTACCGTTGAAAACAGCTGGAATACGGTGCGTTCGCCTTTGACGGTGATTCTGCAGGCCAGCCTGCTGGAGTCGGGTGGGCGTCCGGTAACACGGCGGGTCAGTCAGGCAGTCTGGCCTGCGGAGGTCTTGCCCGGTATTCGCCCCTTGTTCAACAAACAGGATATTTACGACTATCGCACCGACAAGACGGTATCGCAGGCGGTGGTTGATGAAAACAGCCAGGCGGATTTTGAGATTGTTTCTGTTAATAAAGCAGCACAGAGGCTCGCGGCGAAAGGTCTTGAAGTTCGGCTGGTGCGCGAACGTCGCGACTATTACTGGCAATGGTCCGAAAGCAGCGGCTGGCAGTCGCTGTACGATAAAAAGGATCTGGTGCTGGCCCGTCAGCAGATAGATATTGCCGCCGACGGTTCGGCAAAAGTCAGCTTCCCAGTCGAGTGGGGCGCTTACCGTATTGAAGTTGAAGATCCGCAAACTCATCAGTTGAGCAGCCTGCGCTTCTGGGCCGGCTACAGCTGGCAGGACAATACCGACGGTACGGATGCCGTGCGCCCCGATCAGGTGAAACTAAAGCTCGACAAACCGTCCTATCAGCCGGGTGAGCGCGCAAAAATACATATTCAGGCTCCGGCGGCAGGTAAAGGCTATCTGTTGGTAGAGTCGAGCGATGGTCCGCTCTGGTGGCAGGAGATTGACGTGCCTGAGGCAGGCGTCGATATTGATGTGCCGATTAATAGTGAATGGCGACGCCACGATCTCTATTTCAGCGCGCTGGTACTGCGTCCCGGTGACAAAAAGCAGCAGTCGACGCCAAAGAGGGCGGTCGGTTTGTTGCATATACCTTTAGCCTCCGAGGGCCGCAAGCTAAGCCTACAGCTCGATGCCCCAGCCAAGATTCGTCCGAACCAGCTTCTGACCGTCAAAGTCAAAGCCTCGGTGGAGGGCAAGGCGGTTCCACACTCCATTAATCTGCTGCTGTCGGCGGTGGATGCTGGCGTGTTGTCGATTACAGGTTTCAAGACTCCCGATCCTTACGACGCCTTCCTGGGGCGTAAACGTTATGGGGTCGATCAATACGACGTCTACGGCCATTTGATCGAAGGAAAGGGCAGAATGGCCAGCCTGAGTTTTGGCGGCGACGGCGATGAAGATCCTCTTTCGCGCGGCGGTCAGAAGCCAGTTACCGAGGTGACCATTGTCGCTCAGCAGGCAGTCCCTGTGACGCTCGACGACAATGGCGACGGTGAGGTACAGATCCCTATCCCTGATTTTAACGGCGAGCTGCGCCTGATGGCTCAGGGCTGGAGTGACGAAGACTTTGGCAGCGCAGAGTCGAAAGTTGTGGTGGCTGCCCCCATCATTGTTGAGCTTGCAACGCCACGCTTTATGGCAGATGGCGACAGCGCAAATCTGGCCCTTGATGTCACCAATCTCTCGGGCGCTGTGCAAACTTTCAACGTTGAGGTCGTTACCGACGGCTTAATTCAGCTTGTCAATTCAACGGCCGGGCAGAGCGTTTCGCTGGCACAAGGCGAGCGCAAAACCCTGTCAGTCGCTGTGAAAGCGCTGTCAGGCTTTGGTGCGGGGCAGGTGAGCGTCAAGGTCAGCGGCATGACATTGCCGAACGAGAAACTTCAGGACTACCACCGAAGCTGGTCGATTGGCGTGCGGCCTGCTTTCCCGGCGCTGACGCGTAACTTCGCGACCGTACTTCATCCGGGAGAAACCTGGCAGTTGTCGTCTGACGCCAATGCGCAGCTGGTGCAAGAGACGCTACAGGGGCGCTTAACGCTCAGCAGCAAACCGCCGCTGAATCTGGCACGTTATATCAGTGAACTGCTGGCCTATCCTTACGGCTGCCTGGAGCAAACGACCAGCGGTCTTTATCCGTCGCTTTACACCAGCCGTGCACAGCTGGCGGCGTTGGGAATCAAGACCTCGACCGACGATGTACGCCGTCACAACATCGATATTGGCATCGACAGACTGTTAGGTATGCAGAAAGAGAGCGGTGGCTTTGGCCTGTGGAATAAAGACAGCCCTGAGGAGTATTGGCTGACCGCATATGCGACTGACTTCTTGGTTCGTGCCGCGCAGCAGGGCTACAGCGTGCAAACGGAAGGGCTGGAGAAGGCCAAAAAACGCCTGCAGCGCTATTTGCAGGACCCGAATCAGATAGACGTTCGCTACAGTTCGCAGCCAGACAGTACACGCTTTGCCGTTCAGGCTTATGCTGGGCTGGTGCTCGCCGGTCAGCAGCAGGCACCGTTGGGTGCACTGCGCCAGCTGTTTGACAAGCGCAGTGCGGCACAGTCGGGCCTGCCGTTGGTTCAACTGGGTATTGCGTTGAAAATGATGGGGGACATGCCCCGTGCTCAAACGGCGATTGCCGAAGGCGTTGCCAAAGTTCGACCAGAGAAAGATTACTGGCTCGAGGACTATGGCAGTCCGCTGCGCGACAATGCGTTGATCCTGTCGCTGCTGAGTGAAAACAATATGTTGCCGGACGTCCGCGACCGCCTGTTGCTGACGCTTTCCGAAAGTCTTAACGGTCAGCGTTGGTTGTCTACTCAAGAAAGCAATGCGCTGTTTATGGCCGGTCGTGGGCTCCTTGGCAGCGCGGAGACGCCGTGGCAGGTGACAATAGACGGAGATTCGCAGGCGTTGTCCTCGACCTCGGCAGTGACCCGTTCATTCAATGCTACAGCCCTGCATCAGCCGGTTATGCTGAAAAACAGCGGTGATACTGCGGTGTACACTCGTTTTGATATCACCGGTTATCCTCCGCAGGCACCCGCTGAAAGCGGCAACATTTTGCATATTAAACGCAATTATCTCGGCATGGACGGGCAACCGATATCACTGGCGTCGCTTGAAAGTGGCAGTCTGGTGGTTGTGCATCTTGACGTTTGGGCCGACACGCACGTGCCGGATGCGCTGGTAGTCGATCTTCTGCCCGCAGGTCTTGAACTCGAGAACCAGAATCTGGCCGAAAGTAGCGCTAGCCTGGGGGATGCGGCCAGTAAACTGACTGAACTGATGGGCGATATGCAGCAGGCGAACATCAAGCATCAGGAATACCGAGATGACCGCTATGTCGCTGCTATCGACGTCGATGGCTACCGCCATGTGGCACTGCTGTATCTCGCCCGTGCAGTAACGCCGGGCAGCTATTCCTTGCCTGCTCCGCAGGTCGAGTCCATGTATGTTCCTGCATGGCGGGCTACCGGTGCGACACCGCAACAGATGAATGTACGCTAGGCGAGGAGATCCCGGGCAATGAAAGGTCTCAGCGGTGAGCGCGGCTTCTTTTGGCTGAGAATCGCGCGTTTTTTTTTCCTGCTGATACTGACGGGAGGCGCGCTGCTGTGGGCGGCAAACCGTATCTGGCCACTGCCTCTGCAAGAGCTGCCGGTCGCGAGAGTGGTGACCGCAGAGGACGGTACGCCGCTTTGGCGCTATGCCGATGCACAGGGTGTGTGGCGTTATCCCGTTAAACTGGATCAGGTCTCGCCGTACTATTTGCAGGCGCTGTTGACCTACGAGGACCGCTGGTTCTGGGATCATCCCGGCATTAATCCGCTGTCGCTGCTGCGTGCCAGTTGGCAAAATATTCATCACGACGGCATCGTTTCAGGCGGAAGTACGCTGTCGATGCAGGTCGCGCGGCTTATCTGTCCCCATCCGCGCACTTTTGCGGGCAAACTGCGCCAGATTGCCCGTACTCTCCAGCTCGAGTGGACGCTGTCGAAATCGCAAATTCTTGAAATTTATCTTAATCGTGCCCCCTTCGGCGGTACCTTACAGGGCATAGCGGCGGCCAGCTGGACCTATCTGGGCAAACCGCCTTCTGAGCTAACGCCAGGCGAGGCGGCGCTGCTGGCCGTTTTACCGCAGGCACCGAGTCGGCTGCGTCCCGACCGATTCCCCGAACGCGCTCGTGCCGCAAGAGACAAGGTGCTCTCCAGACTGGCGGAGTATCACGTCTGGCCGCAGAGGCGCGTCGACGAGATTCGTCAGGAGTCCATCTGGCTTGCCCCGCGTCAGGTGCCACAGCTTGCCCCGCTGCTGGCGAGAAGGCTCACTAGCCATAATAACCGCACCATCGTGACCACAACGCTCGACGCTAATCTGCAAAGGCAGCTTGAGGAGCTGGCGGCAGGCTGGAAAAACCAGCTGCCGGCGAAAACCTCCGTCGGGGTTATCGTGGTTGAAAGTTCGACGATGGCGGTAAAGGCCTATCTTGGCTCGGTCGATTTCAAAGACAGCAGCCGCTTTGGGCAAGTCGATACGGTCAGCGCATGGCGCTCGCCGGGGTCAACCCTCAAGCCTTTCCTCTATGGGCTGGCGCTGGACGATGGCTTGATAACTGCGGAGTCGCTGTTACAAGACGTACCAAGGCGCTTCGGGGATTATCGTCCGGGCAATTTTGACACCGGTTTTCATGGGCCAGTCAGCGCCAGCGAAGCGTTGGTCAGGTCGCTCAATCTCCCTGCTGTGCAACTGCTCGATGCTTACGGGCCAAAACGTTTTACTGCGAATTTACGCAACGCCGGTATTCACCTGCGTTTTCCCGCTAACAGTGACCCCAGTCTGGCGGTCATATTGGGTGGCACAGGATCGCGGCTAGACCAACTGGCACAGGCTTACAGTGCGCTGGCGCGGGGCGGTAAGGTCGCCAGATTACGCTTTGAACCTCAACAGCCTTTGGTCGAACGCAGGTTGATGTCGCCGGGAGCGGCATGGATTATCCGACGTATCCTGGGCGGGCAGGCACTCCCGCAACCCGACAATACGTTGCCCGGCACGGTTCCATTGGCATGGAAAACGGGCACCAGCTACGGCTATCGCGATGCGTGGGCGATGGGGGTGAATCCGGGATATATCATCGGCGTGTGGGTAGGGCGCCCTGATGCCACGCCGGTTGCCGGTCAGTTCGGCTATGCTACGGCAGTGCCGCTGCTCAATCAGGTGAACAATTTGTTGGTCAGCTCTGCGCGTTACAGCCTGAAGATGGCGGTGAGTGACCCGCGTCCGCCATCGGTTGGGATTGCCACGCTGTGCTGGCCCGGCGGACAGCCGCTCAAGGCGGGTGACACCAACTGCCGCCAGCAGCGCCAAAGTTGGACGCTCGACGGCACGCTGCCGCCCACGCTCCCAGCGCCTGGGCAGGAGTCGCAGGCCGGGAGTCTGATTACGCTGTGGGTCAATTCACAGGGCCAGCAGGTCGCGGCCAACTGCCCGAATTCTCACGCTACTCAGGTGGCGCTATGGCCGACGCCGCTCGAACCCTGGCTGCCGCCCGAAGAGCACCGTAGTCAGCGTTTGCCGCCGCATGACGCGAGCTGCCCGCCGCTGGGCAAATCTGCAGTACAGCCGCTTTTGCTATTGGGAATACGCGATAACGCGATCCTCAAGCCTCTGCCGGGGCAACGCAGTCTCTCTCTGCGAATCGAGTCGCAGGGCGGGGCTGGGAGACGTTGGTGGTTCCTCAATGGCGAGCAGGTGGAGAACGGCGCCGACAATCGAATCTTTCAGGCCACGCTAAGCCAGCCGGGCCAGTATCAACTGTCGGTGCTGGATGAGAGCAGTCAGGTTAGTACGCTCAATTTCACCCTTGATTAATGATTTTGTTTATAGAAAATGAGGCCTTTGCGCCACAAAGTGAATCAGTGACACATTTTTTTAATCAAATGTTGTTATTCCTGTAGGCAAGCGTTACTTAGCCCCCTATAATCGGCGCCATTTTCCGGCAGTGTTAACATTTAATCGACCTGCACAAACTCTAAAGTCAGACAGAGGTTTTTTTATGACTATCGAACGTACTTTCTCTATCATCAAGCCAAACTCCGTAGCTAACAACGACATCGGTGCTATCACTGCGCGTTTCGAACGTGCTGGCTTCCAGATCATCGCTTCTAAAATGATCCGTCTGAGCAAAGAAAAGGCTGAAGGCTTCTACGCTGAGCACAAAGGTCGTCCATTCTTCGACGGTCTGGTAGAGTTCATGACCTCTGGTCCAGTTGTTGTTCAGGTTCTGGAAGGCGAAAATGCCGTTCAGCGTAACCGTGACATCATGGGCGCAACCAACCCAGACAACGCTCTGGCGGGTACTCTGCGTGCTGATTACGCTGACAGCTTCACTGCTAACGCCGTTCACGGTTCTGACGCGGTTGAGTCTGCACAGCGCGAAATCGCTTACTTCTTCGACGAAAGCGAAATCTGCGCTCGTTAATAAGAAGTTAGGTTTAGGTCGGTTTACTACGCTAATTGGCTGATACAATAAATTTGTATTAGCTGGCTTTCATTAATAGCCACCTCGCCTTAAAATTTGTACAATGTTGCGCCCCAAGGGTTTTACTCTTTGGGGCGTTTCATTATTTCTGTAGTGGTTTGAGCAATGAGCATTCGTGGGCGATTTAAGGCCCGCACTTCCTTCGAGCCATAACGTGTAACAACGAGGCCAATAAAAATATGTCCAGTACCATCGAATTAGATATTCCGGTTCTCAGCTCGTCTGAAATCGACTCCCTGAACGTCATCCGCGCTGAAAATGCTGCTAAAGCAGAATTAGCTGAGAAATCAGCGGCCCCGGTGAGCGCCAAAATTAACCTTCTGGATTTGAACCGCAAACAGATGCGCGAGTTTTTCATCAAAATGGGTGAAAAACCGTTCCGTGCGGATCAGGTCATGAAGTGGATGTACCATTACTGTAGCGATGATTTCGAGGAAATGACCGATATCAATAAAACGCTGCGTAACAAGCTGGCGAGCGTTGCCGAAATCCGTGCTCCGGAAGTTGCCGTTGAGCAACGTTCTGCAGATGGCACCATCAAATGGGCTATCCAGGTCGGCAATCAGCAGGTTGAAACTGTTTATATTCCTGATGGCGATCGCGCCACGCTGTGTGTGTCCTCACAGGTAGGCTGCGCGCTGGAATGTACTTTCTGCTCAACCGCTCAACAGGGCTTTAACCGCAACCTGCGCGTTTCTGAAATCATCGGTCAGGTCTGGCGTGCCGCGAAGATTATCGGTGCGGCAAAAGTTGCCGGTACTCGTCCAATCACCAACGTGGTGATGATGGGCATGGGTGAGCCGCTGCTTAACCTGAACAACGTGGTTCCCGCGATGGAAATCATGCTCGACGACTTCGGTTTCGGGCTGTCAAAACGTCGCGTGACCCTGTCTACTTCCGGTGTGGTTCCTGCGCTGGACAAGCTGGGCGACATGATCGACGTGGCGCTGGCTATCTCCCTGCACGCACCGAACGATGAAATTCGTGACGAGATTGTGCCGATCAACCGCAAATACAACATCGACACCTTTCTGGCTGCCGTTAATCGTTATTTGGGGAAATCTAACGCTAATCAGGGTCGCGTTACCGTTGAATACGTTATGCTTGACCACATCAACGACGGTACCGAGCACGCGCACGAGCTGGCTGAAAAGCTGAAGGATACGCCGTGCAAGATTAACCTGATCCCATGGAACCCCTTCCCGGGGGCGCCATACGGTCGCAGCTCCAATAGCCGCATCGACCGTTTCTCCAAGGTGCTGATGGACTACGGCTTTACCGTTATCGTGCGTAAAACGCGCGGCGACGATATCGATGCCGCCTGCGGACAGCTGGCGGGCGAAGTTATTGACCGTACCAAACGTACTTTGAAGAAAAAAATGGCCGGTGAATCTATTATGGTTAAAAGCGTATAAATAGATCGTGGTTCTGAGCTTGCATGGGTCTTCTTATCGGTAGAAGGGTAAAAGGATTTAATATGGCGATAATGCAGTGGAAAGGGTTCTTCGCCGCGAGCGCGGCAGTCTGTCTTCTGGCGGCCTGTTCGGGTTCAAAGCAACCGCCGGTCGAGGCCGCCTCGGGCGCGCCTCAAACCCAACTTCAGTTGGGAATGGAGTATTTGTCGCAGGGGAACATGCCTGCGGCAAAGGCCAATCTGCAACAGGCGGTCGACGCCTCGCCTCAGGATTATCGTAACCAGCTGGGAATGGCATTGTATGAGCAAAAAAACGGCAATAACGACGCCGCGCAAAGCCGCTACCAGCAAGCGTTAAAGCTCGCCCCTCAAAATGGAACTGTCCTGAATAATTACGGTGCGTTTTTGTGTAGTTTAGGGCAGTATGTACCGTCACAACAGCAGTTTAGCATCGCTGCCCGTTTACCTGATTCCGGTCCGGTAGCTGACAGTCTTGAAAATGCAGGCTACTGTTTTCTGAAGGCTAATCAGTATGATGAAGCAAAAGTGTTGTTGAGTCAGGCGCTGAAAAACGATCCTGACAAAGGCACGCCTTTGATGACTCAAGCCAACGGGCAGTTTAAAGCAGGGAATCGCGCCGACGCGCAAGTATTACTGGATGTATATCAACATGTTCTGCCAGCCAGCGCTGACAGTCTTATGTTACAAATTCGTTTCGCGGCGTTAGCAGGCAAACCGGACAACGTTCAACGTTACGGCAAGCAGCTTGCGCGGAATTTTCCACAATCCCAACAGTACCAGCAGTTCTTAGCTAATGAATACTGAAGCCACTCAAGATAAAAGTACTAAAGTGACCGCGGGTGAGCGCCTGCGTCAAGCTCGTGAGCAGTTGGGACTCAGCCATCAGGCTGTGGCAGAACGTCTTTGCCTGAAGCTTTCGACTATTCGCCAAATCGAAGAAGGAAATACGCCAACCGACCTGGCGCCGACTTTCTTGCGCGGTTATATCCGCTCTTACGCAAAACTGGTCCACGTTCCTGAAGAGGAACTGGCATCGTTAATTGGCAAGCAGGCGCCAATCAATGTGCCAAAAGTGGCTTCTATGCAGGGCGTATCGTTACGCAAGTCGCGCAAAAAGCGTGATGGCTGGCTGATGGGCTTTACCTGGTTGATAGTTTTCGTGGTGCTCGGCCTGACCGGCGCATGGTGGTGGCAAAACCATCAGGCGCAGCAGGAAGAGATTGCCAATATGGCGGACCAATCTACCGCACAGCTAAACCAGGATAATGCTCAGGGGCAGTCAATTCCCTTGAACACCGGTAGCGCATCTTCTACAACCGCAGCCCAACCTGCTGCTCCAGCGACTGCCTCTGGCAACGCTGCGGCTACGCAGGCGCAAAACGCTGTGCCGCTGAATACGACGCCAGATACCGCTGCAAACGCGGATCCAGCGCAGACTCAGGCCCCGGCTGCGGACACTACAAGCCAGCCGAACTCGGCTGAGACTCCGTCTTCTGCATTGCCAACCGGTGATGCACAGGCTAGCGCCACTGCGGCTGATGCAGACGCTGTGGCAATGACTTTCAAAGCAGACTGCTGGTTGCAGGTTAACGACGCTTCCGGAAAAACATTGTTCAGCGGCGTGAAGAAAGGCGGAGAAACGCTAAACCTGAAAGGTAAAGCGCCGTATAAATTGAAAATCGGTGCACCTGGTGCCGTCGAGATTCAATACCAAGGTAAGCCGGTTGATCTAAGCCGTTTTGTTAAATCAAACCGTGTTGCTCGTCTGACTTTAGCCGCTCAGTAACAGCGTCTTGACTCTGGCCTGCCCTTGCAAGAGGGCAGGCCAGGACGATCGCAACGATGGAGAGTACAAATGCATAACCAAGCACCCATTACCCGTCGCAAATCAACCCGGATTTACGTCGGCAAGGTGCCTGTCGGTGATGGTGCACCAATCGCGGTGCAATCAATGACCAACACCCGCACCACCGATGTCGCCGCAACCGTCGCTCAGATTAAAGCCCTTGAGCGCGTCGGTGTGGACATTGTTCGTGTTTCTGTTCCAACCATGGACGCTGCTGAAGCCTTCAAGCACATCAAACAGCAGGTTAACGTTCCGCTGGTTGCCGATATCCATTTCGACTACCGCATCGCCTTGCAGGTTGCCGAATACGGCGTGGACTGCCTGCGTATTAACCCGGGCAATATCGGTAATGAATCGCGTATTCGTTCAGTCGTTGACTGCGCGCGCGACAAAAATATTCCTATCCGTATCGGTGTGAACGGCGGCTCACTGGAGAAAGATCTCCAGGAAAAATATGGCGAACCTACGCCTCAGGCCCTGCTGGAATCAGCGATGCGTCACGTCGATATCCTCGACCGACTGAACTTCGATCAGTTCAAGGTCAGCGTTAAGGCGTCTGACGTTTTCCTGGCCGTCGAATCTTATCGTCTGCTGGCCAAGCAAATCGTGCAGCCCCTGCACCTCGGTATCACCGAGGCCGGTGGCATGCGCAGCGGCTCGGTAAAATCAGCGATCGGCCTCGGCCTGCTGCTGTCTGAAGGTATCGGCGATACGCTGCGTATTTCACTGGCGGCGGACCCGGTAGAAGAAGTGAAGGTTGGCTTTGATATCCTCAAGTCGCTGCGTATTCGCTCGCGCGGGATTAACTTTATCGCCTGCCCGACCTGTTCTCGTCAGGAATTCGACGTGATAGGCACCGTCAACGCGCTGGAACAGCGTCTTGAAGACATCATCACCCCGATGGACATCTCGATCATCGGCTGTGTGGTGAACGGTCCGGGTGAAGCGCTGGTTTCTACCTTGGGCGTGACCGGCGGTCATAACAAGAGTGGTTTCTACGAAGACGGCGTTCGTCAAAGAGAGCGTTTTGATAATGAGCTGATGATCGATCAGCTTGAAGCGAAGATCCGCGCCAAAGCGGCCCTGATGGATCAAAGTAAGCGCATCGTTATCAATCATCTCGAAAAGTAACCTGAGCTCGCGCTGCATTGCCAGCGCGCCTGCCCTTTGGGCTGAATTAGACTGAACCCGATATGAGGCGTTGACGTATCCGCATTGAACCTCAGGATACAAAACCCCTATAATCGGGTTCATTTTTATAAAAAAAGATAGAGAACTGACGTGGCAAAGAACATCCAGGCTATCCGCGGCATGAACGATTATCTGCCAGCAGACACTGCACTGTGGCAGCGTATTGAAGGTACGCTCAAGCAAGTCCTTGGCACCTACGGCTACAGCGAAATCCGTATGCCGATTGTAGAGCAGACCCCGTTATTCAAACGCGCGATCGGTGAAGTCACCGACGTGGTTGAAAAAGAGATGTATACCTTCGAGGACCGCAACGGCGAGAGTCTGACCCTGCGCCCTGAAGGCACCGCTGGCTGCGTTCGTGCCGGCATCGAGCATGGTCTGCTGTACAATCAGGAACAGCGTTTGTGGTACGTCGGACCCATGTTCCGCTATGAGCGTCCGCAAAAGGGCCGTTACCGTCAATTCAATCAGCTGGGTGTCGAAGTGTTTGGCCTACAGGGTCCAGATATCGACGCAGAGCTTATCATGCTTACCGCCCGCTGGTGGCGTGAACTGGGCATCGCCGAGCACGTTTCCCTCGAGCTGAACTCTATCGGTTCACTGGAAGCGCGCTCCAACTATCGTGATGCGCTGATCGCCTTCCTTGAGCAACATATTGAAAAGCTCGACGAAGACTCTAAACGTCGTATGTATACCAACCCGCTGCGCGTTCTGGACTCTAAAAATCCAGAGGTTCAGGCATTACTGAACGATGCACCGGAGCTGGCGGACTACCTCGACGAAGAATCTCGCGAACACTTTGCAGGTCTGTGTGAACTTTTAGGCCTCGCAGGTATCCCATATACGGTCAATCAACGTCTTGTACGCGGTCTGGACTATTACAACCGTACCGTATTCGAGTGGGTAACCACCAGTCTTGGTGCGCAGGGGACAGTCTGTGGCGGCGGTCGCTATGACGGTCTGGTTGAGCAGCTTGGCGGGCGTGCGACCCCGGCAGTAGGTTTTGCCATGGGTCTTGAGCGTCTGGTGCTGCTGGTTCAGGCCGTTAATCCTGATTTCAAGGCGCCGCCAACGGTCGATGCTTACGTGATTTCTTCCGGTTCGGGCACGCAGGGCGCGGCGATGCAACTGGCTGAAAAACTGCGTGACGCACTGCCAGAGCTGAAAGTCATGACTAACTACGGCGGCGGCAACTTTAAAAAGCAGTTTGCCCGTGCCGACAAATGGGGGGCGCGTATCGCCCTGGTATTAGGCGAGGACGAAGTCGCGGCTCAGCAGGTCGTCGTTAAAAATCTGCAAAGTGGTGAGCAAGAAACGCTGGCGCAGAGCGATTTGGCTGTGCGTCTGGCCTCGATGTTAGGTTAAGGAGAAGGACCACGTGGAAGTCTATACCACTGAAAATGAACAGGTTGATGCCGTCCGCCGCTTCTTTGCCGAGAATGGTAAAGCGCTGGCTATTGGCGTCGTCGTGGGTATTGCTGCCTTAGGCGGTTGGCATTACTGGCAGACTCATGAGAACACCGCTCTGACCGAAGCCTCGGCGTCTTATCAGCAGGCAAGCACTGCGCTGACGTCTAACAAAGCCGATGGCGTGGCCAATTTAGAGAAGTTTGCTCAGACCAACAGCAACAGTTATGGCGTTTTTGCTGCCTTGCAGCTGGCCGATCACTTCGTTGAGGCCAAAGATTTCGTTAATGCCGAAAAACAACTGACGCAGGCGAGCCAGCTGACTAAAGACGAAAACTTATTATCACTGGTTAACTACCGTCTGGCACGCGTTCAGCTGCAACAAAACAAGCTGGATGACGCGCTGAAAACCCTCGACAACGTCAAGGGCGACGGCTGGATGGCGATGCAACAAGAGGTCCGCGGTGACGTTCTTCTGGCGAAGGGCGATACCAAAGGTGCCAGGGATGCATACAGTAAAGGCCTTGATTCCAAGCCATCTCAAACGCTGCAGACTTTGCTGCGTATGAAATTGAATAACTTATCCAGCTAAGGGGAACCCCGATGCAATTGCGTAAAACACTCTTGGTGGGATGGGTTTCTGTTGCCCTGCTGAGCGGCTGTTCATTGTTTGGCGGCGAAGAAGACGTCGTTAAAATGTCCCCGCTGCCAAAAGTTGAAAATCAGTTTACGCCGACCGAAGTGTGGAGCACTTCCGTGGGTGATGGCGTAGGTCAGTATTATTCTCACCTGCATCCGGCCTGGCAAGACAACACCATTTACGCCGCCGACCGTTTTGGTATCGTGAAGGCGCTGGACGCCAGCAACGGCAAAGAGAAGTGGAAGGTTGACCTGTCCGAAAACCCGGGCTTCTTCTCTAGCAACATCTCCGCCGAGCTCTCTGGCGGCGTGACCGTTGACGGTTCAAACCTGTATATTGGCAGCGAAAAAGCCGTCGTTTACTCGTTGAACACCGCTGACGGCAAGCTGGCGTGGAAAACAACCGTAGCCGGTGAAGCCATTTCTCGTCCGGTAGTCAGCGGCGGTCTGATCTTGATTCACACCAGCAACGGTATTCTGCAGGCGCTGAACCAGAAAGACGGTAGCATCGCGTGGAGCGCCAACCTCGATATGCCAACGCTTTCCCTGCGTGGTGAATCGGCGCCAGCCGTTGCCTTTGGGGCTGCCATCGTTGGCGGTGACAACGGTCGCGTCAGCGCGGTGCTGTTGAAAGAAGGCCAGATGATCTGGCAGCAACGTATTTCTGAGCCAAGCGGTGCGACCGAAATCGACCGTCTGAGCGACATCGATACCACGCCTGTTATCGTTAACGGCGTCGTATACACCGTTGCCTACAACGGCAATCTGGTGGCGATGGACCTTCGCTCCGGTCAGATCATGTGGAAGCGTGACGTCGGTTCGGTTAACAACATCGTGATCGACGGTGACCGTATTTACATGGTCGACCAGAATGACCGCGTGATGGCACTCAACACCCAGGGTGGTGTCACTATCTGGACGCAAAGCGCACTGCTTCACCGTCTGGTGACCGCTCCAGTGCTGTACAACGGCTATCTGGTGGTTGGCGATGCTGAAGGCTATCTGCACTGGATGAACACCAATGATGGTCGCTTTGTCGCCCAACAGAAAGTGGACTCCTCTGGCCTGTTGAGCGCGCCGATTGTGGCAAGCGACAAGCTGGTTGTGCAGGCTAAAGGCGGCGAGGTTTACTCCTTCCAGCGTTAATCCCCTGCGTCCTGGACGCTGTAGCTGCGTTGGCTTTGCTCACGCACCCTGGCTACAGCGTCAATTACTTGGGTATATGCTTTGGTTATATGCCCAAATGATTTAAGATGCGGGTATAATAGCTACGCCATTAAACGGCTCCTGAATTGCTCAGGGGCCGTTTCGTATTCTAAAAACAGCAAGAATGGTTACCCCTTTTCTGTTGTAAGAAATTGAATTTTAATGATTTGCATTATAGCGGTTGGATGTTGTAGCCCGTCGGGTTACGCATGTTTATCGGCTATAAAAAAATGAGGCTTCAAAAATGATACCTGTCGTCGCGCTAGTTGGGCGCCCGAATGTGGGTAAATCCACCTTATTTAACCGTTTGACCAAGACGCGTGATGCGTTGGTGGCGGATTTCCCCGGGCTAACGCGTGACCGCAAGTATGGTCGTGCCGAAATCGAGGGCAACGAATTCATTATTGTTGATACCGGTGGTATCGACGGTACCGAAGACGGTGTTGAAACTCGCATGGCGGGTCAATCCCTGCTGGCAATCGAAGAAGCAGATATCGTGCTGTTCATGGTGGATGCTCGTGCGGGCGTGATGCCTGCGGATCAGGGCATTGCCCAGCATCTGCGCAGCCGTGAAAAAGCCACTTTCCTGGTTGCCAACAAAACTGACGGTCTCGACGCAGACAGCGCGACCGCAGATTTCTACTCTCTCGGTCTGGGCGACGTCTATGCTATCGCAGCCTCTCACGGCCGCGGCGTAACGCAGCTTATCGAGCACGTGCTGGTGCCGTTCGTCGGTGAAAAACCTGAACAAGTCGAGCTGACCGAAGAAGAGGCCAACGCCGCTTACTGGGCAGAGCAACTGGGCGAGAACGAAGACGAGATCCCGGCCGACGTTGAAGAAGACTTCGACCCGACTACCTTGCCTATCAAACTCGCGATCGTGGGCCGTCCAAACGTCGGTAAGTCAACGCTGACCAACCGTATTCTGGGTGAAGACCGCGTTGTCGTATACGACATGCCGGGCACCACCCGTGACAGCATCTACATTCCGATGGTCCGTGACGAGCGTGAATACGTGCTGATCGACACCGCCGGTGTGCGCAAGCGCGGTAAAATCACAGAAACCGTCGAGAAGTTTTCGGTTATCAAAACCCTACAGGCGATTGAAGACGCCAACGTGGTGCTGTTGGTCATTGACGCACGCGAAGGTATTTCCGATCAGGACCTTTCTCTGCTCGGCTTTATCCTCAACAGCGGCCGCTCACTGGTTATCGCGGTGAACAAATGGGACGGAATGTCTCAGGAAGCGCGTGATGCGGTGAAAGATACCCTGGACCTGCGTCTTGGCTTTATCGACTTCGCGCGTATCCACTTCATCTCCGCATTGCACGGCAGCGGCGTAGGTAATCTGTTCGAATCAATCAACGAGGCTTACCACTGCGCGACTAAACGTGTGAGCACCTCGATGCTGACCCGTATTATGCAGATGGCGGCAGACGACCACCAGCCACCGCTGGTCAACGGCCGTCGCGTGAAGCTGAAATATGCCCACGCCGGGGGTTATAACCCGCCAATCGTGGTTATCCACGGTAATCAGGTGAAAGACCTGGCCGACTCCTACAAGCGCTATCTGATGAACTACTTCCGTCGTTCACTGGAAATCATGGGTACGCCAATCCGTATCCAGTTCAAAGAGGGTGAGAACCCGTTTGAAGGCAAGCGTAATACCCTGACGCCAAACCAGATGCGTAAGCGTAAACGGCTGATGTCGCACCTGAAGAAAAAATAATCGCGACCCTTTAACGCGATAAACAGAACTGCATCCCAACTTTTGGACTCGAGTCTGAAACATTAAGATGCAGTTTTTTATTGTTAACTCCAGCCCCCAGCATGACCCGCTCTCCCGCCGATTTTTCCTGCGCTCTCACTTTTCACAAGGCCCTAAAAAAGCAGTCCCTGACACAGTGACTATAATTTTTTGGTAACCCTTTTTTTTGTGAGTATTAAATGGAGAGTCGTTAATGTCAGATCATAAAGATAATACAGGAAGTAAACATGGTGACCTGGAAAACAAAACCGCCTCTGTGAAACCCCATCTGCAAGACACTGCCCCGAAAGGCGCACCGATAAAACCGCAAAAAAGCGTGAGTCCACCCGGTGCGGAGCCGACCTTTGCAGGCAGTGATAAAACCCCGTCGACCACCAACGCCAAACTAGAACAACTTGATGCTTATCGTGAAGACCCGGACGGCCAGGCATTACGCACCGATCAGGGCATCAAAATCTCTGATAACCAAAACTCGTTGAAAGCCGGTGCACGCGGTTCTACGCTGCTCGAAGACTTTATTCTGCGAGAAAAAATCACCCACTTTGACCACGAGCGCATTCCTGAAAGGATTGTTCACGCGCGCGGTGCGGCGGCACACGGCTATTTTCAGGTTTATCAGTCACTGCATGCGCTGACCAAGGCGGGTTTCCTTACCGATCCTGGGCTGGATACGCCGGTATTTGTACGCTTCTCTACCGTACAGGGCGCTCGGGGTTCGGCAGACTCGGTAAGGGATATCCGTGGATTCGCCACCAAATTTTATACCCAAGAGGGTAACTTTGATCTGGTGGGCAACAATACCCCGATATTCTTTATCCAGGATGCCATCAAGTTTCCCGACTTTGTGCACGCCGTAAAACCGGAGCCACACAATGAGATCCCGCAGGGACAGAGTGCCCACGATACCTTCTGGGACTACGTGTCGCTACAGCCTGAAACGCTGCACAACGTGATGTGGGCGATGTCCGACAGGGGTATCCCGCGCAGTTATCGCATGATGGAGGGCTTCGGGATCCACTGCTATAAGTTGATCAACGCCGAAGGCAAGAGCCACTTCGTCCGATTCCACTGGAAACCGACCTGTGGCGCGGCATCGTTGATTTGGGACGAAGCCCAAGTGTTGACCGGCAGGGATCCTGATTTCCATCGTCGCGAGCTTTGGGAATCTATCGAGGCGGGCGACTTCCCAGAGTTCGAGCTTGGCCTACAGATAATCCCGGAAGAGGACGAATTCAAATATGACTTTGATATCCTCGATCCCACCAAGTTGATCCCTGAATCACTGGTGCCGGTGCAGATAGTCGGCAAGATGGTGCTGAATCGCAATCCTGACAACTACTTTAGTGAAACCGAGCAGGTCGCCTTCTGTCCCGGCAATATCGTACCTGGCCTGGACTTCTCCGACGATCCGCTGCTGCAGGGCCGTTTATTCTCGTATCTGGACACGCAAATCAGTCGCCTTGGCGGCCCCAATTTCCATGAGATCCCTATCAATAAACCCGTGTGCCCGTTCCATAATCATCAGCGAGACGGCATGCACAGAATGGGGATTTCGGGTAAAGCGAACTACGAGCCTAACTCCATCAACAACAACTGGCCGCGTGAAACGCCGCCGGCCAAAAAGGACGGCGGTTTCGCCACCTCTCCACAGCCGCTGAACGGGCAGAAGGTGCGCGTCAGAAGCGAATCCTTCAATGACTATTATTCCCAGCCGCGTCTGTTCTGGCAGAGCCAGACCCAATTCGAGCAGGATCATATCGTTGGTGGCTTCAGCTTCGAGTTGGGCAAAGTTGTGCGTCCGTGGATTCGTGAGCGCGTCGTTGATGAACTCACTTATATCGATGGTGATTTAGCGGCCCGCGTGGCGGCAAATATCGGCCTTGAGCTGAGTGACGAGCAGCGTGCGCATCCGATCCCGAAAGACGTTAACGGCCTGAAAAAAGATGACGCATTGAGCCTGTACGGCGACAAAGTGCATCCGGTGAAGTCCCGTCAGGTGGCGATTCTGGTTGCCGACGGCGTCTGCGGTGATTCGGTTGAGAAAATTACCGCTGAGCTAAACGCGCTGGGGATTCATACCAAGATTTTTGCGCCACGTCTGGGCAAAATCAAAACGCTGCAGGGTAAAACGGTGAATGCCGACGGCACCATTGAGGGTAACCCTTCGGTGCTGGTCGATGGCGTCATCGTTGCTACCGGCAAGGACAGCATCGAGGCTCTGAAGAAAAATGGTAATGCCAAGAACTACCTGCTTCAGGCCTTCAAGCACCTGAAGGCGATCGGCTTACAGGGCGATGCGTTGAAGCTGTATGAGGCGCTGCCGCTGCCGAAACCGGATGAAGGCGTCATTGTGGATGACGATGCCAAACAGGTGGCCGACAAGTTTATCGAGGTGCTGAAGAAACACCGCGTCTGGTCACGCGAGGCCGCCGCACAGGAAGTTCCTGCCTAGTAAAGGTATCACCAGCGTTGTTTAGAGGCTCCCTGCTTATGAGGGGGCCTTTTTTATATTTTCAACCGCAGGGCTGAGGGGGATTTTTTACCGGTGTGATGTGTTAATCCGAATCTGCTTTCTGGTTAGTTTGATGCAGGACCTGGTGTGTTGATCATTGGCGATTCGGCTGGGGATCATAAAGTTGGTGCTGACGCAGTGCGATCGGTCGCGCACTGGCTTTTCTGACCGACTCACGTACCACCAGTTTGCCCTGCAACAGCTGAGTGGTGAAGGGGGCGTCTGGGCGGAAGATGCGTCGTTGTAACAGAGCAATCGCTTCTGCGCCGAGCTCGTCGCGGGGAACCTGAACCGCCGTCAGTGCAACGTCGTGAATTTCAGCCAGATTAAAGCCGTCGGTGCTCATGACGCTGATATCGCGCGGCACCGATAATCCTCTCTTACGCAGCGCCGCCACTGCACCCGCCGCCATAAAGTCGCCTCCCGCAAGAATGGCCGTCGGCAGCGGTGCACCATCTTCCAGACTGTCGATGTACTCAAGCAGCGTTTGCTCGGCCTCCTGCGCGCCAAATCCTGATGTGCTCAACAAATGCTGGCTGTCGCTGAAGGTTTGATGATTGCGTGTAAAGGCGTTTTTAATGCCGTTGAGGCGCAGTTCCATGGTCTGCCGACGCAGACATTGTAGCGTCACGATATGTTGATGCCCCTGGGCAAAAAGATAGTCACAGGCGAAGTCACCCATGCTTTGATGATCGGGTGACACGCTGTCGTGGCGCATCAGCCGGTCCTGACAGTTCACCAGTACGCAAGGTTTGCCGACGTCATTGGCCAACTGATGGATATGTGGATCGTCGATGCCGACCAGCAGTACGGCGTCGGCCAGCGGGTCAGTCATCTTGGCGATAAATAGCGCCGCATCGGCGTTCTCCTCTTCCATCGCGAAATACCGCACCCGCACCTCGTGGTGTGCGGTAGCGGCGAGGATCCCCTGAATCAGCTTGTAGTAAAAGATATCGCTACGCACGTCGAACGCCCGTGCCGGAGCAAACAAAATGAGGTTGTTGAGCATCAGTCTGCCGGTCGAGAGGTCATCGAGGGTGCCCTGTGAGCGAGCACAGGCCAAAACGCGCTGTCGTGCCTGCGCGCTGGTATTGCTTTTTCCGGCCAGAACCCGTGAAACCGTGCTGATTGACAGCCCCGTTTGGTCAGCAATTTGCTGGATATTTAACTTTCCTTTCAAACTGTGATCTCCTTCAAATTCATCCATGCAAATTTTTTCACCAGAGGCGAGGCCGAGTGGATAAGCTCTCGGACGACCCTGTTTCGGTGATGAAGTTATAGCGTGAAAGCTTTTGCAAAAAATCACGTTTCGCTCACAAATCGGCCTGCCTACTCTTCCTGAGTACCTGACATAAACATCATCTGCACACTGAATGACGGATGGGAGAAAGGCATGACAACTGAAATCAACACCGCTTCGACGGCCGTTGTCGGACGAAGAAAGTTCAAGGCGCTACGCTGGTGGATGCTGGCGCTGTTTCTGCTTGGGGTCACCGTAAACTACATAACGCGCAACTCTCTCGGCCTGCTGGCGCCAGAGCTGAAAACCAGCCTGAACATGAGCACCGAGCACTACTCCTGGGTCGTGGCCGCTTTCCAGCTGGCCTACACTATTTTCCAGCCGCTGTGTGGCTGGGTCATTGACGTCATTGGGGTCAAGCTGGGCTTCATGATTTTCGCTACCGTTTGGGCAGTGGTGTGCATGTTGCACGCTGGCGTCGGCAGTTGGATACATCTGGCGGTGCTGCGTTTCTTCATGGGCAGCGCCGAAGCCGCCGCCACGCCCGCCAATGCCAAAGCGATTTCTGACTGGTTCCCGCGCAAAGAGAGGCCGGTGGCCGCAGGCTGGGCGGGGGTCGGCTTTTCGATTGGTGCGATGCTCGCACCGCCTATTGTGGTCATCGCGCATCTGTCCTTCGGCTGGCGTGGTGCTTTTCTGTTTTGTGGTTTTCTAGCGTTGCTGTGGGTGGTGCTGTGGTGGCGTTTTTATCACGAGCCCGAGAGCCATCCTAACCTGAGCAAAGACGAGCTGGCGTTGATTCGCCAGGACAACGAGCCGCAGCAGTCGCGCCTGCCGTTCCTTGCTTCACTGAAAATTGTGAGTAAAAACAAAAAATTCTACGCTATCGCTATCCCGGCCTTTCTGGCTGAACCCGCATGGGCCGTCTTTAGCTTTTGGGTGCCGTTGTATCTCGCCAACGATCGCGGAATGGACCTCAAACATATTGCCATGTTCGCCTGGCTGCCGTTTCTCGCTGCCGATATCGGCAGCGTGGCGAGCGGATACCTCACCACGCTTTACCGCAAATGGTTCCACTGCACGCGCATCAACTCGGTGGTGGCCAGTTCCGTGACCGGCGCATTCATGATGGTCTCGCTAGCCTTCGTCGCGATGACGAAAGATCCCTACCTGGCGATTGCGCTGATCTCGATTGGCGGATTTGGGCATCAGGTTATCTCCTGCATGTTGAGCGCGTTGGTGGTCGAGTCTTTCGATAAAAATCAGGTTGCGACGGTCAACGGCATGCGCGGTTCCTCGGCGTGGATCGCCAGTTTTCTATTTTCACTGCTGATCGGCGCAGTCGCCGACAACATCGGTTTTAATCCGCTATTTATCGCCATGGGATTTTTTGATTTAGTTGGTGCAGTCTTCTTGATTGCGCTGATTGCTGAACGTCGTAATCCAGCAAAAGGGGAGCATGCATGAAGACGTTAAAACATTGGGAACTCGAGAAGCGCCACGAGGCAGGCATAGATTTGCGCGTCGACGGCAAGCATATTATGAGCCTGCGGGTGCTCGAACAGGGGCTGTTTCGGGTACTTTTGCAGCGCGAAGGTCGGCTGGAACTCAACAGAACCTGGAGCATTGCGCCACAGGAGGACGTGCCGGTGGAGGGGCGAAATCGCCTGAGCAATGCCGGTTTCAGTCTGCCCGAGTTTACCTTTGAGCAAAGCGAGAACCAGCTGCGCCTGGCGACATCCCAGCTGCGGGTCACCGTTCACCAGCCGCTGCGCCTCGAGTGGGAAGGCCTTAACCAAGAGGGTGAGTGGCAGCTGATTGCGAGCGACAGGCCAACGGGGGCGTACCTGCTGCCGTCGAAGGGCGAGGGCGTGGAACATTTCCAGCGTCGCTATGCGCAGGACAATTACTACGGCCTCGGCGAGAAAGCGGGGGATCTCAACCGCACCGGTCGCCGCTTCGAAATGCGCAACCTCGACGCGATGGGCTACAACGCGGCCAGCACCGACCCGCTCTATAAGCACGTTCCCTTTACCCTGACGCGACACGAAGGCGTGAGCTTTGGGCTGTTTTACGACAATTTAAGCAGCTGCCGTTTCGATTTGGGGAACGAGCTGGATAACTATCATCTTCCTTATCGACGCTTTAGTGCCGAAGCCGGTGATCTCGACTACTACCTGTTTATCGGCCCTACGCTGCTCGAAGTCACCAAGAAGTTTGTGCGCCTGACCGGAAAAACCTTCTTCGGTCCGAAATGGAGTCTGGGCTACAGCGGCTCAACCATGCACTACACCGACGCGCCGGACGCCCAGCAGCAGCTGATGAAGTTTATCCGCCTGTGTGCCGAGCACCGTATTCCGTGCGACTCCTTCCAGCTGTCGTCAGGCTATACCTCGATAAACGACAAACGCTATGTGTTCAACTGGAACCATGACAAGTTTCCACGGCCCGAGGCGATGACCGCCGCGTTTCATCACGCCGGACTGAAACTGGCCGCGAACATCAAACCTTGCCTGTTACAGGACCATCCGCTGTATGCCGAGGTGGCCGAGCAGGGGCTTTTTATACAAGATTCAGAAACGGCCACGCCCGAATGCTCCAGCTTCTGGGACGATGAAGGCTCGCATCTCGACTTCACCAATCCGGCCACCTTCGCCTGGTGGCAGGCACAGGTCACGCGTCAGTTGCTGGAGAAAGGCATCGACTCCACCTGGAATGACAACAACGAGTTCGAAGTCTGGGACGGCGACGCGCGTTGTTACGGTTTTGGGGAGCCGATCGCCATCAAGCATATTCGCCCTGTTATGCCGTTGCTGATGATGCGTGCGTCCTTCGAGGCGCAGCTAAAATTTGCCCCGCATAAACGGCCGTACCTGATATCTCGATCCGGCTGTGCGGGCATGCAGCGTTATGTGCAGACCTGGAGCGGAGATAACCGCACCGACTGGTCAACGCTGCGCTACAACACCCGCATGGGATTAGGTATGAGCCTGTCGGGGTTATACAACGTCGGCCATGACGTAGGCGGCTTTGCGGGTCCGAAACCGGAGGCAGAACTGTTTGTGCGCTGGGTGCAGAACGGTGTGATGCACCCACGCTTTACCATTCATTCGTGGAACGATGACAGCACGGTGAATGAGCCGTGGATGTATCCCGAGGTGACGACGGCGGTGCGAGAGGCGATTGAACTGCGCTATCGGCTGTTGCCCTATTTTTATACGCTGCTGTGGCAGGCATACGCTGACGACGAGCCGATGCTGCGTCCGACGTTTCTGGACAACGAACATGACGCGAGCACCTTCGAAGAAAACGATGATTTTCTGATAGGGCGTGATCTGCTGGTGGCCAGCGTGGTCGAGAAAGGCCAGCGCGAGCGCGAAGTCTATCTGCCCGATAACGCAACCGGTTGGGTCAATTTTTACAGCGGAGAGTGGTTCCGTGGTGGTCAGCGAATCCTGCTGCCGGCAGCCCTGGACCGGTTGCCCTTAATGGTGCGCGGCGGCAGCGCGCTGCCGTGTTCGGCACGACTGGCGCACTGCGACGTGGAGCTGGACACTCAACGCAGCCTGCAAGTGTTCCCGCTGCCGGGCGCGGGCAAGGCCAGCGGTAGCCTGTTTGAGGACGACGGCGAAAGCCACGACTGGCAGCAGGGGATGGCGCTGTGGCTGGCGTGGGACATCGAATATACCGATCAGCGAATCAATCTGCATTTTACGCGCCGTGGAGAATATCGTCCACGCTGGCGCGGGCTGAACGTTGTTCTGCCCGTCGGAGAAACGCGCGAAGTATGGATTGAGGGCGAGAAGACCTCCAGCTATTTGCTGTGGTGAGGCCTGTTCTGCGTTAGTCGGTTTTTTTACTGGCGGCCGCGCGCTTGCGCGGTTTTTTCTCGACGGTGACTGATTTCACTTCGCTCTCGATCCAGCCGTCTTCCAGTCGAGTCTTGAGCATCGCGCCCGGTGCCGTCTGCGCGGTATGCTTCAGTAATTCCCCCTGCAGCGTGGTGGTCACGCTGTAACCGCGCGCCAAGGTTGCCAGCGGGCTAACCGCTTCAAGCTGGGTACAGGCGGTACCAAAGCGCTGGCGACTGTCGCCGAGCTGCGCCGTCATCGCCTGCTGAAGACGATACTGTAACTTCTGCACCCGCTGCTGCATTTGGTGAATGCGTCGCTGCGGCTGATGCTGGCTCAAACGCTGTTGCAGGCTCTGAGCACGGCGCAGCAGACGACGAAGGTGATTTTGCATCGCCTCGTCCAGGCGGCTGCGCAGTTTGAACAGTGCGGTTTGCTGGCGTGCCAGACGCAGATGAGGATGCTGCTGCTGGAGGCGATGGTTGAGTCGCGTAAAGCGCTGTGCCATCTGCGCCAGATAGTAATCCATCGCCATTTCCAGACGCTGCTGCTGTGACTGAATCTGACGAAGCAGCTCAAGCTGGTTTCGGCTGATCAGTTCGGCGGCGGCCGAGGGAGTCGGGGCGCGCAGGTCGGCGACGAAATCGGCGATAGTCACGTCGGTCTCATGGCCGACGGCGCTGACAATCGGCAGACGGCTAGCGAAAATCGCCCGTGCGACGCGTTCGTCGTTAAAACTCCACAAATCTTCAAGCGACCCCCCGCCACGCCCGACTATCAGCACGTCACACTCGTTTCGTTGATTCGCGAGAGTGATAGCCCTGACGATTTGCAGCGGCGCGTCGACGCCCTGAACCGCCGTAGGATAAATCACCACCGGCAGAGACGGGTCTCGACGTTTCAGCACCTGTAGGATATCGTGCAGCGCCGCGCCGCTGGCAGAGGTAATGACCCCGACGCATTGAGCCGGGGAGGGCAGCGGCTGTTTGTGTTCGGTGTCGAAAAGCCCTTCGGCGGAGAGCGTCTGCTTCAACTGCTCAAACTGCTGCTGCAACAGTCCGTCACCGGCAGGCTGCATGCTTTCGGCAATCAGCTGGAAATCACCGCGCGGTTCATACAGCGTAATCGACGCGCGAACCAGAACCTGTTGACCATTTTGCGGGCGAAAAGGGGTGCGGCGATTACTGTTGCGGAACATCGCGCATTTAACCTGCGCGCGCGCATCTTTTAGCGTGAAATACCAGTGGCCGGAAGAGGGCTGAGAGAAGTTTGAGATTTCGCCGGAGAGCCAGACCTGACCCATTTCGTTTTCCAGCAACTCACGGACCGTCTGATTGAGGCGGCTCACGGTAAAAATCGGTGGCGAAGAAGGTAGTGGCATGTGACCCAGATCAAATTCGAAAACAGAGACTTAATCAATCGATACTACAGGCACGTTCGAGGTAATCAAGAGTTTTTTATAAAAAATGTGAAATAGTACTAGAGCAAACGATTGAGTGCCTGTATACTCTCGCTGCAATATTTTATCTTTTCCGCATACCACCTTGGTGAGATATTGCCCATGCTACGTTTAAAGAAAGAAGCACTAACGTTTGACGACGTTCTCCTTGTTCCAGCCCATTCCACAGTTCTGCCTAACACAGCCGATCTCAGTACTCAGCTGACTTCTAAAATCCGTCTGAACATTCCTATGCTGTCTGCAGCCATGGACACCGTTACCGAAGCGAACCTGGCGATTGCCCTGGCTCAGGAAGGCGGGATGGGTTTCATCCATAAGAACATGTCTATTGAGCGTCAGGCTGAAGAAGTTCGCCGCGTTAAGAAGCATGAAAGCGGCGTTGTTGCCGATCCTAAGACCGTAACGCCAGCAACTACGCTGCGTCAGGTTAAAGAACTCACCGAAATCAACGGCTTCGCAGGTTATCCTGTGGTGACCGAAGGCAACGAGCTGGTCGGTATCATTACCGGTCGTGACGTGCGCTTCGTGACCGACCTGGACCAGCCAGTGACCGCGGTCATGACCCCGAAAGAGCGTCTTGTGACCGTTAAAGAAGGTGAATCTCGCGAAGTTGTTCTGCAGAAAATGCACGAAAAACGCGTTGAGAAAGCGCTGGTTGTCGACAGCCAGTTCCACCTTCTGGGTATGATCACCGTTAAAGACTTCCAGAAAGCAGAGCGTAAACCTAACGCCTGTAAAGACGAAAACGGCAGCCTGCGCGTAGGCGCTGCGGTTGGCGCAGGTGCTGGTAACGAAGAGCGTATCGACGCACTGGTTGCTGCAGGTGTTGACGTACTGCTGATCGACTCCTCACACGGCCACTCCGAAGGCGTTCTCGGACGTATTCGCGCGACGCGTGCAAAATATCCTGATCTGCAAATCATTGGCGGTAACGTAGCGACTGGCGAAGGTGCTCTGGCACTGGCTCAGGCTGGCGTGAGCGCGGTTAAAGTGGGTATCGGCCCTGGCTCAATCTGTACCACTCGTATGGTTACCGGCGTAGGCGTTCCACAGATAACTGCCGTCTCTGACGCGGTTGAAGCGCTGGAAGGCACCGGTATTCCGGTTATTGCCGACGGCGGTATTCGTTTCTCCGGTGATATCGCTAAAGCTATCGCGGCGGGCGCAAGCTGCGTGATGGTTGGTGGCATGCTGGCAGGTACCGAAGAATCTCCAGGTGAGATCGAACTGTACCAGGGGCGTTCATTCAAGTCTTACCGTGGTATGGGCTCACTGGGTGCGATGTCCAAAGGCTCTTCAGACCGTTACTTCCAGAGCGATAACGCCGCTGACAAACTGGTACCAGAAGGTATCGAAGGTCGCGTTGCCTACAAAGGCCGCCTGAAAGAGATAGTTCACCAGCAAATGGGTGGCCTGCGCTCCTGTATGGGTCTGACCGGTTGTGCTACTATCCAGGACCTGCGCACCAAGGCTGAGTTCGTTCGTATCAGCGGCGCGGGTATTCAGGAAAGTCACGTACACGACGTAACCATTACCAAAGAGTCACCAAACTATCGCATGGGTTCTTAATTTGGTTATTGGGGCTGCTGCGCTTCGGCAATACTGCGTTGAACTCAGGCTCAAAAATGCTCATTTACGCATGTAAACTGCGCTTTTTTCGCCTAAGTCCCTTTTGCCTTGGCTCGCTGGCCCCTTGATCGAGTTGATTGAGTCTGTGTTAAACCCGGTTTCGGCCGGGTTACCCGTTTCTTAGTTCTTTTTTAAAACTTTAACCGCTCTGGAAAATCACCCGCATGAGTGAAAATATTCATAAGCATCGCATTCTTATCCTCGATTTCGGCTCCCAGTACACCCAACTGGTAGCGCGTCGCGTTCGTGAACTCGGCGTGTACTGCGAACTCTGGGCCTGGGATGTGACCGAAGCTCAAATCCGTGAATTCAACCCGAACGGCATCATCCTGTCTGGCGGCCCGGAAAGCACCACCGAAGAAGGCAGCCCGCGCGCGCCGGATTACGTATTCGAAGCCGGTGTTCCCGTTCTTGGCGTGTGCTACGGCATGCAGACCATGGCAATGCAGTTGGGTGGACGCGTTGAAGGCTCAACCGAGCGTGAGTTTGGCTATGCACAGGTTGAAGTGCAGACCAACAGCGCCCTGGTTCGTGGCATTGAAGACGCCCTGAGCGCCGACAACAAGCCGCTGCTTGATGTGTGGATGAGCCATGGCGATAAAGTCACCGCGATCCCTTCAGACTTCGTTACCGTTGCCAGCACCGACACCTGCCCGTTTGCCATTATGGCCAACGAAGAAAAGCGCTTCTACGGCGTGCAGTTCCACCCGGAAGTGACGCACACCCGTCAGGGCCTGCGCATGTTGGAACGCTTCATCATCGATATCTGTCAGTGTGAAGCGCTGTGGACCCCGGCTAAAATCATCGAAGACGCGATTGAGCGTTTGAAAGTGCAGATTGGCAACGACCACGTGATCCTCGGCCTGTCCGGTGGCGTTGACTCTTCCGTTACCGCGATGCTGCTGCACCGTGCAATCGGTGACCGCCTGACCTGCGTCTTCGTTGACAATGGCCTGCTGCGTCTGAATGAAGCCGACCAGGTTCTGGAAATGTTCGGTGACCGTTTCGGTCTGAACATCGTCCACGTTGCTGCCGAAGAGCGTTTCCTGTCTGCTCTGGCGGGCGAGAACGATCCTGAAGCCAAGCGTAAAATCATTGGCCGCGTGTTTGTTGAAGTCTTCGATGAAGAAGCCTGTAAACAAGACGCAGTGAAATGGCTGGCGCAGGGCACTATCTATCCTGACGTTATCGAGTCTGCGGCCTCTGCTACCGGCAAAGCGCACGTGATCAAGTCTCACCACAACGTTGGCGGTTTGCCGAAAGAGATGAAGCTGGGTCTGGTTGAGCCGCTGAAAGAGCTGTTTAAAGACGAAGTGCGTAAAATTGGTCTGGAACTGGGCCTGCCTTACGACATGCTTTATCGTCATCCGTTCCCGGGTCCGGGTCTGGGTGTTCGCGTACTGGGCGAAGTGAAGAAAGAGTACTGTGACCTGCTGCGTCGCGCCGATGCTATCTTCATCGAAGAACTGCACAAAGCCGACCTGTACCATAAAGTCAGCCAGGCATTCACCGTGTTCCTGCCGGTGCGTTCCGTCGGTGTGATGGGCGATGGCCGTAAATACGACTGGGTTGTTTCACTGCGTGCAGTAGAGACCATCGACTTTATGACCGCACACTGGGCGCATCTGCCATACGACTTCCTTGGCCGCTGCTCAAACCGTATCATCAATGAAATCGACGGTATTTCCCGCGTTGTTTACGATATCTCTGGTAAACCACCTGCGACTATCGAGTGGGAATAAATTCATTATTTATTAATGAATTAGCCTGATGAAAATGAAAGCCCCCGAAGAGATTCGGGGGCTTTTTTTATTCCTTCAAATGTACCCCAAATCCTCTCTGACCTTCGGCGAACGCCTCTTTCAGCGTCAGCGCCGGAATTTCATAGTCCCCGCCGTTCTGCTGGCGATAGGGAATAGGTGGGGTGCTAAACAGCGTATCCAGTCGCTGCCCATAGGTGTCACAAAGCTGCCTGAAACGCGCTTCATCGGTCTTGCCGGTGCGATAAAACACCAGCGGTGGCAGCACGTCGAAACCAGGGTAATACAGCACGCCGTGTTGGATTGGGAAAAGGAGATCGTCGACGGGACCATTAATACCGCGTGCGCTGTAGTGCGATTCCCAGCCGCCGGTGGTCACGACCAGCATGGCGCGTTTTCCCGCCATATTCCCCTCGCCGTAGCGGTCGCCCCAATGGCTGTCCGAATGCTCTCCGACGCCATAGGCGAAGCCATAGGCATACACGCGCTCAACCCAGCCTTTCATAATCGCCGGCATTGAGAACCACCACAGCGGGAACTGGAAAATCACCGCATCGGCCCAGGCCAACTTCTCCTGCTCGGCGGCGATGTCCTGGCTCTGCGTGCCTTGTTCATAGGCTCGGCGGGAGTCGACAGCGGGGTTGAACGGGCCATCATTGACGTAGGCGAGGTTGTCCGCCGAGTCTATTTGCGGCTTCCAGTTCATCGCGTAGAGGTCTGAAACCTCAACGCGATGGCCTGCGTCTTCGAGCCGTTTTACGGCAAAATCTTTTAGCGCACCGTTCAGCGACTGGGGTTCAGGGTGGGCATAAACAATCAGGATATTCATCGCAAACTCTCCGTTAAGTGATAGACGCAGAGTAGGTGGCCGTGAGGTATAGTAGAAATGAATTTAAAATATAACAGGTATAGCCATGAACAATTTCAGGAGAATGGATCTCAACCTGCTGCTGACGCTCGACGCGCTACTGACCGAGCATAATGTCACGCGAGCGGCGCAGCGTCTGAATCTCTCGCAGCCGTCGGTAAGCGTTCAGCTGGCTAAACTGCGTGATATTTTTAACGATCCGCTTTTGCTTCCCGGCCCAAGAGGGATGCTGCCGACCGCCAAGGCCGACGAACTCCGCCAGCCGCTGCGTGAGGCCATCGAACTGCTCGAGCGCGCGGTATCGCCCGATAGCGAATTTAATCCTGCAATCAGCAGCAAAACGTGGAACGTATCGGCGTCAGACTACGGTGAGTCGGCCATTTTGCTTCCCACGCTGAGCGCATTCCGCGCGGTTGCACCGCACGCACGGCTAGCAATATTTGAGACCCAGCCTGCGGGGGTGGCCAAAAAAATGGAGCAGGGCGATATCGATGTGCTGTTTCACACCGGCGACGGCGTTCCGGCAGGTCTGCGGCGTAGAAAGTTGTTTGACGAAAGTTATGTCTTGGTCAGCCGCAAGGGGCATCCCCGCCTGGCCAAGCGGCCTACGCTTGCCGAATTTACCGCGCTCGAGCACGTGATGGTCTCGCCAGAGGGCGGAGGTTTTTATGGCATCACCGATAAAATGCTCGAAGAAACCGGGCTGAAGAGAAAGGTGGTGCTGTCGGTTCAACATTTTCTGTTTGCGCTCTCCGCGCTGGCGAGCACCGATTTGGTTGCGATGCTGCCTGCGCGACTGGTCAAGGAGAACAGCACGCTACAGATCTTCGAGCCGCCCATCGAGATACCGGGTTTTGAAATGGCGATGCTGTGGCACGAGCGCTGCCATCGTGACGTAGCCCACCGTTGGTTAAGAGATTTTTTTGCTGCCAGATGTTTAGAAAGCTAGCCGTTCAGGTATTTTGAAAGCAGCGGACGTGAACCCTCGCATTTTAGGCGCGGATGAAATCCACAATCCCTATCACTCCCCTTCAGGAAGCCCAACGCGACGACCTGATAAATAATGAGATAAATGACAATGACTCAAGCAACGCCAGTAGAGGTTATTTGCGCATTCGTGGTGCGCTCGCCCTTCGATGCAGAAATTTTACCCGCGTGGGAGCAGCAGGGTCACGCAGTGCAGGTTAAGTGGGATACAACGTCGGTGATTATGGAGAGCATCCGCAGCGGGTTTCGTTCCGACGTCGCACTGGTTACGGTCAGCGCAATGGATGAACTGGTTGCGGACGGTATCGTCGACGCCGACAGCCGCGTTGAGCTGGTCGAGTCCAACATTGGCATCGCGGTGAAAGCGGGTGAAGCGCATCCTGATATCTCCAGCAAAGCGGCGTTCATCGCCACGCTGCTGGAGGCCCGTTCGGTGGCCTATTCACTCGGCGGTGCCAGCGGTATCTACTTCAAATCACTGATTGAGAAACTGGGCATTGCCGCCGAGATCAACGCCAAAGCCACCACTCTCCCCGGCGGGTTTACGGCGGAAAAACTGCTGACCGGTGAGGCGAGCCTGGCGATTCAGCAGATAAGCGAGTTGCTGGCGGTACAAGGCATCGAAATAGTGGGCCGCCTGCCGGACGCGGTGCAGAAACCCACGTCGTTCTCCGCCGCGGTGTTTAAAGAGGCGAAAAATCCGGCATTGAGCCGAGAATTCCTCAAGCATTTACAGTCCAGCAGCGCCGCCAACGCCTATCAGGCCAAGGGATTAGACCCGTTATTTTGAGGTCTGCGCCTGACTGCATGGGGGAGCGTCAGTGCTCGATCAATATTTTTCTGCCTCCCGGTGGCCCGCGTTGTCCGCCGGGAGTTCAGAGACGATTACTGCGCAGCTTCGTTAAACTGCGTCACGTCAACCGCCATATTGTCAATGACGCTTTTCAGGTCGTTAACCGTGACCTGTTGAGAGGAGTTCGGCACCGATTTGCCTTCTCCCATGCGTACCACTTTAACGACGGCTTTACCGGTGGCAGCATCGATAAGCTCGCCTTCGAAAAACAGCTCGGTATTTTTGGTACGATGCCCGGTCGCGGTTTGTGTACCCGCGATAACCAGCGCCACCGGGATGACCTCATAGAACTGTATTCCCTGCGTCGAGGTGCTCACGCCAGTAATCGCCCCTTTGAAGATGAGCGAGCCGGGGACCGGCGTGTTGGTTAGAGGCAGCCGTCTTTGCATCGCCGTTTTCAGCCGGGTATTGGCATAGTCGAGCACGCCGTTGAGCGTGGCCTGGCTTATCTGATCGGTGGGTTTAGGCGTTGGGAAGTAAGTCAGAGGTTGGTAGAACAGGGAGGTGTAGTGAGATTTGTTAAACGACGGATCTATCCAGCGCATCACCGTTTTGCCAGAGGGCGTAGTCACCGGCTTTAACTGCGAGTAATCACCTAAAAATCCGGAATATTTCTCGGGTTTCGTCACCTGAGAACTGCATCCATTGAGCACCAGCAGTCCGCCCAGCACGGAAGCCAGCATAACCTTGTTGTATGTTTTCATTGTTAACCTGTTAGTAACTGAATGTGACTAATTAGGTATAGCAGTGATTACTTGTCGTTGAATTGTTTTAAATCAGACTACCGTTTGATCCGAAAATGAAACAGGTAATATTCACCCGTCTCGCTGTCGCCGGTGGAGATAATTTCCCAACCACGGCTTAAATAGAAGGTGACGGCTTTCTCATTTTTGACCAGGCATTTCAGTGAGCCGGTGCGAGTGAAGTTTTGCTCGACGATGCCGAGAAGGTGGCTGCCGACGCCCTGACCTTGTGCGTCAGGAGAGATAAACAGGTTATGCAGAAAGTTTTCGTGCAGATGAATCGACGCGAAACCCAGTATTTTGCCGTCTTGCTCGGCCACAATCACCTTTTCGCCAATGACTTTGCGGTCGAAATCCTCAAGCTTCCAGTCGCTGCTGTCCAACCAGAAAAAAGCCTCTTTGCGCGATGCCAAATACAGGGTGCGTAAGAAGGGGCGGTCGGCTTCCTGATACGGGCGGATTTGAATGGGCAATAGCGACTCCTCTAAGAATAATATTCCCGGGGAAGCCTCCCCGGGAAATTCATTCTAATTAAAAATCGTATTCCAACGCCAGACGGTTCTGCCAGAAGTTTGCATCCGAGGTCGAGGTCGTCTGCACGCCCACGAAATCGGTCACGCTGAGGCCCTTGAGTACGCCGCCAAAACTGTAAGTGCCGTAGACCAGATATTCGGACTGGTTGCTGCTTGACGCGCCTGAGCTGGCGGTCAGGTCCATGAACGAGTAACGGGTACCGACAGAAATGCTCTCGGTCGCCGTCCAGTTCAAGTCGGTAGAGTAGGCGTTGCCGCTGCCCAGGTCCTGAGTACTGGTGAAGAACGGCTGTGCGAAGTACGGGCCAGAAGAGCTGTTGTGCGCATAAGGCGTTACCAGCGCACCGTCGCCGTAGGCGTTATCGCTGGCGGCGATGTGGTCGTAGTTCAGAGACCAACGCAGAGACGGGGTAAAGTTCATCGCGAACTGTGCGCCGTAGCTGGTGCTGTTCACTTCACCTGCTAACGCCTTGCCGTCGCTCACGCCGCGAATAAACTGTAGGCCAATCTTGGGTTGGGAAGGGAGATCCGACCAAGACAGGTAGCTGTCGGCGTACACCATTTTGGTGTAGTTGTTGTAGTCTTCATACCACAGTTGGCCAGTCAGCTTCTTGTCGTCGAGCTTGAGCGCACGACCGCCACCGATAGCCCACATGCCGTTGGTGGTGCCGTCTGCATCGGTGTATTCGGTGGTGTTCAGGAACTGATCGTCACCCCACGGCTTGAAGCGGGTCACTTTGGTGGCATGCAGGAAGTTGTCGGCGTCGCCATAGTTTGCGTCGATACCGCGGTACAGAATCGGGGTAATACGCCAGTCGTAATCACCGAGGAACGGAATGTTGAGGCGTTGGTCACCGGCGGTAATGCGGAAATCTTGATAGTGCCAGCTCAGGTAGGCTTCGCCGAAGTTGGTCTCGTTTGGACCCAGTTCGCTTACCAGATGGTCTTGATTGTGGTCGATACCACGCTGGAAGATGCCGCTTACACCGAGGCTCAGGCCGTAGTATTCCGCAGTGGTATATTTAACGCTGCCGCCGTAGCTGAAGGTATCCTGTGAGTAACCTTTCGAGAAATAGGCGTTATGCGTTGAGTAGTCGAGCATACGCAGGCTACCGTGTACCGAACCACAGGTGAACATTTGGGTCAGTGAGTCGGCGACGCCGGCGTCGCAGTCTGACATTGCGGGTGTTGTGGCGGCCAGTGCGTGCCCCATAAAGAGTGCCTGTGAAACCAAAAGCGCGCCCAGCTTCAAAGAGAAGCTGAATTTGTTCATTGTCATGTATCTCATCCTGTCAAAATTAGTATCATTTGCGAGCAGCAAAAAGCTGCCAATATTTGTTGTTTCCCGGATTGCACGCAAACGGTTGCCACCGCACCGATAAAGGGGCGGGGGCATAATAGTTATTTTTATCGGTCAGTCAATAAGAGAGGGTTGTCATCAATAATTAACTGGTCGCGTATTTCCCAGCCGCGCAGCTTTCCGGGATTAAGTAACCCATTGGGATCCAGAGATTTTTTAACGGAAACCACCTCCGGACGGATGTTTCCCTGTTTACCGTCTTCAATTTGAAAAACGTGCGGGTTGTTTATTTTTACGTCACGCTCGCGGAAGATTTGCATTATTTCATTCAGTCTCTCCTCGGTGGAATAACGTACTAACTGCAAACCGCTGGCGGTGATATTTCCCTCGTTATCGCGCAGAAACTCAATGTGCGAAATAACTTCATCGCCAAATAAGGTATTCATGTTAATTATTTGTTGGCGATAATTAGAATAATTAAAAGCTGTTTGTAAATAGGTTAATGAGCTGTCGACTTTCAGCGCATGGAGCGTGGTGTGGTTCCAGCAATATTCCAGCAGTGAGGTATTTGTCTCGCGCGCCTCCTCCGCCGTCTGACGGACCGCGTTATGGCCGTTAAAGCGCGCGACTAAGCCATGACTCAACCCTTCGCTCTCCTGGGCGACGACGCTGATGACCGCGTGCTGTGTCGCGCGATAGCTGCCGTTCAGGTGGCTGAAATAGCTGGGGATCGGGGCAGCAAATAGCGCAATCTGGCGTTTAACCAGGCCCGGCGAGCGGGCCAACGCGTCGGCGTAATCGAGAGCGTCGGTGAAGTCATCAAAGGCGTCGAGACGTTCAATCCAACGATGAACCGGTGCCAGAGCCAGCTCTACCTCGAGCACAATGCCATTGCTTCCATAAGCGTGATGCAAAAGCAGGGCCTGAGGTGCGGGTACGCTGAGCACCCGCGGCTCGGCTTCAACGGTCATCACTTTTACGCTGAGTACATTGCCCGTCGCACCCAGCGGACCGTAGTTGATGGAACCTATACCGCCAAAGCCCCCACCGTACAGGCCGCCGAGGCTGGCAAGACGATAGGTGGACGGCATACAGCGCAGCTCCCATCCATGGGGACGGGTGTGGGTTTCAATCTCTGCCAGCTTGATCCCGGCCTGTGCACGTACTGCGCCATTACCGAACTCACAGACCTGATTAAACGCCGTCATGTCGACCAGAATCCCGCCCTCGAGCGGCACCAGCTGACCGTAGTTGCCGGTCGCTCCCCCGCGCATAATCAGCGGCAGTTGATGCCGCACGCAGGCTGCCACCAGCAGGCGCAGCTCTTCTTCGTCGCGAGGGCGTACCACCGCATCGGCCTGCTTGTCTTCAAGCTGGCGTTTCAGTACCGGGCTAAACCAGTGAAAGTCACGCGACATGCGTTTCACCTTCGGGGCCTGCAACGTCCACTCGAGGTCGGGCAGCGCCTGCTGTATCTGCGCTACCGCCTGTTTGCGTTGTTCACTTTCCATCTTCTTCCCTCAATCGATTAAAACCTTTGCGCGACGGTCAATGTGACTGCACCGCTTCACTTTCATGCCAGGCGCGGAGTGCACGGCGGGAGATCCATGACATCACCCCAAACAGCGCGATACCGGTCAGGGAAATCAACAGCAGTGCGGCGAACATAAGCGGGATATCCAGCTGATATCCGGCCTGTAAAATCTGATACGCCAGCCCGGTGTTATTGCCACCGGTACCGGCCACAAATTCCGCCACCACGGCACCAATCAGCGATAAACCACTGGAAATGCGCAGCGCACCAAAGAAGTAAGGCAGCGCCGAAGGTATGCGCAGGCGCAGCAGAATTTGCAGACGGCTAGCGTGACTCAGTTGGAAATAGCTCAGCAGTCCCGGCGACACGCTGCGTAGCCCCTGCGTGGTGTTGGAGATGATTGGGAACACCGCCATCAGCGTCGAGCACACCACCAGCGACAGCGTCGTGTCCTTGACCCAGATAATGATCAGCGGCGCGATAGCGACAATCGGCGTGACCTGTAAGAACACGATGTAGGGAAACAGCGCGGTTTCTACAAAGCGGTTCTGCACCAGCACGAAGGCCACCAGTGCACCGATAACTATCGACAGCAGGAATGAGATCACCGTGATTTTCAGGGTATAGAGCAGCGACATCATCAGCGAACCGAGATTGATCCACAGGCTTTCGAGCATCACCATCGGCGAGGGCACCAGAAACTGTGGGATCTTGAAATAGCTGACCCAGCCCTGCCACAGCAGGATCACGGCGACGGCAACCAGCGTCGGATATAAAATTTTGCGAAAAGTAGGATTACTCATCCACGGTGACGTTTTGGCAGTATTCATCTTATGACTCCATACCCGATTGGCTGGCCTGCAGCAGACTGTCCTGTAGCTGTCTGGCGTAGCGTGCGAAGGTGGGACTGACGCGAAAATCCTCGTCGCGTGGGAAAGGTTCGTTGATGGCGATGTCTTCCACCACGCGGCCCGGCCTCGCTGCCATCATGATCACCCGCTGCGAGAGGAACACCGCTTCGTGGATTGAATGAGTCACAAAGACCACGGTGAGGCCCTGTTCGCGCCACAGGCGCAGCAGGTCGCTGTCGAGCCTGTTGCGGGTGATTTCATCCAGTGCGCCAAAGGGTTCGTCCATCAGCAGCAGTTTCGGGCGCGTCACCAGCCCTCGGGCGATCGACACGCGCATCTGCATGCCGCCTGAAAGCTCGCGCGGCAACACCTTGGCGAACTTACCCAGTCCGACCAACTCCAGCGCCTCGCTGACCCGGGTATTGGCTTCGGCGCGCGGCACACCGGCGAGGTCCAGCGGCAGACGCACGTTGTTATGCACGTTGCTCCACGGCATCAGTGTCGCCTCCTGAAACACAAAGGAGAGCGGCACCTGCGCCTTCTCGCGGCTATCTTTGCGCCACAGCATCAGCTTGCCGTCGCTCGGTTCAACCAGTCCGGCAACCATTTTCAGCAGCGTACTTTTTCCACAGCCGGACGGCCCGAGCAGCGTCACAAACTCACCCTGATTAATGGTCAGATTCACCGGCAGCAGCGCGCGCGTGCCGTTGCTGTATATTTTCTCCGCCGACAGCACCTCAATGGCCGGTGTGCCGAGCGCGTGGTGGGGGCGTTCTTCGCCTATCACCGTCAGATTGGGGGCGGTATTCATGGCATGACCTTTGCGTCTTTGATCAAGTCGAGGCTGTAGGTCTGGTCAAACGGCACCTTGCTCGGGTCGATCAGCTTGTTTTTGACCAGCATGTCCCAGGTCTCTTTCAGGCGTGGCACGGTGATGATGCCGATGCCGCCGGTCTGAGCATCACCGCCGGTAACCAGTTGGTATTTCTTCATTTGTGCAATCCCGAAGGCAATCTGGTCGACGCCCATGCGTGGGTTATCCTTACGGATCAGTTCGTTACCCGCCGTAGGGTCCTGCAAGTAGGCTTTCCAACCCTGCATCGACGCCTTGATGAAGGCAGCCAGCGCGGCCGGGCGTTTCTTGACGGTGTCGGCCATGCAGATAATCGAGTTGCCGTAAGGTGGATAACCCCAGTCGCTAAGCGGGTAGACATAGAACGGCTTGCCGCCCTTTTCAACCGAGAAAGGCTCCGAGGTCACGTAGCCCTGCTGCACCAGGTTGTTGTCGGCCAGGAACGGCTGCACGCTGAAGGTATAAGGACGGATTTTGGCGTTGGCGAGACCCAGCTCGCTTTTGGCCCACGGCCAGAAAGAGGTGTAGGCCTCAGTCGCCAGCAGGAAGGTCTTGTCTTTCAGCTCTTCGGGCTTATTCACCTTGTCGTGGCTGATAAACACCGTTGGCGAATGTTGGAACACGGTTGCAACCGTCACCGCATGCACGCCTGCCTGCCAAGTTTCCAGCGCCTGACCGTTGTCGCCCAGAGTACAGTCGGCCTGACCGGCGGCCATCAGTTGCATCACGTTAACCTGCGGGCCGCCCATTTTAAGGGTGACATCGAGACCGGCGTTCTTGTAAATCCCCTTGGCCTGCGCCTCGTAAAAACCGCCGTGTTCGGCCTGCGCATACCAGTTTGTCAGGAAGGTGATTTTCTCTTCTGCCTGCGCGGAAAGCGACGCTGAGGCCAACAGCAGGGCAAGCAGGGTATAGCTCGGTGAAGGTTTCATTGCGGACATTCCTTTATTCAGAGGCCAAGGAGGACGAAGGAGGCGTAAAACTGCTCTGCACGAAGCCATTCCAGTGGTGTTTGCCCCACGTCGGTTCGCTGCGTGTTTTCCACTCCATCTGGTGGATTTCGGTAATGGCCTGCGCCCAGCTTGCGGCGAGGGAGTCGAGGATCGCATGGCCCTGTTCGGCGGTCGCCGGGGTCGGGTCGCCAATCACGCCACTCGGCCCAAAGTCGTAGGAGGCCCAGGCGGCGGCAGGGCGGCCGTTCGACAGCGTCGGACAGGGGAATTCCGGCGGATAATTGGCTACGGCATGTTCCATGTGTACGCATTCGGGGGCCAGCGCCAGCATCACGGCGGTTTCGCTGTGACCGGCATGCATCGCCATTTTTTGCTCCTGGGCACTCAAATAGCGGGTCTCAACGTTAGGCACGCGGAACACGTCGTGCGGGATCATAATCATGTCGCCGTGACGCAGGCGCATCTCGCGCGAGGCCATTTGCAGCACCTGCGGTTGTCCACCGTGCCCGTTGATCATCAGCAGCTTGCGAAAACCGGCGCGATACAGGGACTCGGCAACCTCGAGAATGGTTTGCAGCAGCGTGTCGCCGGTCAGCGTGAGCGTGCCGGGGAAGTTAAGATGCTCGTCGGACTTGCCGTAGGTGATAGGCGCAATAGCGTAGGCCGGAATATCGGCCGGCAGGCGAGCCAGCGCGTGACCGGCCACGCCAGAGGAGATGACGCTGTCAACCGAACACGGCAGGTGCGGGCCGTGCTGCTCGATGGCACCGGTCGGCAACACAATCACGGTGTTGGCCTTGTCAGGCAGGGCAGCGATGGCCGTCCAGCTTAGAAACGGGAGAAAGCGCGCTGCGGGAATGTAGCCGTTAATCATACTGTGCCTCGTCGTTTATTTTATTAAGGAGGACTGTGGCAGCCATGCTGTGGCCTCCACTTCAATTAACACCTCGGCGCTGGGCAACATTTCGCTGACCTGTACCACCGTCGAGACCGGCGGTTGTCCGGGATAAAACAGCTTTCTCACCCGGCTGTAGTAGGGGAAGTGGTCGAGGTTACGGAAGTACTGCACCAGCTTGATGACGTCACTCATTTGCCCACCGGCCTCTTCGAGGGTGTGGCGTATGCTTTCCAGTACGTACCAGCTCTGCGCTAGGATCGGTCCCTGTTTGGCGTCGGTCGAGAACTCGCCGGTCTCACCGAGCAGCCTGCGTGCCTCGGCGGGAATATCCGCAAAGCCGCGCACGATAGTGGCCGTCTGCGGATTCACCGGAATAATCCCCGACAGGAAAATGTAATCGCCTGCACGTCGCCAGGCGGCGTATTGCGCGAGCGGTTTGCCCGCACCGGCTTCAAGACTCATGGGTAAACTCCTGATTCCACATCCGTTGATAGGTGAGCTTGCCGTGGCTGATAACCCGGCGCGCCGCGCTGTTTAGAGGCCAGGTTACGCTGTCGCTTCCCGGGAAAATCACCAAATTGGCCGCACTGCCTGCGTTCAGCGGTGAGCTCTGTGCTTTTGCGCCGGTCAGCGCGCCGAGGTCGCAGATAAGCCGCGACTGCTGGTCAAATACCTGGTTGAGCTGGGCGCTAAACAGGGCACAGCTAAGGGTATCGAGCGGGTCATAGCTGCCTGCGGGACAAAACGCGTCCTGCACGTTGTCGCAGCCGAGTAGAGTGGGGATGCCCGCTGTCTGCGCCTCTTTAAGTCGGGTGATGCCGCGCTGGCGCGGGGTACGGCCGACAACCGCGTCCTGCAGCAGCAGGTTGGTCATCGGCAGTGCAATCAGCGTCACGCGATGCTTTGCCAGTTCGGCCAGCACCTGTTGCGCCTGTTGTTCGCTGCCTGAGGCCAGAGCGCAGCCGTGGCTACAGCAGATGTGTCCGGGAAAGTCGTGCCTTGAGAGATAGTCGGCCAGCCACACTAGCCCGTTGGCGCGTTCTGACAGCTCTTCGTCGATGTGCAAATCGAGGTTAAGACGCCAGCGGGCGGCGCTTTCCATCAGGTTCGCCATGGCGGACGGGTTCCAGTTCGACGAGTGTATAAAGCCGCCGAGCAGGCAACTATCGCCGCTCTGCGCCACTGCGCGTGCGATGGCATCGGCCGAGTTAACGTCGGTGAACAGCGTCAAAGGCGCCAGCGCTACCCGTTCAAGCGTCAAGCCGGTTGGTGCGAGTGCAGCCATCTCGTGCCAGGCAACCGGCGGCGTCGGGTCGAACCAGTCGATGTGGGTGCGTAAATGCGTGACACCGTGCGCTGCCGCCCACGTCAGACCGCGCAAGGCGCGCTGGCGAAGATCCTGCGGCGTCCAGTGCTGGCGGTCTTGATGCATCGCCTCAATGGCGGCCAGCAAACCCGGCCCTTGCGGACGACTGCGGGTGAGGGTAAAGGTTTTATCCAGATGGGCGTGGGGCTCTATCAATCCCGGCAATACCAGCGCGCCGCCAAGATTCCATAAGTGTTTATTCGACGCCTGGCTCGGCGTCAGTAAGGTAATCAGACCCTGACTGAAATGGATATCGGCCAACACGGGCTCACCGTTTTGCTGCGGCCAGTCGGCAGGAAGCGTCCATGCGGGCAGGCGAGCATGGGCGAGGCCGTTTAACGGCGCGTTGAGGCTCAGGTTCGCCATTGACTGGCTCGGCGTAGACATCACAGGTCCAGCACCAGAACGGGGCTTTTCGAACGAGAGCAGCACAGCGTAATTTGCGTATTCTCGGCGCGCTCTTCCTCGGTTAATACGCAGTCGCGGTGATCGGGAATACCCTCGATCACGTCTGTAATGCAGGATCCGCACACGCCCTGTTCACAGGACAGCATAATATCAACCTTTGCGCTTAACAATACTTCGGCAATGGTTTGACTCGGCGTCACTAAAAATCTTTGTCCGGTCGAATTTAACTGAATATGGAAGCCCTGATTATCGGCGTTGTTATTTAATTCGGCATTGCTAAAACGCTCAAACGATAATTGCGCAGGCTGCCAGCGATTAAACTGCATAATATCCTGTAGGCGTTTAATAAAGCCGTCTGGACCACAGGCCACTACCGCCGTTTCGGCATCCGGTGAGCGTAAACAGGCAGGCGTACGCGCGCGCAGGGAATCGTTTGCGTCGCTGTAGTGAAGAAAGACGTGATTGGCCAGCATTGGCGCACTGCAACGCGACATAAACGCCGTTTCCTGCTCGCGTGAGACATAGTAATGCATTTCAAAATCAATATTTTGTTTAGCAATTTCCTCCGCCATTGCCAGCAGCGGCGTAATGCCAATGCCGCCCGCAAACAGCAGGAAACGCCGCGCCTGCGGCAGAGGGAAATGATTGCGTGGTGCAGAGATTTTCAGGCCGTCACCGACGTTGAGCTGGTGGTGAAGATAGTGCGATCCGCCGGTTGATAATGGTGCCAGTTTAATACAAATCTCGTAATATTCTTCGCCGCCATTTTCACCGCAAAGAGAATACTGCCGTGGACCTTTTTCAGGAATAAAAACGTCGATGTGCGCGCCCGGAGAATAACGCGGTAAAACGCTTCCAGCTTGGGCAATAAGCTGTAATGAAATATTCCCTGCACCATTATTATTCATTTTTTTAACTGTGACTGGAATTAACTCTGCATCTTTCATTATGATTTGCCGTTTTACCGTTAATTAATCACGTTGAGTTTTTTTGTGATGAATGTGGACTCAACCCATAAACGCGTTTAACCGCACCGTCGGCGGGATACCCGCCAAATCGATCGCTTTATGTGCTTTGAAACGAATGTTCCTGTTGCCTTGAAAACTACGTTATTGTTATAAAACCGTTGCGTCCAGCGCTTTGATTCGCACATCCCGTTGCATAAAAGAGAGCACTCGAAATATGTTCGCATTCTCCCGTTTTCTACTGTATTTCACGGAAGTTGCCCGTCAGGGATCGTTTCGCAAGGCCTCGGAAACCCTGCACGTTGCCGCCTCATCCATCGACAGGCAGATACTGCGGGTTGAGAAAGAGCTGGCGATGCCGCTGTTTGAAAGACACCCGACCGGGCTGAGACTGACTGCCGCCGGGGAGCTGTTGCTGCATGCGGCCAATAACTGGAAGAAAGATTTCTCCCGCGTCTGCGAACAGCTCGACGACCTGCGTGGACTGCGACGCGGGCATGTGCGTATCGCGACCATCGACGCCATTAACCGGCACTTCTTCTCGTCGATGCTCAAAAAGGTCCATCACGAATATCCGAATATCTCTTTCACGTTGACCACCATGAACAATATCGATATCCAGCAGGCGTTGATGTCGGGCGACGCCGACTTTGGCATCATGCTCAATCCTCAGAGCTCGAAGGAGCTACAGGTGCGGGCGTTCGCCGAGATTAATCTCGGCATCGTGGTGCCCAAAGAGCATCCGCTGGCAGGGCGGAGCGGAGTGCGTTTCAACCAGTGCATCGAGTATCCGTTTATCATACCCTCGGCGCCGTTAATGCTGTCGGAGCCGGTCGAGGCGCTGGTCAATATCAACGGTGGCAGGGTTAACGAAGTCGCTGTTTCCAATAATATTCATATGATCAGGTCATTAATCAAAGAGCAGATTGGCATCGGTATTCTGTGCTGGCTGGATATCATGGACGAGGTCATCAGCGATGAACTGGCGTTTATTCCGTTGACCGATCCCCAACTGAAATCCTTCACCCTGTCGCTGTGCGTTGCGCCTTCGCGCCAGTTGTCGTTAGCGGCCTCGATGATGCTCAAACAACTGGAGATGCTGTTCAGCCAAATTGAGAACCGCGCTTAGCCGTCGTCCAGGTGCACTATTTTGGTGCCTGCTGCTCTGCATTGAATCAAAGGTTGCAGAGTGGGCCGGGTTTTTTGGGGGGCAATTTCCGCACAAAGGGCATGGATAGGGCATTGGTCAACTTGGCACCGTTTTTGTATAACTGAAAGTGAGTAGAAGCGGTCAGTGCGGGAACTCCGCGCGGGACATTGCTCAGCAACCATTTCGCATTTCACACTTTGCGCCGATGGGAGGCTGAGCCGCGTCTGCTTTGCCCCTCTTCGGCAACAATGAGAGGAGCAATGAAAATGACATCTCGATTGCCGCTGTCATGCTGTGTTCTGGGCACGCTGCTACTTGGCGCCTTTTCGCAGGCCGCTCAGGCCGATGAAAAGATTGCCCTGCTGACGTCCTGGTACGCTCAGGCCGAGCAGGGCGGATATTATCAGGCGCTGGCGACCGGCATTTACAAACGCTACGGGCTGGACGTCAGCATTCAGTCTGGCGGTCCGCAGGTCAACGGCATGCAGTTGCTGTTGGCCAAGCGCGCCGACGTAATTATCGGCTATGACCTACAGCTGCTCGACGCCGTGCAGCGTGGCTTTCCGGCCAAGGCTATCGCCGCACCCTTCCAGTTTGACCCGCAGGGTCTGCTGACCCACGCTTCCGTCACCTCGCTCGATGGCCTGAAAGGCAAAACCATTCTGGTCTCCAGTTCGGGGCAATCCACCTGGTGGCCATGGCTGAAAGCGCAGTATCACCTCACCGACGCGCAGGCGCGCCCCTACACCTTCAACATTCAGCCTTTCGTGGCCGACGACAACGTCGCGCAGCAGGCCTACGTCAGTTCCGAGGTGTTTCAGGCGCAGAAGGCGGGCGTAAAGTCGAACTTCTTCCTGTTTTCCGAGCACGGTTATCCGCCGTATGGCGGGATCCTGATCGCTCGTCCTGACCTGATTGCCAGCCGCAAAGAGGCACTGGCAAAGTTCGTTCGCGCCTCGATGGAAGGCTGGGTGAGCTATTTGCAGAATCCGGCACCGGGCAATGCCTTGATCAAAAAAGATAATCCGAAGATGACCGACGATTTGCTGGCCTGGGGCGTATCGCAGATTAAACAGCATCACCTGATTGACGGCGGCGACGCGGCAACGCAGGGCTGGGGCACCATGACCGATGCGCGCTGGCAGAAAACTCGAAACTTTATGGTCAACGCCGGTCTGCTCAAGGCCGACACTGACTGGAAGCAGGCCTACACCACAGACATCGTGCAGGGCCTGCACGTTGAACCTTAAGGAGCGCTGCCATGACACTGCTGATTAGAAATGCTCACGCGATCCTCACCGGTCTGCCGGGTGCGGCGTCGCGCCATGCGGGGCCAGACATGCGGATTCGCGACGGCGTTATCGAGGCAATGGGCGCACTGAGCCCGCTGGCCGACGAGCGCATCATCGATGCCCGCGACTGCGTGGTGTACCCGGCATGGGTTAATACCCACCATCATCTGTTTCAGTCACTGCTGAAAGGCGAGCCGCAGGGGCTGAACCAGAGTCTGACCGCGTGGCTGAGCGCAACGCCTTACCGTTTTCGCGCGGCGTTCGACGAAAGCACTTTTCGGCTGGCGGTGCGCGTTGGGCTGATTGAGCTGCTGCGTTCCGGCTGCGCCACCGTGGCCGACCATAACTATCTTTATTGGCCGGATATGCCTTTCGATACCTCAGATATCATTTTTAGCGAGGGAGAAGCGCTGGGAATGCGCATCGTGCTGTGTCGCGGTGGAGCAACCCAGTCGCGCGCCATTGAGCAGGACCTGCCGCTGGCGCTGCGGCCGGAAGGTTTCGACGCCTACATGACTGACGTTGAACGACTGGTCGGGCGTTATCACGACTCGCGCCCCGAATCGCTGCGTCGCGTGGTGATGGCGCCGACCACCTTGCTGCACTCTGCGCCGGGTGCACAGCTGCGTGAGATGGCGAAGCTTGCACGCCGTTTGGGTATTCGTTTGCACAGTCATCTCTCAGAAACCGTGGACTATCTCGACGCAGCCCGAGCCAAATTCGGCATGACGCCGGTTCAGTTTTGCGCCGAGCATGACTGGCTAGGCAGTGACGTCTGGTTCGCGCATCTGGTCAAGCTGCTGCCGGAGGAAATCACCTTGTTAGGGGCGACGCGCACGGGGATCGCGCACTGTCCGCAAAGTAACGGGCGACTCGGCAGCGGCATTGCCGATCTGCTGGCGCTTGAAAAGGCTGGGGTGCCAGTTTCGCTCGGCGTTGACGGCGCGGCCTCCAACGAGGCGGCGGATATGCAAAGTGAGGCGCACGCCGCGTGGCTGTTGCAGCGCGCACGTAAAGGCATGCTGGCACAGCCGCGCTACGAGGGCGGCACCTTTGAAGGCGGAGCCGATGCCGCCACCATCGAAGACGTGGTGCGTTGGGGGAGTGCGGGCGGTGCGCAAATCCTCGGGTTATCGCGCAGCGGCACGCTACAGCCGGGCATGCTCGCCGATATCGCCGTTTATCGTCTCGACGATCCGCGCTACTTCGGGCTGCACGACATGGCCATTGGCCCGGTGGCCTGCGGGGGACGCGCCTCGCTGAAAGCCCTGCTGATCAACGGTCGCATGATTGTCGAAAACGACAGCGTGCCGGGCCTCGACCTTGACGCCCTGCGCGTCGACGCGATGGCGGCGGTAAAAACCTTACAGCAGCGTGCGCTCGCATAAACCCTATGATAAAGATCAGGAAAAACATCATGACTCAGACTACTCAAAACCAAGCTTACGCACTGAAAGAACTGGAGAAAGAGGCTCAGATGGGGGCCATGGGGGAAGAGACCTTTACCCGCGAGGTGCGCTGCATCGACCTTTCTGATTTTGAAAAACGCAAAAGTGAGATAGCAGACCAGCTGTGGCAGGCGGCGGTAGAGATTGGCTTCTTCCAGGTAAGCCACCACGGCATCGATTTGGCCGATATCCGTCGTGCATTTAACATGACAGAGAGCTTCTTCTCGTTACCGAACGAGGTGAAGGCGCAGTATCCGCTAGCGAGAAACGCTGGATGGGAGAACAAGTCGCAGGTGCGTCCGTCAACCAAAACGCCGGATCAGAAAGAGTCTTATCAGATCACGCGCCCATTGATGGACCCGCTGTGGCCAAGTGAACAGGAGCTGCCTGCGTTTAAAAATACCATGCTGGCCTTCGAGTCGCAGTGCTGGCAACTGGGCATGAAGCTGCTCTCCTGCTTCGCGCTCAAGCTGGGGTTTGCCGAACACTTCTTTGAGGAGGCGCATAATCCGAATCGTGAAACCTATCAGAGCACGCTGCGCATGCTGCACTACTATGCGACGGAGCAGTCGCAGCAGGGCATGTGGCGCGCCGGGGCTCATACCGATTTTGACTGCCTGACGCTGTTGTTCCAGCGTCCGGGGCAGGGTGGATTGCAGGTTTGCCCGGGTAAAGACCACGAAAGCCAGCAGTGGACCAGCATTGAGCCGCGTGAAGAGGTGATCACCTGCAATATCGGTGACATGCTGATGCGCTGGAGTGACGACCAGCTGCCGTCGAACTTCCACCGCGTCAGAAGCCCGCTGCCGGGCGAATATCAGGGGCCGCGCTACAGTCTGGCGTTCTTCTGCCAGGCAAATAAGGACGTCGAGATTCTGGGGCCGGGCGCGAAATATCCGCCCATCAGCGCCGAGGATTATTTGCAACAGCGTATTCAGGCGAACTTCTCGAAGGGATAAACCCCCCTCTTAATTGAACGTTGCGGATGATATAGCCATCAAGCGATGGCTATATTTTTATCTGCCGCAGCATATTTAGCCGATCCTGCCGTCGTGATTAGTCGCGATGCACCCGATCGTCCTTTAATCAAACCGTTGACCGATATTAGCTCGGGTCTTTACGCCAGTCCTGAATATATGAGTCAGTATGCTGCGATTGAGAAACACGAAGACTTGCCGCGTTATGACTATATTTTGCTGCGGGGTTTCGCGCATACCATCGTGTTACCTTTTCGCAAGGAAAAGCAAAAGTTGGACATTGAGGTGCGAAGCCGTTTTCGAGCCAATAACAGCACAATATTACTGAGCTCGGCGGTAGCTGGAACGGGTATTGTGTATATTCCCGACTATATGGCGCGTGAGGCGATGAGAAAGGGGGAGTTTATCCGTATTTTGCCCGAATGGAAAATGGATACTTACCGTGCCTGGATGCTATTTAAGTCGGAAAAAACGCTCTCTTTCAGCGTTAAACGTTTTGCCGAAGATCTCCTGCGGCGGATCCAGCGCGAGTCGGTGTAGAAAGGCTGTGCTTCATTGGGTGATCGCTATCTCAAAACGGGTATTTTTCAGAACCTCAAAAGGTTGTAGAATTAAATAATGTGGAAGAGAATGAAGATATAATGCCTTATTTTTCAATATGACATTATTTTTATAACAATAATTATTGTCTTAATGCTACCTTAATCATTAATGTGATAAAAGCCGCACATTCAAAATGTTAACCAAGATACTTTTACCGTCTATAGTTATCAGCATCAGGTATAAACATCAGAGAAAAGGAGCGACTATGGTGTGTAAACACAACCCGGCGGACATCGCGCCTATGTTGCGGAGTATGGACAGCCTTATGCGCTGGTGCTTTATGGCAAGCATCGTTGCTGCGCTTTCGGCAATCATCAATTATGTCTCCCTGCCTGAACCCACGCCGAGATTGCTGATTCAGACGCTTCTGGCCTTGGGCTGTGTAGGATTGGGGATATATCTTTCACTGCGTATTTCTAAATTAGAATCCAATCTCGATCATTCGGTTAAAGGTTATCCGAGAACCTGACGTTTTCCACATATTTACAAGTATTTAACGATGCCCTGATCTCTCAGGGCATTTTTTTTCTGTCATCGCGCCTAAAAAAAATAGGCTTAGGACGCGAATTATTTTTTTGGCATTTTCGCAAGTAGGGTATGCTTGCCCCGCCGGAAATAGGGTTTTCCGGATTTGTATATTTATGAATCACTTTAGATAAGAAAAAACAGGTTAACGCACCGTGAAAAAAATTTTGCCATTATCGCTTTTGGCAGCGCTTTGTGCGCAGTCTGCCTATGCCGACACCGTCCAGGATAACAATGGGTTTATCGCCGATAGCCATCTCAATGTGCTGCTGCGCAATGCCTATATCGACCGTAACTACAAACCAGACGGCGTGCGGACGCGTGAAGAGTGGGGCCAGGGCCTTATCGCCAACTTCACTTCTGGGTTTACACAGGGTCCGGTAGGTTTCGGCTTTGACGCGCTTGGCCAATACGCCGTTCGCCTCGACGGTGGTCGTGGTCATAGCGGCGCAGGCGGCATCGACTTCTTCTCGCAGGACCAGGACGGACGCGCCAAGTCTGACCTCGCCAAATTTGGCGCAACGGCCAAAATGCGTATCTCCAAAACCGTTCTGAGTTATGGCACCCAGGCACCTGAGTTGCCTATCCTCACCGCCGATAGTTCACGCCTGCTTGATGAAACCTACACCGGTTTTATGATTGATTCGCAGGAAATCGACGGGCTGGATATTACCGCCGGTCATTTCACCGACGAACAGCAAAAAAGTGATGACAGCCACAACAGCGGCCTGCACGGCCTGAGCTTTGGCGGTGCGCGCTACCAGTTTAACGATCGTCTGAGCGGCTCACTGTATGCATCGAACGTAGAAGGCGTGCTGAACAAGCAGTATCTGGGCATGACCTATCGTCAGCCTTTGGCGCCAGAGCATGCGTTGATTTTCGACTTCAACGGCTATAAATCACGCCTGACTCAAGACTATGCCAACACGCTCGATACCGGGCGCAGCAACGATATTTGGAGCCTGGCAACTAGCTATGTCGCCGGCATCCACACCTTCAAACTGGCTTACCAGCAGAGCAACGGCAGCACCGGCTATAACTACGGCGGCTACCGCAAAAATGGCGGGGTTGGCGATGGCGGCAACACCATCTGGCTGTCAAACTCCTACTGGTCAGATTTCAACGGTCAGGGCGAGCGCTCCTGGCAGCTGGCTTACTCGGTTGACCTCAGTGGGCTTGGCGTTCAGGGCCTGAGCTATGACGTGGCATACGTGCGCGGCGATAATATTCAGACCTCCGAAACCACCAACGGCCACGAGCACGAACTGTTTAACCAGATTCAGTACAAGGTGCCAGACGGCGTGGCGAAAGGCCTGAAGCTCAAACTGCGCTACTCGGTTCTGCGCGTATCTTCCGATGCCTCTTCGTATAACGTAGGCGGTAACGAAGTGCGCGTTTACGTCGAATACCCAATTTCTATCTTCTAATCGACCTCGACTAAGCGCACTATCTGCCTGAGTGAGCTCTTCACTCAGGCAATCTCTGCTAAAACACCATTTCAAAAAAAGCCAAACTGTAACTAGCTGGTAATATCCTCATTAAAAACTATTTAAAATATTTCTAAAGTTTTCTTAACAATTATTTAGCAACTAAAGCTAAAACTGCCGCTGCAGAAAGGTATTTATTAGGGACGAAGCCGTTAAATGATTTAGAAAGGTAATCACCTGGATTTATCAATGGCGCTGAATAATCCGCTTCAAAAGCTCCAGTTTGAAGACGAATACTGAGGAGTAAGGCTATGAAAGATTTAGTTAAAGACGTTTTATCAATATTCTCTCCACACGACGTTAAACCGGTTCTGATCCGTTCTGGGTTATCACATCGTGAATTAGCCTCCATGCGCGCCGTCGGCGTGACCTCCGTCAGTTGGGCGACCACCCTGGAGGAATTAAATAGCGCTTTTGTTAAGAAAGCTTTGGATGCCGGTGCCGTCGGCTACCACATCACCAACGTGGAATCCCATAAACAGGGCAATGAAGGACAGCACGTCATGGCAGGTACGGCCACGCTCTACAATATTAATCATAAACTGGCCTACGATTAACGCCCCAATGTCCTGACAAGATAATCAAACGCCGCAATTTCGAAAGATTTGCGGCGTTCAAAAACCTGTATTCGCGCAGGCCATTGTTAAGGACCAAAACGTAATAACCAGAATACCCGCACGCTATTTCCAACCCTTAACCCACTGTTTATTTAACCGAAAACCCCGCAGGCTTCGGCGATGGTTTATGTCGTGTATATTGTGGGTACAGGCCGTGAGAGAGAGCAATAGAGAGCTTGCTGTAAGTCACCTACATCCCTTATGCTAACCCCTTAGCTTCAATGACTCGGGGTGCCCTTCTTTGTGAAGGCTGAGAGATACCCGTATTACCTGATCTGGATAATGCCAGCGTAGGGAAGTCGTGGTATCCCACCGGTACCCCTTCTTGATCGCCGGTTGGGAGTTTTATGACCACTCGACCTACCGTTTTTCCCGGCGCATACGCCGCCAGTGCCTTACAACATCTTCGTCAAGCTTCTCCGCTGGTGCATTGCATCACCAATGACGTGGTGCAGTCGATCACCGCGAACGTTCTTCTGGCGCTCGGGGCTTCTCCGGCGATGGTGGTTGACCCGCGTGAAGCCGCGCAGTTCAGCGCCATGGCCAGCGCGCTGCTGGTGAACGTCGGTACGCTCACCGAATCCCGTGCCGAATCCATGCTTGCCGCCATTCACGCCGCTAACCAGGCGCAGAAGCCGTGGGTGCTTGATCCGGTTGCCGTCGGCGCACTCAGCTGGCGCTCAGAGTTTTGTCAGGAAATTATCAGACTTCAGCCTGCTGCAATCCGCGGAAACGCGTCTGAAATCATGGCGCTCAGCGGCCTGGCGGCTTCTGGTCGTGGTGTCGACAGCGCCGACACTTCATTGGCCGCACTGCCTGCTGCGCAAACTTTGGCTCGCCAGACCGGTGCGATTATTGCGGTCACCGGCGAGATTGACTACGTCACCGACGGTGAAAACAGTGTGTCAGTGCCGGGTGGCAATGTGCTAATGACCCGCGTAGTGGGCACTGGCTGTGCGCTCTCGGCCGTGGTTGCCGCTTTTACCTCTTTGCCGGGCGACCGTTTGGCAAACGTGGCTGCGGCCTGCCGCGTGATGTCTCGCGCCGGTGAGCTCGCCTGCGAGGTGGCTAAGGGGCCGGGCAGCTTTACGCCGGCATTTATGGACAATCTCTATCTGCTTGATGCTGAAAAGCTTAACGGAGGGGCGCTATGACCCGACGTATTAATGCGCTCACCATTGCAGGCACTGACCCAAGCGGCGGTGCGGGTATTCAGGCTGACCTGAAAACTTTCTCCGCGCTGGAGGCCTATGGCACCAGCGTTATCACCGCACTGGTGGCGCAAAACACCCGTGGCGTGCAGTCGGTCTATCACATTGATCCGCTATTCGTGGGGGCACAGCTCGACTCGGTGCTGAGCGACGTGCGCATTGACAGCGCCAAAATCGGCATGCTGGCCAACACACAGGTGGTGGAAGTGGTCGCAGAGCGGCTGCGCTATTACCGTAAGCTGGAAAAGGCTCCGGCCTACGTGGTGCTGGACACCGTGATGCTGGCAAAAAGCGGTGACCCGCTGCTGACGCCGGACGCCGTGGAGGCGCTGCGTAAATGGCTGTTGCCGCAGGTGTCGCTGATTACGCCAAATCTACCTGAGGCGGCGGCGCTGTTGGACTGCGCCGTCGCGACCGACGAGCGTGAGATGTGCCGCCAGGGTGAAGCGCTTTTGGAGATGGGGTGTGAAGCGGTATTGATGAAAGGAGGCCATCTGAGTGACAGTGAAAGCCCTGACTGGTTAATGACCGCTCACTATCGTGAACGCTTTACTGCGCCGCGCATTGCCACCCGTAATACGCACGGCACTGGCTGCACACTCAGCGCCGCGCTGGCTGCAATCAGGCCGAGAAAAGCTAACTGGATTGACACCGTCAGCGCAGCCAAAGACTATTTACAGCAGGCGTTGCAGCAGGCGGACTCTCTGGAAGTGGGTGAGGGCATCGGCCCGGTTCACCATTTTCATCGCTGGTGGTGACGCTGTTGCTCAAAGCAGCCTAAGGCACCTTCTGCCCGTTCAAACATTTGTAGCGCATCGTGTAGATGCTGCGCATCGAAGGGGTTTAACGGGTAGAACTTCTCCTGCTTGTGGGGGCGAAGTGAAAGCCTGAGGCGAGTGGGGCCAGTATTCTTTTTCAATATTTCAAACAGATAGCTGGCCACCTCGTGGGTCTCGGGATGTTGCCAGGCCAGCATAAACGCTGCCGCACCGTCGTTGCGTCGGGCAATAAACATCCCCTTGTGCCACAGTCCCTCGAACTCTCCCTCTTTTTGCAGCTTACCGTTGGTGAAGAACAGGCTATTGCACAGTCCGAGCAGCCTGTCGGCCGTGATGCTGTCCTGCAACGCGTTCCACAGCGGCTGGCCGTTTTCCCGCTGCCAACAGGCGAGCCCCAGATAATCATTCAGCTCGCGCCAGTCGGCCTCAAGCCGCGCCTTAACCTCGTCTTCCTGAATATTTTGATATTGCTGAAGCCCATTCTGCGTGGTGTCTAAACGATTGTAAGTAATCACTTTCATTGTCCTTGGCCGGCGACGAAAGGTGATCCACAGTAAGGGTTTGGGGATGCTAAACATGACCGACTGCACGCTCAGGCGGTACTGATTGCTGCGGGTGAATACGATACCGTCGGCGCTGCCGCGTTTGTTTTGATAGCGGCGGATCAATACCACCGGATTGAGCGCCATCCAGCCGGTGACGTAGTGCTCTTTGTCGCTGCCCACGCTGTCGAGATCGCGGGCAATCTGGCAGATCTTCTCTTCGTCGAGATGAGACAACGGCAGCGTATTTTGGGCATTGTAGTAGAGTTTTTGCAGCGGCGTAGATAAAGCGTCAATGACCGTCATCACGTGTCTCCTGCCAGTAAGTCGTGGTAGTTAGCTTACTCTACCCTGTTATACAGGTTGGCTCGGACTGCATAAAACGTGGAGCGGATCGCACTCTATTTGCGGTTGATTGCCGTTATTCGACGTCGAACCATTCGCTGTTTTGTTCCGCGATGGGCGTGATAGAGAAGATCATCTCCTGCAAATGGGCACGCAGCGCCTGCTCGGCGGCGTCGGGGTCTCTTGCCTCGAGGGCGGCATAGATAGTGTAATGCTGGGCGATAAGATTTTCTGGTGGAGAGACTTTGCTCAGTGAAAAGAAGCGCACACGGTCCATGGTGGCCTTGATATTCTCAATCGTTTCCCACGCCAGTCGGCAGTCAATAATCTGTGCAATCAGGCGGTGAAATTCGTCATCCAGCTGCAAAAACTCCTGCGCCTGATGGCTTTTTGCCGCCAGTTCCTGGCGTTGAAGATTGTGTGCCAGCAGAGAGAGGTCGTGGTCTGTCACTACGCCTGCCGCCCGGCGAATAACCGCCGTCTCCAGCGCCTCGCGAATAAAACGCCCATCGGCAACGCGTTTGGCTGAAATCTTCATCACGAAGGTGCCGCGCTGAGGCAGCACCTGGACCAGTCCGGCCTCGGCCAGCTTGATAAAGGCCTCGCGGACCGGCTGGCGGGAAACGTTGAACCGTGCCGAGATTTCTTTTTCGGAAAGAAACGCGCCGGGCGGTATCACGCAGGCAACGATATCCTGTCGCAGGGTGCGATAAATTTGCTGATTTACCGGTACGTTACCGTTCAACTCATAAGATTCTGTCATGGCGAAGGCGGAATTCCGAAATTGAGATAGCCTCATAATAGCATGACTTTCCAAGAGGTTTTGCGCTGGATGTTGTTTTGGCTGCGGGCAAAGGCCTATGTCTGAAAAGACTTTGCCCGCCAAGGTTTAGCGTTTTTCTCCCCAGCTGTGGTATTCGCTACCGCGCACGCCGGGTGCGGTTTCTGGCATGAGCATTAGGCCGATAAAAGAGATGATACCTAGTACAATCATATAAATAGCTAGCCCATGGTAATCGCCGCCGGTCGCCTGCAGGATTTTGACCGCCACCAATCCCAGCACGCCGCTGCCAATGAGTGAGCCAATCTGCCAAATTAGCGCGATGCCGCTACAGCGAATGCGGGTGGGGAACAGCTCCGGAAAGTATGACGCCTGCGGGGCATAGCACATGCTGTGGCCAAAGGTCAGCGCCAGAATCATCGCTATCTGCGTCATCCAGAAGGTGTCCTGCTTCAACACCAGAAAGAAAGGCACGATACCTATCACTAGCAGCAGAGTACCAGCCATGTAAACCGGCCTGCGGCCGACTTTATCGGAAAGTTTACCCATCAGCGGTATCGAAATAATTTCCAGAATCACCGCAACAATCATCGTATCGAGCAGCACGCTGGCGCTGAGGTGATTGGCCTTGCCGAAGGCGAGCACGATAACGGTAAACATCGCGAAGGCGCAGGCCTCGATAAGCTTCGCGCACACGCCTTTGACGATAATGCCGGGATAGCGGCGAATCACCTCGATAACCGGCCGCGACTCGACCGCTTTGGTTTTACGGATTTCAGCGAAAACCGGTGATTCGTCAATTCGTAAGCGGATAAACAAGCCAATAATCACCAGCAGCAGGCTAATCAGGAACGGAATGCGCCATCCCCAGGCCAGCATTTGTTCGGCGCTAAGCTGTGAGTTCAGCACCGCAAACAGGGCCGAGGGCAGCAAAAAGCCAAGCGGCGCGCCAATCTGCACCCAGCTGGCGAAGAATCCACGACGTTCAGGGCGCGAATATTCGGCGGTCATTAGCACCGCGCCTGCCTGTTCGCCGCCGACGCCAAATCCTTGCAGCACGCGGATCAGAATCAATAATACCGGCGCCCAGAAGCCAATTTTTTCATAGGTGGGCAGCAGGCCGATACAGAAGGTGCCCAGCCCGACAATCAAAATGGTGATGACCAGCGCCTTCTTGCGGCCGACCTTGTCGCCGATGTGGCCGAAGACGATACCGCCAAGCGGGCGGGCCAGAAATCCGACGGCATAGGTGGCAAAGGCCGCCAGCGTGCTGACCAGCGGATCAGAGCTCGGGAAGAACAGCTGGCCGAAGAACAGCACGGCTGCGGTTCCGTAGGCAAAAAAGTCGTAGTACTCGGCGGCCGTGCCGATGGCCGATGCTCCGGCGACGCGTTTTAACAGCGAACGTTCTTGCTGAGACATCGCGGCCTGAGACGAGGTTGAAACCTGTGTCATTGTAGGGTGCTCCAGGTATCCCCGACCGTCAGGCCGGGGGAATGGGCTCAGGAGTGAGAGATACGGGTCTGGGGCTGATGTTTTGGTGGTTTGATAACAAAGAACACCAGAATTGCGCCCAGCGCCGCCACGCCACCGGCCAGAATAAAGGCGCTGTCGAAGTGACCGGTATTTTGCACAATAAAGCCGGTGGCAATCGGACCAATAATGCCGGACACGCTGCCGATGAGATGAATAAAGCCGCTGGCGCTGCCGACTTTCGATTTATGCACCACGTCCTGAATAATCGCCCAATAAATTGCGCCGGTGGTGTAGAGGAAGAAAATAGACACCGACATCAGCATTACCGCGGGTACCACGCGGGTCACTACGCCCGCCAGCGCGACGCAAATCGCTGCCGCCAACAGGCTGACGACCAACACAATTTTGCGTGATAACAGCAGGCGGCCAGTGAGGTTAAATATTTTATCGGAAATAATACCGCCGAGTGCCAGACCAAAGAATCCGACAATCCACGGAATAACCGTCGTCAGACTCATCTCTTTAATATTCAAGCCGTGCGCCTGCACCAGATACGCCGGGAACCAGCTTAAGAAGAAAAACAGAATATAGTTGTAGCAGAAGAAGGCGAAGGCGGTGACCAGAATAATAGGCTGGCGCAGATAATACCCCAGCGTCTGCGCAGATTGGGTCAGGTCCTCTTCGTCATTGATTTTCTCGGTTTTCAACCGATTAACCCACTGGCGCTCATGCTCGGTAACGCGATGACTTTTCTCTGGATTATCGGCAGCAGTGAAGAACCATACCAGCATCCAGACAATACCTATTGAGGCGATAATCATAAATGCCGGACGCCAGCCGAAAGAAATCGCCAGATAGCCGACAATCGGGCCAGCGACTGCTCCGCCGAGCGGTGATCCGGCGCTGAGTAAGCCCATCGCGGTCGCGGCCTGTTTTTTCGGAAACCAGCCGTTGATCATTTTATTCGCCGATGCGCAGATAGGGCCTTCGGCCATGCCGAATAATACCCGCAAAATCAGCATCGAATAAAAACCGGTGGCGATGGCGGTCATGCCGCAGAATATTGACCACAGCCCGACGGCGAGACCCATGACTAACGTCGGGCCAAATTTATCGACCGCTAATCCGCCAAGGAAATTAAATATGGCGTAGCCGAAGAAGAAGCTGCCAAATATCATCCCAAACTGCTCGGGATTAATAGTCAGCTCTTTCTCTATCATCGGGACAGTAATCGAAAGTGCAACGCGATCGAGGTAATTTATCATGTAGACCAGACACAGCAGGAGTACGATGATCCAGCGTAGATTCTTAAACATGAGCAGCTCCACTTGGTGTTATTTTAATAGTGATGCGTGAGGTTTTTAATTAGGGTATTCAGGGTTAAGACTTTTGGTATTAAATAAATGGGCCTCAAATTTCAGGCCCATAAATAAAGCATTAAAACTTGAGCAGCACTTTGCAGCAGGCGCGCTGATCTTTCTCGAATAAGGTCATTGCGGCTTCAATCTCTTCACCTGGCATACAGTGCGTCACCAGTTTTTCGGGATTAAGCTTGCCCTGCGACATCCACTCAATAACCTGCGGAAAACGATGGCTGTTGAGGCGCGACGAGAACAGTGAAATTTCTTTACTGGTAATGCTTTGCTGCGTGATGCTGCTGGCCTCGCCGGAGAACCCCATCATACCGATGCGAGCGGCAGGAGAGGCGACGTTGATGGCCTCCTGCAAAATGGCCGGATGACAGGCGGCGTCAATCACCAGCGTTGGGCGTATGTTTTCCACCGCCAACGGTTCTGCCACCGACTGATGCTGATTGTTGATAGCCCAGTCTGCCCCGTTCTCGCGTGCCATTTGCAGGCGTTCATCGATGCGGTCAGTCACAATGACCTTCTGCACGCCGTAAACGCCCTTGAGAACCTGAATCACCGTCAGCCCCATTGGGCCCGCGCCATAAACCAGGGCGGTATCCTGAGGCGTCGGCTTCAGGAAGGCGGTGATGTTGGCCGCGATAGTAAAAGGTTCAACCATGCTGGCGAGTGAATCGGGAATTGACGGCGGCACTTGATAGGCGTTTTGCGCCGGGGCGACGGCGTAGTCGCTGAATCCTCCATCACGGTGTACACCGATAACCTGCAATTCGCTGCACACATTGGGACGACCTACCGAGCAGGGATAGCAATGGCCGCAGCTGACCACCGGGTCAATCACCACGCGTTCGCCGATGCGCGCCGGGTCAACGCCTTGGCCCACGCTGTCTATATGGCCGAAGAACTCGTGGCCGATGACCCGTGGGTATTTGGCGAAGGGGTTGTGGCCGTGAAAAATGTGTACGTCCGAGCCGCAGATACCGGCGTAGCTGACTTTTATGCGCACCTCTCCCGGTGCAGGTTGCAGCAGCGGGCGGGTCTCGATAGTCAGTTTACCCGGTTGCTGAATAACAATACTTTTCATGATGTTGCTCTCAATGAAGGCGTTGATTCGATTACCAGCTCCACAGCGTGCCGTCTTCCAGTCTTGCGACGGGCAGATACGCCGGATCGTAGGGATATTTCGCCGCCAGCTTCTCGTCGAATTCGATGCCTATCCCCGGTTTTTCGCCCGGATGCATGTAGCCGTTATCGAAGGTCCAGTTATGTGGGAACACCTCGAGCATCTGCTCGGAATAACCCATGTATTCCTGCACGCCGAAGTTCGGCACCCACAGGTCGAAGTGCAGCGCGGCGGCCATGCACACCGGCGACAGATCCGACGGGCCGTGCGATCCGGTACGCACCTGATACAGCGAGGCGAAGTCGGCGATGCGGCGCATACCGGTCACCCCACCGGCGTGGGTGATAGTGGTGCGGATATAGTCGATCAACTGCTCTTCAATCAGCTGTTTACAGTCCCAGATACTGTTAAAGACCTCGCCGACGGCGATCGGCGTGACGGTATGCTGGCGGATCAGTCGGAAACATTCCTGATTTTCAGCTGGCGTCGGATCCTCCATCCAGAACAGGCGATAGTCCTCGACGCTCTTGCCGAACCGCGCGGCTTCAATCGGCGTCAGGCGGTGGTGCATGTCGTGCAGCAGGTGCTCGTTAAAACCATATTTATTACGCACCGCCTCGAACAGTTTTGGGGTGAAATCGAGGTATTTTTCAGTCGACCACAGCTGTTCCTCTGGCCAATTGCCTTTGGTGGCCGGTTCGTAGGCCAAGCCTTTGCCTTTGGTGACGCCATAGCTGGTTTTCATCCCCGGTACGCCGCACTGCACGCGAATGGCCTTGAAACCTTCTTCTTTGTGGCGCGCATAGTCTTCCAGCACTTCATCGACAGAATGGCCGGTGGTGTGGCAGTACACCATCACGCCGGTGCGCGATGCGCCGCCCAGCAACTGATAAAGCGGCATGTTGGCGGCCTTGGCCTTGATGTCCCACAGCGCCACGTCAACGGCTGAAATCGCCGACATAGTGACAGGGCCACGACGCCAGTACGCGCCCTTGTAGAAAAACTGCCAGATATCCTCAATCTGATGCGCGTCGCGGCCTATCAGCTGCGGGCAGACATGGTCTTTCAGATAAGAGGCTACGGGCAGTTCACGACCGTTCAACGTGGCATCACCCAGGCCGGTGAGGCCGTCGTCGGTGGTAATTTTGAGGGTCACAAAGTTGCGACCTGGGCAGGTAACGAACACTTCGGCGTTAACTATTTTCATCAGACAAGACCTTTTGCAGGAGAACAGGCGTTATGCATTGATGAAAAAATACGCCCTTATCTAACTACCATACAAGTATGCAGATCGATTTTTGCAGGATGAGATCACAGTTTGTTGCGCGATTGTTATTCACTCAGTCGGGGACGTGCAGAAGGAAGCGGTAAAGCAAAACTGCCGGGGATTACCCCAGCAGTGCACAGTGTGGCGGCAGGCGGCACTGTAGCGCATTTGGCAGGATGTCGATGCGAAAATGCTTTCCGGTGAGCGGTTCACCGTCGAGGTTAAAGGTCATATCGTGAGGGGCATTGATTTCCAACCACGGCAGCGAGGCCGAGAGAATATTCTTGTTCTCTTCGTCGCTCAGTAGGCTGCGCAGAAACGATGGCAACAGCTCTTCCGCCGTCAGCAGGCGGAGCTGTATCAGCCCGTCGTTGATCAGTGCGTCGGGACAAATCACCTGACCGCCGCCGGCCTGACGTCCATTGCCAATGCCAATGACCAGCGCATCGCCTTGCCATGTGAAGTCGGGGCCAGTAATCTCGCAGCGGTCGGCTTTGAGGGTATCCATTCTCAACAGGCCGTGGATAAAGTATGAAACGCCCCCCAGCGCAGACTTGAGTTTTTCGGGCGTTTCGGTGGTGATCCGCGTGCCGAAACCGCCGGTCGCCATGTTGATAAAATAGTGCTCGTTGTTGACGCGCGCCAGATCGATATCCGTCGCACGGCCCTGAACGGCGAGCTTCAGCGCCTGATCCATCTCAATTGGGATGCTGCAACTGGTGGCAAAGTCATTGGCGGTGCCAAGTGGAATAATCCCCAGGGCAGGGCGCGAATCCGTTGAATGGGTGATAAGGGCGCTCGCGACTTCGTTGATGGTGCCATCACCTCCGCCGGCAATCACCGTTTCAACGCCGAGCTCAATGGCTTCAATCACGTAGCGTGCGGCATCGCCGTGCTCCCAGGTGACGCGAACGGCAAGCTCTACGCCTTCTGCTCGCAGGTTGTACACCGCCTCGCGTAGGGCTTCATTGCTGGCACCTTTTCCATTGATTATCAGCAGTGCCTGTGTCTGAACCTTCATTGCACCCTCCATGCTTAATTTAGTCTATGGCTATAAAGTAAATGATTATTGTTACTAATAGCCATAAGAATTTTCAAGGAAAAGCGCCAACAGGCCTGAGATTAATGGTAATAATTGCGCAGTAATTAAACAGCTGAGCCATTAACTATTAATATATTTTTAAATTAGCAAGGTGTTAATTAATTATTAATGAGGAGGGAAAAACGGGATAAGGTACAAATAAAATAGTGCCAGCTCAAGGGTGTTTGAGCCGGCGAAGAGGTGGTGACTGTTTTATACGGTTTTTTTCCATTCGGGTCTTGCTGCGGGAAATATATTAACCCGAAAGGCCGAAGCCGTATTGTGATCAAATTCTAGTTTTTGCATCTAAAGTGGAAATAAACACCGCATTGAAACGGTGTTTATTGATTTAATTAAAGGTTTGGATTACGGGTATTAGTATTATCCAGCAGATTCCTTAATAGAATCGCGAAGGCCAAAGGCATTTCCTGCGGCACCGGCAAATAAACAAAGTGGCCGTTTCCCGGTGCGACGTCGATGTCTTCCCCTTTCTTGTTATGCATCTGTTGTATGAAAAACTGCACGTTACCTTCGGGGGTCATGATTTCGATGCTGTCGCCGACCGAGAAACGATTTTTGACGTCAACCTCGGCCCAGCCTTCGTTACGCCCACTGCCGCGTTGTCCGGTGAATTCGCCGGCAAACTGCTGTCTGTTGCTGACGGAGAAACCATAGTCGTAATTCTGCTGCGCCTGATGCACGTGACGACGAAGAAAACCCTCGGTGTAGCCGCGATGGGCGAGGCCTTCTAGCGTGGTGAGCAGCGTCGGGTCAAAGGGCTTACCGGCGACGGCATCGTCAATGGCGCGGCGGTAGACCTGCGCCGTGCGGGCACAGTAATAAAACGACTTGGTGCGACCCTCAATTTTTAATGAATGCACGCCCATCTGCGTCAGGCTGGCAACGTGTTCGATGGCCCGCAAATCTTTGGAGTTCATAATATAGGTGCCGTGCTCGTCTTCGAACGCACTCATGTGCTCACCCGGATTGAGGGCTTCCTCGAGCATAAATACGCGGTCCGTTGGTTGCCCTGCGCCTAAGGTTGGCGTGACCGTTTCAATTTGCTTAATGGCGACAGGCGGGTGCTGGTGGACGATATTGCCGACCTCATCCTCTTTGCCTTCCTGAACCTTGTATTCCCAGCGGCAGGCGTTGGTGCAGGTCCCCTGATTCGGATCGCGTTTATTGATGTAGCCTGAAAGGAGACAACGGCCGGAATACGCCATGCAAAGCGCGCCATGCACAAACACCTCAAGCTCCATTTCAGGAACCTGCTTGCGGATCTCGGCTATCTCCTCCAGCGACAGTTCACGAGAGAGAATGACGCGGCCGAGCCCCATCTGCTGCCAGAATTTGACCGTTGCCCAGTTTACCGCATTGGCCTGCACCGACAGGTGTATCTCCATCTGTGGAAAAGCCTCTCTCACCATCATGATCAGGCCCGGATCTGACATGATCAATGCGTCAGGCTGCATGTCGATCACCGGCTGGAGATCGCGCAGAAAGGTTTTCAGCTTGGCATTGTGCGGCGCGATGTTGACGACTACGTAAAATCTCTTGCCCAGCGCATGCGCTTCGGCGATACCGAGCGCCAGATTCTGATGATTGAATTCGTTATTGCGGACCCGAAGGCTGTAGCGCGGCTGACCGGCGTACACGGCGTCGGCACCGTAGGCAAAGGCGTAACGCATATTCTTGAGCGTACCGGCGGGCGAGAGGAGTTCTGGGGTTAACATGGCGAGTCTCTATGGCTATTGTCTGATTTCAGGTCAGGGCCGCGACGATAGACGCTGCGGGGGAGAAAGGCCGGAATTGTAGCGATGAAAATAGCGAAGAGAAGTAGGGGATTAAGGCTATTTGCGGTTGGAATGATGCAGATCAACTTCTTTAAAACTATTGACGCTGCCTTTACGGGGCAGCGTCGTATTTCACACCGAGTTTCACACCAAGGTGCTCAAGTTTAGCTAGTGATGAGTCGTCAGATCGCGAATGTCCGTACTCGGACCATTTTGGACTACCGACTTCATGCCCTTTTGAGCAGCACTTGCAGCTGTGTACATTTCACTGACGCCAATGACCTGATGATTTTTTGCCCGCAGCACAAAATAGTGCTGCCCGTCTTTACTGGGCTTGATCTCATATTGTCCTTCGTCGGCGGCATTGATTTGCACAGAAGTAATTCCATTCTCAGCAGACGCTTTGCTGGCGTACATTTCGCTGCTAAGGATAACTTCTCCGTTACCGGCCTTCAGGTTAAAGTGAAACTGTCCGTTCTTCGCTTTTTTAAGATCATAGTGACCCGTCGCCATAAAGGTACCTCCAGTAGTTGAATAATCCATCACTCATTATAGCCAATGGTTAATTTTCAACCGCAGGAAAAACCCGTTACTTTAGATTTTCAGATGAATTTGTGACATATGCAGCAGACTTATGTTAACCGACAAGGATCTGCTTCCCATCGGTAGCCTACCCCATAGACGGCGCGGATAAACGCCTTGTCACCGTCGATAGACTCCAGCTTGCGGCGAAGATTTTTGATGTGGCTGTCGATGGTCCTGTCGGTCACCACGCGGTAATCATCGTACAGATTGTTTAGCAACGCTTCACGAGTGAACACGTAGCCCGGTTTTATCGACAGCGTCTTGAGCAGGCGGAATTCAGCGGGAGTCAGGTCCAGTTCAACGCCCTGATAATGTGCCTGGAAACAGCCTTCGTCGATGTGTAGCCCTACGCCGTCGGCCATCGGTTCGTTCGGGCGGTAGCAGCGACGCAAAATGGTTTTAACGCGTGCCACGACTTCGCGCGGGCTGTAAGGTTTGCAGATATAGTCATCGGCACCGATCTCAAGCCCGAGCAGGCGGTCGATCTCTTCGGTTTTCGCCGTCACCATCATGATTGGAATATCAGAAAACTGCCGGATATCACGGCAGATACTAAGCCCGCTGCTGCCGGGCAGCATCAGGTCAAGCAAGATCATGGTCGGTGGATTGCTCTGCACCAGCGGCACCACGTCGTTGCCGTTGGTCAGCCACTCGGTGGCATAGCCCGCAGCCTGTAGGTAATCCACCAGCAGTTGGCCGAGCTTGGGTTCATCTTCAACGATCAAAATTTTAAGCGGTTGTGCTTCCGCATGGGCGAATTCATTCATTACATTCTTTGTCCGCTAGGAAGTGAAAGTGGCAGCTGCAGGATAATCCTGATGCCACCCGTTGGAGAATGCTCGGCTCTGATTTTACCTCCGTGGGCCTCGACGATGTTCTGGCAGATAGCCAACCCGAGACCGGAACCGCCACTGGCGCGGTTACGCGATCCTTCTGTACGGTAAAAACGCTCAAATATCCGCAGAAGCTGCTCTTCGTTCAGGCCCGGTGCGCTGTCCTGAAAATAAACCTGTAGGCACTTGTCACGACGGGTGGCGATAATATCCAGACCGCCACCTGAATCAGTATAGCGCAGGCTATTTTCAAGCAGATTATTAAACAGTTGGGAAAGCCGATGCGGATCGCCAAATATCGGCGCCTTGTCGGGCAGCGTGCTGGTCAGATGCAGCTGCTTGGCGTGGAAGCGTTCGCGAAAGGCGGCCTCGGCCAGTTGAATCAGATGCACGGCGTCGGTCTCTTCCTTGCGGTAGGCCAACGCGCCCGCGTCGGACAGCGACAGCTGGTAGAGGTCGTCAACCAGCTTGGTCAGGATAGCGACCTCGGACTGTAGCGAGGCCAGCGACTCCATTGACATTTTCCTCACGCCGTCCTGTATTGCCTCGAGCTCACCGCGCAGCACCGCCAGCGGCGTGCGCAGCTCGTGCGAGATATCGGCCATAAAGGCGCGCCGCATCTGCTCATTTTTTTCCAGCGTCATCGCCAGTTGGTTAAAGTCTTGCGCCAGCTTGCCGAGTTCATCCTGAGTGCCCACCTCGACCCGGCTGCTGAAATCACCGGCGGCCAGCTGATGGGTGCCTTTGACCAGCCTTTTCACCGGCGCCAGCATGCCGCGCGAGAGCAGCCAGGTGACGGCGGCGGCAAGCAGCGTGGTGAAACCCATGATTATCCAGCTGGTGCGTCTCTGCTGCTGGTCAAAGTTGATGTCGGCATTGCGGGTCAGGCGCTCGGCGGGGGTGGAGACTACGGTGCCAATAAGCTCGCCTTTGACCCTCATTTGTCGCCCGGTGCCGACCAAATCGGGCGGGATATCCGACTCGGAACCGGCGATGCGCTGATTGCTGCTGTCGAGTATCCAGAATTTTGTCCGCCAGCCGACCGGTGGCAAAATCTGACTGTTTTCGTCGTTCTGGTCGAAGGTGTGCATCATCTGGTAGACGGCTTTATCGTTATTTTTAACGAAATCCCAGTTGCCGTGCTGCTCGTACTGCTGCTGAAGATAGTCGGCGATCATCTCCACCCGCTGCTCGTTGCCGTGGCGGATATAGTCGATGAAGCCCCGCTCGAAGCTCATTCGAACGCCCCAGTTCATGGTGACCATCACCAGACTGCTGGTGAGAAAGATGGCCAGAAACAGCTTGGCGGTGATACCTGGTTTCATGATTTTCTCGCTGGGTCGGAGGAGGCCGTGGCGTTGTGGCGGCGATCAAGGATGACGTTGGTTTGCGATTCGTCCGGTACGCGCAGGAAAATCCACGCTGGGAAGGCAATGATAAGCGTCATGCAGAAATAGCAATAAATGAAGGCGCTTTGCATCGCGTCGCTGCCGGGGTCTATCTGCTGATGGGCAAACAGGCCAATCAGAATGCCGGCTACGCTCACCCCCAGACTCATGGAAAGCTGCATAATCATCGACAGCAGGCTGTTACCGCTGCTGGCAAGACGCGGCGGTAAATCTTTGAGCGTCAGCGTATTCATCGATGAGAAGCGCAGAGAGTTGACCATGCCCTGGAAGAACAGCACCACCGGGATCATCCAATAGGCGCCGTAAATGGCGACCAGCGGCATGCAAAGGGTTATTACAGAAAGCAGCAGCGTGGCACTCACCAGCGCCCGGCGATAGCCGAGCTTATTGACCAGCCTGACGACAATACGTTTCATCCCCATGCTGCCGAGCACCATCGGGATCATCATCAGCCCCGCGTGGAACGGGGTAAAGCCCATTCCCAGTTGCAGGAATACCGGCGTCATAAACGGCAGCATGCCGCTGCCGATGCGGCCGAGGAAACTGCCGGTTAGCCCAATGGAAAAGGTTTTGGTGTGAAACAGGCGCAGCGAAAAAAGCGCCGAGAGATTGCCGCGCGCGTGCAGCCAATAAGCGCCGAGCGCCGCCGCACCGACGATGACCAGGGCGACCAGCGTCAGCGGCGAAAGGCCCAGGCCTTTGTTTCCTTCCAGCGCCAGCGTGAGGGTTGCCATGCAGACCGCCAGCATGACAAAGCCGCTGATGTCGAAGCGCCGCGTCTGCATCTTGTAGTTTGGCATCAGCGTGAGCGTGGCGATAGCGCCTGCCAGCCCCACGGGCAGGTTAATCAGGAAGATCCAGTGCCAGCTGGCGTACTGCACCAGAAAACCGCCGAGCGCCGGGCCCATCAGCGGGCCAATCTGTCCGGGCAGGGTGACGAAGGTCATGGCCGCCATGTATTCACTGCGTGGCACTATCTTGAGTACCGTCAGCCGCCCGACCGGCACCATCATCGCACCGCCGACTCCTTGCAGCACGCGCGACATCACCAGCTGTTGCAGCGTGGTCGACTGCGCGCAGAGCAGTGAGCCGAGGGTAAACAGCACGATGGCCGAGAAGAACACCCATTTGACGCCAACCTTGTCGGCCAGCCAGCCGCTGGCGGGCAGCATCACCGCCACGGTGAGCACGTAGGCAACCACCACGCTGTGCATGTGTAGCGGGTTCACGCCGAGGCTTACGGCCATCGAAGGCAGGGCGGTGTTGACGATGGTGGTGTCGAGGGACTGCATAAAGAAGCCGAAGGCGACAATCCATAGCTGCCAGCGCACTGAAATAGGTAGGGTGGTTCCTGTAGCCTCAGTCATCGATTTGTCGTGCCCAATAAATAGTGCCTAAATTGAGGTTATTGCTCACTGCGTTGATTCAGCTTTTCTGGCTTACCGAATACCCGTGGAAATAGACAGAGAATAAAAGCATAAGCGGATAGAGCACCCGCGTCGACCCTAGAAATCCGGACTTTTACGTTAACGCCTTCCTTGGCGGACTTCATTCAACGTTCTGATTCGTTGATTTTTTATTTTAGCGAGCAGAAATCACCTTCACATCGTTGCACAGTTTAGCGAATCTCGGGGGTGAAAAAATGGAGGAAATAAGGAGTCCCTTTCATTCTGTGACAATAAAACCGGGTGATGATGACTGAGTATTATCGGCTCAAGGTGCTAAGGTTAGTACTGTGATTTGCAGGCTAATCAAATTCTTCATTCATAGTAAGTCATCAGAAAAAGGAGAGCATGATGAGTAAAAGAGAATTGGGTCGTTCCGGTATCCAGGTTCCTTTGCTGACCTTTGGCGGCAACGTATTTGGCTGGACTATCGACCAATCGACCTCTTTCAGCGTTCTTGATGCGCTTTTGGAACACCAACTTAATTTTATCGATACTGCCGACGTATACTCTCGCTGGGCCGAGGGTAATCAGGGCGGTGAGTCGGAGACCATCATCGGTAACTGGCTGAAGAAGAGCGGCAAGCGCGATAAAATTGTTCTGGCGACCAAGGTGGGCATGGAGATGGGCGACGGTCAAAAAGGCCTGTCCCCGAGCTACATTAGACAGTCGGTTGAAAACTCGCTCAAGCGTCTGCAAACGGACTACATCGACCTGTATCAGGCGCATAAAGATGACGAAGACACTCCGTTAGCCGACACGCTTGCCACTTTCGATGAACTGATCAAAGAAGGTAAGGTTCGTGCCATCGGCGGCTCCAACTATTCGGCGACCCGCTTCGCCGAGGCGCTGAAAGTTTCCAAAGAGCAGGGTCTGGCGCGTTACGAGACGCTGCAACCCGAGTACAACCTCTACGACCGCAAAGACTATGAGTCAGGTCTGGAGAAAGTGGTGACCGACAATGACGTTGGCGTGATCAACTACTATTCGCTGGCGAGCGGATTCCTGTCGGGTAAATACCGCAGCAAGGAAGACGCCACCAAGAGTAAGCGCGGCGGCGGTGTGGTTGAAAAATACCTTAACGATCGCGGGCACAAAATCATTCAGGCGCTGGATGAAATTTCCGAGAAACACCGCGCGTCTCCGACGCAGGTTTCGCTGGCCTGGCTGATTGCGCGTCCGAGCATCACCGCGCCTATCGTGAGTGCCACCTCGTTGAAGCAGCTTGAGGATCTCTCTCTGGCCACCAAATTGAAACTCGACAAAGGCGACATCGAGGCTCTGGATAAGGCCAGCGCCTGGAAGTAATGCCTGGTTTTGACCGGTTAGCCGGTTAATAAACAAGAAAAGCGCCGACGTGAGTCTGGCGCTTTTCTTTTATCAGGCGGTCGGTCGCTGTTAACGGAACAGCGTTTGCGCCCAGCGCGCCAGACCGGCGGTAACCGAGCCAAAATCGTTGCCCCCGACCAGCGGGATACCCGGCAGCTGTTCCTGCAATGCTGTACGCAACAGAGGTGAGCGCGCACTACCGCCGGTCAGATAGATGACGTCCGGCTTGATGTCGCTGCTGGCAAGCGCAAGGCTGACCTGCTCCTGAATGCGTTCCAGCGGCTGCGCGATGGCTTCGCTGAGCTGCTGTTGGCTGATGCTTTCCGCCAGACCCGACTCGATAAAGTCCAATGCGGCGGTAACGCTCTGGCGTTCGGACAGCGCAATCTTGCTCTCCTCCGCCGCCCGCACCAGACGGTAGCTCAGGCGCTGCTGGTGGACCTTCAGCAGGCGTTTAACCTGATCGGGATTCGCCGCATCACGGATCATGTCGCGAAGCATACGGCCGTTTGCCACGCTGTAGAAATCTTGCTGCGCGGGAACGTCGTTGGTGGCAACCGCATTCCAGAAGGGCAATGACGGCATCGCGATGCCTTTCTGTGATTCGCTGCCCATGCCAAACTGCGGGGTCAGCTGTTTGAAAGCGGTCATGATGTCCAGATCGTTACCGCCTACGCGGCAGCCGCTATGGCCCAGCAGGCTGTGCTGACGCTCAGCCTTGCCGCGCCAGCTCGGTCCCATCAACAGCACGGAGCAGTCGGTGGTACCGCCGCCGATATCGACCACCAGCACGGTTTTGTCTTCGGTCAGCGTAGCCTCAAAGTCCAGACCCGCTGCGACCGGCTCGAACTGGAAGGCCACATCGCGGAAACCGGCACGCGCCGCGGCACGTTCAAGGATACCCTGCGCCTGACGGTTGGCTTCTTCGCCACCCATACCCTGGAAGTTGATCGGGCGACCAATCACGGTCTGCTCGATGGTCTGCTGTACCACCGATTCGGCCTGGCGCTTGATGTGGAACATCATGGCGCAGACCAGGTCTTCAAACAGAGCTATCTGCTGCGGCTTAAGGCCGTTGGCCCCGAGGAACGACTTCGGCGACCGCACGAAGTAAACGTCTTCCGGATCTTCCATATAGGTCGCCAGCGCCTGTAGACCGAAGTGCACGCTGTTGCTGTTGACCTGAATATCTTCTTCACGGTTGAAGCTCATGCTGCGGCGCAACAGCTGCTGATTCTCATCGCTGCCCGTTGGTACCTGCCAGTGACGATGCAAGCATTCACTGACTGCTTCACGCGTCGGTGCACAAAGCATGGAAGGCAAATAGGCATCGCCATTTTCTAACGCCAAAAGCTCTGCGTCGTTGTCACGCATCACGGCGACGGAGCAATTCGCCGTACCGTAGTCAAATCCAATAAACATCACGGTTCCCCATGCCAAAGAAGGGGGGCGACTTTACCGGAGTCGTTGCCGGCAGGCAAGAAGGAAGTAGGAGATAAAGAGGGAAGAAGGGTTGTTAACAAATGACGGATAAAAAAGACCCCAGCTGCGAACAAATTAGCGGCATTTTTTATCGCCGATGATTTCATTGCTCAAATAAACCGCCTATATTATTTAACTTGATAAAACAAAATATTCACAATTAACGAATAACTCTAACCCTATCGTCCGGTCATATTTCATTAAAGGCTGTTGACTAAGACAATCTTTAGCTAATGATGACTCTACGGCGCTGATGCAGGCCTTCGCGCCGCGTAGGCTACATTTATTAATCTGTCTGATGTTAACCATTTATTAAGGACTTCCCGGTGGCCAACGCAAAATATCTCCTTCCTTATAATCCTCCTTATGACTGGGGCTGGATGACCGCCTTTCTCGGGGCGAGGGCGCTCGCAGGCATTGAACAGTTTGACGACCAGGGGCCCGAAGGTTTCAGCTATAAAAGAACGCTGGCAATAAAGGAAGAGGATGTAAGCGTCAGCGGCTGGCTCAGTTGGCGGCCCCGGGAAAGCCTGCACGCCGTTGAGCTGGAGGTCTCTCTTTCTCTCGTGCCACACATCGAGACGGTAAAACGAAGAGTGCGCAATCTGCTGGATTTGGACGCTGACCCGCAGGCCATCGCGCAGGCACTGGGGCCATTAGCGGAAGAGGCGGCGGGGCTGCGCTTGCCCGGCTGTATCGACAGCTTCGAGCTTGCGGTCCGCGCCATTCTTGGCCAGCTGGTCAGCGTCAAGATGGCGGCAACCTTCTGCACCAGACTGGCCAGGCTGTGCGGCGAGACGATTGATACGCCCTACGAAGCGTTGACGCACTTGTTTCCCACCCCGGCCCGCGTAGCAGCACTTGAAGTGGATGCGCTGCGCGCCCTCGGCGTGCAGGCCAAGCGTGCGGCATGCCTGATTAATCTGGCAAAATCGATAGAAAACGGGGAGTTGCCGCTCTACGGCATTACCGATGCACGGCAGGGGATGAAGCAGCTGCTGGCGATGCCGGGGATCGGCGGCTGGACCGCCAGCTACATTGCTATGCGCGCCTGGGGCGAGAGAGACCTCTTTTTACACAGCGACTATTTAATAAAGCAGCGGTTCCCAAATATGACGCCTGGAACAATAAATCGCTATGCCGAAATTTGGAAACCCTGGAGAAGTTACGCTACGTTACTTATTTGGAATAGCCCGAATTGGAAACCAGAATAATCAATTGTTAAATTTGATGGTAATAAATGTTATCCCATGATGTCTGTAAGGATGCAGTTATTAAATAAATGAAATCCTATTTACATCGTCAGGATTTGAAATCAAAAAACCGCACAAAGTGGCCGAAAGTTTTTTAACATTTTAAAGAAATACACGTACAATTCATACGAACCGAAATTGTCTCTACTGCATTAGGCTGAATGTGTCTTTAATCCTGATCAATTCTTCTCGAAGTTTCTCACCTGCGTGGTGGGGTATCTTCGCGATCCTCATATTAATGCTGACGCCAGCGATCTCCCGATCTCTGGACCACTTTAGTATGGGCGCTGCGAAAACGTCTGTCGCGACGGGTTCGGTAGCGAGCTTTGTATCAGGGGCAAATAGAGTCATTGCAACCGGTATGAAGGACCATCAGTCATCAATCTCAGAACAACTCAGCCGCATGCAAATGCAGTTGAACGCGTCGGCGAATGATGTCTCGGTGCATGAAGATTTACCTTGCTCTCATTGTGCATTAATTGACCAGTTGTCTATAATTAGCTTGGGAAATGTAATGCTTCAGTGGTCGGGTAATCTCAGTGCTTTCGTACCCAGAGAACATTTCGATTCTCCGCTGTTGAGCTTCTTTAAACAGTTGGAGTTTCAACCCCGCGCTCCACCGTTTTAACTGATCACCTGCGTTTATACATACAGACATCGTGTTGTACCCGTGGCTCGCCACAAAAATTTGATTTTATTTTAGTCTCTTGGTTATTGGGTGCTGCTTTGGCATCTGGACTGCTGTGACTTTTTTTCGAACAAACTGACTGTCTGTCTTATGAAACTTTCTATGCAATCTGAGGTAATGCCATGTTTGGCTTAACTGCACTGGATCTTGCAAGGACCCAGTTCGCCTTTACAGTGTCGTTTCACATTATTTTCCCGGCGATCACCATAGGTTTGGCGAGTTTTCTGGCTGTCCTTGAAGGGCTCTGGCTAAAAACTAAACAAGATTCCTATCGTGATCTGTATCATTTCTGGTCCAAAATCTTCGCCGTAAACTTCGGTATGGGCGTGGTTTCTGGTCTGGTCATGGCCTATCAATTTGGTACCAACTGGAGTGGATTCTCTGACTTCGCGGGTAACATCACCGGTCCCCTGTTGACCTATGAAGTACTGACCGCGTTCTTCCTGGAGGCTGGCTTCCTGGGCGTTATGCTGTTTGGTTGGAATCGTGTTGGACCTGGTCTGCACTTCTTCTCCACCTGCATGGTTGCTCTGGGAACTATCATCTCAACCTTCTGGATCCTGGCGTCGAACAGCTTCATGCACACGCCGCAGGGTTATAGCATCGTTAACGGCCTGATTGTTCCAGTTGACTGGCTGAAAGTTATTTTCAACCCGTCATTCCCGTACCGCTTGTTCCACATGAGTATTGCGGCGTTCCTGGCATCTGCATTCTTCGTGGCTTCTTCTGCTGCTTACCACCTGCTGCGCGGAAACAACACGCCTGCAACACGTAAAATGTTCTCCATGGCAATGTGGATGGCGCTGATCGTGTCTCCTATTCAGGCAGTGGTGGGCGATGCGCACGGACTGAACACCCTGAAATACGAACCTGCTAAAATCGCAGCGATTGAAGGCCACTGGGAAAATCCAGATGACAAGCCATCTCCGCTGGTGCTGGTAGGCTGGCCTGACATGACCGCCGAAGAGACTAAGTACAAGATTGAAATTCCCGATCTCGGAAGCATCATCCTGACGCACAGTCTGACCAAGCAGATCCCTGCGCTGAAGTCATTCCCGAAAGAAGACCGTCCTGACTCTACCATCATCTTCTGGACATTCCGCATCATGGCGGGTCTGGGTATGCTGATGATCCTGTCTGGCTTCGTCGGTCTGTGGATGCGTAAACGCGGTACCCTTTACACCAACAAAACCTTCCTGCGCTTCATGCTGTGCATGGGACCTTCTGGTCTGATTGCTCTGCTGGCGGGTTGGATCACCACTGAAGTGGGTCGTCAGCCTTGGGTTGTTTATGGTCTGCAACGTACCAAAGACGCTGTTTCAGCGCACGGTGTTGTACACATGAGCATTACCCTGATTGCCTTTGTTGTTATCTATTGCTCAGTATTTGGCGTCGGCTACGGCTACATGATGCGTCTGATCAAGAAAGGTCCTCAGGAGCACGAAGGCGAACATCATGAAGATGGTGGCCCGGGTAAACAACGTACCCCAGCTCGTCCTCTGTCTGCTGTAGATGAAAAATTAAGTTAAGGAGCTGATAATGGGTATCGATTTACCGTTGATCTGGTTCGTCATTATCGTATTCGGCATCATGATGTATGTCGTTATGGATGGTTTCGATTTAGGTATTGGTCTGCTGTATCCGTTCGTTAAAAAGAGCGAAGACCGTGACGTTATGATGAACACCGTTGCCCCTGTTTGGGACGGCAACGAAACCTGGCTGGTGCTGGGTGGTGCGGGCCTTTATGGTGCGTTCCCACTGGCTTACTCGGTCATCCTTGACGCGCTGGCCATGCCGCTGACTATCATGCTGTTTGGCCTGATCTTCCGTGGTGTTGCCTTTGAGTTCCGTTTCAAGGCGAGCGAAGAGAAGCGTCACATCTGGGACAAATCCTTCATTTGGGGTTCCGTAATAGCGACCTTCTGTCAGGGTGTGGTTCTGGGCGCCTTCATCGACGGTCTGCCGGTGGTTAACCGCGTCTACGCTGGCGGTGCGATGGACTGGCTGACGCCGTTTACCGTGTTCTGCGGGCTGGGCCTGATTGTTGCCTACGCTCTGCTGGGTTGTACCTGGCTTATCCTGAAAACTGAAGGCAGCCTGCAACAGCGTATGCATGACCTGGCTAAGCCACTGCTGTTCGTACTGCTTGCAGTATTGGCAGTCGTCAGTATCTGGACGCCAATGACTCACGCCGACATCGCACACCGTTGGTTCAGCACACCTAACTTGTTCTGGTTCCTGCCAGTGCCTGTTTTGGTTCTGCTGGTGTCCTTCTTTATTGTGAAAGCGGTTAACCGTAATGCACACTACTCGCCGTTTATTCTGACTCTGGTACTGGTATTCCTGGGTTATAGCGGTTTGGGTATCAGCGTATGGCCAAACATTATTCCACCGTCCATCACTTTCTGGCAGGCCGCTTCGCCACCAGCAAGTCAGGGCTTCATCCTGGTGGGTGCGCTGATCATTATCCCAATCATCCTGTTCTACACCTTCTGGGGCTACCATGTGTTCCGCGGCAAAGTCACGCCGGACCAGGGTTACCACTGATAACGTAGTGAAGTTATGATTAAAGGGGCAGGGCGAGCCTTGCCCCTTATGTTTAAAAGATTGGAGGACTGAATGAAAAGTCTTATTACAATTCAACAGATGGATGACAAAACCGTTCCGGCGAAAAGCGTCTCCTTCTGGAAAAAGATTTCCTGGTTAGTGCTTATCTACGGCGGCAGCGTTTTAGCCCTTTTAGTCGTGGCCAGTGCCTTCCACATCCTGATGTTCGCAGCCGGTATGAAAACCCACGGCTAATCCGCCCTGAGTGCGTGTTCGGGAAAGTTAGCTGCGAGTATGTTGGGATAGACCACATCGCTCCCTGAATTTCAGGGAGCGGCTTGTAAGCGAATTAAAGCAGGAAGATTGTCGCCAGTCCGAGGAAGATAAAGAATCCGCCGGTGTCAGTGAGTGCCGTAATCATCACGCTGGAGCCCAGCGCCGGGTCACGCCCGAGTCGCACCATCGTCAGCGGAATCAACACCCCCATCAGTGCAGCCACCAGTAAATTCAGCACCATTGCTAACGTCATGACTGCGCCCATCGCCATATTGCCGTACAGCAGCCAGGTGACGACACCCATCAAACCGCCCCAGATAAGCCCGTTTATCAAGGCTACGCCAAGTTCCCTCAACAGCAGGAACGGCATATTGCTTAACTGAACCTGATGCAGCGCCAGTCCGCGCACGATCATCGTAATGGTCTGATTACCGGTGTTGCCGCCGATACCGGCAACGATGGGCATCAGCGCCGCCAGCGCGACCAGCTCGGAAATCGTGTGCTCAAACAACCCAATCACCCTTGAGGCAACAAAGGCGGTACACAGGTTAATGGCGAGCCACGCCCAACGATTTTTCACCGCCTTGCCGACCGGGGAAAAGACGTCTTCCTCCGGGCTGATACCGCCCATACGGCGCAGGTTAGCGTCTGAATCTTCGTTAACGAAATCAACAATCGACTCGACCGTCAGGCGGCCCATCAGCTTGCCTTTCAGGTCTACCACCGGAGCGGTTATCAGGTCGTATCGTTCAAAAGCGCTGGCCGCGTCGTCGGCTTTGTCGTCTGGGCTGAAAGTGGTCGGATCGTCGTTCATGACCTCCTCAACCCGTTGCAGCGGCGCATTGAGCAGCACGGTGGTCAACGGCAGTTCACCCAGCAGCAGGTTATTGCGGTCGGTGACGAACAGTTTGTCGCTGCCTTTAGGAATGATTTTGCGAAAGCGCAGATAGCGTTGCACGGCGGCAAGCGTGACGTCCGGGCGAATAGTCAACAGCTCGAAATCCATTATTCTGCCCACCGAGCTCTTGCCGAATTTCATCACCTCGCGGACTTTGTCACGCAGGCGGGGCTCCAGCGAGGTGAGGACGCGGCCGGTCAGGTCACGCGGCAGGTATTCGGCCAGATAAACCTGATCGTCGAGATCCAGATAGGCGATGGCGCGGAGCAGGTCTCTGTCGCTCATCTCCTCAATCAGGCTGTCCCATACGGTTTCCGAAACCTCGACCAGCGCCTTGCCGCGCACCGAGGGTTCGACCAGACTCCACAGCGCCAGACGCTGGTGTTCAGGCAGAGCTTCAAGAATATCGGCGAGGTCGGCGGCGTGCAGGGTGGCGACGCTGGCGCTAAGATCCGCGGTTTGGTCCATCAGCAAGGTGTTGCGCGGGTCTGCGGTTTTTTCGCCGAGAATACTGTCGGCTAAATCATCATTATTAAGCAGTAAATCAAGGATATGGTGACGAACTTCCGCCAATTTCTGAGAGTGGTTCTGCGGTTTTGCTGCTGACATTCAGAGTCCTTCTGCTATCTGTAAACAAAATTGCTGGGGCGAAAAACCAACAAAATGACCAACAATTAGGGCGCTTTTTCTGACGAGTCTTGTGACGAAACGGGTGTCACGGGTTGTTCAATCTGGGCCTGCTGCTGATTTTTATGATGGGAATAGGACCCGATCGCGGCATAGATGAGGCGACCAAACAGGATAATAAAGCTGATCGTCAGAATAATTCTGGTCATCTTGATGTTGTATTTTTTACGCATAGTGGCTTCTTTAGTCTATCTGAAGTGGGCCGATGAGCTCCGAAATAGTAAAACAATGGTCTCTATAATGTATGTTTAATATATAGCAGAATGCCAGGATCATCTAGCTAAAACGGACCGTAGAGAGTGGTAT